>NZ_JBIAME010000002.1:578577-951062 GCF_042873935.1 Streptomyces sp. NPDC004327 | reverse complement strand
AACGCACGCACCAGGTTCAGCGTCGACGACGACGCGTGGTACATCCGCTTCAGCCGCTCCGGATCCGGGATCCGCGCGGCCTCGGTGAACTCGAAACCGTTGACCGAGTCACCCCGGTACGTCGGCAGCGTCACCCCGTCCCGCGTCTCCGTGCCCTTGGAGCGCGGCTTGGAGTACTGGCCGGCGATACGGCCGACCTTCACCACCGGCACGGACGCCGCGTAGGTGAGGACGGCGCTCATCTGGAGCAGCGTCTTCAGCTTGGCGCGGATGTGGTCGGCGGACACCGCGTCGAAGGCCTCGGCGCAGTCGCCGCCCTGGAGGAGGAACGCCTCGCCACGGGCGACGGCTCCCATCCGGGCGCGCAGTTGGTCGCACTCGCCGGCGAAGACGAGCGGAGGATAGGACTCGAGCTCCGCGACGACGTCGCGCAGAGCCTCGGCATCGGGGTACTCAGGCTGCTGCGCCGCGGGCAGGTCTCGCCAGGTCGCCTTGGCGACGGCGTGGGTATCAGCGTTCACGGTCACGCCCCCACAGTACGGGTCCGAGGCCCGCGTCCACGCCAGTGACCGCCTGATGAGACGAAAACAGCGGAAGCGACGAATCAGACGGACCCGACACCTGCGGGTGGGCTACGATCGGCGCCATGTTCACGCAGACGACCCAGAACTGGTGGTGGACCGCTCATCCGGCGGCCCACTGACTGCGCGTACACCGAAACCACGCGAAGGCCGCCCGAGGGGCGGCCTTTCTCGTACCCGCGAGGCCGTTCCTCTCCTCAGTCCCCCGAAGGAAGGAACACCCATGGACCTCGCCCGTCCCGACCTCTCCCGTCCCGACCTCTCCCGTCTCCTCGACGACTCCTGCCCGCCGTTCGCGCTGCTGCGCCGCCGCACGCCCGGCCGTGACCACGACACCGTCGAGCTGCTGATCGGCCCGGTGCACGAGGCCGGGACACTCGCCGAACTGCCCGTGCGCGAGCTGCCGACGCTGGCCCTGGTGCCCTTCCGGCAGATCCGCGAGCGCGGGTTCGAGGTCCGCGACGACGGCACGCCGCTCGCCGTCCTGGCCGCCGAGGAGGCGTACGAGCTGCCGCTCGCCGACGCCCTCGCACAGCTCCCGGACCGGGAGGTGCGGGTCGAGGGCGGCGGGTTCGACGTGTCCGACGAGGAGTACGGGCGGATCGTGCGGCGGGTGATCGACGAGGAGATCGGGGGCGGCGAGGGCGCGAACTTCGTCATCCGGCGCACCTTCACCGGCGCGATCCCGGGCTTCGGGCGGGCCGACGCGCTCGCGCTCTTCCGGCGGCTGCTCGCGGGCGAGCGCGGCGCGTACTGGACCTTCGTCGTCCACACCGGCGAGCGGACCCTCGTCGGGGCCAGCCCGGAGGTGCACGTCCGGATGACAGGAGAAGGAGGCCGGCGCGAAGCGCCCTCGGTTGAGGGCGGTGGTGGGAGACGCGCGGGCGGGACGGTCGTGATGAACCCGATCAGCGGCACCTACCGCTACCCGGCGGGCGCCGCGCCGACGCCCGAGGACCTGCTCGCGTTCCTGGCCGACCGCAAGGAGACCGAGGAGCTGTCGATGGTCGTCGACGAGGAGCTGAAGATGATGTGCACGGTCGGCGACATGGGCGGGGTGGTGATCGGACCCCGGCTGAAGGAGATGGCCCATCTCGCCCACACGGAGTACGAGCTGCGCGGCCGCTCCTCGCTCGACGTGCGCGAGGTGCTGCGCGAGACGATGTTCGCGGCGACGGTCACCGGCTCGCCGCTGCAGAACGCGTGCCGGGTCATCGAGCGGCACGAGGTCGGCGGCCGCGGTTACTACGCGGGCGCGCTGGCGCTGCTCGGCACCGACGAGAACGGCGCGCAGACGCTGGACTCCCCCATCCTCATCCGTACCGCCGACATCGACGCCGGAGGCACGCTGCGGGTCCCGGTCGGCGCGACGCTCGTCCGGCACTCGGACCCGGCGGGCGAGGTCGCGGAGACGCACGCGAAGGCGGCGGGCGTGCTGGCGGCGCTCGGGGTACGGGAGGGGCGGCCGCGCGAGGAGGGCGCGGCGCCGGCACGGCTCGCCGACGACCCGCGGGTGCGGGCGGCGCTCGACGCGCGGCGCGCGGATTTGGCGCCGTTCTGGCTGAAGATGCAGGTCAGGTCGGCGGAGCTGACCGGGCACGCGCTGGTGATCGACGCCGAGGACACCTTCACGGCGATGCTGGCGCATCTGCTGCGCTCGTCGGGCCTGGAGGTGTCCGTGCTCCGCTATGACGAGCCGGGCCTGCGCGAGCTGGCGCTCGCCCATGACGGTCCGGTGGTCCTGGGCCCCGGCCCGGGCGACCCGCAGGACGCGGCCGACCCGAAGATGCGCTTCCTGCGCGGGCTGACGGCGGAGCTGTTGCGCGGCCACCGGCACGGTCTGCTCGGGGTGTGCCTGGGCCACGAGCTGATCGCGGCGGAGCTGGGTCTGGAGATCGTGCGGAAGCGGACGCCGTTCCAGGGCGCGCAGGTGCGGATCGACCTGTTCGGGCAGGAGCAGACGGTCGGCTTCTACAACAGCTTCACGGCGCGGTGCGACGAGCGGACGGCGACGGAGCTGGCGCTGCACCGGATCGAGGTGAGCCGGGACGCGGCGACGGACGAGGTGCACGCGCTGCGCGGCCCCGGTTTCGCGGGCGTGCAGTTCCACCCGGAGTCGGTGCTGACGATGGACGGGGCCGCGGTGACCGCCTCGCTGTTGGCGGGCGTGCTGGTCTGACGGCTGTCAGACCCTCGGTACCAGGACGTTCTCGTCGCGCCGCCGCGCGAGGTAGTTGAGGACGTTCTGGACCGTGGTGTCGATGATCTGGCCGACCGCGTCGGTCGTGTAGTACGCCTGGTGGGAGGTGACCACCACGTTCGGGAAGGTCACCAGGCGGGCCAGGGTGTCGTCCTCGATGCCCGCGAGGGACTTGTCGAGGAAGAAGAGCCCGGCCTCCGCCTCGTACACGTCGAGGCCGACGCCGGCGAAGCGGCCGGCGCGCAGTTCGCCGACGAGGGCCTCGGTGTCGACGAGGCCGCCGCGGCTGGAGTTCACCAGGATGGCGTCGTCCTTCATGGCGCGCAGGGCGGCGGCGTCGACGAGGTGGTGGGTGGCCGGCAGGAGCGGGACGTGCAGGCTGACGAGGTCGGCCTCGGCGAAGAGGCGCTCCTTGGCGACGTACTCCATGCCGAGGTCGAGGCAGGCGGGGTTCTCGGCGATGTCCCAGCCGAGCAGCTTCATGCCGAAGCCGTGGGCGATCCGGGTGAACGCCGCGCCGATCTTGCCGGTGCCGAGCACGCCGACCGTGCGGCCGCGCAGGTCGCGGCCCATGAGGCCGTCGAGCCGGAAGTCGAAGTCGCGGGTCCGGTTGGAGGCGCGGACGATCCGCCGGTTGACGGCCATGGCGAGGGTCCAGGCGAACTCGGCGACGGAGTACGGCGAGTAGTACGAGACGCGGGCGACGGTGAGGCCGAGCCGCTCGGCGACCTCCAGGTCGATGTTGTTGAAGCCGGTGGAGCGCTGGGCGACCATCTGCGTGCCGCCGGCGGCGAGGGTCTGCAGCACGCGGTTGTCGAGGTTGGCGTTGACGCTGGTGGAGATGACCTCGTAGCCAGAGGCGATGGGCGCGGTGTCCTCGGTGAGGAAGACGTCGAGGCAGCGGACCTCGTGGTGGCCCTGGAACGCCGCCTCCATGAGCGGCTTCTCGTCCGCCTGCACGCCGAATGCCAGGATCTCCACGGGCCCCTCCGGGGGATGCGCCGGTTTTGTCCGATCACAGGCGAATATACGGGCCCGCGCCCCGGACGGCCTCAGGCGTCGTCGAGGCCGACCTCGATGGCGTACCGGACCAGCTCCACGCGGTTGTGCAGCTGGAGCTTGCCGAGCGTGTTCTGGACGTGGTTCTGCACCGTGCGGTGGGAGATGACGAGCCGTTCGGCGATCTGCTTGTAGCTCAGGCCCTTGGCGACCAGGCGCAGCACCTCGGTCTCGCGCTCGGTGAGCCGCGGGGCCTTGGGCTCGTCGGCGCCGGCGGCGGGGACGGGCTCGGTGGCGAGCCGGCGGTACTCGCCGAGGACCAGGCCGGCCAGGCCCGGCGTGAAGACCGGGTCGCCGACGGCGGTGCGGCGCACCGCGTCGAGCAGCTCCTCCGTGCTGGCCGACTTCAGCAGATAGCCGGTGGCGCCGGACTTCACGGCCTCCAGGACGTCGGCGTGCTCACCGCTCGCCGAGAGGACCAGGACCCGCAGCCGCGGGTTGGCGCCGACCAGCTCCTTGCAGACCTGGACGCCCGGCTTGAGCGGCAGGTTCAGATCGAGGACGAGGACGTCGGGGTCGGCCGCGGCGGCGCGGCGGACGGCCTGCTCGCCGTCGCCCGCGGTGGCGACGACGGCGAGGCCGGCCTCGCCGAGGTCGCGCGCGACCGCGTCCCGCCACATGGGGTGGTCGTCGACCACCATGACCCGGATCGGCCGCTGCTGCTCCGCCGCCTGCTGCTGCTCGCTCACTTCGCTCCTGCCTTCCCCCGCTGTTCCCGCGGCGCGCGCGGGACCTTCAGTTCCACTTCGGTGCCCTGGCCGGGGACCGAGATCAGCTCGGCGGTGCCGCCGAGGTCACGCAGTCTGCCCCGGATGGACAGGGCCACGCCCATCCGGCCCTCGCCCTCGGCCTGGGCGAGCCGGCCCTCGGGGATGCCGGGGCCGTCGTCCCGTACGGTCACGATCACCTCGTCGCCCCAGTCCTCGACCAGGATCCAGGCCCGGGCCGTCTCGCCCGCGTGCGCCCTGACGTTGTCCAGGGCGGCGCCGACGGCGGCGGCCAGCTCGCGGGCGGCCGGGGCGGGCAGCGGGACCGGGGCGCCGGGGTCGGCGAGGGTGACGCGGGCGCCGGCGCGCGGGGCGAGCAGGGTGCGCAGGTCGACGTCGTCCGCGGTGTCCTCAGGCTCCTCCACGAGCCGGACGACCGCGCCCTCGGACTCGTCCTCGGAGACGTACGAGGTGCGGATCAGCCCGCCGGCCACCAGGGTGCGCAGCGCGACCTCCTGCTCGCCGGCCATCCGGCCCAGCTCGGCGGCCTCGCCGCCGAGGGCGGTGCCGCGCCGCTGCACCATGGCGAGGACCTGGAGCACGCTGTCGTGGATGTCCCGGGCCAGCCGCTCCCGTTCCCGGGTCGCGGCCTCGATCTCCAGGGCCCGGGCGAGGGTGCGCTCGGAGGCGCGGGCGACCTCGACCACGTAACCGATGGCGATGGAGGCGACCCAGACCAGCAGCACGTTGTGCAGGGTGTCGAGGGTGGGCCGGCCGCGCTCGACGATGTTGGCGACGGCGACCAGCGAGGACGCGAAGCCGGCCCAGCGCCAGCCGCCCTTGATGGCGTAGGCGAGGACGGCGCCGGCGGTCCATATCGACGGCAGGGTGCCGGCGTCGACGGACCTGACCTGCTCGTCCGCGAGCGGCGTGAGCAGGATGCCGGCGAGGGCGACGGCGAGGTCGGCGACCAGGAAGCGCTTGGTGCAGCTGGCCGCGTCCGCCACCTTGGGGAGGGTGGCGAGGGTCCACACGCACAGGAAGGCGAGATAGCCGACCGCGACCCAGTGCCGCTCGTAGTGCCGCCAGCCGA
This sequence comes from Streptomyces sp. NPDC004327, assembly GCF_042873935.1. Taxonomy (NCBI): domain Bacteria; kingdom Bacillati; phylum Actinomycetota; class Actinomycetes; order Kitasatosporales; family Streptomycetaceae; genus Streptomyces; species Streptomyces sp. NPDC004327. Next base: position 945,422 of record NZ_JBIAME010000002.1, on the reverse strand, counting down.
AGACGCAGAGCAGCACCGCGTAGCCCATGGTGAGGACGCGGTAGCCGGTGAGCGCGCGCCACAGCGGCTGCTCGACCGACATGCGCACGACACGCTCGCGCCTGGCCATCTCCCCCACCCCCGGGCGCCCCTCGTCAGAGGGTCAGGCGCCGGACTCTTCCCGTGCAGCGATCTCGGCCTTGACGGCCTCCTTGGCGGCCTTCTCGGCGTCCGCGATCTGCCGCTTGGCGGCGGTCGCGTAGATGTCGACGTACTCCTGGCCGGACAGCTTCATGATCTCGTACATGACCTGGTCGGTCACCGAGCGCAGGATGAAGCGGTCGCCCTCCATGCCGTGGTAGCGGCTGAAGTCGAGCGGCTTGCCGATCCGGATGCCCGGGCGCATCAGCTTGGGCACGAGCTTGCCGGGCGGCTGGATCTTCTCCGTGTCGATCATGGCGACCGGGATCACCGGCGCGCCGGTGGCGAGCGCCACGCGCGCGAGACCGCCGGGCTTGCCGCGGTAGAGCCGGCCGTCGGGCGAGCGGGTGCCCTCCGGGTAGATGCCGAACAGGCCGCCCGACTCGATGACCTCGATGCCGGCCTTGATCGCCGCCTCGCCCGCGCCGCGCGCGCCGGAGCGGTCGACCGGGAGCTGGCCGACGCCCTTGAAGAAGGCGGCCGTCAGCTTGCCCTTGACGCCGGGAGAGGTGAAGTACTCGGCCTTGGCGATGAAGGTGACCTTGCGGTCGAGCACCGCGGGCAGGAAGAAGGAGTCCGAGAAGGACAGGTGGTTGCTCGCGAGGATCGCCGGCCCCTCGGCGGGAATGTTCTCGAGGCCCTCCACCCAGGGCCTGAAGGCGATCTTCAGGGACCCTCCGAGGGAGAACTTCATAGCGCCGTAGATCAACTCGTCATGCCTTCCGTGTGCCGTCACGACGACCTTATCCCTTACCGCTCCGGCCGGACCGCCACAGGCGCCGCCACTTCGTGCGAACGGACCTGGTCGGGTGTCGGTCCGGTCGCGTACGGTGAAAGCCTTCCCCTTTTCGCAGTCGAACCCCGAACAGGAGACCCCGTGTCGGTCCTTCCTGGAGCCGAGCCGTACCGCCACGAGGGCGGAGAGGTCGGCGTCCTCCTCTGTCACGGATTCACCGGTTCCCCGCAGTCGCTGCGCCCCTGGGCCGAGTACCTGGCCGGGCGCGGGCTGACGGTCTCGCTGCCGCTGCTGCCCGGACACGGCACCCGCTGGCAGGACATGCAGCTCACCACCTGGCACGACTGGTACGCGGAGGTGGACCGCGAGCTGCGCGAGCTCACGGCGCGCTGCTCGCGGGTCTTCGTGATGGGCCTGTCGATGGGCGGCGCGCTGACGCTGCGGCTGGCGGCGCGGCACGGCGACGCGATCAGCGGCATCGTGCTCGTCAACCCCGGCAACAAGGTGCACGGCCTGGCCGCGAAGGCGCTGCCCGTCGTCCGGCACCTGGTGCCGTCCACCAAGGGCATCGCCAGCGACATCGCCAAGCCGGGCTCGGACGAGGTCGGCTACGACCGGGTGCCGCTGCACGCCGCGCACTCGCTGCGGCGCTTCTTCCAGGTCGTCGACGGCGAGCTGCCGCAGGTCACGCAGCCGATGGTGCTGCTGCATAGCCCGCAGGACCACGTCGTGCCGCCGGCCGACTCGGCGCGCGTCCTCAGCCGGGTGTCCTCGACGGACGTCAAGGAGATCCTGCTGGAACAGAGCTACCACGTCGCGACGTTGGACCATGACGCGGAGCGGATCTTCGAGGAGAGCTGGGCGTTCGTGTCCCGGCTCGCTCCGGAAGTCGAGCAGGCCGGGACGGTCGAGAAGGGAAGCGCGAGCGGTGGCTGAGCAGCAGGACGGGGAGCGCGAACCGCAGCCCATCGACGAGGAGGCGGCCTGGGCCGCGATCGTCGCGGGGTACGGCGAGGAGCCGGCGGATCCTCCGGGCGCGCGCCCGTTCCGTCCGGACCGTCCGGTGCGGGACCTTCCGCTGCCGGAGCTGCCGGACGCGCCGGACGACGGCGGGACGGCGCCGCCCGGGCCCGCGGCCTCCGGGTCTCCGGAGAAGCCGGACAAGTTCCGCAAGCCGGAGCCGCCGGCCGAGCCCGCCGGCCCGGACGCCGGCCCGGACAAGCCCGCCCTCGGCTCGTCGATCGTCTTCGCGCCGGGCGTGGGCCCGGGCGCGGGTGCGGGTGCGGGCCTGGGCGTCGGCGGTCCGCGCGACTACGCGCTCGACGACCCGGAGGACCTCCCCGAGGGCGCCGAGGGCCGCGACGAGGGCCACTTCGTCCCGCCGGAGCCCCCGCCCCTGCCGGAGGCCGACACCACGACCAAGTTCGCCTGGCTCGCGGCGGTCGGCGGCCCGGTCCTGATGCTGCTGGCCGTGCTGCTCCAGTGGGACATGACCTGGTGGCTGACCACGCTGTGCGTGGGCGGCTTCCTGGGCGGCTTCGTGACCCTGGTGGCCCGGATGAAGAGCGACGACGAGGACGACGACGGCTTCGACGACCCGGGCCGGGGCGCGGTGGTGTAGCCGCGCCGGGGCTCGCTGAGGGCTTTGGCCGGGGCTCGCTCAGGGCTTTACGAAGACGGGACACGGACCACCGCCAGCACCGGCAGGTGGTCCGTCGCCTTGTGGAGGTCCGACGGGTCGAGGTCGGTCGGGACGCCGCAGGAGAGGAAGTCGACGCCCGGGGTGGCGAGGATCGCGTCGATGCGGCGGTCGGGGGCCGGGGCGGGCCAGGTGGGTGCGCTGCCCCAGGGGGCGACCGCGTGGCCGTCGCGCAGGCGGGTGGTCAGGCGGGTCCAGGCGCGGCCGCCGGGGCGCTCGTTGAGGTCGCCGGCGACGATCGCGTACGGCGTGCCGAGCGCGGCCACCCGGTCCAGGAGCAGGCCGGCCTGGGCGTGGCGCTCGTCCGCGTACAGGCTCAGATGACAGCTGACCAGCCCGAGGCGCGCGCCGCCGAGGCGGACCACGGCGGTGGCGAGGCCGCGCCGGTGGCGGCCGGGGGTGAGGGGCAGGAGCACGTCCTCGGTGTGCTCGACGGTGGCCCGCAGCGAGCACAGCAGCATCGGTCCGGCGGCGGTCGCGCCGCCGCTCAGGATGACGAGCTCGCTCCTGGCGGCGAGCCGGGCCGCGTGCTTGCGCCAGCGGAAGAAGCGCGGCGCCTCCTGGAGGAAGACCAGGTCGGGGGCGCAGGCCCGGATGACCCGGGCGAGGGCGTCCTCGTCGTCGCGCATCGAGCGCACGTTGTACGAGAGGACCCGGACGATGGCCGAACCATCCGGTTCGGTACGGGAGTTGGGCAGCTCGCTGATCGCACTCGTCGCCATGACGTCAACATAAGCGCTGTGCCCGCCGCGCCCCAGAGGGCACGGCGGGCACGCTCCCGAACGAGTGGACGCTCAGCCCTGGCGGGCCAGGTCGGCCGCGCCGACGAGGCCGGCCTTGTTGCCGAGCTGTGCGGCGAGCACCTGGGCGTGCGGCCGCCACTGGCCGCCGATCAGCCAGCGCCGGAACGACTTGCGGATCGGGTCCAGGACCAGCTCGCCCTCGTCGGAGACGCCGCCGCCGACGATGAACGCCGACGGGTCGAAGAGCGACGCCAGGTCCGCGAGGCCGGCGCCGGCCCAGCGGGCGAGCTCGCGGAAGGAGTCGACCGCGACCTTGTCGCCGGCCCTCGCGGCCTCGCTGACGTGCTTGCCCTCGATGCCGTCGGGGGTGCCGTCGCCGAGGCCGAGGAGCACCGTGGCGTTCTCGGGGGTGGCGGCGGCGCGCTGCTTGGCGTAGCGGACCAGGGCGCGGCCGGAGGCGTACTGCTCCCAGCAGCCCTGGCTGCCACAGCCGCACAGCAGGCCGTCCGGGACGACCCGGATGTGGCCGAACTCGGCGGCCACGCCGAAGCGGCCGCGGCGCAGCTTGTTGCCGATGATGATGCCGCCGCCGAGGCCGGTGCCCAGCGTGATGCAGATGACGTCCTCGTGGCCCTGGCCGGCGCCGAAGCGGTACTCGCCCCAGGCGGCGGCGTTGGCGTCGTTCTCCACGACGACGGGGAGGCCGACGCGCTGTTCGACCTTGTCCTTCAGCGGCTCGTGCCGCCAGTGGATGTTCGGCGCGAAGAGGACGGTGGCGCGCTTGTCGTCGACGTAGCCCGCGGCACCGATGCCGACGGCCTCGATCTGGTACCCCTTGCCGGCCTCGGAGACCGCGGCGCAGATGGCGTCGACGATGCCTTCCGGCGTCGGCGGCGTCGGCACGGTGTGGGTGTCGAGGATGTTGCCCTCCTCGTCGACCACGCCGGCCGCGATCTTCGTGCCGCCGATGTCGACGCCGATGGTGAGTCCCATGTGTCCCTCAGTTTTCGGTCGAGCCCCGCTAGGGCCCACCGTACCCGAGGAGGCCGGGCCTCCCGATCGCTCCGGGGCCGGTCCCGGACCGATCCGGGACCGGCCCCGGAGCGGTCCTGGACCGGTCCCGGATCAGTCCAGGTCGATGTGCTGACCGGTTCCCGGGCCCTCGTCCTTGCGGTGGTCCTCGGGGTCGGCGCCGGTGCCGGTGTCCGTGCCGGTCTCGGCACCGGTGTCCGTGCCGGCCTCGGCGTCCGCTCCGGTCGCCTGCCGGGTGTCGCCGCGGGTCCAGCGCGTCTCATGGCCCTGGACGGCGGACCGGTAGGCGGCGAGCAGCTCGGTCCCGGCGGCCGCGAGGTGGTCGAAGACCTGCGGGTTGCGTTCGATGACGGGCTCGACGAGCGCCTTCGCCTGCTGGACGACCTGCTGGACGGTGGCCGCTGCCTGACCTGCGGCGGGGCCGCCGAGCCCGCCGCCCAGCGTTCCGGAGAGCTTGTCGGCGACGGCCTCGAACAGCTTGCGGAACTCCTCGGCCGGAGTGCCCGGCTCCTCGCCCTGCCGGGCGCGGCGGCGGGCCTTCTCGGCCTCCAGGTCCTCGGCGCAGGCCTTGGCCCAGGCGTCCTGGTCGCTGTCGCTCATGGCGTACTCCTCCGTGCTCCTACCGTCGACGGTACACGTCCGGCGAGGGCTCAGGGAGCGGTCCTCGGCCAGAGTCCGGGGTCCGGGGTGAAGCGGATCCGCAGATCGCCGTCGACGAGTCCGGCGCCGGTGACGGTGCAGCGGCGCAGCACGGCGGGCAGCGGGACGGCGCGGCGGAACGGGCCGACGGCGAGGAGGAGTTCGTCCCCGCGGCGGACGAGGGAGAGGCCGTCCTTGACGGCGCCGGGCAGCGGGACGTGCCAGACGAGGATGCCGTCCTCGGCGCGGCGGTCCTCGACGGTCCAGTCGGTGGCGGGTGCGGTGGCGGTGGCGGTGGCGGTGGCGGTGGCGACCGGTACGGCGAGCAGGACCAGGTCCTCCGGCCCGCGCACCCCGCGCCCGAGGTGCGGCAGTTCGTGCAGCTCCGGGTGGTCGGCGCGCAGCGCGGCGAGGTGACGGTGCTGCTCGGCGGCGAGCCCGGCGAACCAGGGGTCGGCCGAGCCGTCGGGCAGGACGCGGTTGGCGACGACGCCGTCGAGGGCGAGGCCCTGGAGGGCGAGCCCGAGGCGGGCGTCGCGCAGGGCGTCGGTGGCGGCCGGGCCCGGTTCGACGACGAGCCGGACGGCGGTGCGCGGGGAGCCGACGACCTGCTGGACGGCGGCCAGCTCCGCCTCCCAGCGGCCGGTGGTCTCGTACAGCCACTGCGCCGGCAGCGGTACGCCGGCGAGCTGGGCGAGCATCGGGCGCAGCGCGCGGGCGGCCTGCCGCTCCTGCGGGAGCAGGCGGCGCAGATAGCGGCGGAGCTGCTCGGGCAGCGCGAGCAGCGCGAGCGCCTCGCCGACCGGCGGCAGCTCGACGACGACCAGGTCCCAGTCCCCGTCCGCCGCGTCCCGCAGCGCCCGCAGCAGCGCGAACTGGCCGCTGCCGGGCAGCTCGGTCAGCTCCGCCTCTTCGAGGGGCGCGGCGCCGAGGAGGTCGAGCGCGGCGCCGGAGCGTGCCTGGAGGGAGAGGAACTCGCTCCGGAAGTCACCGGCGGGGTCGGGCACGAGGAGATGGAGGCTGCCGGCGGGGTGCGTGGCGGTGTCGCCGGGCTGCGTCAGCCGCACCGGCCGCGGCCTCCCGGCCGGAGCCTCGCCGGCCGGGAGCCCGGTCGCGCCGTCCGCCTCGCCGGAGACGAGCAGCACCCGGCGGCCTGCGCGGGCCTCGGCGAGGGCGGTGCCGGAGGCGACGGTGGTCCGGCCGGCGCCGCCCGTACCGGTGACAAGAATGATCCGCATGGGGCGACGGTACCGGCGCCGCGCGCCGGCGCTCACGTCTGGGCCGGTTCCCCCCGTGTGGGGCATCGGCCCTCCCTCAGACTTCGTCTTGCGCCTGAACCCGCGCCATGACCGCGACGCCCTACGGGTGCGGGTCAACGCGCGAGAAGCCCAGGCCCGGCAAGGGGCGACGTCCGTTGTGCCCACCCGTCCCGCCCTGCGGGACGATTGCCCACAACGGTGTGGGCCGGGGGCGCAGCCCGGGGGTTCGAGGGCTACCGGCCCGACTCGACCCGCTGCTTCAGGCCCGCCAGCGCACGGTCGATGATGACCTTCTCCGCCTTGCGCTTGATCATGCCGAGCATGGGGATCTTGACGTCGACCGTCAGCTGGTACGTGACCTCGGTGGCGCCGCCCGCCGCCGGGGCGAGGCGGTAGGAGCCGTCGAGGGTGCGGAGCATCTGGGACTTGACGAGGGTCCAGGAGACCTCGTTGTCGCCGGTCCAGGTGTAGGCGAGGGTGTGGTCGTCCTTGATGGCGCCCGCGTCGAGGAGGAGGCGGACCTTCTCCGCGCGGCCGGCCGCGTCGGTCTGGAGGACCTCGGCCTCCTTCACCTCGCCCGTCCACTCGGGGTAGCGGGCGAAGTCGGCGATGACGCCCATGACCTCGGCCGGGGCCGCCTCGATGGTGATGCTCGAGCTGGTGTGTTCCGCCATCGCGGGGGCTCCTCGTATGGACGCGACTCGTCTTCAGTCTTCAGCGTGCAGGCTATCGCGCCCCTGTTGCGGGGCTGTCACCCGCCGCCCGTCACCACTCCAGCGTCCAGGGGCGGCCCGTCGCCGCGAAGTGCCCCACGTTGACGCACTCGGTGGCGCCGATCCGCATCCGGCGGACGAGCGGCTGGTGGACGTGGCCGAAGAGGGCGTAGCGGGGGCGGACGCGGTGGATGGCGTCGAGGAGGGCGCGGCTGCCGCGTTCGAAGCGGCGGGCGACGGTGTCGTAGGTGAGTTCGGGGACCTCCGGCGGGATGTGCGAGCAGAGCACGTCGACGTCGCCGAGGGCCTCGACCTTGGCGGCGTACTCCTCGTCGGGGATCTCGTACGGGGTGCGCATGGGGGTGCGCAGGCCGCCGCCGACGAAGCCGAAGACGAGGCCGCCGAGCTCGACGCGCTGGCCGTCGAGGACGGTGGTGCCGGGGCCGGCGTACTCGGGCCAGAGGGTCGGCATGTCGACGTTGCCGTAGGTGGCGTACGTCGGAGTGGGGAAGGCGGCGAACATCTCGGCGTACTGGCGGCGGACGGCGGACTCGATGGCGCTCGCGCGGTCCACGGCGAGCTCGCCCCAGAGCCGTCGGCCGAGGTCACGGGCCTCGTCGAAGCGGCGGGCGGTGCGCAGTTCGACGATGAGGTCGGCGTTCTCGGTGCCGAAGAGGTCGGGGAAGATGCCGCGGCTGTGGTCGGCGTAGTCGAGGAAGAGCACCAGGTCGCCGAGGCATATCAGCGCGTCGGCGCCGTCCCCCGCCCGGGCGAGGGCAGCCGTGTTGCCGTGCACGTCGCTCACCACGTTGATCCGCATGGCGTCAGCCTATGGGTTGCGACCTGCGGTTACTTGGGAGTCGCCGAAGCGGTCGACTACTGTGCGGCCAGGTACGCCATAGATGTGTGACGCATGGAACATCTGGCCAGGACCCCCTATCGGGAACCACGTACTGATGGGTAACGTCCGGGCAGTCCAGTCGTGCTCACCCCCACCCAGAGCACCCTGCCCGATCTTGGACCGCACCGGTGCATCCACAGAGCCGTGGCGCCGGCGCCCGATGAGGAGCAGCAGTCTTGCGCGAGTTCAGCCTTCCGGCCCTGTACGAGGTCCCCACGGACGGCAACCTGACGGATCTCATCCGCCGCAACGCCTCCCAGCATCCAGACGTCGCCGTGATGGCGAAGAAGGTCGCGGGCGCGTGGGCCGACGTCACCGCGAAGCAGTTCCTCGCCGAGGTCAGGGGCGCGGCGAAGGGGCTGATCGCGGCCGGGATCGAGCCGGGCGACCGGGTCGCGCTGCTGTCCCGCACCCGCTACGAGTGGGTGCTGCTCGACTTCGCGATCTGGAGCGCGGGCGCGGTGACCGTGCCGGTGTACGAGACCAGCTCGCCGGAGCAGATCCAGTGGATCCTCGGTGACTCGGGCGCGAAGCTGGCGCTCGTCGAGAGCGCGGCGCACCGGGCCTCGGTGGAGTCGGTGCGGGCGAACCTGCCGGGCCTCCAGGGCATCTGGCAGATCGAGGACGACGCGGTCGCGCGGCTCACGGCCGGCGGCGCGGACGTCTCCGACGAGCTGCTCGACCAGCGGATGTCCACGGCGCACGCGGACGACCCGGCGACGATCGTCTACACCTCGGGCACCACCGGCCGCCCCAAGGGCTGCGTGCTGACCCACCGTGCCTTCTTCGCCGAGTGCGGCAACGTGGTGGAGCGGCTGAAGCCGCTGTTCCGCACCGGCGAGTCCTCGGCGCTGCTGTTCCTGCCGGCCGCGCACGTCTTCGGCCGGCTGATCGAGGTCGGCTGTGTGATGGCGCCGATCAAGCTGGGCTGTCTGCCGGACATCAAGACGCTCACCGACGAGCTGGCGTCCTTCAAGCCGACGCTGGTCCTCGGCGTGCCGCGCGTCTTCGAGAAGGTCTACAACGGCGCCCGGGCGAAGGCGCAGGCCGACGGCAAGGGCAAGATCTTCGACAAGGCCGCGCACACGGCGATCGCGTACAGCCGCGCGCTGAGCACGCCGCAGGGTCCGGCCTTCGGTCTGAAGCTGAAGCACAAGATCTTCGACAAGCTGGTGTACGGGAAGCTGCGCGCGGTCCTCGGCGGGCGCGGCGAGTACGCGATCTCCGGCGGCGCGCCGCTGGGCGAGCGGCTCGGCCACTTCTTCCGGGGCATCGGCTTCACGGTCCTGGAGGGCTACGGCCTGACGGAGTCGTGCGCGGCGACCGCGTTCAACCCGTGGGACCGGCAGAAGATCGGCACGGTCGGGCAGCCGCTGCCGGGCTCGGTGGTCCGGATCGCCGACGACGGCGAGGTGCTGCTGCACGGCGAGCACATCTTCTCCGGGTACTGGAACAACGAGGCCGCGACGGCGGAGGCGCTGGCGGACGGCTGGTTCCACACCGGTGACATCGGCACGCTCGACGAGGACGGCTACCTCGCGATCACCGGCCGCAAGAAGGAGATCCTGGTGACGGCGGGCGGCAAGAACGTCGCCCCGGCGGTCATCGAGGACCGGATCCGGGCGCACGCGCTGGTCGCGGAGTGCATGGTGGTCGGCGACGGACGGCCGTTCGTGGGCGCGCTCGTCACCATCGACGAGGAGTTCCTGGGCCGCTGGGCGGCCGAGCACGGCAAGCCGGCCGGTGCGACGGCGGCGTCGCTGCGCGAGGACCCGGAGCTGCTCGCGGAGGTCCAGCGGGCGGTGGACGACGGCAACGCGGCGGTCTCGAAGGCGGAGTCGGTGCGGAAGTTCCGTATCCTGTCCGCGCAGTTCACGGAGGAGGCGGGGCACATCACCCCGTCGCTGAAGCTGAAGCGCAACGTGGTGGCGAAGGACTTCGCCGACGAGATCGAGGCGATCTACTCGGCCTGACCGTCCGTCCTGACCGTCCTGACGGTCGTCGAACGCCCCTGGTGGGCCCGGGTTCCGGGCCGGCCGGGGGCGTTTCGCGCACGTCGGGCCGGAACGGACCATTCCGCACAGACCGTTCCGCACAGGCCGTTCCGTACACACCGTTCCGCACACACGACATGAAAGGCAGTCATGCGGCTCAAGCGCACCGGCGCCGTCCTCGGCACGGCCCTCACCGCCCTCGTCACCCTCACCGGGTGCAGCTCCTGGGGCGAGGACGCCGGCCTGCCCGCGGCCGGGGACATGGCGGCCATCGAGAAGCTGGTCGGCGCCCACACCATGTGCAGCGACCTGCGCACGGGCAGCGGCGACAGCGGCGCCATGGGCCTGGAGGCGAAGGACCCGGCCTGGGCGGTCAAGGAGCGCGGCGTGTGCGGCAACGACGCCGGCGACACCCTCACCCTGCTGTCCCTGTCCGACATGGAGAAGTTCCAGCAGGCGAACAAGAAGGCCGCGTCGGCGGGCCACGACACCCGCTTCCTCCTCGGCCAGGACTTCGCCGTGGCCACGACCGACCCGGCGGCGGCCAAGGCCCTGGTCAAGGCCGACCTGCTGCTCTTCACCTGCGAGAAGGGCTTCAAGGTCCCGGACGGCTACCGCAAGGAGAAGCTGCTGGTGGACGGGTGCGCGCTGACGGACTACCTGCCGGAGTAGGGCCCCGGCCCGCCCGCGGCGCCGGGCCCGCCGCTCCCTACAGCAGTTCGCGCAGCCGCTCCGCCAGCAGGTCCCAGCGCCAGCGCTCCTCGACCCACTGGCGGCCGCGTTCGCCCATGCGGGCGCGCAGCTCGGGGTCGAGGAGGAGGGTCGCGACGCGGTCGGCGGTCTCCTCGGGGGCGTCGCCGCGGACCACCCAGCCGGTCTCGCCGTCGAGGACGGCGTCGGGGGCGCCGCCTGAGTCGCCGGCGACGACCGGGAGGCCGGTGGCGGAGGCTTCGAGGTAGACGATGCCGAGGCCCTCGACGTCGAGGCCGCCGCGGCGGGTGCGGCACGGCATGGCGAAGACGTCGCCGGCGCCGTAGTGCGCCGGGAGCTCGGACCACGGGACGGCGCCGGTGAAGCGGACGGACGCGGCGACGCCGGTGCGGGCCGCGAGGGCGCGCAGGTCCTTCTCGTACGGGCCGCCGCCGACGATCAGCAGGACCGCGCCGGGCACCCGGCGCAGGATCTCCGGCAGGGCGAGGATGAGGGTGTCCTGGCCCTTGCGCGGCACCAGGCGCGACACGCACACGACCACCGGGCGGTCGCTGAGCCCGAGCCGTGCGCGCACCTCGGCGCCGCCGGAGTCGGGGTGGAAGGTCTTCTCGTCGACGCCGGGCGGCAGCTGGGTCATCCGCGCGGCCGCGGCCGGCGTGAGCGCGGCGGCGATCCGGGAGCGGGTGTACTCGCCGAGGTAGGTGAGGGTGTCCGTGCCCTCGCCGATGCGCCGCAGCAGCTGCCGGGAGGCCGGCAGCTGCGCCCAGCCCGCCTCGTGCCCGTGCGTCGTGGCGACGAGCCGCTTGGCGCCCGCGCGCCGCAGCGCCGGGGCCATCAGGCCGAGCGGGGCGGCCGCGCCGAACCAGACCGATTCGCAGCCGTGCTCGCGCAGCAGCGCCGTGGCCCGCGCGGTGACCCTGGGCGTCGGCAGCAGCATGGTGGTGCGGTCGCGGACGACCGTGAAAGGCTGGTCCGCGTCGAACGCGGCCGTCGCCTCGATCCCCTCGCGGCTGCGCTTCCACGTGGAGGCGTAGACCACGATCCGTTCGGGATCGAGCCGGAGCGCCATGTTGTGCAGGAATGCCTGGATTCCGCCGGGTCGCGGCGGAAAGTCGTTGGTTACGATCAGGGTCTTGTGCATCGTGGCCGACAGTACCGCGATCGCGCCCCGGGCCCGGCACCACCACCCTCCGCCACGGCGGACCGACAGGACAGGACGACGACAGGATGACGGGCGGCGGAGCGGGCACGGTCACGGCCGGAAGCACGACTGCGGGCACGGACCTGTGCGACCGCGGGCAGGACGGCGGACTGCGGAAGATCCTCGGGTTCTGGGGCCTCACCCGGGTCCTGATACTCCTGACGGTCTTCCGGATCGTCGTCATACCCGGCCCCGACGTCACCAGCGACGTCGAGCAGATCTACCAGGGCTGGTACGAGGTCCTGCGGACCGGCACCTACCCCCTGGACGACGTGACCTGGCAGTATCCGCCGGCCGCCGCCCTCGCGATCCTCGCCCCCGCGCTGCTGCCCTTCCTCGGCTACTCGGCCGCCTTCTTCGTGCTCTCGCTGCTCTGCGACGCCTTCGTCTTCGGTCTCCTCGTGTACGCGGGCCGGCGCCCGGGCCGTTCGATGCGGGGCGCCTGGCTGTGGCTGGCCGCTGTGCCGCTCCTCGGCCCGACCGCGTACTCCCGTTACGACCTGATGGTGACGGCGGTCGCGGTCGCGGGCCTGCTCGCGGCGGTCCGCAGCCCGGCGGTGCTCGGCGCGCTCGCCGGGTTCGGCGCGACGCTGAAGGTGTGGCCGGTGCTGCTGGTCGCGGGCACCGCGCGCGGCCGGGCCACGGTCCGCTGCTGGGCGACGGCGGTGGGCGCGGCGGCCGGGGTGGTCGCGCTGTGCGTGCTGGCGGCGCCGGGGGCGCTGTCGTTCCTGGGCTTCCAGCGGGACCGGGGCACGGAGGTCGAGTCGCTGGGCGCGCTGGTCTTCCACGTGGCCCGGAACTTCGGCTGGCCGGGCGAGGCGCGGATGAACTACGGCTCGATCGAGTTCCTGGGCCCGGGTGTGCACGTGGTGTCGGCGGCGGCGATGGCGCTGACCGGTGCCGCCTTCGCGTGGCTGCTCGTGTGGCGGCTGCGGGCCCGGCACCGTACGTCGACGACGGTGGCGGACGCGGCCTTCACGGCAGTGCTGCTGTTCGTGACGACGAGCCGGGTGATCAGCCCGCAGTACATGATCTGGCTGGTCGGGCTCGCGGCGGTGTGCCTGGTGTACCGGGCGAGCCGGATGCGGCGGCCCGCGTATCTGGTGCTGTGGGCGACGGCGGTGACGCAGTTCGAGTTCCCGGTGTGGTTCTCGCACGTCTCGCACAGCGACCCGCTGGGCATCGCGCTGCTGCTCGTGCGCAACGGGCTCCTGGTGGCGGCCTCGCTGTCGGCGTGCCGGATCCTGTGGCGGCAGACGGTCACCGAGCCGCGGCTCGCGGCCGCGGCCCGGGTGCGGATCCCGGTGCAGACGGACCGCGAGCGTCACCGTGACCGCGAGAGCGCGGCGGTCTCCGTCCCCTCCTCCGCGCGCTGACGCGGGGCCGCCGGGCGGTGCGTCCGGTGGCGCAGCACGCCCAGGGCGGTGCACTGGGCCGCCATCGCCAGGGCCATGGCCAGGCAGATCCCGGCGAGGCCGAGGCCGAGCGGCCCGGAGAGCGCGTAGGCGAGCGGCAGCTGGAGCAGCACTCCGGCGACGGTGATCCGGGCGAGCCTCGGGGAGTCGCCGCTGCCCTCGAAGACTCCGCTCAGGGCGATGAACCCGGCCATGAGCAGCAGGTAGGGCCCGAGGCAGCGCAGGAAGAGGGCGCCGGCGTCGGCCACCGCGGGCTCGGCGCCGAAGCCGCGCATGACCGGCCCGGCGGCGAGGAGCAGCAGCACGGCCGCGCCCGCGCCGAGCGCTCCGCCGAGCAGCAGGGCCTGCCGGCCGACGGGCCCGCGCTCGTCGCGTCCGGCACCGAGCAGATGGGCGGTGTGGAGGGAGGCGGCCTGGCGGACGGCGTAGAAGGCCATGGTGGCGACGTACATGGCCTTGGTGGCGATGCCGTACGCGGCGGTCTCGGTGACGCCGATCCGGGCGACGACGGAGACGAGGGCGAGTGCGCCGCCCATCCGGACGACGAAGTCGACGGACATGGGCAGGCCGAGGGCGGCGGTGCGGCGCAGCGCGGCGGCGGTACCGGCGGCCGGGCGGGCGGCACGGGCGGCCCGCAGCAGCCGGTTGCGGCGCAGCGCGATCAGTCCGGCGGCGAGGGCGGCGGTGCGGCCGGCGACGGTGGAGACGGCGGCGCCCTCGACCCCGTACCCGTGCACGAGCAGCGGGTCGAGCAGCAGGATCAGTCCGTTGGCGAGGAAGGCGAGCCGCATCGGGGTGCGGGTGTCGCCGGTGCCCTTGAGGACGCCGTCGAGGACGGTGGTGGCGAAGAAGACGGCCGTGCCGGGCAGTGAGATCGCGAAGTAGGCGGTGGCCAGGGCGTGTGCGGGGTGACCGCTGCCGCCGAGCAGCAGCACGGCGAGCGGGTCGCGCAGCAGATAGCCGCCGAGGGCGACGGGCGGGACGAGCAGCGCGCCGAGGGCGGCGCCGCCGCGGACGGCGGAGCGCAGTGCGCCCGGGTCGCCGGCGCCGCGGGCGCGGGCGACGAGCACGGTGGTGCCGGAGGCGGCCATGAGGACGACGCCGAGGAGCAGGTTCTCGACGTTGGTGGCCACGGCGACGGCGGCGACGGCGTCCCCGCCGAGCCGGGCGACCCAGACCATGTTGATGATCCCGGCGGCGACTCCGGCGAGGAGTTCGAGGTAGACGGGTCCGGCGAGCCGGACGAGCGTACGGCGGTGGACGGCGGCACTGGTCACAGGAGTCCCCCTCTTTTCGAGATACCTCGATTCGAGGCACCTCGAAAAGAGGTATCATCAGTGGCGCGTCCCCGACAAGCGACAATCGACGAGCGACAATCGACGGGCGAGAACCGACGAGCGGCCGTCGACGAGCGACTGAGGAGCGGAACCGTGCTGGAGCTGTCGATCCTGGGCTTCCTCTGCGAGAAGCCGCTGCACGGCTACGAGCTCAAGGAGCGCATCCAGGGCCTGAGCGGCCACGTCCGCCCGGTCAGCGACGGCGCGCTCTACCCGGCGATCACCCGCCTGGTGAAGAACGGCCTGGTCGACAGCCGTACGGAGCCCGGCACCGGCGCCGCCCAGCGCCGCACCCTCTCACTGACCCCGGACGGCCGGGCCGAGCTGCTCGCCCGGCTGCGCGCCCCCAAGGACGCCGAGATCACCGACGGCCAGCGCTTCTTCACGCTGCTCGCCTTCCTGGGCCTGCTCCCCGACCCGGCCGAGCAGGCCGCCGTGCTCCGCCGCCGCCAGGAGTTCCTGCTCGCCCCGGCCAGCTTCTTCTACGCGGGCGGGGCGCCGGTGCGCGCGGAGGAGGAACCCGATCCGTTCCGGCGCGGGATGCTCCGGATCGCCCGGGCCACCGGCACGGAGGAGAAGGCGTGGCTCGCGGAGACCCTCGCCGAGCTGGACCGCGAGGCCGCCGGGAGCCAGGGGTGTCTTGTCGATCAGGCCGGGTCAGTGACCCCCCAAGGTCCTGTCCGACCCTGATCCGCCGGACAGGCCCTAGCCGAGCCGCTCGCCCAGATACGTCCGCCACCGCGCCGTGAACTCCTCCGGCGTGGTGCCCAGCACGTCGTCCAGCGCCTTCTCCACCGCGCCGTCGCGCTGCGGATGGGCGCCGACCGCCCGGTAGAACGCGGTCAGCCTGGCCTCGCCCCACCGGTCGGCGATCATCGCGCAGGCCAGCCAGCCGCCCTCGTAGGCGCGGGCCAGCGCCTCGGCGTCGCCGCCGAAGGCGAACGCCCGGTCGTCCGGCAGCGCCGCCGGGACGTCACCGGCCCGCACCGCGCGGGCGAGTTCGGGGGCGGCCTGGAGGGCGGTGCGGCCGGTGCCGCGGTAGGCCACCCAGTCGGCGAAGCCCTCGGAGAGCCAGAGCGGGGTGGCCGCGGTGGTCTGGGTGCGGGTGGCGACATGGGTGGTCTCGTGGGTGAGCACGAAGCGCTTGCCGAAGTCGCCGAGCACCGCGTACGCGTCCGGGTTGACGATCACCCGGTCCGCGGGCGCCTTGGGACCGCCGCCGATCTCGCCGGTGGTGACCGCCGCGATGCCCCGGTACGAGGCCGCGGGCGCGCCGAGCAGCCGGCCCATGGCGTCCACCGAGGCCGGGACGAGGACCACGATCCGGCCGGCCCACGGCGAGGGCCAGGCGGCGCCGACGGCGGGCACCGCGCGGTCGGCGGCGTCGGCGATCCCGCTCAGCCGCTCGGCGCTCTGGCCGACGCCGAGCACCAGGCTGCGGCGGCCGGTCACCACCCGGACGTCGCCCTGCTGCCAGAGCTGCTGCGGGGCGCCGTCGGCGGGACGGTCGCCGGTGACGTACCAGCGGCCGTGCCGCTCGGCGAGGTCGAGGATCCGCTCGCTGGTGGCGGGCCCGGAGTCGTAGCCCTTGATGCGGTAGCCCAGCTCGGCGCGGGCGGTGGCGCGGCCCTCGCCGGCCGGCTCGACGCCGGTGACCCGGTACTCCAGATCGGCCAGCGGGATCTTGCCGACCCGCTCGAACTCGGTGCGCGCGGCGGGCACGAGGGCCGGGTCGAGGCCGGCGAGGTAGCCGGGCTCGTCGCGGTCGAGCAGCGCCTCGGCGTGCCGGTCGAGCAGCCCCTGGATCTCGCCGCGGGGCGGTCCGGCCGGCCCGGGCGCGGTGCACCCGGAGACCAGGAGCAGGGCGCCGAGCAGCCACGCACCCGTCCTGCTCCGCTGACCCGCCACGCCCTTGATCGTACGGGCGGCCCGCAAGTGCCCCCGGCGATCAGACCCGGGTCACCGTCACGTGGGACATCATGTTCACCGGGTCGTAGCGGACCCGGGCGCCCGGGTAGGGGGCGTGGATGACCTGGCCGTTGCCGGCGTAGATCGCCACGTGGCTGGCGTCGCTGCGGTAGGTGACGAGGTCACCGGGCTGGGCCTGGGAGAGCGGGATCCGGCGGCCGGCGTTGCGCTGGGCCTGGGAGGTGCGGGGCAGGGCGATGCCGGCCTGGCGGTACGACCAGACCATCAGGCCCGAGCAGTCGAAGGCGGACGGCCCGGCGGCGCCCCACACGTACGGCCTGCCGATCGCGCTGCGCGCGGCGACCACCGCGGCGGCGGCGCGCGAGGGGCCGAGGTCGGGAAGCGGCGGCAGCTGCTCGTCGAGGGCGTCGCGGCCGGAGCGGGAGGCGCGGTCGTAGCCGGCCCGCTCGTCCGGCGAGAGCGAGGCGAGGACGCGGCGGGCCTCGGCGAGCTTGCGCTCCACGGTGCGCTTGTGGCGGGCCACGTCGGCGCGGCTGCGCTCCAGTTCGGCGAGGGCGCGGCCGGCCTCGGTTCGTTCCTGCGCCAGTTCGCGCAGTTCGCCGCGGAGTTCGTCGAGGGCGGCGCTCTGCCGGGCGGTGACCCGGTCGAGCACGGAGGCGCGTTCGAGGTAGGTGTCCGGGTCGGCGGAGAGCAGCAGGGCGAGGGCCGGGTCGATGCCGCCGGAGCGGTACTGGGCGCCGGCGGCCGAACCGAGCGCGCCGCGCATCCGGTTGATCCGTTCCTGGCCGCGGGCGAGCCGGTCCTGGGCCTGGGAGACCGTGCGGCGCAGCCGGCCGGCCTTCTCGTCGGCCCGGTTGTAGCCCTCGGTGGCCCGCTCGGCCTCCTCGAAGAGCCGGTCGACGGTGGCGCGGGTGGTCTGCGGCGGGTTGCCGCCCGGGTCGGCGTGCGCGGGTACGGCACCGAGGGCCGTGGCCGCGGTGGCCGCGGCTGCGGTGAGGACGGTGACCCTGGCGGGTCGTCGGTGGGACGACACGGATCGCGCTCCGTTCGGCTGGTCGGACTGGCAGCGCCAGACAGTAGCCGCTCGCGCCGCCCCCTCCAACGAGGCCGCCGGGCACACAAAATGACGCCCCGCCGTGGGACCAAAGGTCACCGGCGGGGCGTCACGTCAGTCGGGGTTCCGGCAAACCACCCGTTCGGAGGGCGTGTCACCGAAGGTGCGGGGTACGTCAGATACGGACGCCGAACATGAAGCTGCCGATGGTGCTCATCGATTCGTAGCGGACCACCGCGCCCGAGTGCGGGGCGTGCAGGACCTGGCCGTTGCCCGCGTAGAGGCCGACGTGCGCCAGGTTGTTGAAGAAGACCAGGTCGCCCGGCTTGAGCTGGCTGCGGCCGATCTTCACGCCGTCGTTCTGCTGGGTGTAGGTGGTGCGGGTGATGCCGACGCCGGCCTGGCGGTAGGACCACATGGTCAGGCCGGAGCAGTCGTACGAGTTGGGGCCCTCGGCGCCGGAGACGTACGGCTTGCCGAGCTGCGTGGCGGCGGCGTTGAGGGCGGCGGCGCCGCGCTGCGAGGCCGGCACCTCGTTGCCGAGGTCGACGCGGTCGGCGGCGCCGCGGCTGGCGCGCTGCTCGTCCTGCTGCATCTTGGCGCGCTCGGCGGCGGTCAGCGTGTTGAGCAGGGTGCGCGCCTCGGCGAGCTTGCCCTGGAACTGCTTCTTCTTCTCGCCGAGGGTCTTGCGGACGTCCTCGAGGTCGGCGAGCTTGGTCGCCGCCTCGGTCCGCTCCTGGGCGAGGGTGCGCTGCTTGGCCTGGATGGTGGCCAGCACGTCGGCCTGCTTGGCGCCGATCTGGTCGATCGCGGACGCCTTGTCGAGGTAGGTGTCCGGGTCGGCGGAGAGGAAGAGCTGGAGCGCCGGGTCGATGCCGCCGGAGCGGTACTGCGCGGTGGCGACCGAACCGATCTGGTCGCGCAGGGTGTTGAGCTCCTGCTGGCCGCGGGCCACCTTGTCCTGGAGGGCGCTGATCTCCTTCTGCAGCGTCTCCCGGCGCTCGTTGGCCTGGTTGTACTGCTCGGTGGCGACCTCGGCCTCTTCGTTGAGGGTGTGGACCTTGGCCTTGACCTCGTCGATCTTCGGCTTCGGGGCCGCCTGGGCACCGGA
Source organism: Streptomyces sp. NPDC004327 (assembly GCF_042873935.1). Taxonomy (NCBI): domain Bacteria; kingdom Bacillati; phylum Actinomycetota; class Actinomycetes; order Kitasatosporales; family Streptomycetaceae; genus Streptomyces; species Streptomyces sp. NPDC004327. Next base: position 926,768 of record NZ_JBIAME010000002.1, on the reverse strand, counting down.
CTGGGCGGAGAGCGCGACGGCCGCTGCGGCGGTCGCGGTGAGCACGGTCACACGGGTGCGGCTCGGCTGCTTGGGACGACGGTGGGACGCCACGGGGGCGAGCTCCTTCTTCCTCGAGCCGCCCGACCGGTCAACGGCAGGCGGTACCAACGCTGACACCCCGGATGGATGATCGACCGCGCGTAGGTTCGAGCCCCGACCCTAGTGACCATCTTGTGATCAGTTCAAATCCCAAGGGTCAAAATCTGCCTCACGCCACAACTTATTTACCGACATCGCACGGGCAGTAATGGTCAGTTGACCCTGCGCGGATCAGAAATCGGACGCAACAGGCAGAACCGGCAAGGAGTTACGAGAGGCGCGAAAGCCGCTTCAGCAACAAGGCGGACGCGACCGGCCGCGCACCGGACTTGGCGACCCCGTCGGCCACCTCCCGGTCGGTGGACACCACGACCACCGGACGGCCCGGCGGCTCCGCCCGGACCAGCTGGCGGATCAACTCGTCCGCCGTGACACCGGGCTTGGAGAACAGCACGCGCACGCCGCGCGGCGGCGCGAGCAGCACCGGCGCGGCCAGCTCGGCACCGTCGAAGACACAGGTGATCTCGGCGCCCGAGCGGGCCGCGAGCGCGGACAGACCGCCGAGCAGCCGCAGCCGCTGCTTCTCCAGCGGCATCGTCGGATAGCCGGTCTTGGTGACGTTGTAGCCGTCCACCACCAGGTGCGCCTGCGGCAGTTCGAGCAGCTGGTCGAGGAGCGCCGGGTCGGTCTCGGACAGCGCGCGGGCCGCGATGTCCTTCGGCGACATCCGGCCGGGCTCCACGGCGTCCACGGTGTCCGCCGGATGCACCGACACCGGCGGCAGGGCGAGTTCGCGGCGCAGGCCCTGCGCGGCGTCGAGCACGGTGTCCAGGAGCAGCCGCAGCCGCATGTCCTCCACCGAGCGGCCCTCGCGGGCGGCCCGCCGGCTGGCCTCCAGGGCGGCCTCGGCCTCGCCGAGCCGGGCCTTGAGCCGCCGGGTCTCGCTCTCGGCGGCGGACACCTGGGCGGCGGCCTCGGTGCGAACGGCGTCGATCTCGGCCCGCACCCGGCGCAGCGCCGCCTCGCCGCGCTTGACGTCGCTCTGGGCGCTGCGCAGCTTGCGCTGAAGCGATTCCGCTTCCTTGCGGGCGGCCTCCAGGTCGTGCCGCAGCTGCTCGGTCTCGATCCTGGAGCGGTCCTTGGCTGCCACGACCTCCTCGCGCAGCCGCTCCAGCTCACGCCGGCTCAGCTCGTCGGCGCGCTCGGCGTCGGCGCGCTCGGCCTCCTCGCCGGCGGCGGCGACGAGCTTGCCCCAGCCGGCCGGGCGCAGCACATAGGCGGCCGCGGCCACGTCGACCGGATCGGCGGCGGCGGGCGGGGCGCCGGACTCGACGGCGCCGGCCAGTTCGGGCTGCGCCTCCTTGAAGCGTTCGCCGATCCGCTGCCGGAACAGCGGGTCGCTCTCCAGGGCGGCGGCCATCGCGTTCCCGGCGAACTTGGCCCGCCGGGAGGCCGTGAAGCGGGCGTACTGGCGCAGCGGCGCGGGCAGCTCGCCGACGGTCAGACCGCCGAAGGCGTCGGCCACGAGCGCGACCACCTTGCGCCGTACGGCCTCGGGAAGCGGTCGGTCGAGCGCCTCGGCGGCAGCGTCGCCTGCCGGGCCGCCGCCCGCCGGTTCATCACCGCGCGCGGGCTGCTCCACGATCCGTCACCCTCTCCCTGTCCGTCGCCCTCGCCGGGGCTCCGAAGCCCTCGCCGGGCCGCTTCTCAGGAAGCGGCGCCCGGCCTGTCCACCAGTTCGATCTGGTCCACCGCGTTGCACCACCGGCAGCGGACCGACTCGATGGTCTCACTGACCACCTCGCGCTCCTCGACCTTCGGGTCTCCGGCGAGGTCCAGATGGACGTATTCGACGACCTTGGACGAGCGCGTCACGTCGAAGCGGGTCAGATTGCCGCACAGGGTGCAGCGCCAGCGGGTCTCGGCGGTCGGCAGGGGAACCGTCGTCATCGTTGCCGTCCTCTTTCCGTACGAGGCTCAGTGTGAGGCTTTATACGAGGCATTACGGGCCCGCGGTGCGCCGTCGAACTGCGGGGGTACTGCCCGTAACCCTACGGCCTCCCGGGTACCCCGTGTCACGGCGAGGCACTCTGTCCAGGTGGGCCCCGGTACGCCATGATCTGTCCATGATCGACTGGCGGAGCGCGGCCCTCGACGCGTGGCGGGGCGCCCGCAACGGACCGACCGTGACGTACGGAATCATCGCCGCCTGCGGGCTGCTCTTCGCGCTGAGCCCGGTGTCGGGCCTGAACCCCGGCTACGGCACGGGCGACGGGCTGCTCGCGGCGCAGGGCGCGTACTTCCAGCGCTGGGGAGTGATCCCGGCCGAGCTGACGGCGGGCCGGCCGGGCGCCCTGCTCACCCCGCTGACCGCGCTCTTCGTGCACGGCAGCTGGCTGCACCTGCTCGGGAACATGCTGTTCCTGTACGTGTTCGGGGCGATGGCCGAGGAACGGATGGGCGCGGCCGAGTTCGGCCTGTTCTATCTGGGCTGCGGCTACGTCGCGCTGCTCGGGTACGCGGCGGCGCACGCGGACAGCGAGCAGACGCTGGTGGGGGCGTCGGGGGCGATCTCGGGGGTGCTCGGGGCGTTCCTCTGTCTCTTCCCGCGCTCCCGCGTGACCAGCCTGTTCCCGTTCCTCTTCTTCCTGCCGCTGCGCTTCCCCGCCTGGATCGTGCTGATCTTCTGGTTCGTGCTCCAGTGGCTGGCGGCGCGCTCGGCGGGGGCGGGGCCGGGGGTGGCGTACCTGGCGCACGTGATCGGCTTCGCGCTCGGCTTCCTCTACGCGTGGGCGCGGTACAGGGTGAGGAGAGGGGCTCGCGAAGCGATTCGCTGGAAGGGTGGTGGCGGGTGACGGGCGGGCTAGAGTGAAGCCATCAGCCGCGGCCATTGAGGGAGAAAGCCAGCCGTGATCACCGCGATCGTGCTCATCAAGACCAGCGTGGACCGCATCCCGGAGATCGCCGAGGAGATCGCCGCGATCGACTGCGTCAGCGAGGTCTTCTCCGTCACCGGCACGTACGACCTGATCGCCATGGTCCGGGTGGGCCGGCACGACGACCTGGCCGACGTCATCCCCGGCCAGATCTCCAAGATCCCGGGCGTCGAGGGCACCGACACGCACGTCGCGTTCCGCGCCTACTCGCAGAACGACCTGGACGCGGCCTTCGCCATCGGGCTGGAGTCGTAGGCGGCTGAAAGCAGCTGAAGCCGGCCTCTCCCCCGCGGGAGGCCGGCTTCACCCGTATGAGGGATCAGAGCCCCCGCGGTCAGCCGCGGTCCGGGACGCAGCGGCCGTCCTCGGTGCGGTACTTCCACTGGGCGCCGTCGCGGACCAGTTCCTTCACCGCGCCGACGAAGCGCTCGACGTGCTCGTCGGGCGTGCCCGCGCCGAAGCTGACGCGAATGGCGTTGAGGGACCTCTCGCCGGGCGCCGCCTCGGGGGCGCCGCACTCGCCCGGGTCCTGCGGGTCGCTGCCGAGCAGGGTGCGCACCAGCGGATGGGCGCAGAACAGGCCGTCGCGGACGCCGATGCCGTACTCGGCGGAGAGCGCGGCGGCGAAGTGGGAGCTGTTCCAGCCGTCGACGACGAAGGAGATCACGCCGACGCGGTCGGCGTCGTCGCCGAAGAGGGAGAGCACCCGGACCTCGGGGACCTCGGCCAGGCCCGCACGCACGGTGGCGATCAGGTGCTTCTCGCGGGCGACGAGGCGGTCGAAGCCGGCGTCGGTGAGCGCCTTGCAGGCGGCGGCGATGGCGTAGACGCCGATGACGTTGGGCGAGCCGGCCTCGTGCCGGGCCGCGGTGGTGTGCCACTCCACGTCCACACCACCGTCGGCCCGGCGGGCCACCTTGCGGGAGGCGCCGCCGCCCGCGAGGTAGGGCTCGGCGTCCTGGAGCCAGTCGGCCCGGCCGGCGAGCACGCCGGAGCCGAACGGCGCGTACAGCTTGTGCCCGGAGAACGCGACCCAGTCGACGTCCAACTCCCGCACGGAGACGGGGTGGTGGGGCGCGAGCTGGGCGGCGTCCAGGACGATCCGGGCGCCGTGCGCGTGGGCGGCGGCGGCGAGTTCGCGTACCGGCCACAGCTCGCCCGTGACGTTGGAGGCGCCGGTCACGCAGACCAGGGCCGGGCCGTAGGGCTCTCGGCCGGCGAGCGCCCGCTCCAGGATCTCGACGGCCTGGCGCGGGGTGCGCGGCGCGTCGAGGTAGGTCACCTGGGCATCGCGCCACGGGAGGAGCGAGGCGTGGTGCTCGGTCTCGAAGACGAAGACCCGGCAGTCGGCGGGGACGACCTGGGCGAGCAGGTTGAGCGAGTCGGTGGTGGAGCGGGTGAAGACGACCTGGTCGCCGGGGCGGCAGTCGAGGAACTCGGCGACGGTTGCGCGGCTGTTCTCGAAGAGGTCGGTGGAGAGCTGGGAGAGGTAGCCGGCGCCGCGGTGGACGCTGCCGTAGTACGGGGCGTAGGCGGCGACGTCGTCCCAGACGCGCTGCAGGGCCGGGGCGCTGGCGGCGTAGTCGAGCGCCGCGTAGGTGACCTCGCCGCCGGTGACGAGCGGGACGGTGACGTCGCGGCCGAGGACGGGCAGCGGGGCGTCGCAGCAGGGCTCGGACTCGGTGGCGGCGGCGGTGGCGACGGCGGCGTTCGGGCGTGCGGACATAGCGGAGTCTCCCGGGACGAAAAGGGCGCGAAAAGGCGTACGAGGCCCGTGGGGCGGCAGCGCGCGAGGGCGCGGAAAGGTGTGCCGCGGACGGGTGTTGATCCGATGAGGGGCCGAGGGGCCCTAACGCATTCGCTTGCTCACGAGACACCGCTCCCTAGAGGACCAAGGACCCCAGGGTGGTGCGCAGGGGTCCGCGCTTGCCGCAGGCTTCTGCACGTACGGCCTGGTCTTCACCCGGGGCACCCCGCCACGGACGGAGGGTTGCCGGACAGCCAGCCGGGGCTTGTAGCTGTCACTCATGACCTGTTGAAAAACCTATGCCAGACGATCACGACGCCGCAACCCCGTCCCGGCATCCGGGACGGGGTCGCAACAGTCCGTTCATACGACGTCAGGCGTTGCTGGCGGCGATCCAGCGCTCCAGGGACCGCCGGGCGGCGCCGGAGTCGACGGACTCGGCGGCCTTCGCGATGCCGGCGGACAGCTGCTCCGCGAGGGTGCCCTCGCCGGGCGCGAGCGCGGTCAGCGCCGCCGCCGCGTTGAGCAGCACGGCGTCGCGCACCGGCCCGGTCTCGCCGGCGAGCAGCCGCCGGGCGACGTCGGCGTTGTACGACGGGTCGCCGCCGCGCAGCGCGTCCAGGGTCACCGTCTCGATGCCGACGTCGCGCGGGTCGAAGCGCTCCTCGCGCACCGCGCCGTCCCTGACCACCCACACCCGGGAGGTGCCGGTGGTGGTCAGCTCGTCCAGGCCGTCGTCACCGCGGAAGACCAGGGCCGAGTTGCCGCGCTGGGCGAGCACGCCGGCCACGATCGGCGCCATCCGCGGGTCGGCGACGCCGACGGCCTGGGCCCGTACCTTCGCCGGGTTGGTCAGCGGACCGAGCACGTTGAAGGTGGTCCGGATGCCGAGCTGGCCGCGGGCGGTGGCCACGTGCCGCAGCGAGGGGTGGAACTTCACCGCGAAGCAGATGGTGATGCCGGCTTCCCCGGCGACCTCGGCGACCCGCTGCGGGGTGAGGTCGAGGTTGATGCCGAGCTTCTCCAGCACGTCGGAGGAGCCGGAGGCGGAGGACGCGGCGCGGTTGCCGTGCTTGACGACCTTCACGCCGGTGCCGGCCACCACGATCGACGCCATGGTGGAGATGTTCACCGTCTTGGCGCCGTCGCCGCCGGTGCCGACGATGTCGACGGCCGGGCCGGGCACCTCGATGACGTTGGCGTGCGCGTACATGGTCCGGACGAGGCCGGTGATCTCCTCGACCGTCTCCCCCTTGGCCCGCAGGGCCACCATGAACCCGGCGATCTGCGCGTCGGTCGCCTCGCCGCGCATGATCAGGTCCATCGCCCAGGCGGTGTCGTCGGCGGACAGGTTCCGGCCTTCGAGGAGTCCGTTCAGCAGGACGGGCCAGGAGCGGCCCGCCGCGGTGTCGCCTCCAGCGGGGTTCACAGCACTCATGACAGCTCCAGGGCTTCTGGTCCACGACCTATGACCTACGGCGCACGCAATAGGTGATGGACTCACCCTATCGAGCCGCGGTGACGGCAAAGAGCCCCGTCCATCGAATGGACGGGGCTCTCGCCGTGGCGACCTGGGTCAGGAGGTCAGCGGTGATCAGTGGTGGCCGTGGCCGCTCTCGATCTCCTTGAACTCCTCGACGGTGGGCTTGGCGACCTGGCTGTCGCCGCCGTAGTAACCCCGGTTCAGCTTGACCCGGAGCTTCTCCATGCGGCCGACCTTGCGCTCCACACCGTTCTCGTCGACGGCCGGCGGCAGCGCGGCCGGCTCGTACTGCTCGTGCGCCGTGAGCTTGTAGCGCTGACCCTGGCTGAGCGGCGTGTGGACCTCGACGAACTCACCGTGCGGCAGGCGCTTGATGATGCCGGACTCGCGTCCGTGCAGCACCTTGTCCTTGTCCCGGCGCTGGAGGCCGAGGCAGATCCGCTTGGTGACGATGAACGCGATGACCGGGCCGAGGAAGAAGAAGATCCGGACGAACCAGGTGATCGAGTTCAGCGACAGGTGGAAGTGGGTCGCCCAGAGGTCGTTTCCACCACCCACGAGCATGACCATGTACGCGGTGATCCAGGCGACACCGAAGGCGGTGCGCGTCGGAGCGTTGCGCGGGCGCTGCGCGATGTGGTGCTCGCGCTTGTCGCCGGTGATCCACGACTCGATGAACGGGTACACCGCGATGGCCGCGAGGACCAGCGGGAAGATCGCCAGCGGGATCATCACGCCGAGGACCAGCGTGTGGCCCCACAGGTTGATCTCCCAGCCCGGCATGACACGGATCAGACCCTCGGCGAAGCCCATGTACCAGTCGGGCTGGGCGCCGGTGGACACCTGGTCCGGCCGGTACGGGCCGATGGCCCAGATCGGGTTGATCGAGGCGATGGCCGCGACGACCGCGATCACACCGAAGACCAGGAAGAAGAAGCCTCCGGCCTTCGCCATGTAGACCGGCAGCAGCGGCATGCCGACGACGTTCTTGTTCGTGCGGCCGGGGCCCTCGAACTGGGTGTGCTTGTGGACGAACACCAGGATGAGGTGCGCGACCACCAGGCCGAGCATGATGCCCGGGAGCAGCAGGATGTGCGCCGAGTAGAAGCGCGCGACGAAGTCGCCGCCCGGGAACTCGCCGCCGAACAGGAACATCGAGATGTACGTGCCGACGATCGGCACGGACAGGATCGCGCCCTGCATGAAGCGGACACCGGTGCCGGAGAGCAGGTCGTCCGGGAGCGAGTAACCGGTGAAGCCGGTGAACATGCCCAGGAAGAACAGCAGGAAGCCGAACAGCCAGTTGATCTCACGCGGCTTGCGGAACGCGCCGGTGAAGAAGACGCGCATCATGTGCACGAACATGCCGGCGAGGAAGATCAGCGCCGCCCAGTGGTGGATCTGCCGGATCAGCAGACCACCGCGCACCTCGAAGGAGATGTGCATGGTCGAGTTGAACGCCTCGGACATCAGCTGACCCTGGAGCGGGACGTAGGGCCCCATGTACTCCACCTCGTTCATAGACGGGTGGAAGAACAGCGTCAGGTAGACACCGGTCAGGATGATGATGAGGAAGCTGTAGAGGCAGACCTCGCCCAGCATGAAGGACCAGTGGTCCGGGAAGATCTTCCGCATGTTGGCCTTGGCCAGCGTGTAGATCCCCAGGCGTCCGTCGGCCCAGTCGGCGATCCGCTCACCGCGGGGCGCCTGCTTACGCGTGTTGGTCACGGTGCTCATCCGCGCTCCCAGAAGGCAGGACCGACGGGCTCTTCGAAGTCGCTGAGCGCCTCGAGGTAACCCTTGTCGTTCACGCCGATCCGCAGCTGCGGCAGGGCGTGGCCGGCCGGGCCGAAGATGACGCGGGCGCCGTCGGACAGGTCGAAGGTGGACTGGTGGCACGGGCAGAGCACGTGGTGCGTCTGCTGCTCGTACAGCGAGATCGGGCAGCCGACGTGGGTGCAGATCTTCGAGAAGGCGACGATGCCCTCGTGAGACCACTCGAGCTCGCGCTTGTCCTTGATGTCGTCCGGCTGGATCCGGACGATCATCAGGGCGGCCTTGGCGATCTGGGTCTGGAAGTGCTCGTCGTGCTCCGAGAGGCCCTCGGGCATCGCGAAGGTCAGCGAACCCACCGCGACGTCCTCGGGACGCAGCGGCTCGTGCGTGTTCATGTTGATGAGCTGCTTGCCCTTGGACCACAGCGTGCTGCGGAGCTTCTCCTCGGGCAGCGGACCCATGTCACGCAGCAGGACGATGCCGGACAGCGGAACCATCGCCATCGCTCCGAAGAGCGTGTTGCGGATCAGCTTGCGGCGGCCGAAGCCGGACTCGGCGGCACCGGCCGCGAAGTCCGCCATGACCTTCGCCTTGACCTCGGGCGACGCCGCCATCGGGTGACGCTCGTCGGCGATCTCGACGTCGGACATCAGGGTGCGGGCCCAGTGGACCGCGCCCGCGCCGATGAAGAACAGCGCCGCACCGAGGGTCAGACCCAGCGCGAAGTTGAGCGAGGACACCCGGCCGAGCGGCCAGATGTACACGATCTGGTCGACCGGGAAGATCACGTACGAGGCGATGAAGCCGATCGTGGCCAGCATCGACAGCGCGAACATGAAGGCGACCGCACGCTCGGACCGGCGGGCGGCCCGCTCGTCGATGTCCTGGATGCGCGGCTTGTGGGGCGGAAGGCCCGGGTCGGCGAACGGGTCGTCGGCGACCTTCACCGCGCCGTGCGCGGTGTCCTGCACGGTCGGCAGGTTCTCTTCTGGATTCTCTTGGGTACTCATGACTTCTTGGCCTTAGCGGTGTGGGCCGCGACCCAGATGGCAACTGCGATCAGCGCGCCCAGGCCGAAGACCCACGCGAACAGACCCTCGCTGACGGGGCCGAGGCCACCGAGCTTGAGACCACCCGGGTTGTCGGCCTTGTCGCTGTTGACGGCCTGGACGTAGGCGATGATGTCCTTCTTCTGCTTCTCCGGCATCGTGGTGTCGGGGAAGGAGGGCATGTTCTGCGGGCCGGTCTGCATGGCCTCGTAGAGGTGCTTCGGGTCCACGCCCTCGAGGGAGGGTGCGTACTTGCCGTAGGTCAGCGCGCCGCCCTCGCCGGTGAAGTTGTGGCACTGGGCGCAGTTGCTGCGGAACAGCTCGCCACCCTTGGCGATGTCGGCGCCGTCAGGGCTGTACTGGCTTTCCTTCGGCGCGATCGGGCCGGCGCCGAGAGAGGCGACGTACGCCGCAAGCTGGTCGATCTGAGCCTGCGTGTAGATGACCTTCTTCCTCGGGACCTGGGCGCCCGGCTGCTGGGCGGGCATACGGCCGGTGCCGACCTGGAAGTCCACCGCCGCCGAACCCACGCCGACCAGGGACGGGCCGTCAGAGGTGCCCTGACCGCCGGTTCCGTGGCAGCTGGCGCAGCCGACGGAGTAGAGCTTCTTGCCCTCCTCGATGGCGAGGGACTGGGCGGTGTCATCGGCCTTGGCCGTGCCCGCGGGCGCGAACGCGGCGTACAGCCCCCCAGTTGCCGCCAGCGCGAGAAGTAGGACGACGACCGCCGCCAGCGGATGGCGTCGTCGTGCGGAGAGCTTTTTCACGGATTACCCCGGTGTCAGGATCTTCTGCGTCGATGCTTGCTGGATGTGTCTCCGCCCGGAGGGCGGAGCCCGATTACTTGATCAAGTAGATCGTGGCGAAGAGGCCGATCCAGACGACATCGACGAAGTGCCAGTAGTAGGACACGACGATGGCGGCGGTTGCCTGCTCGTGAGTGAACCTCTTGGCGGCGTACGTCCGGCCGAGGACCAGCAGGAAGGCGATGAGACCGCCCGTCACGTGCAGGCCGTGGAAGCCGGTGGTCAGGTAGAACACCGTGCCGTACGGGTCCGAGGACAGCGAGAGGCCGTCCTTCTTGACCAGCTCGGTGTACTCGAAGACCTGGCCGCCAATGAAGATCGCGCCCATCACGAAGGTGATGATGAACCACGTCCGGAGCTTCTTCACGTCGCCCCGCTCGGCGGCGAAGACGCCGAGCTGACAGGTGAGGGAGGAGAGCACCAGGATCGTGGTGTTCGTCGCGGAGAACGGGAGGTTCAAGGCATGAGCCTTTTCCGCCCAGAACTCCGGACCCATCACGGATCGCAGGGTGAAGTACATCGCGAAGAGGGCCGCGAAGAACATCAGCTCGGAACTCAGCCAGATGATGGTTCCGACGCTGGTGAGGTTCGGTCGATTGACCGACGGGTGCGCGTGCCCGGTTTCTACTGTCGTTACTGTCGCCACGACCGACATTATGTCGGTCGCTTATCCCGCCCTCACTCCGGGGGGTGCCGTTCGGAGTGTCCGGGCCGCGTGTCCTGCCCGAACGGCCCATCGCGGCGGGGTTCCGACACCCTTCGAACAGGTGTTGAACGGGTGTTGACGAGGTGTGGACCGGAGTAGCATCCGCGCAACGGCCGACCACCTTCACGGAGGAACGATGCAGTCGAGCGCCACGGTCCTGGTCTACTCCGACGACGCCAACACCCGGGCGCAGGTGCGTCTGGCGGCCGGGCGCAGGCCCGCCACCGATGTTCCCCCGGTCGAGTTCGTCGAGTGCGCGACGCTGCCGGCGGTCCTGGAGGAGCTGGACCGGGGCGGCATCGACGTGTGCGTGCTGGACGGCGAGGCGGTGCCGGCCGGCGGCATGGGCGTGTGCCGGCAGATCAAGGACGAGGTGTTCCACTGCCCTCCCGTCCTGCTGCTGATCGGCCGTCCGCAGGACGCCTGGCTGGCCACCTGGAGCCGCGCGGACGCCGCGATCACCCTTCCGGTGGAACCGGTGGAGTTCGCGGCGTCGCTGGCGGGTCTGCTGCGCTCACGGCTGTCCGTGGACGCCTAGGAAGGCCTGTGGGCGCGCGGGGCGCCCGCAGGGGCTAGAGGGAGGGCCGCAGGCGGGCCTTGGCGTCCTCGGTGGCGCCGGGGTCCGAGCCGCCGTCCGTCACCAGGGCGCTGCCCTTGCGCCACTTGGCCCAGGAGACGTTCCAGTCGCCGAAGCCGTTGCCGAACGGGTCCATCATCTCGCCCTCGCTGTTGACGACCTGGACGATGTCGCCGGGGCGGACGGTCTCGTAGAACCAGGCGGCGTTGTCGGTCGACATGCCGACACAGCCGTGGCTGACGTTGGCGACGCCCTGGGAGCCCACCGACCAGGGGGCGGCGTGCACGTACTCGCCGCTCCAGGTCACCCGGGTGGCGTAGTAGACGGGCAGGTCGTACGAGTCGGAGCTGCCCTCGGAGATGCCGATGCTGGTGCCCCGCATCCGGACGTAGTACTCCTTGCCGAGCACCACCTTGATGCCGTTTCGGGTGGAGAAGCCCGGTTTTCCGGTGGTCACCGGAATGGTGTTGATCACTTCTCCGTTCCGCTTCACCGTCATCTGGTGCTCGCTCGCGTCCGCGGTCGCCTCGATGCGGTCGCCGATGGTGAGCGTGAGCGGCTTGGACGCGCCGCCGTAGAGCTTGTCGCCGACCTTCAGGCCGTCGAGGTTGCCGGTGGCGGTGACGGTGGCGCCGGTGGGCCAGTACTCCTTCGGACGGAAGTGCAGTTCCTTGTCGTCCACCCAGTACCAGGCGCCCTCGACGGCGGGCGTGGAGCGGACCTTGAGCGCCCGTTCGACGACGGCGCGGGCCGCCTTGTCCTTGACCGGGACGCTCAGCTCGGCCGTGATCGGCTGCCCGACGCCGTACTTGCCCGCCTCGGGGCCGAACGCGACGGTGAGGGCCCGTTTGGCCGGTGCCGTCTCGAACGTGAACGTACGGGTCCCTGGAGCGCCGTCCGCGTCCTCGGTGGCCACCTGGACGGTGTAGCGCGCGCCGGCCGCGAGAGCGGCCGTGGAGCGCCATCTGCGGCCGTCGGCGCTGAGTTCGCCGGCCAGGTGGTGTCCGGTCTCGTCGGTGGCGGTGACGTCGGTGATCCGCCCGTCGTCGGCCTTGGCGGTGATCTCCAGGGGCTTGTCGGGGTCCGCCTTCTTCCCGCCGCCGGGGGCGTTGAAGGCGATCTCGTCGGACGCGTCGTAGGGCCTCGCCGACAGCGGATGGTCCTCGGAGCCCGCACACGCGGTGGCACCGGCGGTGACGGTGAGGGCCAGAAGGGTGCAGCTCAGAACAGTCCGAATGCGCGGCGTGTCGTTCATGACTTCACGTTAAGAACAATCCCCGCGCCCGGCGCGCCGAGCGGAGCAAACGAGGGGCCCGGTCACTTCCGAAGCGAAGTGACCGGGCCCCTCGGGGTGTTGCGGGGTCCTGCTCGTGCTGCTGCCTGCTACTGGTTCTGGTTCTCACCGCGGTAGAACTCGAAGACCCAGCCCCAGATGCCGACGAGGATCAGCGGCGCCGAGAAGTACAGCAGCCACCAGCCCATCGCGATGGCGAGGAACGCGAGCGCACCGCCGATGGCCAGCGAGAGCGGCTGCCAGCTGTGGGGGGCGAAGAAGCCCACCTCGCCGGCCTCGTCCGCGACGTCGGCCTCCTTGTCGTCCTGCGCCATGGCGTCGACCCGCCGGGCCGTGAAGGCCAGGTAGTAGCCGATCATGATGCAGAGGCCGAACGCCAGGAACAGCGCCGTCGTACCGACCGGCTCCTTCGACCACACGCCATAGACGATCGCCATGGCGAGGACGAAGACGCTCAGCCAGATGAACATCTTGCCCTGGATCTTCACTTGCCGGCCTCCTTGCCGCCGCTGAGGGCCGCCACCTCGTGAGGCTTGTTCTCGAGCTGGTCGAGAGCCGAGATCTCAGGGTGGTGCAGGTCGAACGCCGGGGATTCGGAACGGATCCGCGGCAGGGTGAGGAAGTTGTGCCGCGGCGGCGGGCAGGACGTCGCCCACTCGAGCGAACGGCCGTAGCCCCACGGGTCGTCGACCTCGATCTTCTTGCCGTACTTGGCGGTCTTCCACACGTTGTAGAAGAACGGCAGCATCGACAGGCCGAGCAGGAACGACGAGATCGTCGAGATCGTGTTCAGCGTGGTGAAGCCGTCGGCGGCGAGGTAGTCCGCGTAACGACGCGGCATGCCCTCGGCACCCAGCCAGTGCTGCACCAGGAACGTGCCGTGGAAGCCCACGAACAGCGTCCAGAAGGTCATCTTGCCGAGGCGCTCGTCCAGCATCTTGCCGGTGAACTTCGGCCACCAGAAGTGGAAGCCGGAGAACATCGCGAAGACCACGGTGCCGAAGATCACGTAGTGGAAGTGCGCCACGACGAAGTACGAGTCGGAGACGTGGAAGTCCATCGGGGGCGAGGCCAGGATGACGCCGGTCAGACCACCGAAGGTGAAGGTGACCAGGAAGCCGACGGCCCAGAGCATCGGGGTCTCGAAGGACAGCGAGCCCTTCCACATCGTTCCGATCCAGTTGAAGAACTTCACGCCGGTCGGAACGGCGATGAGGAACGTCATGAAGGAGAAGAACGGGAGGAGCACGCCACCGGTGACGTACATGTGGTGCGCCCACACGGTCACGGACAGACCGGCGATCGCGATGGTCGCGGCCACCAGACCGATGTAGCCGAACATCGGCTTGCGGCTGAAGACCGGGATGACCTCGGAGATGATGCCGAAGAAGGGCAAGGCGATGATGTACACCTCTGGGTGTCCGAAGAACCAGAAGAGGTGCTGCCAGAGCAGTGCGCCGCCGTTGGCCGCGTCGAAGACGTGGGCACCGAACTTGCGGTCCGCCTCCAGGGCGAACAGCGCGGCCGCCAGGACCGGGAAGGCGAGCAGGACCAGGACACCGGTCAGCAGCACGTTCCAGGTGAAGATCGGCATGCGGAACATCGTCATGCCCGGAGCGCGCATGCAGATGATCGTGGTGATGAAGTTGACCGAGCCGAGGATCGTGCCGAAGCCGGAGAAGGCCAGACCCATGATCCACATGTCGGCGCCGACACCCGGCGAGCGGACGGCGTCCGACAGCGGGGAGTAGGCGAACCAGCCGAAGTCGGCGGCACCCTGCGGGGTGAGGAAGCCGGCGACGGCGATGATCGAGCCGAAGAGGTACAGCCAGTAGGCGAACATGTTCAGCCGCGGGAACGCCACGTCGGGCGCGCCGATCTGCAGCGGCATGATCCAGTTCGCGAAACCGGCGAACAGCGGCGTCGCGAACATCAGCAGCATGATCGTGCCGTGCATCGTGAACGCCTGGTTGAACTGCTCGTTCGACATGATCTGCGTGCCCGGACGGGCCAGCTCGGCGCGCATGAAGAGCGCCATGATGCCGCCGATGATGAAGAACACGAACGACGTCAGCAGGTACATCGTGCCGATCGTCTTGTGGTCGGTGGTGGTGAGCCACTTGACCACGACGTTGCCGGGCTGCTTGCGGCTGACCGGGAGCTCGTTCTCGTACGAGTCCTCAGCCGCGGCCGCCCCATGGGGTTCGTTGAGAATGCTCACAGCGACTTCTTCTCCGCATTCCGAGCCGGGTCCGTCTGCTCGATGCCCGACGGGATGTAGCCGGTCTGCCCCTTCGCCGCGAGCTCCTTCAGGTGCGCCTGGTAGCGCTCCGGGGAGACCACCTTGACGTTGAAGAGCATCCGGGAGTGGTCGACACCGCACAGCTCGGCGCACTTGCCGAGGAACGTGCCCTCCTGGGTCGGGGTGACCTCGAAGGAGTTGGTGTGACCCGGGATGACGTCCTGCTTCATCAGGAAGGGCACCACCCAGAAGGAGTGGATGACGTCACGCGAGGTCAGGACGAACCGGACCTTCTCGCCCTTCGGCAGCCACAGGGTCGGGCCCGGGTTGCCGGTCTGCGGGTTCCGGGTGCCGGGGATGCCGGCGTCGTAGACGCCGCCCGCGCTGTCCGGGAAATCGTTCTGGAACTTGTCCGGGATCGCCGAGAGGTTCTTGTCCTTCTTGGCGTCACCGGTCACACCGGGAACGTTCTCGATGTAGTTGAAGCCCCAGCTCCACTGGTAGCCGACCACGTTGACCGTGTGTGCCGGCTTCGGGGTGAGCTCGAGGAGCTTGGACTCGTCGCGCGCGGTGAAGTAGAAGAGCACCGACACGATGATGAGCGGCGTGACCGTGTACAGCGCCTCGATGGGCATGTTGTAACGGGTCTGCGGAGGTACCTCGACCTTGGTGCGGCTGCGCCGGTGGAAGATGGTGGCCCAGATGATCAGGCCCCACACCAGGATGCCGGTGACGAGCGCGGCGGCCCAGGAACCCTGCCACAGGGAGAGGATCCGCGGAGCCTCTTCCGTCACCGGGGTGGGCATGCCAAGGCGGGGGAAGTCTTTCCAGTTGTACGAGCAGCCGGTGGCTGTCGCCAGGATCAGGCCCGCAGTCAGCACCTGCGGCAGCTTCCGCCGCATCGGGCGCCGCGACGAGCGGTCGGAGCCGTTGGGACTCACGTAGCGCCTTCCCGAGAGTCTCGGCCCGCGAGGTCGGCTGCCACGGCCGTCCGTCTCGCTGGTCGGTCGCCGCCCCGGCCGCGGGCAGGGGTTTGGATGTTTATGCGGACCAAACCCTACTGGACGCTATTTGGGGTCGCGCGGGGAGGGTGCCCAACGCGCCGTCCGAGCCCCCGAAGGGGTGGACTCCGGCGTGTTGGAGGCGGGTACCAGGGGGCCGTTCGGCGGCGTACGGGCCGCACGGGCGGGGCTTCTGACGGCCAGTCGCCCGGGCGGGGATAGCGTGACGGGATGCCGTACTTCGACGCCGCATCGGCGGCTCCGCTGCACCCCGTCGCCCGTCAGGCGCTGCTCGCCGCCCTGGACGAGGGCTGGGCCGATCCGGCCCGGCTCTACCGGGAGGGGCGGCGGGCCCGGATGCTGCTCGACGCGGCGCGGGAGGCGGCGGCGGAGGCGGTCGGCTGCCGGCCCGACGAGCTCGTGTTCACTCCTTCGGGGACGCGCGCGGTTCACGCGGGCGTCGCCGGGGCGCTCGCCGGGCGCCGGCGGGCCGGGGACCGGCTCGTGGTGTCGGCGGTCGAGCACTCCTCCGTGCTGCACGCCGGCGAGGCGCACGCGGCGGCGGGCGGGACGGTGACCGAGGTGCCGGTGGGGCGCTCGGGCGCGGTGGACCCGGAGGTCTTCGCGGCGGCGCTCGACTCCCGCACCGCCCTCGCCTGTCTGCAGTCCGCCAACCACGAGGTGGGCACGGAGCAGCCGGTGGCCGAGGTGGCGGCGGCCTGCCGGGCGGCACAGGTGCCGCTGCTGGTGGACGCGGCGCAGTCGCTGGGCTGGGGGCCGGTGCCGGAGGGCTGGTCGCTGCTCGCGGCGAGCGCGCACAAGTGGGGCGGTCCGGCGGGCGTCGGGCTGCTCGCGGTGCGCAAGGGGGTCCGGTTCGCGCCGCAAGGCCCGTCGGACGAACGGGAGTCGGGGCGCGCGCCGGGCTTCGAGAACCTGCCGGCGATCGTGGCGGCGGCGGCCTCGCTGCGGGCGGTGCGGGCACAGGCCGCGGCCGAGTCGGCGCGGCTGCGGGTGCTGGTGGACCGGATCCGGGCACGGGTGCCGGAACTGGTGGGGGACGTGGAGGTGGTGGGCGATCCGGTGCGCCGGCTGCCCCACCTCGTCACGTTCTCCTGTCTCTATGTCGACGGGGAGACGCTGCTGGCCGAGCTGGACCGGGCGGGTTTCTCCGTTTCGTCCGGTTCTTCGTGCACGAGTTCGACGCTGACGCCCAGCCATGTGCTGCGCGCGATGGGCGTGCTGAGCGAGGGCAACGTCCGGGTGTCGCTGCCGGCGGGCACGGCGGAGGAGGACGTGGACCGCTTCCTGGCCGTCCTGCCGGGTGTGGTGTCCTCGGTGCGCGAGCGGCTCGGCGTCCCGGCGGCGATGACCTCACCTCCGGTGGCGGCGGCCGGCACCCTCGTGGTCGACGCCCTCGGCCGGCGCTGCCCGATCCCGGTCATCGAGCTCGCCAAGGTGATCGGCGACGTCCCGGTGGGCGGCACGGTCACCGTCCTCTCGGACGACGGGGCGGCGCGCCTGGACATCCCGGCGTGGTGCGAGATGCGGGGGCAGGAGTACGTGGGCGAGGAGCCGTCGCCGAAGGGCGGGACGGCGTACGTGGTGCGGCGTGTGTCCTGAACGCGCGGGAGCCCCGGGGCGTGCGCCCCGGGGCTCCCGCGAGAAGCCGTGCGTCAGGAGAGGTGCGCCTGGACCTCGGCGGCGGCGTCCTCGCCGTAGGCCTTGGTGAAGCGCTCCATGAAGTTGGCGCGGCGCAGGGTGTACTCCTGGGTGCCCAGGGTCTCGATCACCAGGGTGGCGAGCATGCAGCCGACCTGGGCGGCGCGCTCCAGGCCGACGCCCCAGGCGAGACCGGTCAGGAAGCCGGCGCGGAAGGCGTCGCCGACGCCGGTCGGGTCGACCTTGGCGTCCTCCTCCGGGCAGCCGACCTCGATCGGGTCCTCGCCGACACGCTCGATGCGCACACCGCGCGAGCCGAGGGTGGTGACCCGGTGGCCGACGCGGCTAAGGATCTCCTCGTCGGTCCAGCCGGTCTTCGACTCGATGAGGCCCTTCTCGTACTCGTTGGAGAAGAGGTAGGTGGCGCCGTCGAGCAGCGTGCGGATCTCCTCGCCGTCCATCCGCGCGATCTGCTGCGAGAAGTCGGCGGCGAAGGCGATCTCGCGGGTCCGGCACTCCTCCGTGTGGCGGAGCATCGCCTCGGGGTCGTCGGCGCCGATCAGGACCAGGTCGAGGCCGCCCACGCGGTCGGCGACGGCCTTGAGCTCGATCAGCCGGGCCTCGCTCATGGCGCCGGTGTAGAAGGAGCCGATCTGGTTGTGGTCCTTGTCCGTGGTGCAGACGAAGCGGGCGGTGTGCAGGACCTCGGAGATGCGGACCGAGGTGGTGTCGACGCCGTGCCGGTCGAGCCAGGCACGGTACTCGTCGAAGTCGTAACCGGCCGCGCCCACCAGGATCGGGTTGCCGCCGAGCTGGCCCATTCCGAAGCAGATGTTCGGGCCCACGCCGCCCCGTCGGATGTCGAGGTTGTCGACGAGGAAGGAGAGCGAGACCGTGTGCAGCTGGTCCGCCACGAGCTGGTCGGCGAACCGGCCCGGGAAGGTCATGAGGTGGTCGGTGGCGATGGAGCCGGTGACTGCGATACGCACGGCTGGATGCTCCCGTGGGGAAGGACGGTAATGACAGTTCACGCTACCGGGTGCGGGGGCGGAAGCCGAACAGCGGAAACTACCCCAGAGTAGGTCTTTTCCCCGGCGCCCGGGCGTGCGTACCGTGCCGCCATGACCGAGTACCCCGCTCCTCGTGAGCCCCAGGAGTCCGAGTTCAGCCTCGCCGAGCTGTGCGGGGACGGCGCGCGGATGGCCCCGCACTGGGTCCCCGACTCCGTGCCGGCCGCCGCTCCGGTCTCACCTGCGCTGATCCACGGCGTACGCGTGCCGGCCGCGTCGGCCCGGCTGATCGCCGCGACACCCGAGTACGGGATCTGACACCAGAACCGGAACCGGTTGACCGTCGTTCCCGTCCCAGGGATGTCCTTGGGAAGGAGCGAATGGTGAGCAGTCCACAGACGCGGACCGCGCGTTCGGGGAAGCGTCCGTTTCTTGTCACCTCGGTGGCGGCGGCGGTGCTCCTCGTGGGCGGCGGAGGCGTGTACTACGCCGCCACGGCCAACGGCGACGGCGGTGGCGGTGGCAGTACCGGTGCCAGTGGCGGTGCCGGTGCCGGAGGCACGTCGGCGCCCTCGGCGCCGAAGCAGGGCGGCGGTCCGGGGATCGCGCCGGGCGAACCCGACCCGGGCGGTTCCGGCGGGACCGTCTACCGGGTCCGGGGCCCCCTCCCCCATGGGCCCTCCTCGGCCGCTGTCCACCGGCCCGAGGGCCGGGTCACCTCGGCGGAGGTGACCCGGCTGGCCCGGGCCCTCGGGCTGGCCGGCACGCCCCGGCTGGTGTCCGGGGTGTGGCAGCTGACGCCGGAGAAGGACACGAACGGGCTGCGGCTCGACGTGTCGGAGCGGGCGCCGGGGAGCTGGACGATCAGCCGCCACGACGGCGGCCCGGTCGGCGACACCTGTCTCAAGGGCAAGGAGTGCCCGCCGCCGGGCGAGGCGAAGCCCCCGGCGGGCGGCGGTTCTCCCGTGAGCGAGGCGGCGGCGAAGGCGGCGGTGGCGCCGGTCCTCAAGGCGATCGGCCAGGACGACGCCAAGCTGGACGCGACCCAGATCATGAACGGCTCGGTACGGGTGGTCAACGCCGACCCGGTCGTCGACGGCCTGCCCACGTACGGCTGGTCGACCGGCATCCAGGTGGGCCCCGACGGCTCCGTGGTGGCCGGGAGCGGGCGGCTGGTCGAGCCGGCCAAGGGCGCCGCGTATCCGGTGATCGGGGCGCAGCAGGCGCTGGACGAGCTGAACCGGGCGGAGAAGGGCACCGGAGCGGCCGGGATCGGCGGCTGCGCGATCGACCCGCCGGCGGGCAAGGCGCAGGGCGAGGGCGACCCGAGCCGGGCGGACTCCCCCTGCCCGGCGCCGAAGCCGCATGTGGTCACGGTCACGGGCGCCGTCTTCGGGCTGGCCGCGCAGGACGTGGGCGGCGAGGTGTCCCTGGTGCCGGCGTGGCTGTTCGAGGCACGGGAGCAGGCCGGCGCGAAGCCGTACACGGTGGTGCGGACGGCGGTGGAGCCCCGGTATCTGACGGCACCGGCTCAGTCGGCGCCGCCGGCGAAGGCGGAGCGGCAGATCAGCGCGTACAAGGCGGACGCGAGCGGCCGGCAGCTGTCGGTGACCTTCTGGGGCGGGGTGTGCAGCACGTACACCGTCACGGCGGACGAGACCCCGCGGGAGGTGACCGTGCGGATCGCCGAGCAGCCGACGGAGCCCGGCAAGGCGTGCATCGCGATCGCCGTGGAGATCACGAAGACGGTGACGCTGGACGCACCGCTGGACGGCCGGGCGGTGGTGGACGGGGCGAGCGGACAGCCCGTGCCCCGGTCGTAGCCCCGCGGATAGGCCCCGGTCGCAGGCCCCGGTCGCCAGGCCCCGGTCGCGGGCCCTGGACGCGCGAGAGGGCGGCACCCACGGTGTGGGTGCCGCCCTCTCGCGTACGTACGGCCGAGCGCTACGGCTTAGCTGAAGCTGTCGCCGCAGGCGCAGGAACCCGTGGCGTTCGGGTTGTCGATCGTGAAGCCCTGCTTCTCGATGGTGTCGACGAAGTCGACCTGCGCGCCGCCCAGGTACGGGGCGCTCATGCGGTCGGTGACGACCTTGACGCCATCGAAGTCCTTGACGACGTCGCCGTCGAGCGAGCGCTCGTCGAAGAACAGCTGGTAGCGCAGGCCGGAGCAGCCACCGGGCTGAACGGCGACGCGCAGAGCCAGGTCGTCGCGGCCTTCCTGGTCGAGCAGGGCCTTGACCTTGGCCGCGGCGGCGTCGGTCAGGATGATGCCGTCGGTGACGGTGCTGGTCTCGTCCGATACGGACATCTACATCTCTCCCGGGTTGTACGGAGACTGCTTGCCGACGTTGCAACCGGCACGGCCGCGGATTCATTCCGGGGCGGACGGGGCCGGGGCGCGTCTTTTACCTCTTTTCATGCTCGCACACGCTGTCCACCGACGCGGAAGGCGAATTCGTCACATCGACACTATGGACATCGTCAAAGTGACGTGAACCGGTTATGATAGATAGCGTCATTTAGACGAAAAGGCTTTACGAGGCTCACCTCAGATGCAGAAAGGGTGCGTGACGTGACCACCGCCCAGCCCCTGGACGTCCAGCCGACGCCGCTCGCCCTCCTGCTGCTCGGCCGGGAGGCCGACCCCAAGAGCGAGCGCGGCGTGGAGTGCCCCGGCGACCTCCCGTCGCCCTCCGACCCGGACCTGGTGGAGCGTGCCCGCGCCGCCAAGGAGAAGCTCGGGGACAAGGTCTTCGTCCTCGGCCACCACTACCAGCGTGACGAGGTCATCCAGTTCGCCGACGTCACCGGCGACTCCTTCAAGCTCGCGCGTGACGCCGCCGCCAAGCCGGAGGCCGAGTACATCGTCTTCTGCGGCGTGCACTTCATGGCCGAGTCCGCGGACATCCTGACCGGTGACGACCAGAAGGTCGTGCTGCCGGACCTGGCCGCGGGCTGCTCGATGGCCGACATGGCCACCGCCGAGCAGGTCGCCGAGTGCTGGGACGTGCTGACCGAGGCCGGCATCGCCGAGCAGGTCGTGCCCGTCTCGTACATGAACTCCTCGGCCGACATCAAGGCGTTCACCGGCAAGCACGGCGGCACGATCTGCACCTCGTCCAACGCGAAGAAGGCCCTGGACTGGGCCTTCGAGCAGGGCGAGAAGGTGCTCTTCCTGCCGGACCAGCACCTGGGCCGCAACACCGCCGTCCGCGACATGGGCATGTCCCTGGACGACTGCGTGGTCTACAACCCGCACAAGCCGAACGGCGGGCTCACCACCGAGGAGCTGCGCGCCGCGAAGATGATCCTGTGGCGCGGCCACTGCTCGGTGCACGGCCGCTTCAGCCTGGACTCGGTCAACGACGTGCGCGAGCGCATCCCGGGCGTCAACGTGCTCGTCCACCCCGAGTGCAAGCACGAGGTCGTCGCCGCGGCCGACTACGTGGGCTCCACGGAGTACATCATCAAGGCCCTGGAGGCGGCCCCGGCCGGCTCGAAGTGGGCGATCGGCACCGAGCTGAACCTGGTCCGCCGCCTGGCGAACCGCTTCGCCCCCGAGGGCAAGGAGATCGTCTTCCTCGACAAGACGGTCTGCTTCTGCTCGACCATGAACCGGATCGACCTGCCGCACCTGGTGTGGACCCTGGAGTCCCTCGCCGAGGGCAACCTGGTCAACCGGATCGAGGTCGACAAGGAGACGGAGGCGTTCGCCAAGCTCGCGCTGGAGCGGATGCTGGCGCTGCCGTAACGATTCCTCGTACGGACATGCGAAAGGGGCGCCCCGCGCGATGCGGGGCGCCCCTTCGTCATAATGCCGTGCGCGGGTCCGTACGGATCAGACCGCGGCCGGCTCCTTCGTCTGCGGCGGGACCGGGGTGTCGCCGGCCGCCTTCTTCTCCCGCTTCGCCGCCTTCTTCTTCGCGCGGCGCTCCTTGCGGAGCTCCACCATCGCGTAGAGCGTCGGCACGAGCAGCAGGGTCAGCAGCGTCGAGGTGATCAGACCGCCGATCACCACCACGGCCAGCGGCTGGGCGATGAAGCCGCCCTCGCCGGTGACCCCGAGCGCCATCGGGAGCAGGGCGAAGATCGTCGCCAGGGCCGTCATGAGGATCGGGCGCAGCCGGTGCCGGCCGCCCTCGACGACGGCCTCGATCACGCCGAGGCCCTGGGCCCGGTACTGGTTGATCAGGTCGATCAGGACGATCGCGTTGGTGACCACGATGCCGATGAGCATCAGCATGCCGATCATCGCCGGGACGCCCATCGCCGTGCCGGTGGCGACCAGCAGGCCGATGGCGCCGGTGGCCGCGAACGGGATGGAGACCAGCAGGATCAGCGGCTGGATCAGCGAGCGGAAGGTCGCGACCAGGAGCATGAAGACGATCGCCACGGCGGCGAGCATCGCCAGGCCCATCTTGCCGGTGGCGTCGGACTGGTCCTGGGAGACGCCGCCGATGGAGGCGGTGGCGCCGTCGGGCAGGTCCAGCGCGTTGATCTTCGTCTGGAGCTCGGCGCTCACCGCGCCGGTGTTGTCCGTGGTCGGCTTGGCCGAGATCGTCGCCGCGCGGGCGCCGTCGATCCGGGTCATGGAGACCGGGCCGGGCACCAGGTCGACGTGCGCGATGTCGCCGAGCGTGACCGGGCCGAGCGGCAGCGCCTTCAGCTCGGCCAGGGTGGTGGCCGGGTGCGCGGAGGTGATCAGGACGTCCCGCTCGGTGTCGTCGAGGACCGCCTTGGCCGCCGGGGTGCCGTGCACCGCCTGGGCCACGACCATGCCGAGGGTGGTGTCGTCGAAGCCGGCGTCGGCCGCCTTCTCGTTGGCCCGGACCGAGATCCGCGGCACCGACTGGGACAGGTCGCTCTGCACGTCGGTGACGTTCTTGAGCTGGGCGACGGCGTCCTGGACCTGCTGGGAGGCCTTCTTCAGGGTCGCCGGGTCGGCGGCCTTGACGACCACGCTGAGGTCCTGGTTGCCGAAGCCGGCCCCGGCGGCGACGGTGGTGTCACCGATGCCGTCGAGCTTGCCGAAGGCCTCGTGCAGGGCGTCGCGGGTCTTCTCGTACGAGGCGGAGTCCTCCAGGGTCACCTGGTACGAGGCCTGGTTGGCGCCGGTGCCGCCGCCGAAGGCCGCCATGAAGCCGGAGGAGCCGACGGTGACCTGGTAGTCCTTGACGCCCTTGGTGCCGGCGAGGACCTTCTCGACCTTCTTCGCGGCCTCGTCCGAGGCGGCGAGGCTGGTGCCCGGGGCCAGCTTCTGCTTGACCGTCAGGACCGGCTGGTCGCCCTGGTCGAAGAAGTTGGTCTTCAGCAGCGGCGCCATGCCGAAGGTGCCGAAGAGGACCACGAAGGCGATGACGATGCTGGTGGCGCGGCGCCGGGTGGCGAAGCGCAGCACCGGCACGTACGCGCGCTGCAGACGGCTCCTCGTCTCCTTCTCCTCGGCGGCGCGGCGGGCCTCCTCCGGGTCCTCGGAGGTGCCCTTGGGGGCGCGCAGGAACCAGTACGAGAGGACCGGGACGACCGTCAGGGAGACCAGCAGCGAGGCGAGCAGGGCCGCGGTGACGGTGAGGCTGAAGGAGCCGAACAGCTCGCCGATCATGCCGCCGACCAGGCCGATCGGCAGGAAGACGGCGACGGTGGTGAGGGTCGAGGAGGTGACCGCGCCGGCGACCTCCCGGACCGCGGTGACGATCGCGGTCTGCCGCTCCTCGCCGTAGCCGAGGTGCCGCTTGATGTTCTCCAGGACCACGATCGAGTCGTCGACGACCCGGCCGATGGCGATGGTGAGCGCGCCGAGCGTCAGCACGTTCAGGGAGAGGTCGCGGGTCCACAGCACGATCAGGGCGAGGACGACCGAGAGCGGGATGGAGACCGCGGTGACCAGGGTGGAGCGCAGCGAGGCCAGGAAGACCAGGATGACGAGGACGGCCATGAGGAGGCCGAGCGCGCCCTCGGTGGTGAGGCCGGAGATCGACTTGGCGACGGCCGGGCCCTGGTCGGAGACCACGGTCAGCTCGGCGCCCGAGCCGAGGTCCTTGCGCAGCTGGGGCAGCTTGTCCTTGACCGCGTCGGAGATGGCGACGGCGCTGCCGTCCTTGTCCATGGTGGCCAGGACGGCGAGGCTGGGCTTGCCGTTGGTGCGGGTCAGGGAGACCGCGGTGGCCTCCTCCTGCTTCACGGTGGCGACGTCGCCGAGGCGGACCGCCTTGCCCTTCTCGGGCTTGATCCGCAGGTCCTGGATCTGCTGGAGCGAGGTGTAGCCGCCGCCGACCTGGACGGTGCGGCTCTTGCCGGCCTCGGAGAAGGAACCGGCGGGCATGGTGCCGCCGCCGTTGCGGATGGCCTCGGTGAGCTTCATCGGGCTCAGGCCGGCCGCGGCGAGCTTGCGCTCGTCCGGGGTGACGGAGACCTGGAGGTCGCGGACGCCGTCGACGCGGACCTGGGCGACGCCGTCGATGTCCTCCAGGACGGGGACGACGGTCCGGTCCAGCTGGTCGGCGAGCGCCTGCTGGTCCTTGTCGGAGGTGACGGCGAGCACGACCGTCGGGATGTCGTCGGTGGAACCGGCCACCACCTGCGGGTCGACCGAGTCCGGCAGCTGGGCGCGGGCCCGGTTGACGGCCTGCTGGACGTCGGCGACGAGCTGCTTGGTCCCCTCGTCCCCGTAGTCGAAGCTGGCCATGATGACGGCGCTGCCCTCGGAGGCGGTGGACGTGATGCCCTTGATGCCGTCGACGGCCTTGAGGTTGTTCTCCAGCGGCTGGACGACCTGCTTCTCGACCACGTCCGGGGACGCGCCCTGGTAGGGGGCGAGGATCGAGACCATCGGCAGCTCGATGGACGGGAACAGCTGCTGCTTCAGCTGCGGGACGGCTATCGCTCCGAAGAGGAGCGCGACGAGGGACATCAGCCCGATCAGGGCCCGTTGCGCGAGGCTGAATCTGGACAGCCAGGACATGGGGACTCTCTTCTGTGGCGTACGCGGCAGGCGGGCGACCGGGCCGGACGTGACGGACCCAGAGATGCCCGCCTCTACCTTCGGCCATGAACGCGGCCGGATCCTCGGCCCCCGGTCCCACTTCCTTACGGCGCGCATACCGCGTCTGGAGTACGCCGGAGCCGCCCGTCACTCCACCCTTGGACGGACGAGCCCCGACTCGTACGCGGTGACCACCAGTTGGGCCCGGTCGCGGGCGCCCAGCTTGGCCATGGTCCGGTTGACGTGCGTCTTGACGGTGAGCGGGCTGACGTCGAGCCGCTCGGCGATCTCGTCGTTGGAGTGCCCGCCCGCCACCAGGACGAGCACCTCCCGCTCGCGGGCGGTCAGCGCGGCAAGGCGCTCGGCGTACGACGGCGCCGTCTCGCGGTCCGGGTCGGCGCCGCCGCCCTGCGCGAGGAAGCGGGCGATCAGGCCCTTGGTGGCGGCCGGCGAGAGCAGCGCCTCGCCGCCGTGCGCGATCCGGATGGCGCCGAGCAGCTCCTCCGGCTCGGCGCCCTTGCCGAGGAAGCCGGAGGCGCCGGCGCGCAGCGACTGCACCACGTACTCGTCGACCTCGAAGGTGGTCAGCATGACGATCCGTACGGCGGCGAGCTCCGGGTCCGCGGTGATCAGCCGGGTCGCGGCGAGGCCGTCCGTCCCGGGCATGCGGATGTCCATGAGGACGACGTCGGGCCGTTCGTCACGGGCCCGGGCCACCGCCTCGGCGCCGTCGGCGGCCTCGGCGACGACCTCCATGTCGGGCTCGGAGTTCACCAGGACCTTGAAGGCGCTGCGCAGCAGGGCCTGGTCGTCGGCGAGCAGCACCCGGATCGGGCCCGTCTCCTCGGTCCGGGTCATCCGTGGTCCTCCCCCGTGCGGCCGGTCACGGGCAGTATCGCCTGCACCCGGAAGCCGCCGCCGTAGCGGGGTGCGGCGGTGAGCGTGCCGCCGAGCGCGATGACCCGCTCGCGCATCCCGAGCAGGCCGTGGCCGCCGCCGTGGATCCCGCCGTCCGCGCCCGCCTGTCCGGGGATCGCGGGCGGCGGGGCGCCGTCGTCGAGGACGGTGATCTCGACCGTGCGGCCCACGCGGAGCACGCTCACCTCGGCGCGGGCGTCGGCGCCGGCGTGC
Organism: Streptomyces sp. NPDC004327; assembly: GCF_042873935.1. Taxonomy (NCBI): domain Bacteria; kingdom Bacillati; phylum Actinomycetota; class Actinomycetes; order Kitasatosporales; family Streptomycetaceae; genus Streptomyces; species Streptomyces sp. NPDC004327. Next base: position 900,288 of record NZ_JBIAME010000002.1, on the reverse strand, counting down.
TTGCGGACGTTGGTCAGCGCCTCCTGGATGATCCGGTAGGCGGCGAGGTCGACGGCCGCCGGCAGCGCGGCGCCGGCGTCGGTGCGGGTCAGCTCCACCGGCAGGCCCGCGTTGCGGAAGGTGGCCAGCAGGTCGTCGAGGACGGCGAGGCCCGACACCGGCTCGGTCGGCGCCTCCGGGTCGCCGGACTGGCGGAGCAGCCCGACGGTGGCGCGCAGCTCGTCGAGGGCCGAGCGGGAGGCGGCGCGGACGTGCGCGAGGGCCTCCTTGGCCTGGTCGGGCCGCTTGTCCATGACATGGGCGGCGACGCCCGCCTGCACGTTGACCAGGGCGATGTGGTGGGCGACGACGTCGTGCAGGTCGCGGGCGATCCGCAGCCGCTCCTCGGCGACCCGCCGCCGGGCCTCCTCCTCGCGGGTGCGCTCGGCGCGCTCGGCCCGTTCCCGGATCGCGTCGACGAACGCCCGGCGGCTGCGCACGGCGTCGCCGGCGGCCGCGGCCATCCCGGTCCAGGCGAAGACGCCCACGTTCTCCTGGGCGTACCAGGGCGTGCCGCCGAAGAACATGGCGGTGCCGGTCAGCAGCGCCATGGTGGCGAGGCCGAGCCGCCAGGTGGTGGGCCGGTCGGTGCGCGAGGCGACGGTGTAGAGCGCGATGACGGCGCCCATCGCGACGGGCGCCGGCCGGGCGTCGCCGACCAGCTCGACCAGGGCGAACGCGGAGGTGGCGGCGAGCACCGCGATGGGCCGGCGGCGGCGCAGGACCAGCGCGGACGCCCCGCACAGCATCAGGACGATCCCGCCGGCGGTGGGCGTCCGGTCGCCGAAGGTGGGCCCCTCGGGGCTGCCGTGCGGGTCGGTGAAGGAGGCGAGCAGCATGGCCACGAACACGAGCACCGCGAGCCCGGCGTCGAAGGCGAGCGGATGGGCCCGCAGGCGGTCCCGGGTCCGCGCGAGCAGGATGCCGTTGGTCGTCACGACAGAAGACGGTACGGGGTCCGCAGACGACGGTGCCCCGTCCCTGTGCGGAGGACGGGGCACCACCGGTGGTCCGTGCCGTGCTGTCGTGCCGGGCTGTCGTGCGGGCGGTCAGCCGGGGATGAGGCCCTCGCCGGAGAGCATCTCGCGGACCTCGTCGAGGGCCGCGTCCGGGGACGGAAGGATCAGCTCCGAGGGCTCCAGGGCGTCGTCCGGGAGCGGCGTGCCGAGCTCCCGCACCTTGTCGAGCAGGGCGCCGAGGGTCCGGCGGAAGCCGGCCTCGTCGCCCGACTCCATCTCGGCCAGGAGTTCGTCGTCGAGCGCGTTGAGCTCGGCGAAGTGACTGTCGGCCAGGCTGACCTGGCCCTCCCCCATGATCCGTACGATCATGACGTGCCGTCCTCCTGCTGCGAAGGGGCGCCTACTTCTCGTAGCGCGGGTGGGACTGCTGCTGCGACTGGTTCTGGCTCTGGCCGTTGCCGCCCTCGATGGCCTGCTGCTGCGCGGAGGGTCCGCCGGCCAGCTCGGCCTTCATCCGCTGGAGCTCCAGCTCGACGTCCGAACCGCCGGAGATCCGGTCCAGCTCGGCCTGGAGGTCGTCCTTGGCCAGGCCCGACTGGTCGTCGAGCGCGCCGGAGGCGAGCAGCTCGTCGATCGCGCCGGCCCGTGCCTGGAGCTGGGCGGTCTTGTCCTCGGCCCGCTGGATCGCGAGGCCGACGTCGCTCATCTCCTCCGAGATGCCGGAGAACGACTCGGCGATCCGGGTCTGCGCCTGGGCCGCCGTGTACGTGGCCTTGATCGTCTCCTTCTTGGTGCGGAAGGCGTCGACCTTGGCCTGCAGCCGCTGCGCGGCGAGGGTGAGCTTCTCCTCCTCGCCCTGCAGCGTCTGGTGCTGCACCTCCAGGTCGCTCACCTGCTGCTGGAGCGCGGCCTTGCGGGACAGCGCCTCACGCGCCAGGTCCTCGCGGCCCAGCGCCAGCGCCTTGCGGCCCTGGTCCTCCAGCTTGGCGGACTGGCCCTGGAGCTGGTTCAGCTGCAGCTCCAGGCGCTTGCGGGAGGTCGCCACGTCGGCGACGCCCCGGCGCACCTTCTGCAGCAGCTCCAGCTGCTTCTGGTACGAGTAATCGAGGGTCTCGCGCGGATCCTCGGCCCGGTCGAGGGCCTTGTTTGCCTTCGCGCGGAAGATCATCCCCATACGCTTCATCACACCGCTCATGGGCTTCGCGCGCCCCCTTCTGACGGACTCGGCTCCAGCACCCAACATGAACCACAGTACGGTTCATGTCTCCATTACCGCACTGTTCGGGGCCCGATGTGCTCCTCCCCAAGGACGAGTGAGGATCATCCCTCCTCCCGCCCAGGGAGTAGTGGATTCCCCGGTGTCCCACCGATTTCCACGGTGTTCCAAGGCCAGGGACGCAGGCCGTTAGCGGATCGTTCCCGCCCGTGCTGGGTCCCACACCATCCACCCCGTACGCTTGGCCTTGTGTTCCGTAGCCGTTCGAAGGATGAGAAGGCCCCCACCGAGCAGGTGACGGCGGACCTCTCCAAGCAGCCCCGCGACCCGCAGGCCCCCAAGGGCCGCCCGACTCCCAAGCGGAGCGACGCGCAGTCGCAGCGCCGCCGCGCGCAGTCCGCGCCGGCCGATCGCAAGGAGGCCATGAAGCGGCAGCGCGAGGCGCGCCGTGTGGATCTCGCCAAGCAGCGCGAGGCGCTGGCCAGCGGCGACGAGCGTTACCTGCCGGTCCGCGACAAGGGACCGGTGCGGCGTTTCGTCCGCGACTACATCGACTCGCGGTTCGTGGTCGCCGAGTTCTTCCTGCCGATCGCCGTGGTGATCCTGGTGCTGTCGCTGTTCGGCAACACCAACCGCGCGCTGCAGAACATCTCGCTGCTGCTGTGGGCCGCGGTGATCGTCCTGATCGTCATCGACTCGATCGGCATCTGGATCCGGCTCGGCAAGCAGCTGAAGCAGCGCTTCCCGAACCAGCCGACGCGCGGTGCGATCCCGTACGCCCTGATGCGCTCGCTCCAGATGCGCCGGCTGCGGCTGCCGAAGCCGCAGGTCAAGCGCGGAGAGCGGCCCTGAGCGCGGACCCTTCGGGCCCCGGCCCGGTGACGGGTCCGGGACCGGACCCGGCCGCGGTGCCGATCCCGGACCCGGTTGTGGACCCGATCCCGGCCGTGGAACCGACCCCGGACCTGGCCGCGGAGCCGGTATCGGCAGCGGTCGCGGAGCCGGACGCCGAGCCGGTGACGGCCGAGGCGGGTACCGGGGCGATGAGCGCCGCCGGGGCCGCCGAGGTGCTGCCCCTGGTGGGCCACTGGCCGGTGGTGCCCGGCGGGCTGCGCGACACGATCCGCCAGGAGCTCGTCGCCCGCCAGCTCGACGAGCAGATAGCCGCCCGCTACCCGGTGGGCCAGCGGCTGCGGATCCTCGACGCGGGCATGGGCCAGGGCGCCCAGGCGCTGCGCCTCGCCCGCGCCGGACACACCGTGACCGGCCTGGAGGCCGACCCCGAGCTGCTCACCGCCGCGCGCGAGTCCCTCGCCACCGAACCGGCCGGCATCCGCGAGCGGGTCCGGCTCCTCCAGGGCGACGGCCGCGAGACCGGCGTGCACTTCCTGCCCGGCAGCTTCGACGTCGTCCTGTGTCACGGCGTGCTCATGTACGCCGACCAGCCGGACGCCCTGCTCGCCGGCCTGGCCCGGATGCTGGCCCCCGGCGGCCTGCTCTCCCTGGTGGTGCGCAACGCGGAGGCGCTGGCCATGCGGCCGGGCCTCGCCGGGGACTGGGCGGGCGCGCTCGGCGCCTTCGAGTCCGACGCGTACACCGACCGCAACGGCACGAAGGTGCGCGCCGACCGCCTCGACGAGCTCACCTCGACCCTCGCCGGGATCGCGGCCCCACTGCACGCCTGGTACGGCGTGCGGGTCTTCACCGACGGCCTCCCGGGCGACGTGGGCCTGCCGGCCGCGGACGAGCTGGAGCGGCTGCTCACGGCGGAGGACCGGGCGGGCCGGAGCGACCCGTACCGGCGGATCGCCGGGCTGCTGCACCTGTGCGGGGTGCGCGGCTAGTACCCGTACGAACGGCCCGTACGAACAGTTCGTACGAACACGATTGCGCGGGAGCGGCGGTCAGGTGACCGCCGCTCCCGCGCGTCCTGACCGGTGTGACCCGCACCGAAGCCGTCCCCGCCCCCTCCGCCACGCCCGCCGTTCCCGCCCGTCAGGTCTGGCGTGCGCTCTACGGCCACTTCCGGCCGCACCGGGCCGCCGTCGCGCTCGGCGCGCTCCTGGCGCTGATCGGCGCGGCGAGCGGGCTCGCGCAGCCGCTCGCCGCGAAGACGCTGGTGGACCGGCTCGGCCACGACGAGCCGATCACCGCCGTGCTGCTCGTCCTGACCGGCCTCGTGGTCTTCGGAACGGCGGTCGAGGCGCTCGGCTCGTACGTCCTGGAGCGCACCGCCGAGTCGGTGGTCCTCGCCGCCCGGCGCTCGCTGATCGGGCGGCTGCTCCGGCTGCGCCTCGCGGAGGTGGAGAAGACGCAGCCGGGCGATCTGATGTCCCGGATCACCTCGGACACCACGCTGCTGCGGGCCGTCACCACCCAGTCCGTCGTGTCGGCGGCCACCGGCGGTCTCTCCTTCGTCGCCACGCTGGTCCTGATGGGCTTCATGGATCCGGTGCTGCTCGGCGTCACGCTCGGCGTGATCGTGCTGATCGGCGGGGCCGTGGCCGTGCTCATGCCCCGGATCGCGGCGGCGACCCGGCGTTCGCAGGAGGCGGTCGGCGAGATCTCCACGGTCCTGGAGCGGGCCTTCGGGGCGTTCCGCACGATCAAGGCGTCGGGCGCGGAGGCCCGGGAGACGGCGGTGGTGGACGCGGCGGCGGAGGAGGCCTGGCGGCACGGCGTGAAGTCCGCCAAGTGGCAGTCGCTCGCGGGCTCCTCGATCGGGCTCGCGGTGCAGGTGTCGTTCCTGGCGGTGCTCGGGATCGGCGGCGCGCGGGTGGCGTCGGGGGCCACCACGATCTCCTCGCTCATCGCCTTCCTGCTCTTCCTGTTCTACCTGATCGAGCCGATCTCGAAGCTGGTGGAGGCGGCGACGCAGTTCCAGGTGGGCTCGGCGGCGGTCGCGCGGATCCTGGAGGCCGAGGCGCTGGACGTCGAGGCACTGGGGGCGGCGGGGGCCGTAGCGGCGGGCGAGGCGCGGGAGCCGGGCGAAGCGCGGGAGAGGGGACGCGGGCCCGCGTCCGTCGTCTTCGACGAGGTCTCCTTCCGCTACCGCGACGACCTGCCGCCCGTGCACCAGGGCGTCTCCTTCGCCGTGCCCGGCCGGGGCATGACCGCCTTCGTCGGCCCGTCGGGCGCCGGCAAGACCACCCTCTTCGGGCTCGTCGAGCGGTTCTACGAGACGACCGGCGGCCGGGTCCTGGTCGACGGCCGTGACGTACGGGAGTGGCCGCTCGACGAGCTGCGGGCCGCCATCGGGTACGTGGAGCAGGACGCGCCCGTCCTGTCGGGCACCCTGCGCGAGAACCTGACCTTCGCCGCGCCCGGCGCCAGTGAGGAGGAGATCGGGCAGGTGCTGGTACGGGCCCGTCTCGACGCCCTGGTGGAACGGCTGCCCGACGGCCTGGAGACCGTCGTCGGCCACCGCGGCTCCAAGCTCTCGGGCGGCGAGCGGCAGCGCGTCGCCATCGCCCGCGCGCTGCTGCGCAAGCCCCGGCTGCTGCTGCTCGACGAGGCGACCTCGCAGCTGGACGCGGTCAACGAGCTGGCGCTGCGGGACGTGGTGGCGGAGGTCGCGAAGGAGACCACGGTGCTCGTCGTGGCCCACCGGCTGTCCACGGTCACGCTCGCCGACCGGATCGTCGTCATGGAGGCGGGCCGGGTGCGGGCGGTGGGCACGCACGGGGAGCTGGTGGCGGGGGACGAGCTGTACGGGGAGCTGGCGGCGACGCAGTTCCTGGCGCCGAGGTGACCGGCGCGGCGCCGCCGGCAGCACGGAAAGGGGGCGCGGGCCCGTCAGGCCCGCGCCCCCTCCCCCGTCGCCGGGCGCCCTGGCCCTAGCCCTCCGCGTTGAGGGGCATCGGGCCGTAGATCTTCGCCCCGTCCTCCGACAGCGTCACCTGGTCCGCGCCGCCGTCCAGCAGGTCGCGCCAGTTCTCACCGAGCCAGGACTCGGCGTCGCCCTGGGTGGTGAACTCTTCGGGGGCCACCGACGGAGCGACCTCCGTGCCGTCGGAATTCTCGAACCGCCACGTCCATGCCATGTCCGCCTCCTGGGGATCCTGGGGCTCACCGGATGATCGGTTTCCTGCCCACAGCGTAGCCGGGCGCGCACGGGTTGCGGCGACACGGGAGGATCGTTACGTGGAACTGACTCTGCTCGGCACCGGAGCGCCCCTCGGACTCCCCCGTCCCGACTGCCCCTGCGCGGTGTGCGCGCTGTCGCGGGGGAAACAGGCGCGGGCGGCGACGTCGCTGCTCGTGGACGGGGCGCTGCTGCTCGATCTGACGCCGGGGGCCGCGCTGGCCGCCGCGCGTTCGGGGCATTCGCTGGTCGGCGTACGTCAGGTCCTGCTGACGCATCCGCACGACGGTCCGGCCCTGGAGGTGCCGGCGGGGCTGCCGGCGGCGGGCCGGGTGCCGGACGGGCGGGAGCTGACGCTGATCAGCGGGCACCGGGTGCGGGCGGTGCCGATGGACTCGCCGGGCACCGGGTACGAGGTGACGTCGGCGGACGGCGAGCGGCTGCTCTACCTGCCGCCGGGCGGCGCCCCGGCCGGGCTGACGGACGATCACCGGCGCCCGTACGACATGGTGGTGGCGGACGTGACGGGCCGTCCGGACGGGCTGGCCCGGCTGCGGTCGACCGGCGCGGTCGGCCCGGGCACGGACGTGGTCGCGGTGCACCTGGACCACGACGCGCCGACCGGCGCCGAGCTGGACCGGCGGCTCGCGGCGGCGGGCGCGCGGGCGGTGCCGGACGGCACGACGCTGTACGTCGGCGAGTACCACGCCGTGCCCGAGGTGCCGCGCCGCACGCTGGTCACCGGCGGCGCCCGGTCGGGCAAGTCGGTGGAGGCCGAGCGGCGCCTGGAGACCTTCCCCGAGGTCGTGTACGTGGCGACCGGCGGCACCCGCGAGGGCGACCCGGAGTGGGCGCACCGGGTGGGCCTGCACCGGGACCGGCGGCCGGGCTCCTGGCGTACGGAGGAGACGACCGATCTCGTCCCGCTGCTCGCGGCCGAGGGCCCGCCGCTGCTGGTCGACTGTCTGTCGCTGTGGCTGACGGACGCCATGGACCGGGTCGGCGCCTGGGACGACGCGACCTGGGCGGACACCGGGCGGGACGCGCTGGCCGAGCGGGTCGCGGAGCTGGTGGCGGCGGTGCGGGCGACCCGGCGCACGCTCGTCGCGGTGACGAACGAGGTCGGGTCGGGCGTGGTCCCGGCGACGGCGTCGGGGCGGCGCTTCCGGGACGAGCTGGGGCGGCTCAACGCGGCCTTCGGCGACGAGTGCGAGCAGGTGCTCCTGGTGGTCGCGGGACAGGCCCTGGTGCTCAGGGGCTAGCGGTAGGGTTCGAACGATCGACCACCCATGCGTGTGCCCCACGACCGATTGACGTCACTAGGCGGAAGCAACCTTGAACCTCGACGACTTCTCCGATCTGATCGAGCGCCCCGACGGGGGGATCCGGCGCGACGCCGAGGAGCGCCGGGAGCGGCTCTCGTTGCGTCCCGGCGCGCTCGGGCGGCTCGACGAGCTGGGCGAGTGGCTGGCGGCGGCCCAGGGCCGGGTGCCGGTGCGGCCGGTGGAGCAGCCGAAGGTGGTGCTGTTCGCGGGCGACCACGGGGTGGCCTCGCTGGACGTGTCGGGGCGGGTCGCGGGCAGCGCGTACGAGCTGGTGCGTGCCGTGCTCGACGGCGCGAGCCCGGTCGCGGTGCTGGCCCGGGCGCAGGGCGTGCCGGTGCGGGTGGTGGACGCGGGTCTGGACTGCGATCCGGAGCTGCTGCCGGCCGAGGTGACCCGGCGCCGGGTGCGGCGCGGTACGGGCCGGATCGACCTGGAGGACGCGCAGAGCGCGGCGGAGGCGCTGGCGGCCCTGGAGCTGGGCATCGCGATCGCCGACGAGGAGGCCGACTCGGGCACCGATCTCGTGGTGCTCGGCGATCTGAGCGTGGGCGGTACGACGCCGGCGTCGACGCTGATCGCGGCGCTGTGCGGGACGGACGCCTCGGTGGTGACCGGCCGCGGCGGGGCCGGGATCGACGACCTGGCCTGGATGCGCAAGTGCGCCGCGATCCGTGACTCGCTGCGCCGGGCCCGCCCGGTCCTCGGCGACCAGCTGGAGCTGCTGGCGGCGGTCGGCGGGCCGGACCTGGCGGCGATGACGGGCTTCCTGCTCCAGGCGTCGGTGCGCCGGATGCCGGTGATCCTGGACGGCGTCGTGGGCGCGGCCTGCGCGCTGGTGGCGCAGCGGGCGGCGTTCCGGGCGCCTGACTGGTGGCTGGCGGGACAGGTGAGCGGCGAGCCGGCCCAGGCGAAGGCGCTGGACCGGATGGCGCTCAACCCCCTGCTCGACCACGGCGTCACTGTGGGCGAGGGAACCGGCGCGCTGCTCGCGCTCCCCCTGGTCCGCGCGGCGGCGGCCCTGGCGGCGGAGCTGCCGGAGGCCTCCGCTCCGGCGGAGCCCGCGGCGGCCGGCTCGGGGACGAACGACTAGGGCTCGATCTCGACGGGGTCGGGGTCCGGGTCGCTCCGCAGGCGTGCGCCGCCCGATCCCGGCCCCCGGCCCGGACAGGCGGAGTGTCGCCCCATATCATCGCGTTTCATGGGAGAAGTCCGTTTGTCCACTGCCGGAGCACCTCAGAGCACGGTCCGATCGCGGCGCAGCGCCGCCTTCGCCGTCTGGTATCTGCGGGCCGTCACCTTCGTCAATTTCCTGAGCGCCGTCTGGGTCTCGCTGGGCAACGACCTGCGCCGGCACAACGAGGACAACTTCTTCACCCCGTACATGCTGACCGCCGGCTTCGCGTCCGGCGTGTTCACGCTGTTCCTGGCGGTCACCATGCGCCGCCGCAAGCGCGCCGCGTGGATCCTCAACGTCGTGCTGAGCGGGCTGTTCCTGCTGCTCTTCGCCCTGGTGATGATCTTCCCGGAGATCCGGCAGCACGCCCAGAACTGGGTGTCGCTGGCGCTGACGGCCGCGTTCTTCGCGTCACTGCTGCTCGGCCGCAAGGAGTTCTACGCCAAGGGTGACCGCTCCAACCCGCTCGCGGCCGCGGTGGTCGCGGTCGGCGGGCTGCTCGTCACCTCGCTGCTCGCCGCGCTCCTGGTCACCGTCACCAACACGGCCACCGGCACCTCGACCTTCCTGGAGCGCTGGAAGTACGGCGTGCTGCGGCTGATCACGCTGGCCTCGGACGACAAGGCGTACGCGACGATCAACACGCCCGGCTGGGTCGACGTCGTCATCAACGTGATGTCGACGCTGCTGCTGTTCGCGGTGCTGTTCGCCGCCTTCCGCGCCCGGCGGGCCGTCGACGCGATCACCGAGGAGGACGAGGACCGGCTGCGGGCGCTGCTGGAGAAGCAGGGCGACCGCGACTCGCTGGGCTACTTCGCGCTGCGCCGCGAGAAGAGCGTCATCTGGTCCCCGAGCGAGAAGGCGGCGATCGCCTACCGGGTGGTCGGCGGCGTCTCCCTCGCCTCCGGCGACCCGATCGGCGACCCGGAGGCGTGGCCCGGCGCGATCGAGCCGTGGCTGGCCCAGGCGCGCGAGCACGGCTGGATCCCGGCGGTGATGGGCGCGAGCGAGGAGGCCGGCCAGATCTACGCCCGGCACGGGCTCGACGCGCTGGAGCTGGGCGACGAGGCGATCGTGGAGACCGACGAGTTCACGCTCGACGGGCGGGCCATGCGGACGGTCCGGCAGGCGTTCAACCGGGTCAAGCGGGCCGGCTACACGGTGCGGATCCGGCGCCACGAGGACATCCCGGCGGACGAGATGGCCGCGCTGCTCACCAAGGCGGACGACTGGCGGGACGGCGAGACCGAGCGCGGCTTCTCGATGGCGCTCGGCCGGCTCGGCGATCCGAAGGACGGCCGCTGCGTGATGCTGGAGTGCTCCGACGAGCAGGGCGAGCTACGGGCGCTGCTGTCGTTCGTGCCGTGGGGCCCGAAGGGCCTGTCCCTGGATCTGATGCGCCGGGACCGGGAGTCCGAGAACGGTCTGATGGAATTCATGGTCATCGAACTCCTGCAGCGCGCCAAGGAGATCGGAATCACTCAGGTCTCGCTCAACTTCGCGATGTTCCGATCCGTCTTCGAACGTGGCTCGAAGCTCGGTGCGGGACCGGTGCTGCGCATGTGGCGTTCACTGCTCAGTTTCTTCTCCCGCTGGTGGCAGATCGAGTCGCTGTACCGCGCCAACGCCAAGTACCGACCGATCTGGGAGCCCCGATTCATGCTCTTCGAGAAGAGCGCCGACCTGCTGCGCATCGGCCTCGCCGCGGGCCGTGCCGAGGGCTTCCTGGAGGCCCCGGGGCTGCCCAAGTGGCTGCACCGCAAGCATCTGGAGGGCAGACGTTGAACCTCTCGTCCGTGAGAGCGTTCGCGCGCCGTGAGTGGGTCCCGCTCGTCGGGACCGTACGGACGACGCTCGCGTTACGGAGGTGGCGCGCGATCCCGATGACGATCGGCGCCGTCTTCCTCATTTCCTTCTTCCAAATCGTGCAGAACCAGGACTGGGGCTATCAGACGGTCCACGACATCGGCTTCGTGCGGGCCGAGGACCCGGTCTGGCTGGCGCTGCTGCGCACCCCGCTCTCCCTCTTCGTCCCGGCGCTCGACCTGCCGGTGTGGGGCGCGCTCGGGCAGGTCCTGCTGGTGTTCGGGATCGCCGAGATCTGCCTGGGCCGGTGGCGGACCCTGCTCGTCGCCTACACGGCGACGCTGGCCGGCACGCTGTACGCCCGCGTCGGCCTTGCCCTCGGACCCGACAACCCGCTGGGGCTGCCCGCCTCCGACGCCCGGATCGTGGACACCGGCCCCTCGGCGGCGGTGGTGGGCCTCGCGGTGTACGTGTGCTGGCGCCACCGGGCCCGCTGGACCCGGACGGCCGTGATCGTGGCGATGGTCGTCGAGGTCCTGGTCAAGAACAACCTGGCGGGCAAGGAGCACATCGTCGCCATCACCGCCGTCCTCCTGGTGGTCGCCTTCCAGGAGTGGCGGGACGCGCGGCGCGGCCCGCTGGCTCAGCTCGACGACGTGGAGCCGCCGCGGCCGGGCACGCGCTCCTGGAAGCCGCCGATCAAGTCCTGAAACCTGCGCCGCACCCGGGTCCAGCGCTTGTCGTGCCGGTAGGCGCGGATCCGGGAGCGGGCGCGGGCCCGGTGGCGGCGGGAGTAGAACCTGCGGGCCCACCAGGAGCCCGGGCGGGCCAGCCGGACGGCGCCGATGATCGCGATGAACGGCACGAAGGTGCCGAAGACGGCCAGCCGGATCTTCCCCTTCACCAGGGTCATCAGGACGAAGAGGAAGTTGACGGCGAGGGTCAGGATGAAGGTCGTGCGGTCCTGGCGCTCCTGCGCCGACATGTCGTTGACGCCGAGCGGCGAGAAGCCGGTGAGCACGAGCAGCACCAGGGTGGCGGTGAGGACGACGGCCTCGACGCTCTTGCGGCCGGCGTCCGTCCAGTAGACGTCGTCGAGGTGCAGGATCAGCGCGAACTCGTCGAGGACGAGCCCGGCGCCCACCCCGAAGACCACCGCGAAGCCGGCGGCCCCCACCCCGTGCCGGCCGCTGGCGACCGCGCCGAAGCCGCCGAGCACGCTGAGCACGACGCCCGGCACCACGTGGTGGATGTGCAGCCCGCCCGAGGAGACGTTGCGGAAGGGGCCCTTGCCGGCCCGGATGAGCCGGGTGATGGTGCGGGTGACCAGGAAGGTCACCACGAAGGCGGTCAGGGCGAGGAACAGCGGGAGTTTCCCGGGTTCGACGATGTTGCGCGAGAACCAGTGACCCATGCCACCCTCTGCCGATCGGTCAGTTTTCTGCCGTTTTGTTGCCGTTGCCGCCAATCTAGCGGCGATGCCGGGGCACTACCCTTCCGCGGATGGACGGCCTGCGATTCGCCTTCGGCACCCTCACCGTGCTCCCCGCCCGCATCACCCGCTGGGACCGTGACGCGGCCCGCGCCGGGATGCTCTGCGCCCCGCTCGCGGGCCTCATCGTAGGCATGTGCGCGGCCGCGGCCGGTGGCGTGGCCCTGTTCCTCGGCGCGGGCCCGCTGCTCGCCGCCGTCCTCACCGCCGCCGTGCCCGCCCTGCTCACCCGCGGCCTCCACCTCGACGGCCTCGCCGACACCGCCGACGGCCTCGGCAGCGGCAAGCCGGCGGAGGACGCCCTGCGGATCATGAAGCAGTCCGACATCGGCCCGTTCGGCGTCATCACCCTGCTCTTCGTCCTGCTCGCCCAGGTCGCCGCGCTCTCCCGGCTGTACGCCGAGGGCTGGGCGTACGGCACGGTCGCCGCCGTCCTCTCCGCCACCGTCGCCCGCCTCGCCCTCACCCTCGCCTCCCGCGAAGGCGTCCCGGCGGCCCGCCCCGAGGGCCTCGGCGCGATCGTCGCCGCCACGGTCCCGGTCCGGTCCGCCGCCCTGACGACCGGTCTGGTCGTCGTGGTGTGCGCGCTGGCCGGCGCCCTGTTCTCCCCGTACGAAGCCCTCCGCCACGCCCTGGCGGCCCTCGCCGCGCTCGGCGTGTCGGAGCTGCTGCTGCGCCGCTGCGTGCGCCGCTTCGGCGGGGTGACGGGCGACGTGTTCGGCGCGGTGGCGGAGACGGCGGCGACGGTGGCCGTGGTGGCGCTGACGCTGGGCTAGGGCCTGCCCGGCGGATCAGGGTCGGACAGGAACCAGGGCCTCAGCAGGGCCGGCGCCAGGCGTCGAGCTCGTACCGCTTGCGCATCGAGCCGAAGCCCAGCCTCCGCGCCTGCGGGCAGAACGCGGCCGGCTCCAGCTCGTACTCGACGTGGAAGACCGCCTTGCCCGCCTTCACGAACGGGGCGAGCGCCTCGCACTCCTCGTACTGGGCGCACTGCTCGTTGACCGCGAAGTCGAAGTCGGGGAGGAGGTCGGGGATCTGGTCGAGGTCGTTCTTGAGGGCGACGGCGAGGCCGCGGTCGTGGGCGAGGCGGGCGACGAGCCGGTTGTAGCGGAGCTGGTCGGCGGCAGTGAGGGGGAAGCCGGTGTCGTTCCGGTAGCCGTCCATGTTGTCGGGCTCGACCGCGTCGAAGCCCTTGGCCCGGCACAGGTCGAGGCGGGCCGCCATGAGCGGGGCGAGGAGGTCGGTGCGGCGGATGTCCAGCCAGCGCTCGCCGGGCCAGCCGTTGCCCTTGCCGAGGACGGACCGGGGGAACCTCGCCGCGTCGGGGCGGAAGTCCTCCCAGGAGCCGGTGGAGACGTAGCAGATCACCTTGCGGCCGGCGCGGTGCAGCGCGGCGACGGTGGTGGCCGGATGGTCGAAGCCGTCGATGTCGTAGACGGGGACGTCCACGGACGGGTCGAGGCGGCCGCTGAGCTGCCACTGCCAGGCGAGGCCGGGCCGGGGCTGCCAGCGCTCGGCGGGGGCCGGGTCGTCGGGGGACGGCGGGGCGGCGGTGCAGGCCGTGAGCAGCAGGAGCAGCAGGGCGAGCAGGGGCAGCGGGCGTCGGGTCACCGTACGGGCTCCAGGGTGTGCGGCAGCGTGCCCCACGGATGCGCGCCCGTGCCCGGGACCGCGCAGTGGACCGGGGTCGCCGGGGGCGGGGCGTCGGCGGGGACCGCGTAGACGAGGTGGCAGTAGTGGTCGGCGACGGGCAGGTCGAGGGCCCGGTAGGCGTCCCAGGGGCCCTCGAAGGTGACGAGGAGGTCGGCGAGTTCCTCGTAGCCGGGGGCCGGGTGGGCGCCGTGGTTGAGGACCAGGGTCGCGGCGCCCGCTGCCCGCGCGGCCACGGTGAGTCGGCGGTAGTGCGGCAGCGCGGCCGGTTCCGTCGGCACCTGGTCGAGGAACGCGCCGTCGGCGCCGTACCAGTCGCGGTGCCGTACGAGGTCGGCGACGACCTCGGCGTGCGGGCGGCGGCCGTAGTCGGTGTCCGCGTAGCCGAGGACCCGCGCCCCGGCGGCCCGCAGCCGCGCGGCGACCTCGGCGAACGCCGGGTCGGGGGCGCGGCCCGCCCCGCTCGCCGGGTTGAGGACGACGCCGTAGAGGACGGGCGCGGCCGCGACGACGGCGGCCCACTCGTCGGGCCGGTCGGCGGGGTGCTCGTAGAACGGCACCAGGATCAGGGATCGCGGTGGTTCCGGGTTTCTCACAGTCCGGTCCCCTAGGAGCGGTGGGCGGTCGGTCGGACCAGCAGGACACAGGTCAGCACGCACAGCACGGCCGCCGCCAGACCCGCAGCGGCCGCCCCGGCCGCCGGGGCCAGTGCCCGCGCGACGGCGGCCAGCAGGCACACCACCGCCGCGCTCGACACCGCGCCGAAGGCCTGGAGCAGCAGCCCCAGCCACAGCACCGCGCCGACGAGCAGCAGCGCGCCGGTCCGCCCCGCGGACGCGGCGGCGGCGCCGGGCCACAGCGCCCCCGCGGTGACCGTGAGGGCGAGCAGCAGCACGAGATAGCCGCCGAGGCAGCGGACCAGCATGCCGGTGACCGCCCGGCGGAACTCCCGCGCGGTGGTCAGCAGCCGCAGCCGGGTCAGGCTGGCGCCCCGGAAGCGGTGCAGCAGCCACTCGGCCGGCCCCATGGAGAGGCTGAGCGCGATGACGGCGTCGGCGCCGACACCGAGCACGAGCAGCCCGCTGCCGAGGCCGAACAGTCCGTACGGGAGCGAGGCCGCGAACGGCGGCCCGCCCCGCGCCCGCCGGCCGTGGCCCGCGCCCGTCACGGCGCGGCCCCCGGCGCCCGCGCCCCGCGGTCCCGGGCGCGGCGCGGGGGAACCCCGGCGCCCGGCGGGCCGGCCGGGGCCCCGGCCCAGGACGGACCAGCCCCCGCCCCCGTCACGCCGGCCGAGGCCCCTGCGCAGTGCGGAGGAGCCCCCACCCCCGTCACGCCGGCCGGACCCCCGGCCCAGGACGGACACGCCCCCACCTCGCGCACGCCCGAGCCTCCTGCGCAGGACGGAGAAACCCCCGCCCCCGTCCCGGCCGGACCCCCGGCCCAGTGCGGCCGCGGCGAAGGTGGTCGTCGTGGCGAGCGAGCAGAGCAGCAGGGCGGCCCGCAGGGGTTGCGGGAGGTCGTGGCGGAAGGCGGGGACGGCGCCGGCGAGGGGCAGCAGGGCGGCGAGCAGGGCGCGTTCGCGGCCGAGGACGAGGAGTACGGTCGCCGCCGCCAGGTACACCGCCTGCCCGGCCCCGAACAGCGCGGCCGCCCCCTCCCCCGGCGCGGCCGCCGCCACCGCGACGGCCGCGCCGGCGAGCGCCCCGGCCGGCGCGCCGGTGAGCAGCGCCCGTACGGCGGCCGGCCGGTCGCCGAGCCCGAGCCAGCCGTAGGCGCGGTGCGCGAGCGCCTGGTTCCACACCCAGCCGGTGACCGCCCCCGCGAACAGCGGCACGCTCCCCGGCGGCAGCCCGTACCGTCCCGGCCCGGTGGCCAGGATCGGCGCGCCGAGCACGTACGCGAGCCCGGGCAGCGCGAACACCAGGCCGCGCAGCAGACACCCGGCGAGCCCGGTGTGCCAGGGCCCGGCGGCCGGTGCCTCGGGGTCGGGGTGGCGGCGCTCGGTGCGGGCGTAGAGGTCCTCGGCGAGGGCGAAGGAGTCGGCGCGGCCGTAGGTGAGCCGGATGTGGTCGTCCGTCATGCCGTCCGACTCGAGGATCGCGGCTATCTCGTCGGGGTGCACGGCGACGGCGGCGAGCGCGTCGAGGCGGGCGGCGAGGGCGTCGAGCGGGTCGGGCGGGAGCGCGGAGTCGGTGCGCTGGCGCGGGATCGCCGGGAGGGCGTCGCCGGTGGTGGGCTGCTTCAGCCAGAGGGAGCCGCTCATACCCAGGCGCCTCCGGCCGGTTCGGTGCGCCAGGGGTCCGTCAGGCGGACCGTCCAGTCGGCCGGTTCCGCCACCGGGCCGGGCCGGCGGCCGGCGAGTTCGAGGTAGATGCGGCGGAATCCGTCGACGGAGCGGTGCAGGGTGAAGCGGTCGACGACGCGCTGCCGGGCGCGGCGGGCGAGGTCGGCGCGGCGCGTGTCGTCGCGCAGCAGCTCGGTGACGGCGGCGGCCATGACGGCGGGTTCGCGGGGCGGGACGACGAGGCCGGTGTCGCCGACGGCCTCGCGGACGCCGCCGACGTCGGTGGAGACGGTGGCGCGGCCGCAGGACATGGCTTCGATGAGGGAGAAGGGGAAGCCCTCGCTGATGGAGGAGAGCATGACGACGTTGCCGGAGGCGTAGGCGCCGGCGACGTCGGAGGTGCGGCCCTCGAAGGTGACGCCGTCGGTGACGCCGAGTTCGGCGGCGAGTTTCTCCAGGCGGGTGCGGTAGTCCTCGTTGCCGGCCGGGACGGGGCCGAAGAGGCGGAGCCTGAGCTCGGGGAGTTCGGCGCGGCAGATGGCGTAGGCCCGGATGAGCGTCTCCAGGTCCTTGATGGGGTCGACGCGGCCCACCCAGCTGAGGGTGGGGGCGGCGGGCTCGGGGCCGGCCCAGGGGAAGGCGGCCGGGTCGACGCCGTTGTAGACGGTGCGGATGCGGTCGGCGGGCGCGCCGCCGCGTTCCTCCCAGCGCCGGTTGTACCGGTTGCAGGGGGTGATGAGGTCGGCCTTGCGGTAGCCGAGGGTGTTGAGCTCGCGGTAGAAGCCGAGGAGCAGGGCCTTGACGGGGAAGCGCTGGGCCTCGGTGCGGTAGCCGAGGTAGCGCTCGCGCAGGTAGATGCCGTGTTCGGTGAGCAGGAAGGGCGTCCCTTCGAAGTGCTGGGCGGCGAGCGCCGGCAGGGTGGCGAGTCCGCTGGAGACGGCGTGCGCGACGCGGCCCTCGGGTATCCGGGCGGCGAGCGGGCGCAGCGCGTGTTCGAGCAGGTCGGTGGCGGTGAGGGCGTCGTGGACGGTGGGCCGGGCGGCGGCCGTCGGCAGGTGCGGCATGGTCCAGATCCACATCAGGGAGCGCAGGACGCGCTCGGAGCGCAGGGCTGTGGTGAGCCGGCCCTCGCGGGCGAGTCCGGCGAGGACGTGGAGGCTGTCGCCGAAGTCGCAGCCCGCCGCCGGGTCGAGGATCGCGAGGAGCAGCCGCTCCCAGGCGTCGAGGAAGCGGCGGGCGGCGCGGCCGCGCGGGGCGCACCGGGCCCGCTCGGGGGCGGCGCCCCAGAGCGGGAAGGAGGTGTGGGCGGTGAGGTTGGGCGGCAGGTCCCAGGTGACGGGTTCGCGGCCGCTTCCGGTGAGGGCGAGGACGTGGAAGTCGACCTCGGGCATGCCGCGGACGAGTTGGTCGCACCAGGTGCTGACGCCGCCGTGGACGTGCGGGTAGGTGCCTTCGGTGAGCATGGTGACGTGACGGCCGCTGCTCGGCATGTGCGTGTCCCCCCGGACGGCGGGCTGGTCAGGTCGTCGGGAGCTTGAGCGTGATGCCGCTCTGGAGCAGTTCGGGCGTGGTCCAGGCGGACCGGGTGCCGGCGTACGGGGTGCCGAACGCGGCGGTGCCGAGCAGGAGTTGCCTGCGGGTGCCCTCGGGTGCGGTGACGGGGACGGCGACGCCGGCGGGGGCCTTGACGGTGACGGTGTCGCCGATGCGGTAGGCGGTGACCTGGCCGGCGGCGAGCGCCTGCGCCCAGTCGGCGCGGCGGCTCAGCTCGGTCCCGGCGTCCTTCTGACGGAGGTTCACCAGCGGGGTGTTGTCGGCGTAGAGGGCCCGGTAGTCGGCGAGGACCTGGTCGAGGACGGGGTAGAGCAGGCGTTCCTCGGCGAGGTTGGACTGGTGGACGTAGTGCGGGCGCGGGTCGTTGCCGAGGACGTGGGCGAGGGCGGTGCGGGCCTCGCGGGGCGCGATGTACGCGGCGTAGCCGGTGGCCGGGTCGAGCGGGGCGGGCAGGCAGGTGGAGGCCGGGTCGTTCTCGCAGAGGCCGCTGCCGCCGTCGGCGCGGGAGGTGTAGATCCAGTTGTACTCGTCGGTCATCTCGGCGGCGGTGCCGGCGTTGTAGTAGACGTTCATGGGGTGGCGGGGCACGGTGCGGGCGGCGCCGGTGCCGGTGCCGACGGAACGCTGGCGCGGCTCGCGGGAGTTGTCGCTCGCGGTCCACTTCACGCCGTTGTCGGCGAGGGCACCGGCGAGGTTGGGGTTGTCGGCGGGCTGCTGCGGCAGGGTCTTCAGGCCGGAGTGCTCGCCGGTGACGAGCTCGCCGCGGTCGACGGGGACGCCCTTGCCGTAGGCCCAGTCGAGGTTGTCGCGGATCTGCGCGGAGATCTCGGACCGGCTGGTCCACCTCACCGCGCCGGAGGCGTCCTTGGCGCAGCTCCAGGGGACGGTGGTGGTGTCCTGGACGCAGCCGAGGAAGGCGTGGGTGTAGGTGTGGTTGATCCAGCGGTACTGCGCCCGGTCGGCGAGCAGCCGGGCGGCGAGCGGGTCGCTGCCGCCGTGCTCGGTCTTCCACTGCTCGCCCTGGCCGCCGTTGTAGACCAGGTCGAGGAGGAAGCCGGAGGACTTCTGCCAGGCGGCGGCGTACGCGGCGTCGGCGGCGGTCATCCGGATGGGATTCTCCTCGGCGCCGTCGCCGCCGGGGCAGTCGTTGTCGCCGGGCGTGCAGTCGCGGACCGTGTCCCACCGGGCGTCGGGGGCGAGGACGTCGTCGACGTGGACGGAGAGGTAGTCGCGGCTCTGGCCGAGGTGGACGCCCTGGGTGAGCCAGTCGACGATGCCGCGGGCGAGCACCCGGAACTGCCGCTGGTACGGGTTGGAGGCGAAGGTGACGACGAGTTCGCGCCGTCCGTCGTGGGCGTACTCGCCGATCAGGCTCATCCGGCCGCCGTCGGCGGCGGGCATGTCGAGGTAGCTGGTGTAGCCGGCCCGGGGGCGGCCCGCGTAGCCGTAACTCTCGGAGACTCCGGGGTCGTTGTCGTCGAAGGTGACGGTTCCGCGCAGGTCCCGGAAGGGCCCGGCGTGGCCGGCCGGGGTGACGTAGGCGCGGGCGCCGTCGAGGACGCCTGACCAGCCGCCGTCGGTCGTGTAGTCGAGGCCGACGCCGGGGTGGGCCCAGGTGGAGGCGTCGACCTGCGGAATGCCGAAGCCCCGCTCGTACGCGGCGAGGGCGGCCTGCTCGGCGGAGTCGGGGCCGAAGGCGGCCTCGTGCGGCAGGACGACGCCCTGGTACTTCGCGCGCGGCCGGCCGTCGACGGTGTCGCCGAGGAAGGCCGCGGTGAGCACGGGCCGGTTCGGATCGTTCAGGTCGATGCGGCGGTACGGGACGCCGGAGCCGGCCAGCTCGGCGGTGATCGCCTCGACCGCGCCGCCGCCGTCGTCGACGACGAGCACGGTCAGGTCGACGCGCGGGGCGGCCGGGGCCGCGCCCGCCTGAGCCGAGGGGACGACCGTGGCGAGCAGTGCGGCGGCGGCGAGCGCCGCGAGCCGGGAGGCCCCGCGGGCGGACGGGCGGGCTCCGCGCGCGGCGGGGCGGGCGGCTCCGGGCGTGCGGGAGCGGCTGGAATCCATCGGTGGGTGTCCCCCCTCGGCAGGCCCGCCGGACCGGCGTGACCTGTGGAGATGTCGCTGTGGATGGCACGGTCGACGGCGCGGCGGAGTGGACGCCGGGCCGGCGCGGTGCGGTGACGCGAGCCGAGTCTGGAACGGGGCCGGGCCCCCCGATGCGTAAACCAGATAGAGACACCACGGACGAGTGAATCACCGCCGCCGTGATCGAACGCGGTGAGCGAGCGTAGGCTCGTGCCTTGGCGCTCATCGGGCCGAAATACGATGCGGCGGGCACGGTCGGCCCATCCCTCGACCGCCACACTCACTCAACGGAAGCGAGAAATCACCACCGTGACTGCTCTCACTCTCAGCACCGCCGGCGCGGCGACGCTGCGCGCCGACGCCGTCGTGGTCGGCGCCGCGAAGTCCGGGAAGACGCTCGTCGTGGCCCCCGGCGCCGAGGCCGTCGACCAGGCGTTCGACGGCGGTCTGGCCGCCGTCCTGGAGACTCTGGGCGCCACCGGCGCAGAGGGTGAGGCGACCAAGCTTCCCTCGCCGGCCGGCCTCAAGGCCCCTGTCGTGCTCGTCGTCGGCCTGGGCTCCGCGCCCGAGGACGGCGAGGGCTTCGACGCCGAGGCGCTGCGTCGCGCCGCCGGCACCGCCGCCCGCGCCCTGGCCGGCGCCAAGAAGGCCGCCTTCGCGCTGCCGATCGGCTCCCCCGAGGACGCGGCCGCGATCGCCGAGGGCGCGCTGCTCGGCGCCTACGCCTACACCGCGTACCAGGACGCCGAGGGCCGCAAGAAGCCGCTCGGCGAGGTCGCCCTGCTCGGCGCCAAGCCGCGCGACAAGGCGTTCAAGGCCGCCGCGGACCGCGCGCTGACCGTCGCCGAGGAGATCAACCGCGCCCGCGACCTGATCAACCAGCCGCCGAACGACCTGACCCCGGCCGCGTTCGCCGCCGCCGCGCAGGCCGCCGGCAAGGAGCACAGCCTCAAGGTGCAGGTGCTCGACGAGAAGGCGCTCGTCAAGGGCGGCTTCGGCGGCATCCTGGGCGTCGGCAACGGCTCGGTGAACCCGCCGCGCCTGGTCCGCATCGCCTACACCCACCCGAAGGCGGAGAAGACCCTCGCCCTGGTCGGCAAGGGCATCACCTACGACTCGGGCGGCATCTCGCTGAAGCCGGCCGGCCACAACGAGACGATGAAGTGCGACATGAGCGGTGCCGCCGCCGTGTTCTCCGCCGTCGTCGCGGCCGCGCGCCTCGGCCTCGAGGTCAACGTCACCGGCTGGCTGGCGCTCGCCGAGAACATGCCGTCCGGTTCGGCCACCCGCCCCGGCGACGTGCTGCGCATGTACAGCGGCAAGACCGTCGAGGTCCTCAACACGGACGCCGAGGGCCGCCTGGTCCTGGCCGACGCGCTGACCAGGGCCTCGGAGGAGCACCCGGACGCCATCGTCGACGTGGCCACCCTGACCGGCGCCATGGTGCTGGCCCTGGGCGACCGCACCTTCGGCATCATGGCCAACGACGACGACTACCGGACCGCGATCCACGAGATCGCGGGCGAGGTCGGCGAGCAGTCCTGGCCGATGCCGCTCCCGGCGGACATGCGCAAGTCCATGGACTCCCCCACCGCCGACATGGCCAACATGGGCGTCCGGATGGGCGGCGGCCTGGTCGCCGGTCTCTTCCTGCAGGAGTTCGTGGGCGAGGGCATCACCTGGGCCCACCTCGACATCGCGGGCCCGGCCTTCCACGAGGGCGCGCCGTACGGCTACACCCCCAAGGGCGGCACCGGCTCCTCGGTGCGCACCCTGGTGCGGCTCGCGGAGCTCACCGCGGACGGCGAGCTGTAGGCACCCGCCCGCTGTGACGCGTACGACCCCGGTGGCCTCGGCCGCCGGGGTCGTCCCCGTTCCGGCCCCGCCCCGGCCCTCCCCCGGCCCCGCCCGTTCCGCGGCCCTTCCCCGTGCCTCCCCGCCCGTTCGCCCGCGACGAAATCCGTAGCTTCGTACGTGTCCGTAGCCCGTCCGGACGGACCATCCGCCGTCTCAGAGCGCGGCCCCGCGTCCCGCCGTCCGTCAACAAGTGCGAAGATGGGTTCTCGGCAGGACAGGGCCCCCACCACAGGGCCGACAAATATGCGGCCGGACACCCGGAGCCGCCGCCCGGTCATGGACGACCGGCGACGAGCGCACATGCATGGAGGACGTGACGTGGCGAACGACGCCAGCACCGTTTTCGACCTAGTGATCCTCGGCGGCGGTAGCGGCGGTTACGCCGCGGCGCTGCGCGGAGCGCAGCTGGGCCTGGACGTCGCACTGATCGAGAAGAACAAGCTCGGCGGCACCTGCCTGCACAACGGCTGCATCCCGACGAAGGCCCTGCTCCACGCCGGCGAGGTCGCCGACCAGGCGCGCGAGGCGGAGCAGTTCGGTGTCAAGGCCTCCTTCGAGGGCATCGACATCAAGGCCGTGCACAAGTACAAGGACGACGTGATCTCGGGCCTGTACAAGGGTCTGCAGGGTCTCGTCGCGTCCCGCAAGGTGACGTACATCGAGGGCACCGGCCACCTGTCCTCCCCGACCTCCGTCGACGTCGACGGCCGCCGGGTCGAGGGCCGTCACGTCCTCCTCGCCACCGGCTCCGTGCCGAAGTCGCTGCCGGGCCTGGAGATCGACGGCAACCGGATCATCTCCTCGGACCACGCGCTGACCCTGGACCGGGTCCCGGAGTCCGCGATCATCCTCGGCGGCGGTGTCATCGGCGTCGAGTTCGCCTCGGCGTGGAAGTCCTTCGGCACCGACGTGACGGTCATCGAGGGCCTGAAGCACCTCGTCCCGGTCGAGGACGAGAACAGCTCCAAGATCCTTGAGCGCGCCTTCCGCAAGCGCGGCATCAAGTTCAACCTGGGCACGTTCTTCCAGTCGGCCGAGTACACCGAGACCGGTGTCAAGGTCACCCTGGCCGACGGCAAGACCTTCGAGGCCGAGGTGCTGCTCGTCGCCATCGGCCGCGGCCCGGTCTCGGCCGGTCTCGGCTACGAGGAGCAGGGCCTGGCGATGGACCGCGGCTACGTCCTGGTGGACGAGTACATGCGGACCAACGTGCCCACGATCTCCGCGGTCGGCGACCTGGTCCCGACGCTCCAGCTCGCGCACGTCGGCTTCGCCGAGGGCATCCTGGTCGCGGAGCGCCTCGCCGGTCTGAAGCCCGTGCCGATCGACTACGACGGCGTGCCGCGGGTGACGTACTGCCACCCGGAGGTCGCCTCCGTCGGCATCACCGAGGCGAAGGCCAAGGAGATCTACGGCGCGGACAAGGTCGTCGCCCTGAAGTACAACCTCGCGGGCAACGGCAAGAGCAAGATCCTGAAGACCTCGGGCGAGATCAAGCTCGTCCAGGTCAAGGACGGTGCCGTGGTCGGCGTCCACATGGTCGGTGACCGCATGGGCGAGCAGGTCGGCGAGGCGCAGCTGATCTACAACTGGGAGGCGCTGCCGGCCGAGGTCGCGCAGCTCATCCACGCCCACCCGACGCAGAACGAGGCGCTCGGCGAGGCCCACCTGGCCCTCGCCGGCAAGCCTCTGCACTCCCACGACTGACGCTCACGTCATCACAGGGCGCGACGACCACTTTCCGCAATTCGTTAGGAGCAACTGAAACCATGTCGGTTTCCGTAACCCTGCCGGCGCTCGGCGAGAGCGTCACCGAGGGCACCGTCACCCGCTGGCTCAAGGCCGAGGGCGAGCGTGTCGAGGCCGACGAGCCGCTGCTCGAGGTCTCGACCGACAAGGTCGACACCGAGATCCCCGCCCCCGCCTCGGGCATCCTGGCCTCCATCAAGGTCGCCGAGGACGAGACGGTCGAGGTCGGCGCCGAGCTGGCCATCATCGACGACGGCACCGGCGCCCCGGCCGCTGCCCCGGCCGCCGAGCCGGCCGCCGCTCCGGCTCCGGCCGCCGCCCCGGCCCCCGTGGCCGAGACCCCCGCCGCCCCGGCGCCGGTCGCCGAGGCCCCGGCCGCCGCCCCCGCCGGTGCCGCCCAGGGCACCGACGTCGTCCTGCCGGCGCTCGGCGAGTCCGTCACCGAGGGCACCGTGACCCGCTGGCTGAAGTCGGTCGGCGAGACCGTCGAGGCCGACGAGCCGCTGCTCGAGGTCTCCACGGACAAGGTCGACACCGAGATCCCGGCCCCGGCCTCCGGTGTGCTGCTCGAGATCGTCGTCGGCGAGGACGAGACCGCCGAGGTCGGCGCCAAGCTGGCCGTCATCGGTGCCGCGGGTGCCGCCCCGGCCGCCCCGGCCCCGGCTGCCGCCCCGGCCCCCGCCGCCGCCCCGGCCCCGGCCCCGGCCCCGGCTCCGGCCCCCGCGCCGGCCGCCCCGGCCGCTCCGGTCGCCGCCCCGGCTCCGGCCGCCCCGGTGGCCGCCCCGGCCCCGGTCACCCCGGCTCCGGCCGCCGCTCCGGCCGCGCCCGCCCCGGTCGCCGCCGCGCAGCCGGCCGAGGACGGCGCCTACGTCACCCCGCTGGTCCGCAAGCTCGCCACCGAGAACGGTGTCGACCTGGCGTCCGTCAAGGGTTCGGGCGTCGGCGGTCGCATCCGCAAGCAGGACGTCCTCGCGGCCGCCGAGGCCAAGAAGGCCGCCGCCGCCGCTCCCGTCGCCGCCGCTCCGGCCGCCGCCGCGCCGAAGACCCCCGTCCTGGAGGTCTCCCCGCTGCGTGGCCAGACGGTCAAGATGACCCGCATGCGCAAGGTCATCGGCGACAACATGATGAAGGCGCTGCACGGCCAGGCCCAGCTGTCCTCGGTCGTCGAGGTCGACATCACCAAGCTGATGAAGCTGCGCGCCCGTGCCAAGGACGCGTTCGCCGCCCGTGAGGGCGTCAAGCTCTCCCCGATGCCGTTCTTCGTGAAGGCGGCGGCCCAGGCGCTGAAGGCCCACCCGGTCATCAACGCCCGGATCAACGAGGACGAGGGCACCATCACGTACTTCGACTCGGAGAACATCGGCATCGCCGTGGACTCCGAGAAGGGTCTGATGACGCCGGTCATCAAGGGTGCGGGCGACCTGAACATCGCCGGCATCTCCAAGGCCACGGCCGAGCTGGCCGGCAAGGTCCGCGCCAGCAAGATCACGCCGGACGAGCTGTCCGGTGCGACCTTCACCATCTCCAACACCGGCTCGCGCGGTGCGCTCTTCGACACGATCATCGTGCCGCCGAACCAGGTCGCCATCCTGGGCATCGGTGCCACGGTCAAGCGTCCGGCCGTCATCGAGACCGCCGAGGGCACCGTCATCGGCGTCCGCGACATGACCTACCTGACGCTCTCCTACGACCACCGTCTGGTGGACGGCGCCGACGCCGCCCGCTACCTGACGGCCGTCAAGGCGATCCTGGAGGCCGGCGAGTTCGAGGTCGACCTCGGCCTGTAAGGCACTCCGAGGACACGCTGCCGCTTGGCAACGTAACAAGCCTCACCAGCGGCGCCCCCGCCCGGATGTGTTTCCGGGCGGGGGCGCCGCCGTATTGTCTAGGTGTCGAGCCCTCCCGTCGCCCGACCGCCGCCCCTGGTGGC
This sequence comes from Streptomyces sp. NPDC004327, assembly GCF_042873935.1. Lineage (NCBI taxonomy): Bacteria > Bacillati > Actinomycetota > Actinomycetes > Kitasatosporales > Streptomycetaceae > Streptomyces > Streptomyces sp. NPDC004327. Next base: position 875,081 of record NZ_JBIAME010000002.1, on the reverse strand, counting down.
GGCCCTTCGGGCCGCACCCTTTTATTGGAGCTGCCCCCATGACCATGCCCGTCGTCCATTCGCTGCGCGAGCAGATCCGCGAGCACATCGTGGAGGGCATCGTCAGCGGCCGCTGGAAGCCGGGCGAGCGCATCGTGGAGCGGCGGATCGCGACGGAGCTGGAGGTCTCGCAGACCCCGGTGCGCGAGGCGCTGCGGGAGCTGGAGTCGCTGCGGCTGATCGAGTCGGCGCCCAACAAGGGCGTCCGGGTGCGCAACCTCACCGCGGCGGACCTGGAGGAGAGCTACCCCGTCCGGGCGGGCCTGGAGCAGATCGCGGCGGAGTTGGCGGCCGGCCGGCTCGCGAGCGACTGCTCGGCCCTGGAGCCGCACGTGGCGGCGCTGTACGAGGCGGACGCGGCCTCGGACGGCACGGCGCAGGTGCGGCACACGGTGGCCTTCCACCGGGAGCTCGTGAAGGCGGCCGGCAACAGCGTGCTGCTCCACACCTGGGAGGGCCTGGGCATCGAGGTGTTCACGGCGCTGTCGATCCGCTGGCTGGGCACGGTGCAGAAGTCGTACGCGGAGGAGCACCAGGAGCTGGTGGAGGCGTTCCGCCGGGGCGACCCGAACATCGGGGCGCTGGTGAAGGCGCATGTCCTCGGGTGCGCGCCGAGGGCGTGATCCGGCCACGCGGGGAGATGAGCGGGTCCGTGTCCGACGGGCCCGCTCATTCGTGCGTAGAGGGCCTCATCAGTGGGCTCACCTGCGAAAACAAGGCACCCGGTGCCCATTTTCGCGGCACCCTGTGCCTACTTTGACGTTCAGGGAAAGTTTTTCCCATGAACACTTTGATCGATCATCGATCGGCGGCTTACAGTCTTCGGCGGGCCGTACCCCGGCCCACGGCCCGGTCCTGCCAGACAAGGCCCCTTTATCTCCACCCCCATCTGTCCGGAAGGCGGCGATCATGACCGATCCCGTAGGCAAGATTCCGAGCGAGCTCGACCAGCTCCCGGACCGTGACACCGAGGAGACCGCCGAGTGGGCGGCCTCCCTCGACGCCGTCACCAAGGCCGCCGGCCCCCACCGGGCCGCCTACCTGATGCGCCGCACCCTCCAGCACGCCGACACGGCGGGCCTCGCCCTGCCGAAGCTCCTGGAGACGGACTACCTCAACACCATCCCCACCTCCGCCGAGCCGGTCATCGACGGCGACGAGGAGATGGAGCGGAAGATCACCGCGTGGAACCGCTGGAACGCGGCCGCGATGGTCACCCGCGGCGCCAAGCACGGCGTCGGCGGCCACATCGCCACCTTCGCCTCCGCGGCCTGGCTCTACGAGACCGGCTTCAACCACTTCTTCCGCGGCAAGGAGGGGGACGGCTCCGGCGACCAGCTCTACATCCAGGGCCACGCCTCCCCCGGCATCTACGCCCGCGCCTTCCTCGACGGCCGCCTGAACGAGTCGCACCTCGACAACTTCCGGCAGGAGTCCGGCGGCGACGGCCTGCCCTCCTACCCGCACCCGCGCCGCCTCCCCTGGCTGTGGGAGTTCCCCACCGTCTCCATGGGCCTCGGCCCGCTCTCCGCGATCTACCAGGCGCGCTTCAACCGCTACCTGACCAACCGCGCCATCAAGGACGTCTCCGCCTCCCACGTGTGGGCCTTCCTCGGTGACGGCGAGATGGACGAGCCCGAGTCGACGGCGGCCCTCGCGCTCGCCGCCCGCGAGGGTCTGGACAACCTGACCTTCGTCATCAACTGCAACCTGCAGCGCCTCGACGGCCCGGTCCGCGCCAACTTCAAGATCGTGCAGGAGCTGGAGGCCCAGTTCCGCGGCGCCGGCTGGAACGTCGTCAAGACCCTGTGGGGCAACGCCTGGGACGAGCTGTTCGCGCTCGACACCACCGGCGCCCTGGTCCGCCGCCTCCGCGAGGTCCCGGACGCGCAGGTCCAGACGTACCAGACCCGCGACGCCGCCTACATCCGCCAGGACTTCTTCGGCAAGGACCCGGCGCTCGTCGCGATGGCGCAGCTGCTGTCCGACGACAAGATCCTCGAGTGCTTCCACCTCTCCCGTGGTGGCCACGAGCCGCGCAAGGTGTACGCCGCGTACAAGGCGGCCCTGGAGTTCAAGGGCGCGCCGACCGTCATCCTGGCGCAGACCGTCAAGGGCTTCACCCTCGGTGAGGGCTTCGCGTCGAAGAACGCGAACCACCAGATGAAGAAGCTGACGTCGGACGAGTTCAAGCAGATGCGCGATCTGCTCGACCTGCCGATCTCGGACGCGCAGTTCGTCGACGGCGTGGTCCCCTACGGCCACCCGGGCGCCGACTCGGCCGAGGTCCGCTACCTCCAAGAGCGCCGCGCGGCCCTCGGCGGCCCCGCCCCGGCCCGCCGCGTCCACCCGGTCGCCCCGCTGCCGGCCCCGGCCGACAAGACCTTCGCCTCCTTCGACAAGGGCTCCGGCTCGCAGAACGTCGCCACCACGATGGCGTTCGTGCGTCTGATCAAGGACCTGGTCCGCGACAAGGAGACCGGCAAGCGCTGGGTCCCGATCGTCCCGGACGAGGCCCGTACCTTCGGCATGGAGTCGCTGTTCCCGTCGCTCGGCATCTACTCGCCGAAGGGCCAGACGTACGAGCCTGTCGACCGCGACCAGCTGATGTACTACAAGGAGGCCGTCAACGGCCAGATCCTGAACGAGGGCATCACCGAGGCCGGCTCGATGGCCGACTTCATCGCCGCGTCGACCGCGTACTCGACGCACGGCGAGGCCATGATCCCGTTCTACATCTTCTACTCGATGTTCGGCTGGCAGCGGACCGCCGACCAGATGTGGCAGCTCGGCGACCAGCTCGGCCGCGGCTTCCTCGTCGGCGCGACCGCCGGCCGCACCACCCTGACCGGTGAGGGCCTGCAGCACGCCGACGGCCACTCGCCCGTCATCGCGGCCACCAACCCGGCGGCGCTGACCTACGACCCGGCGTTCGCCTACGAGGTCGCGGCCATCGTCAAGGAGGGCCTGCGCCGCATGTACGGCGAGGCGGCCGAGGGCGAGGACCAGAACGTCTTCTACTACCTCACCGTCTACAACGAGCCCATGCCGCAGCCGGCCAAGCCGGGCCACGCGGGCGTCGACGAGGGCATCATCAAGGGCCTCTACCGCTTCAACACGGCCGAGTCGGCCGGCCTGGAGCTGCCCGCGAACGCCTCCCGCATCCAGCTGCTCGCCTCCGGCACGGCGATCCACTGGGCCCTGGAGGCCCAGCAGCTGCTCGCCGCCGAGTGGGGCGTGGCCGCCGACGTGTGGTCCGCCACCTCCTGGAACGAGCTGCGCCGTGACGCGCTGGAGGCCGACGCGGCCCTGCTGCGCGGCGAGGAGCGGGTGCCGTTCGTCCGCCAGGCCCTGGAGGGCGTCGACTCGCCCGTCCTGGCCGTCTCCGACTACATGCGCCAGGTCCCGGACCAGATCGCGCAGTGGGTCGAGCAGGACTACAGCTCGCTCGGCGCGGACGGCTTCGGCCTGTCCGACACCCGCGCGGCCGCCCGCCGCCACTTCGGCGTCGACGCCCAGTCGATCGTCGTCGCCGCCCTGGCCCAGCTCGCCCGCCGCGGCGAGGTCCAGGCGACGTCGGTGAAGGAGGCGCGGGAGCGGTACGGCCTGTAAGGCCGCACCCGACCGGCTTGTCCGAGGGGCCGTCGGCCCGTACGCCCGCGCGTACGGACCGGCGGCCCTTCACTGCTGTCGGCCCTGCCACGCCTCCTGCTGAAGGTCAGGCCACACGTCCTGCTGTGCGCCCTGCCCCAGACGCCTGTCGATGCCCTGCGCCAGGTCCATGCCCTGGCGCGGGTCCGCGCCCTGCCGGGCGGCAAAGGCCGGGTCGGGCAGGGTGGACAGGATCTCGGCCAGCTCGGTCAGCTGGCCGATGATGCGGGCCCGCTGCTCGCCGAGGGCGTCGACCGGCTGGTACATGCTGCGGTCCAGGGTCTCGGTGATCTCCGCGCGGACCTCGTGCAGCCGGACCCGCACGCCCTCCGTCGCCGCCTCCTGCTCGGCGGCCCGCGCCGTCGCTTCGTTCACGATCGTGCGGGCCCTGCGCTCCGCGTCCGTCCGCAGCTTCTCGGCCTCCAGGCGCAGCTCCTCGGCCCGGTGCTCGATCTCGGCGAGCCGCTTCTCGGCCTTCGCCTGGCGGGCGGCCAGGTCGCGCTCCGCCTGCTGGCGGCGCTTGGCCAGGTTGGTCTCGAAATCCATGGCGGCCTGGGCGGCCTTGGTCCGGGTCTCCTCGAAGAGGAGGTCGGCACGCTCGCGCAGCTGCTGGGCGTCCCGCTGCGCCGCGGCGCGTACGGCCGCCACCTCCCGCTCGGTCCGGGCCCGCAGCTCGGCCGCGAAGGCCTGCGCGTCGTCGAGGAGCCGGTCGGCGGCCGGGGCACCGAAACCGTCGAGCCGCTTGAGGACCACCGTCGCGGAGGCCGGCCGGTCGTCCGCCTCGCGGGCGAGGAGCTCCATGACGAGCGCGGCGAGCTCGTGCGGGATCTCGGGCACGAGCTCGTGGACGGGGCGGATCTCGCCCTGGATCACCTGGTACGTGATCGCCCACGCGTTGTCGCCGGTGACGGGCGCCCGGCCGGTGAGCAGGAAGTACAGCAGCGCGCCCAGCGAGTAGAGGTCACTGCGGTGGTCGACGGTGCGGACGCCCTTGGCCTGCTCGGGCGACATGTAGGCGGGGGTGCCCAGCGGAAGGCCGGTGAGGGTGAGGCCGCCTTCCCTGAGCGTGTCGCCGAAGAACTTGGCGATGCCGAAGTCGAGGACCTTCAGCTCGCCCTCCTCGGTGAACATCACGTTGTTGGGCTTGACGTCCCGGTGGACGATGCCGCGCCGGTGGGCCCCGTCGAGGGCCGCGGCCACCTGCCGTGCCCAGGAGACGGCCGTCCGCCAGCGCGGGCGCTCCGCCTTGACGGCCTCCTGGAGCGTGGGCCCGGGAAGTCGCTCCATCACCATGTAGAGCATGTGCACGCCGTCGATCTCGGCGGCGCCCCAGTCATGGGCGACGGCCGTGTACCGGCCGGGCAGCTGCGCGGCGGCACGGATCTCGCGGCGGAAGCGCAGGAGGAGCGTCTCGTCCCGCGCGGTCCGGCTGACGAACTTGACCGCCACCTCGCGCTGCATCTTCTGGTCGCGGGCGGCCCAGACCTCGCCCATCCCGCCCTGGCCGAGGCTGCCCGTCAGTTCGTACCGGCCTTCGAGTAACGCGCCCTGCCGCATCGCCGCTCCCCCCGTGGTCGTCCGCCTCCAGGGCCACAGTATGGATGGCAGTCTTGCCCCATGCGTGCCGCTCGTCTCATCAAATTGGTGCTTCTGCTCCAGTCCCGGCCGTCGATGACGGCCGCCGAACTCGCCGCCGAGCTGGAGGTGTCCGAGCGGACGATCACGCGGGACGCGCTCGCGCTGTCGGAGGCCGGGGTTCCGGTGTACGCGGACCGGGGGCGGGCCGGGGGCTACCGGCTGGTCGGCGGGTACCGGACGCGGCTGACCGGGCTCGCGCGCGGGGAGGCGGAGGCCCTGTTCCTGTCCGGGCTGCCGCAGGCGCTGCGGGACATGGGGCTCGCGGACGCGGCCTCGGCGGCGCGGCTCAAGGTGTCGGCGGCGCTGCTGCCGTCGCTGCGGGACGCGCCGGAGGCGGCGGGGCGGCGGTTCCATCTGGACGCGCCGGCCTGGTACCAGGAGCCGCAGACGCCGGAGCTGCTCGCGCCGCTCGCGGACGCGGTGTGGGACGACCGCCCGGTGCGGGCCCGCTACCGGCGCGGGGACGGTGCGGAGGTGGCGCGCGAGCTCCAGCCGTACGGGCTCGTCCTGAAGGCCGGCGTCTGGTACGTGTGCGCCCGCGCGGGCGGCTCGTTCCGGACCTACCGGGTGGACCGGTTCGCCGAGGTGGCCGTGGAGGAGGAGCGGTTCGAGCGGGACCCGGGGTTCGACCTGGCGGCGTTCTGGACGGAGCGCTCGGCGGAGTTCGCGCGTTCGATCCTGCGGGCCGAGGTGGAGCTGCGGCTCACGGCGGCGGGGGCGCGGCGACTGCCGTACGTCACGGACCGGGCGGCGGCGGAGGCGGCGCTCGCGGCCGGGGTGCACGAAGACGGTGCGGCGGCCGGGGCACACGGTGCGGCAGGGGTGGACGGGGCGGGCGGGGCAGGCGGGACGGCCGGGGTGAACGAAGCCGGTGCGGGCGGGGCGGGCGGGGCGGGCGGGGGCGGACGGTGGCGGGTGACGCTCGCCGTGGAGAGCGAGGAGGTCGCCTTCTCGCAGCTGCTCGGGCTCGGTCCCGAGGTCGAGGTGCTGGCCCCGGCGGCGCTCCGCGAGCGGTTCGCGGAGGCCGCGCGGGGCCTCGCCGGGCTCTACGGCTGAGGCTCTACCGGTAGTCCTCGGCCCGTACGGCCGGGTCGGCCTCCTTCGCGAGCAGGAAGCCCCACGAGTCCGGCCGCGACCCGTCCGCGTCCGTGAAGCCGTACTCCCTGGCGAGCCGGCCGCTGTCCAGGGACTGCCCGTTCCAGCGCGCCCGGCCGGGGTCGGCGGCGAGCGCGGCGACGGCCCGGCCCACGTACACCGGCGACTCGGAGACGGCGAAGTCGGGCACCTTCGCGGTCGCGTCGCGCCAGGTGGCCTCGGTGACGCCGAAGGTCGCGAGCATCTGCTCGGAGCGCAGCCAGCCGGGGCTGACGGAGACGGCGGTGCCGCCCGCGGCGGCCAGCTCCTTCGCGAGGCCGAAGGCCATCCGGATGGGGGCGTTCTTGGCGAGGTCGTAGAAGAGGTTCTCGCGGAAGCGGGTGGCGTTGTACGCGGTGGTGCCGTCGGTGATCTCGACGACGAGTCCGCCGGGCCGGCGGGTGAGCAGCGGCAGGACGGCGTGGGAGGTGATCAGGTGCGTCTTCACGCCGAGTTCGAGCATCCTGAGGCCGTCGGCGAGGCCGATCTCCCAGGTCTTCTTGCCGAAGGACGCGCCGATGAGGTGCTCGCCGCCCCACACGTCGTTGACGAGGACGTCGAGCCGGCCGTCCTGCTCGCGGTCGACGCGGTCGACGAGGGCGCGGACCTGCTCGGGTTCCAGGTGGTCGGTGGGGACGGCGATGCCCGTGCCGCCCGCGGCCGTCACGAGCTCCGCGGTCTCCTCGATGGTCTCGGTGCCGCGGCCGACCTCGCTGAGGCGGTCGCGGGTGGTGCGCCCGGTGACGTACACGGTGGCTCCGGCGGCGCCGAGCTGGACGGCGATGGCGCGCCCGGCGCCCCGGGTGGCGCCGGCGACGAGGGCGATGCGGCCGGCAAGGGGCGCGCCCTCACGGGTCGTCCCGCGGGGGGTCTCACGGGAGGTCTCATGGAGGGTCTCATGGGTCGTCTCGTTGATCATGCGGGCAGCCTGACAGGGAAAGACGACATCTCCTGTCCGGATTGATTTCAGCCGTTTCCGGGTGCGTCGCACCGCGTGACCCACGATGCTTGTCCCGTGATGGACGAGACGGAGTTCTGGGCGATCATCGACTCCACCCGGGAGCGCGCGGAAGGCGACCCGGAGGAGCATGCCGACCTGCTCGTGGACCGGCTGACGGAGCTGGACCCGGACTCGGTCCTCGACTTCGCCCGCCATTTCGAGGCCCGCTACAACCGGGCGTACACCTGGGAGCTGTGGGGTGCGGCGGCCGTCCTGCTCGGCGGGGCGGGCGACGACTCCTTCGACTACTTCCGCTGCTGGCTGATCGGCCAGGGCCGGGAGGTCTTCGAGGGTGCGGTGCACGAGCCGGACGCGCTGGCGGAGCTGCTCGTGGACTTCGACGAGGAGATCGACGGGGACGGCGAGGAGCTCGGCTTCTCGGCGGACGAGGCGTACGAGCGGCTGACCGGCGCCGAGGCACCGGACCTGGGCATTCCGCCGCAGCCGCCGGAGCCGCTGGGCACGCCCTTCGACCTGGACGACGACGGCGTGCTCGCGGCCCGCTTCCCGCGGCTGTGGGCCCGGTTCGGCCCCGGATAACGGAGGGGGGCCGGAGCCGAACCGGACCGGTCCATGGCCCTGAGCGCCTTCGCGGGCGCTCAGGGGGCCGCGGGGATCAGAAGTGAGTTCCGCCGTCGATGCGGATCTCGGTGCCGGTGATGAACCGGCCGTCCTCGCTCGCGAGCATCGCGACGACGCCGGCGACCGTCTCCGGGCCGGCGAAGCCCTGGCCGAGGGCGGGGGCGAGCTTGGCGAAGAGGGACCAGTCGGTGTCCTCGGGCAGGCCGGGGCCCATGGACTGCTTGGAGGCGCCGGAGCCGTCGGTCATGCCGGAGGAGATGGAGCCGGGCTGCACGGCGGTGAAGCGGATGCCCTGCTTGGCGTACTCGGCGGCGAGCGCGTGGGTCATGGACTGGATGCCGCCCTTGCTGGCCGCGTAGGCCGCCATGTACGGGTGGGCGAACATCGCGGAGGTGGAGGAGAAGTTGACGACGGCGGAGCCGTTGCCCTCCAGGAGCGCCGGGATCGCCTCGCGGATCATCAGGAACGTGCCCGTGAGGTTGACGCGGACGACCTGCTCGAAGGCGTCGAGGCTGGTCTCGTGGGTGTGCGAGGAGCGCAGGATGCCGGCCGCGTTGACCAGCACGTCCAGGCCGCCGAGGGCCTCGACGGCGGCGGCGACGCCCTCGCGTACGGAGGTCTCGTCGCCGATGTCGACGACGAGGGTGGTGAGGCGGTCGGCGGCGGCGCCGGCCTTGGCGATCGTGTCCTTGAGGCCGGCCTCGCTGATGTCGGCGGCGACGACCCGGCCGCCCTCCGCGAGCATGCGGAGCACGGTGGCCTGGCCGATGCCGGAGCCACCGCCGGTGACGAGCGCGCGGCGTCCTTCGTAGCGGGTCAGCTGGGTGGGCTGGTTCGGCTCGTTCATGACGGCAACCTCTCGATGTCGAGCTTTCCGGGGGTATGGCCACCGTACGCCTAAGTGGCACGTTTTGCCACACCTGCGCGACGTGCACTCATGGCAGTCGCGGGCGTACGCTGGGTCGGTGAGCACGAAGCCCCGATCGCCCCGATCGCTGACGCTGACCGAGCGCCGCAAGGCCGCCACCCAGCTCGACATCGCCCGCGCGGCGGCCGAGCTGTTCACCGAGCGCGGGCCCGACGACACCACCGCCGAGGACATCGCCCAGCGGGCCGGCGTCGCGCTGCGCACCTTCTACCGCTACTTCCGCTCCAAGCAGGACGCCGTCGCCCCGCTGCTCGCGGGCGGCGCCGACCGCTGGCGGGACGCCCTCGCCGCGACCGGACCCGGCACCACGCTGCCCACCGCCCTGGAGCGGTCCATCGCCGAGTCGCTCGCCGCCGAGGGCGCGGAGGCCGAGGAAGGACTGCGCTGGACCCGCGGGCTGCTGCGCGCGGCCGACCACGACCCCGCCCTGCGGGCCGTCTGGTACCGGGTCAACCAGGAGTCCGAGGACCGGCTGCGCGAGGTCCTCGCCCGGCTCGCCGGCCCCGGCGCGGACCCGCTCGAACTGCGGCTCGCCGCCGCCGCGGCCACCGACGCGATCCGGCTCGCCCTGGAGACCTGGGCCGAGACGGACGCGCCGCTGCGGGGCGCGGGCGCGCCGGCCGAGCTCGCGGTGCGGTGCCTGCGCGAACTCATGGGCGGCATGCGGCTGCTCGCGCCGGACGCGGCGTCAGCCGAGCAGTGAGCGGCCCATCAGGACGTCGTCCACGTATCCGCCGTCCAGGAGGAACTCGCCCGGCAGCACGCCCTCGACCGTGAAGCCCTCGGTCGCGTAGAGCGCGCGGGCCGGGGCGTTGTGCCCGAGGACCCGCAGGGTGATGCGGCGGGCGCCCTCGGCGCGGGCCCGGTCCATCGCGGCGCGCACCAGGAGGCGGGCGACCCCGCGGCCGCGAGCGGCGGACGCGACGGCGAGGCCCTGGATCTGGCGGACGTGGGCGTTGCAGGACAGCGGGGTGGGCGGGACGGTCCGGACGTAGCCGACCACCGTTCCCCGGTCCTCCGCGACCTGGTAGTGCTCGGGCGGGTGCCCCTCGCCGAAGAAGGGTTCGCCGGGCCCGGGCGCCGGGAGCACGGCGTGCAGCGGCGACCAGACGGCCCGGTCGAGGGCGGCGAGCACGGGCTCGTCGGCGGCCGTGGCGGCGCGGACGCGGATCCCGCCCCGCCGGGGCGCTTCCGGGTGCTGCGGCATCTCGGGATCTCGGGGTATCTCCGGATCTCGGGGTGTCTCCGGGTGCTGCGGATTCTCCGGCGCGATCATGCGGGCCACTGTGCCACGGCCCGGGCCGGTGGGGGCAGGATGGCCGTATGAAGCGACAGGCTCGTCAGCGCATCGCCGTCACCGGCGCGTCCGGACTCATCGGTTCCGCCCTCGTGCGCTCCCTGCGCGCCGACGGCCACGAGGTGCTGCGGCTGGTGCGCCGGCCGGCCGGCCGCGCCGACGAGGTGGAGTGGGATCCGGCCAGGCTTTACGTGGACGCGGCCGGCCTGGCCGGCGTCGACGCGGTGGTGCACCTGGCGGGCGCGGGCGTCGGCGAGCGGCGCTGGAGCGAGGCGTACAAGAAGGAGATCCGGGACAGCCGGGTGCTCGGCACCCGGGCGGTCGCCGAGGCGCTCGCCTCGCTCGCCGAGCCGCCCGCGGTGCTGGTCTGCGGCACGGCGCTCGGCTACTACGGCGACACCGGCAGCCGGGCCGTGGACGAGAGCGCGCCCGCGGGCGAGGGCTTCCTGCCGTCGGTGTGCGTGGAGTGGGAGGCCGCGGCCGCGCCGGCCGAGGCGGCCGGGATCCGGGTGGCGTACGCCCGCACCGGCCTGGTGGTGGCCCGTGAGGGCGGGGCCTGGGGGCGGCTCTTCCCGGTCTTCCGGGCCGGGATCGGCGGGCGGATGGGCGACGGCCGCCAGTACTGGAGCTTCATCGCGCTGCACGACGAGGTGGCCGCGCTGCGGCACGTCCTCGACACGCCCTCGCTGGCCGGGCCGGTGAACCTGACCGCGCCCGAGCCGGTCACCAACCGCGAGGTGACGGCGGCGATGGGGCGGGTGCTGCGGCGTCCGACGGTCTGCCACGTGCCCGCGGCGGCGCTGCGGTTGGCGCTCGGGGAGTTCGCCGGGGACGTGCTCGGCAGTCAGCGGGTGCTGCCGGGGCGGCTGCTGGAGTCCGGCTTCGACTTCGCCTTCCCGACGATCGACGAGGCGGTGCGGGCCGCCGCCCGCTGACGTCGCTGGTCGCGGCGGGCGTTCGGTTCCGGCCGGGTGGTGTGCGTCCGTGCGCGCGCCCGGGGCGTGCGCTCCCCCGTGCTGCGTGCACGCCGGGCACGCGCGGCTTCCCCGCGTGGGAGCGCTGCCTAGTCTCTTGCGAACTCTGGCATTCCGGGGGCGTGTTGGGGGCATAGGCCCCCACACGAAGCGACCGACCTGGGGAGGGGCACGTGCTCGACAACGCGGACGTCGTCGTCGTGGGAGCCGGGATCGCGGGTCTCGCGACGGCTCATCAGCTGAGCGGGGCCGGGCTCTCGGTCACGGTCCTGGAGGCCGAGCCGGGGGTCGGCGGCCGGATGGCGACCGACACCGTGGACGGCTTCCGGCTCGACCGGGTCGGCCCGCTGTTCACCGCACCGGAGGCGGCGGGCGTACCGCTGCGCCCGTTCGCCCCTGGGGTCCTCGTCCACAGCGACGGGCGGTACGGGAGGTGGGGGGCGCCGCACGCGCCCTGGAGTCCACGGGGGGCCCGCGGCGTGGCGCGGGCGCTGGCCGGCGCCCCGCGCAACCCGGCCGTCTCGCTCGACCAGGCGCGGCTCGGCGCGTCCCTGGTGCGGCTGGCCACGACGCCCGCCCAGCGGCTCCTCACCCGCACCGAGCGGACCGCCCGCGAGGCGCTCACCGCCCGGCTGCCCGGCCGCACCGTCCAGGGCGTGCTCCGCCCGCTGCTCGCCGCGCTGCTCGGCGATCTGGACCTGACGACCTCCAGCCGCCGCGCCGACCTCGCGCTGCGCTCCTTCGCGCGGGGCCGGCTCGGCGTGCCGGAGGGCGGTTCGGGCGCGCTGGCGGAGCGGCTGGCGGCGGCGCTGCCGCCCGGCTCGGTGCGTACCGGCGTACAGGTCACGGAGGCGTCCATCTCGCGCGTGACGACGGCGGAGCACGGCGTCTTCCGCTGTCGCGCCGTGGTGGTCGCGACCGGCGGGCGGACGGCGGCGGAGCTCGTGCCGGGCCTGTGCGTGCCCGACTACCGCGCGGCGACCGTCCTGCACCACACCGCGCCGCTCGCGCCGGCCGCCGATCCCGTGCTGCTCCTGGAGTCCGACGTGGCCGGCCCCGTCGCCCACACCGCCGTGATGAGCACCGTCGACCCGTCCCGGGCCCCCGCCGGCCGCGTCCTCGTCACCTCGACGGTCCTCGGCGGCCCGCCGGCCGACGACGACACCGAGCGCCGCGTCCGCAAGCACCTGGCCACGCTCTACGGCGTATCGACGGACGACTGGGAGCTCCTCGCGCTCCACCACACCCCGCACGCCTTCCCCCTCATGCGCCCGCCCTTCGACCCGGAGCGCCCCGTCCGCCTCCTCGCCGGCCTCTACGTGTGCGGCGACCACCGCGGCACGGGCACCCCGACGGGCGCGCTGGCGACGGCACGCCGGGCGGCGACGGCGCTGCTGGCGGACCTGGGCGTGGGTACGGGGAGCACGGCGCGGGGCGTGGAGGCCGCGTAGCGGGCGGGGCGGCGGCGCGCGCACCCGCGGCCAGGGGGCGGGGTGGCGCCGCACGCACCCGCGGCTACGGGGCGGGGTGGCCTCTTAGCGGCACGGGGCCGCGCCGTGCGCACCCGCGGCACGGGGCGGGTGGGCCGTACAGCGGCACGGGGCGAACGCCGTGCGCACCCGCGCCACGACGCGCGGAAGCCGCGTAGCGCGCGGCGCACCGCGCGCCGGCGCCGCCCCCGTGCCGCTCATCCCAGCGCCGCCACCCTGTCCCGGTACGTCCGGGCCGCCGGTGCGTCACGGTACGGCTCCAGGCGGCGTTCGAAGTCGCGGATGTACTCGACCGCGCGGGCCGAGCGCATCTCGGACGCCTGCTGGGCCGCCTCGGCGCCCAGCGCGCACGCCTGGTCCAGCTCGCCGAGGGCGAGCCGGGCGGAGGCGAGGACGACGCGGCAGAAGAGGCGGCTGCGGGCGAAGCCGGGGCCGCGGAGCTGGAGGGCGCGTTCGGCGTGCTGGGCGGCGGCGCGGTACTGCTGGAGGTCGCGGTGGCAGTGGCCGAACTCGTCGGCGAGCTGCGCCTCGTCGAAGGAGCGGGCCCAGTAGGGCACCTCGTCGCCGGGCCGGGCGGCCTCCAGGGCGCGTTCGGCGCGGGCGAGCGAGGCCCCGCAGGCGCGCGACTCGCCGAGGACGCCGTGCCCGCGCGCCTCGACGGAGTGCAGCAGGGCCTGGACGACGGGCGGGGCGGCGGCGCCGACGCCCTGCTGGGCGACCCGGGCGAGCTGGACGGCCTCGCGGCCGTGGCCGAGGTAGACGGCCTGGTGGCTCATGGTGATGAGGACGTACGAGCCGTAGGCCCGGTCCCCGGCCGCCTGGGCGAGCCGCAGCGCCTGGACGAAGTACCGCTGGGCCAGGCCGTGCGCGGCGATGTCGTACGAGGTCCAGCCGGCGAGCCGGGTGAGGTCGGCGACGGCGCCGAAGAGCCGGCGCCCGACGGTCTCCCCGTACGTGCCGCGCAGCATCGGCTCGGCCTCGTGCTCCAGGTAGCGGACGAGGGCCTGCCGGGCGTGCCCGCCGCCGTACGCGTGGTCGAGGGTGCGGAACAGCTCGCCGACCGAGCGCAGCGCGGCGATGTCGCCGGCGGAGACCCGCTGCCCGGCGCCGCGTTCCGTACCGCGCTGGCGGGGCACGCTGTAGCGCCCCTGCAGCGGCACCCGCGGGTCCGGGGCGCCCGCGTCGCCGCGCGCCACCCGCTCGTCGGCCCGCCCGATCAGCCAGTCGCGGCTGGGCACGACGAGCCCGGCCGGGGTGAAGGCGATCTTCCGCAGCTCGGCGTGGCTGCCGGAGTCCTTGCGCCACAGGCCGCTGACGATGTCCACGGCCTCCTCGGGCGTCGCCGCGAACTCCAGGCCCGCGTAGACCGGCGCGCAGGCGTCGAGCCCGAGGTCCTGGGCGGAGAGCCGGCGGCCGAGGCGGCGGGTGAAGACCTCGGCGATCAGGGCGGGGGTGGTGCCGCGCGGCTGCTGGCCGCGCAGCCAGCGGGTCACCGAGGTCTTGTCGTACCGCAGGTCGAGCCCGTGCTCCAGGCCGAGCTGGTCGACGCGTCTGGCGAGCCCGGCGTTGGAGAAGCCCGCTTCGGCGATGAGCGCGGCAAGCTGGCGGTTCGGCATGCGCTGCGAGGGTCGTTCCGTCATCAGCTGTGCGGTCTCCTGCCTTCCGGGCCCGGGGTGGCAGCCCGTACGGACCCTCGTGGCCCTCATGGAACGGCGTGAATTTAGCGGCACCAGCCGCCCTTACCGCCACCTTCGCCCTACATTCATCCGATCGTGTGAGGATTGGCTGGTCGCTGACGCAGCGGACGTAGGGACCCTCACGCACCTGCCGGAGGACCGTCCGGCGTACCGCCGTACAGTGGCATGGGCGCGATTGACGCATGGTGCCGAGCCGGCTCCCGCCCCGGGACGATCCCCGGAACCCGGCTCCGGCACCCAGGAGGAGGCATTGCCGTGAGTGAGCTGCGATTCGTCCGTCTGGGCTTCGGCGCGGACGCCGTCGAGTACCGGGTGGCGTGGGACAAGCAGCGCGAGGTGCACGCCGCCCGCTTCGCGGACGAGATCGAGGACACCTGTCTGCTCCTGGAGCACCCGCCCGTCTACACCGCGGGCCGGCGCACCGAGGAGAGCGAGCGCCCGCTCGACGGGACGCCGGTGGTCGACGTCGACCGCGGCGGCAAGATCACCTGGCACGGCCCCGGCCAGCTGGTCGGCTACCCGATCATGAAGCTGCCCCGCCCGGTCGACGTCGTGGCCCACGTCCGCCGTCTGGAGGAGGCGCTGATCCGCACCGCCGCCGAATTCGGTCTGGAGACCACCCGGGTCGAGGGCCGCAGCGGCGTGTGGGTGCTCGGCGACCCGGTCGAGGAGCGGCCGAAGCTCGGCGGACTGTCGCTGGACTTCGACCCGCGGCTGACCGACGAGGAGTTCGACCCGCGGCTCAACGGCCCGGAGTACGCCCCGTCCAACGCCGGCCAGCGCCGCGAGGACCGCAAGCTCGCGGCCATCGGCATCCGGGTCGCCAAGGGCGTGACGATGCACGGCTTCGCCATCAACGTGAACCCGGACAACACCTGGTTCGACCGGATCATCCCGTGCGGCATCCGCGACGCGGGCGTCGCCTCGCTCGCGAACGAGCTGGGCCGGGACATCACGATCGAGGACGTGCTCCCGGTCGTCGAGAAGCACCTGAAGGACGTCCTGGAGAACGCGGAGCTGAAGCCGCGGGAGATCGAGCGCGAGGCGGCCCCCGCCCCGGAGCGCGCGCCGGAGACGGAGCGGGCCTCGGCCTGAGGAATGCCCACCCATGGCCACGGGTTGGCCAACGGTGAAGGCATAGGAAGCAACGGGCGTACCCTGGTGTACGCCGAAGAATCGAAGCTACAGGAGCCGATGTGTCCGCAGTCGCACCCGACGGACGCAAGATGCTGCGCCTGGAGGTCAGGAACAGCCAGACCCCCATCGAGCGCAAGCCCGAGTGGATCAAGACCCGGGCGAAGATGGGACCGGAGTACAACAAGCTCCAGGGTCTCGTGAAGAGCGAGGGCCTGCACACGGTCTGCCAGGAGGCGGGCTGTCCCAACATCTTCGAGTGCTGGGAGGACCGCGAGGCGACCTTCCTCATCGGCGGCGACCAGTGCACCCGCCGCTGCGACTTCTGCCAGATCGACACCGGCAAGCCGCAGGCCCTCGACCGTGACGAGCCGCGCCGCGTCGGCGAGTCCGTCGTCACGATGGACCTGAACTACGCCACCATCACCGGCGTCGCCCGCGACGACCTGGAGGACGGCGGCGCCTGGCTGTACGCGGAGACCGTGCGCCAGATCCACCAGCAGACCGCCGAGCGCGCCGCCGGCCGCACCAAGGTCGAGCTGCTCGCGCCCGACTTCAACGCGGTGCCGGAGCTCCTGGCGGAGGTCTTCGACTCCCGCCCCGAGGTCTTCGCGCACAACGTCGAGACGGTGCCGCGGATCTTCAAGCGGATCCGCCCCGGCTTCCGCTACGAGCGCTCGCTCGACGTCATCACCCAGGCCCGCGACTACGGTCTGGTCACGAAGTCCAACCTGATCCTCGGCATGGGCGAGACCCGCGAGGAGATCAGCGAGGCCCTCCAGCAGCTGCACGAGGCGGGCTGCGAGCTCATCACCATCACGCAGTACCTGCGCCCGTCGGTCCGGCACCACCCCGTGGAGCGCTGGGTCAAGCCGGACGAGTTCGTGGAGCTGAAGGAGGAGGCCGAGGAGATCGGCTTCTCCGGTGTGATGTCGGGCCCGCTGGTCCGTTCCTCGTACCGCGCGGGCCGGCTGTACCAGCAGGCGATCGAGCGCCGCGGCGCGGTCGACAACGCCACCCAGGCGGTCTGAGCCGCCCGAGCCGTCCGCTCTCGTGCGATGGGGTCGTCCGTATGCCGTACGGACGACCCCATCAACGTTTCATCAGTGTTTGACCGATGAGTCACGTCCTGGTAACACCAGTCTGTGAGGCTGTACTCACTCATCGCCACCAAGCGCTCACGGAGGCACACGCCCATGCAGGCCGCGCACATCCGAGCCCACGCGCTCCCCTCCGTCACCGACGCCCTCAGGGCCGTCGAGACCCTGCTCCTCGCCCGTGGCCACCGCACCGCCCGGCGCAACGCCTGGACGTCCGTCCTGGAGGACCGGCGGCACGCGAAGGACCGCGTGGAGGCCCAAAACGTGATGGAGGCCGTGGCCTGCCGCACATCCCGGGCCACGTAGACTTCTGGACATGGCGAGGAAGGCAAACACGGGCGGCGCTGACGCCGCCGCGAACCCCGGGCGACTGAAGCAGATCGCCCTCACGTACAAGATGACCCGGAAGGCCGACCCCAAGGTCGGGCTCGTCGTCGCGGGCGTGGGCATCGTCGTACTCGGTGTCCTCCTCGGAATCGGCTTCGCGATCGGTCACCCGGTCTACCTGGGCATCCTCGGTTTCGTCCTCGCGTTCCTGGCGATGGCGATCGTCTTCGGCCGGCGCGCCGAGAAGGCGGCCTTCGGCCAGATGGAGGGCCAGCCCGGCGCCGCCGCGGCGGTCCTGCAGAACGTCGGGCGCGGCTGGACCGTGACCCCGGCCGTGGCGATGAACCGCAGCCAGGACGTCGTGCACCGCGCGGTCGGCCGGGCCGGCATCGTCCTGGTCGCCGAGGGCAACCCGAACCGGGTGAAGTCGCTGCTCGCGGCCGAGAAGAAGAAGATGGCCCGGATCGTCGTCGACGTGCCGGTGACCGACATCGTCGTCGGCAACGACGAGGACGCCGGCCAGGTGCCGCTGAAGAAGGTCCGCACGAAGATGCTGAAGCTTCCGCGCGTCCTCGCCGGCCCCCAGGTGACCGCGGCCAACGACCGGCTGCGGGCGATGGGCGACCTGATGAGCAACATGCCGCTGCCGAAGGGCCCGATGCCGAAGGGCATGCGGATGCCGCGCGGCGGAAAGATGCGCTGAGCCCGCGCGACGCGTGCGCACGACAGCGAAAGGCGCCCCGGACCAGATCGGTCCGGGGCGCCTTTCGCTGTCGTGCGCACGACGCGCGGAGGCCGTACGGCGGTCGTGCGGAGGCGGCCGTACGGCGGTCGCGCGATGACCTTGCGGCTGTCGTATACGAGTCAGACGCGGAGCTGGACGGCGCCGGAGAGGCGGTCGTGCAGGCCGCGCCCGTCGCGGTCCCAGATGAGCGCCGGGAGGGCGAGGCAGACGAGGGCGGAGCGGAGCACCCCGCGGAGCGGGTTCAGCCGGCCGCCGCGCACGGAGACCACGCGGAGGCGGAAGAGCAGCTTGCCGGGCGTGGCACCGACGGTGCCGACGGTCAGCGCGCTCAGCACGAACAGGATGAGCACGGCCCAGTTGCCGGTCGACTGTCCGTAGTGATGGGTGATGAGACCGTATGCGATCAGCATGCAGAGCGCCCAGTCGACGGCGAGGGCGCCGATCCGGCGGCCGGGGCGGGCGATCGAGCCGGGCCCCTCCTCGGGCAGACCGAGCTGCTGCCCGCGGTAGCCGAAGTCCACGCCCGCTTCTTCGGCCGCGGCGCGCGGGCCGGAGAGCCATGATCCGAGTGCTTGCCTGTTGTCCACCCGACCACGGTACTGCGCCCGTTTTTGATCACTTCGGCCTGGGTGGGCGGGGTGCGCGCGGCCGCCGGGAAGGCCTCGCGATGCCCCCGGCCCGGTTAACTTCGACGAAACAAATGGGTCATGCTTGAGAAATGCCGCCTGCCTATGGTCGGGTCCAGCGTGAGCCACCGCACTGGCCGCACGACGACCGAGCTGCAACCCCGCCCCTCCCCGGGCCGGGAGTAGGAGGAGTTGGATGTCCGAGAAGCACGGGTTCCAGAACGCCGACGAGGTCAACAAGTTCATCAAGGACAACGACGTCAAGATGGTCGACGTCCGGTTCTGCGACCTCCCGGGCGTGATGCAGCACTTCACGATCCCGGCCACGGCCTTCGACCCTGCGGAGGAGCTCGCCTTCGACGGTTCGTCGATCCGCGGCTTCCAGGCCATCCACGAGTCCGACATGGCGCTGCGCGCCGACCTGTCGACGGCGCGCGTGGACCCCTTCCGCCGCGACAAGACGCTCAACATCAACTTCTTCATCCACGACCCGATCACGGGCGAGCAGTACAGCCGTGACCCGCGCAACATCGCGAAGAAGGCCGAGGCGTACCTCGCCTCCACCGGCATCGCCGACACCGCGTACTTCGGCCC
Organism: Streptomyces sp. NPDC004327; assembly: GCF_042873935.1. Classification (NCBI taxonomy): domain Bacteria; kingdom Bacillati; phylum Actinomycetota; class Actinomycetes; order Kitasatosporales; family Streptomycetaceae; genus Streptomyces; species Streptomyces sp. NPDC004327. The sequence goes on along the minus strand of NZ_JBIAME010000002.1, from coordinate 856,125 downwards.
CGAGGCCGAGTTCTACGTCTTCGACTCGGTGCGCTTCGAGACCTCCGCGAACCAGGGCTTCTACCACATCGACTCCGAGGCCGGCGCCTGGAACACCGGTGCGGAGGAGAACAACCGCGGTTACAAGGTCCGCTACAAGGGCGGCTACTTCCCGGCCCCGCCGGTCGACCACTTCGCCGACCTGCGCTCCGAGATCTCCCTGGAGCTGGAGAACGTCGGCCTCCAGGTCGAGCGCCAGCACCACGAGGTCGGCACCGCCGGCCAGGCCGAGATCAACTACAAGTTCAACACGCTGCTCGCCGCGGCCGACGACCTGATGCTCTTCAAGTACATCGTGAAGAACGTCGCCTGGCGCAACGGCAAGACCGCGACCTTCATGCCGAAGCCGATCTTCGGCGACAACGGCTCGGGCATGCACGTCCACCAGTCGCTGTGGTCGAACGGCGACCCGCTGTTCTACGACGAGACGGGCTACGCGGGCCTCTCGGACACCGCCCGCTACTACATCGGCGGCATCCTCAAGCACGCCCCGTCGCTGCTCGCCTTCACCAACCCGACGGTGAACTCGTACCACCGCCTGGTCCCGGGCTTCGAGGCCCCGGTCAACATGGTGTACTCGCAGCGCAACCGCTCCGCCGCCATGCGCATCCCGATCACGGGCTCGAACCCGAAGGCCAAGCGCGTCGAGTTCCGCGCGCCGGACCCGTCCTCGAACCCGTACCTCGCCTTCTCGGCGCTGCTCCTCGCGGGCCTCGACGGCATCAAGAACAAGATCGAGCCGCTGGAGCCGATCGACAAGGACCTCTACGAGCTCGCCCCCGAGGAGCACGCGAGCGTCCCGCAGGTCCCGACCAACCTCGAGGCCGTCCTCACCGCCCTGGAGGAGGACAACGAGTACCTGCAGGCCGGCGGCGTCTTCACCTCCGACCTGATCGAGACCTGGATCGACTACAAGCGCACGAACGAGATCGCGCCGATCCAGCTGCGCCCGCACCCGCACGAGTTCGAGCTCTACTTCGACCTCTAAGCCGCGGATTCGCACCGAAGTCGCACCGAAGGCCGCCGCCCCGCACGGGGTGGCGGCCTTCGCCGTGTGCCCGCCCGCCCGCTCGCCCGCTCGCCCGCTCGCCCGCCCGTATGCGACAGGAGTGCGAACAGGTGACGAACTCTCGTAGGTACCTACGAGTACCGGTTTCACCCTCCGCGACCGATCGCTAACGTGTCGTCGTCGTGGCCGCCACACCCGGAGCACAGGGCTCCGCTGGGACTAGTGGCGCGATGAGGATTTGCCGAACGTGACTCAGGCGGCACTTGCCCCTGTGGAGACGCTCAGACTTCAGCCGTATACGGACCACTGCCGCGTCATCGCCGACGAGGGCGCGCACGTGGTCATCGGCGTCTCACCGGGGAACAGCTATTTCACCGCCCAGCGACTGCGCGACCTGGCGCGCTGGGGGTTGGACCACTTCGAGAAGGTCGACTTCGTCCACACGGATCTGCACGTGGCGGAGATGTACGAGGCGCTCGGCTACGGGGCCGACGAGGCGCGGCGGAAGGCCGTGAAGAACCTGCGGGGGGTGCGGGCGAAGGTCGCGGCCGCCGTGGCGGACGTGGATCCCGGCGGGCGGCGGCTGCGGTCGCGCGGGATGTCGGAGTTCGGAGGGATCCCGGCGTACCGGGAGCTGCACCGGCAGGTGCTCGCGGCGGTGGCCGGGGACGCGGTGGTGCGGGACACGTGCGACGCGCTGACCGGGATCTTCCTGAAGGGGAAGGTCGATCCGGGGCAGGAGATCACCGCGCGGCAGCGGGAGGTGTGCCGGGCGTACATCTGCGCCGAGGTGCCGCTGTTCCTGGACACGCCCGCGATCCTCGGGGTGCCCTCCTCGCTGAACTGCTACCACCAGGCGCTTCCACTGGCCGATCTGCTGTACGCCCGGGGCTCCGGGCTGCGCGCCTCGCGCAACCAGGGCCACGGCATCGTGACGCCCGCGCCCATGCCCGCCGGCACGACCGCCGACGTCGAAGGAGATCCGCGATGAGCACCCTGACCGCGCGCGAGCCGCGCGCCTTTCCCTTCGACTGGAACGGGACCCGGCTGCCCGCCGAGCTGGACGCGCTGCGCGCCGCGCCCGTGACGAAGGTGCGGACGATCGCCGGCGCGGACGCCTGGCTGGTCTCCTCGTACGCGCTGTGCAAGCAGGTCCTGGAGGACCCGCGGTTCAGCCTGAAGGACACCTCGGCGCCGGGGGCGCCTCGGCAGTACGCGCTGACGATCCCGCCGCACGTCGTGAACAACATGGCCAACATGACCGGGGCCGGGCTGCGCAAGGCCGTGATGAAGGCGCTCAACCCGAAGGCGCCGGGCCTGGAGGAGTGGCTGCGGGCGCGGGCGGGGTCGCTGGTGGACGCCCTGCTGGCCGAGGGGGCGCCCGCGGAGCTGCGGGGCGGCTTCGCCGATCCGTTCTCGGCGGGACTGCACTGCCGGATGCTGGGCATCGCGGAGGAGGACGGGCCGCGGCTGCTGCGGAGCCTGGACGTGGCCTTCATGAACGCGCCGCGCGAGATCGAGGCGGCCCGGCTCCACTGGGACCGGGACATCGCGTACATGACGGAGCGGCTCGACGATCCGACGACCGGCGGACTGATGGCGGAGATCGCGGCGCTGCGCGGCGACCCGGAGTACGCGCATCTGACGGACGAGATGCTGGCGACGGTCGGCGTGACGCTGTTCGGCGCCGGGGTGATCTCGACCTCGGGCTTCCTGACGATGGCGCTGGTGTCGGTGCTGACCCGGCCGGACGTGCGGGAGGCCCTCGCCGGCGGCGGCGGGCGGGTCGCCGGGGCGATGGACGAGCTGCTGCGGGTCAACCTGTCGATCGGGGACGGGCTGCCGCGGCTCGCCCTGGAGGACGTGCGGCTCGGGGACGTGGACGTGCGGGCGGGTGAGCTGGTGCTCGTGCTCGTGGAGGCGGCGAACCACGATCCGGCGCACTTCGAGGACCCGGCCGTCTTCCGGCCGGACCGGGAGAACGCCGCCGACCATCTGTCGTTCGGCGGCGGCCGGCACTACTGCCCGGCGACCGCGCTCGGCAAGCGGCACGCCGAGATCGCCCTGGAGACGCTCCTGGAGCGGCTGCCCGGACTGCGGCTCGCGGTGCCGGTCGAACAGCTGGTGTGGCGCACCAACTTCATGAAGCGGCTGCCCGAACGGCTGCCCGTCGCCTGGTAGGCGCGCGCGGAGGCGGCGGCGAGGCGCCGAGGACGCGCTGAGGTGCGCCGCCCGGTCCCGGGCTCATGGCCCGGGCCGGGCGGCGCCGTTGCCCGCCTCGGTCAGCGGCCGTAGCGGATCAGGGCGCGGACCATGTGGCAGGTGGTGTCGGACGGCGGGTGGATGCCGAGCTGGGCCGCGGTCGTCCGTATCCGCGCGTTACTGGCCCGGGACGGCAGATAGACGCCGGCGTCGAGCATGGCGATGGCCAGGCGCATGGCCTTCAGCCGGCGGTTGTGGGTGACGTACCACTCGCGGGGGCGGCCCGCGGGGAGCGGCTGCTTCCGGAGGGGCGCGAAGGGTTCGATGGACGGTGTCCTGAGCGTGGCTACGGCCATGGGCGACCTCCTGACGAACGGGGGTGGGGGCCCTCCCCGGGACCCTCACCTTCACCCACGATTTTACTGGCCCCCACTGACAATCGTCCCTGGCCAGCCCGGCTTTGACGGGGTCTTTGACGGCGTCTTTGCGGGCTCTCCAACGGGGTCTTTGACGGGGTCTTTGACGGTACGTTGGAGGGCATGGAGATCTGGATCAACCCCGCCTGTTCCAAGTGCCGCAGCGCACTGACCCTGCTGGACGCCGAGGGCGCCGACTACACCGTGCGCCGCTACCTGGAGGACGTGCCGTCGCCGGACGAGATCCGGGCCGTGCTCGACCGGCTCGGCCTGGAGCCGTGGGACATCACCCGGACCCAGGAGGCCGCGGCGAAGGAGCTGGGCGTCAAGGACTGGCCCAGGGACGCGGCGAACCGCGACCGCTGGGTGGCGGCGCTCGCGGAGCACCCGAAGCTGATCCAGCGCCCCATCATCACCGCCGAGGACGGCACGGCCGTGGTCGCGCGCTCCGAGGAGGCCGTGCGGGACGCGCTGTCCCGCTGACCGTCAGCGGAAGTGGCGGGCGATCCGGGCGTGGGTCTCCGGCGAGGCCGCGTCCGGGAGCGTGAAGTGGGTCGCGTCGGGCAGGATCGCCGTCTCCACGCCGGGGACGGCGGCCCGGGCCCGGCGCTCCACCGCGCGCGGGTCGTGGACCCGGGTCCGCCCGGCGAGCAGGACGAGCGTCGGCCGCGTGAGCGCGGCCAGCCGGGCCGCGCCGGGAGGCCGGCCGGTCACGGGCCGCACGGTCGGGAACTCCGCCCCGCGACCGTACAGTTCGCGCCAGTCGCGGTCGATCGCCACGCCGCCCGCCTCCCCCGCCGTCCCGGGCCTCCCGGACTCCCCCGTCTCCCAGTCGAGGAGCGCGGTGTTCCGGGCCGGGGTCGGGCGGAGTACGACCGGCAGGGCGCGGAGCAGGAAGCGCGGCGAGAAGCGGGTGAAGCAGTTCGTCGGGTCGAGCAGGGCGAGCCGGCCGACCCTGGCGGGGGCGGCGAGCGCGTACTGAAGGGCGATCCACGCGCCGTAGGAGTGGCCGACGAGCCCCACCTTGCCGGTGGGCGGGATGCCGAGCGCGTCGAGCAGGGCGTCGAGCCAGCCGATGAGGTCGGCGGCGCTGCGGATCGGGCGCCGGGCGTCGGGGACGCTGCGGCCAGGCTGGCCGACCAGGTCGACGGCGTGCACCCGGTGGGTCGCGCCGAGCGCCGCGGCCGTCGCGTACCAGCCGGTGGCGGTGGCGCCGCCGCCGGGCAGCAGCAGCACGGGCGGGGCGTCGGCGGGGCCGTGGCTGATGACGAAGGTGGCGCCGTAGGGAGTGGGCAGGGTGGTGGTCGTGGTGCCGTGCGGCCAGTGGGCGAGGACGGCGTCATAGGCGAGGCCGAAGGCTTCCCGGGACATGGCACGGATCCTCTCGCTCGGCGATAATCTCGTTGAGCGAGATAATAGAAGGGAAGGCGGGACACCTCCATGGTGGAGTCGGAAGAGTTGCGGATCTTTCATCTACTGCGCGCGGTAACCGTCGAATTCGGCCTGCGCCAGGCCGAGTTCGCCGCCCGCAACGCCATGCACCCGACCGATGTGCGCGCCCTGATCTGCCTGCTCGACGCGGAACGGGCCGGCACCGACGCCACCGCGGGCCGGCTCGGCGCCCAGCTCGGCCTCAACTCCGCGGGGACCACCGCCGTCATCGACCGCCTCGAACGCCTCGGCCATCTCGCCCGGGTCCGGGACGAGCGCGACCGGCGGCGGGTGCTGCTGCGGGTCGAGGACTCGGCGAAGGAGCTCGGCCGGACCTGGTTCGGTCCGCTGATCGACGGCACGGTGAAGCTGCTCGGCGACTTCGACGCCCACGAGTCGGAGGCGGTACGCCGCTTCCTCACCGGCGTACGGGACCTGATGGCCACCGGATCCCCGGCCCCGCCGGAAACCGGGGGCGCCGGCGGGACCCGGGACACCGCCGGCGCCCCGGACTCCCCGGACACCCCAGGCGGCCCGGACGCCCTGGGCGGCGCGGACACCCCGGACGCCCCGGGCGCCCCGGACGCCCCCCAAGCCCGCTAGGCGCTCGCCGCCGTCGTCTCCGCCTGTCTCTCCGCCTCGGCCAGGATCTCCGTGATCCGGGCCCCGAAGCGCACGTCGCAGGCGTGGGGCTCGCCCGTGCGTATCGCCTTCAGCAGGGCGTCCACCGCGCTGCCGAAGGCGCCGAGGGCGCCGTCCCAGCCCGGCATCGTCGCCCGGCCCCGCTCGCCGTACAGCGACAGGGCGGCCTCGGAGGCGGCGGGCGGGGCGCTGAGGGTGAGGGTGGCGGTGCTGCTCGCGCCCGAGGCGTGGCGCAGGACCAGGTGGCGGGTGTCGGCCGGGCCGGCGACGCAGCTCACCGAGGTGACGTCGCCGAGGACCGGGAGGTAGACGGAGAGGACGTGCGGGCCCACGTCCCACAGGCCGCCCTTCTCGCGGCGCCACGGCGAGGCCGCGTAGGCGCTGTCCGAGCCGGGGCCGAAGAGGGAGCCCAGCCAGTGGGCCTCGCCGAGGAACCAGCCGCCGGCCGCCGCCTGCTCGTCGATCCAGCGGGCGGTGGGCTCCGCGAATCCGAGCGTGCAGAAGACGATCGACGCGACCCCGGCCGCCGTCACCTCGTCGGCCAGCTTCCGGGCCGCGGGCGCCGACGTCGCCACCGGCTTGTCGAGGATCACATGGCAGCCCGCGGCGGCCGCCCGGGCCGCCATCGGGGCCTGGACGTCCGGCGGCAGGGCGATCGCTATCGCGTCGCTCGCCGCGAACAGCGCGTCCACGTCCTCGTAGGCCCGGGTGCCGGACGCGCCGGCCAGCGCGGCCGCGGCCTCGGGCCGCCGGCCCCACACCCCGCTGAACTCCACGCCCGGGTGCGCCGCGAGCGCGGGCGCGTGCGTGCGCCCGGCCCAGGGGCCGGTGCCGAGCAGACCGATACGGGGCTTCGAGCCCGGGAGCTTCGTCATGCCCCTCAGTCTGCCGGGCCGCGCCCCCGCCCGGATCCGGGATCACCCGCAGACGCCCCCGATCCGGCCCGGAGCGCACGCTCCGGGGCGCCCCCGGCGCGTTAACGGAGGAAGGCTGAGTAACACGGGGTTCACAATCGGGCAACCGACGGGAAATGCCATGTTGCGAAGCTGCGCTCAGACGACACCGCCACCGCAGCTCTCGCCCGTCGCGAGCCGCCGCCGGCACCCGCAGCACGCCAAAGGATGAGGCACGTGACCTTCAAGGCTGAGTACATCTGGATCGACGGCACCGAGCCGACCGCGAAGCTCCGTTCGAAGACGAAGATCATCCCCGGTGCGCCGCTGCCCCTGGAGGAGCTGCCGATCTGGGGCTTCGACGGTTCCAGCACGAACCAGGCCAAGGGCCACGCCTCGGACCGCGTCCTCAAGCCGGTCTTCGTCTGCCCCGACCCGATCCGCGGCGGCGACGACATCCTCGTGCTGTGCGAGGTCCTGAACACGGACATGACGCCGCACGAGTCCAACACGCGTGCCGCGCTGGCCGAGGTGTACGCCAAGTACGCCGCGCAGGAGCCGATCTTCGGCATCGAGCAGGAGTACACCTTCTTCGACGGCGAGCGTCCGCTCGGCTTCCCGGTCGGCGGCTTCCCGGCGCCGCAGGGCGGCTACTACTGCGGTGTCGGCGCGGACGAGATCTTCGGCCGTGACGTCGTCGAGGCGCACCTGGAGAACTGCCTCACGGCGGGCCTGGGCATCTCCGGCATCAACGCCGAGGTCATGCCCGGCCAGTGGGAGTTCCAGGTCGGCCCGCTGGCGCCGCTGGAGGTCGCCGACCAGCTGTGGGTGGCTCGCTGGCTGCTCTACCGCACCGCCGAGGACTTCAAGGTCACCGCGACCCTGGACCCGAAGCCGGTGAAGGGCGACTGGAACGGTGCCGGCGCGCACACCAACTTCTCCACGAAGGCGATGCGCGAGGGCTACGACGCGATCATCACCGCGTGCGAGTCGCTGGGCGAGGGCTCCAAGCCGCTCGACCACGTGAAGAACTACGGCGCCGGCATCGACGACCGCCTGACCGGTCTGCACGAGACCGCCCCGTGGGACCAGTACTCCTACGGCGTCTCCGACCGCGGCGCCTCGGTCCGCATCCCCTGGCAGGTCGAGCAGGACCAGAAGGGCTACATCGAGGACCGCCGCCCGAACGCCAACGTCGACCCGTACACGGTGACCCGCCTCCTGGTGGACACCTGCTGCGAGGCGCTGGAGAAGGCCGGCCAGGTCTGATCCGCCCGTTCCCGGGCCGTTCTTCCGAAGGGGCGTCCGCCGTACCACGCGTACGGCGGGCGCCCCTTCGGCGCCCCTCGGCGCCGCATCCGCGACGCATCCGCGACGCATCCGTGAGACATCGGTGAGACATCCGTGAGACAGGGGGTGAGACAGGGGTGCCCAGCCCGTTTCCCTCCTGGTTTAATAGGGATATGGCCCGCATCCAGAACGACACCGCTTCGAGGCGCTTCGACCTCGAGCCGTTCTGGCCTTCCCGGCAGCACCACGACTTCGACCGGTGCTGTCGGCGCGTGAGGAACGCGTCGGCCCTCTAAAGCCCGATCGGATCCGATATCCGGTCGCTCTGGCCTTCGGCCGACGCGCAGGACACATGACGCATGACGTACGACGTCCACCGTCCTCGTGACTCGCGCGAAAGAGCTGAGCTTTCATGGCCCATACCCAGGCTGTCGCCGCCTCCCCTCTGACCACCCCGCTCCGCCCTCGTCTGCGGGCCGTCGCGCCCGACGAGGTCGCCGGTCTCGCACGGGTGGCCGAGTATCTGCCCCCGGGTGCCACGCTGTTGCCGGCGCCGCCGCACACGCTGCCGACGCTGCCGGGACGGCCGCCGATGGTCGGCTATCTGGTGCTGCTGCCCGCCGATGAGCAGCCCCCCGCCTCCCCCGCCGCCGAGCACGGGCCGGTGGCGATCGACAGCGTGCAGCGCATCGCGCGCGTCGACGGGCAGGCGCTGGACCTCACGTATCTGGAGTTCGAGCTGCTCGCCCATCTGGTCGCGCATCCGCACCGGGTGCACACGCGCGACCAGTTGGTCACGACCGTCTGGGGCTACGGGCACGTGGGCGACGGCCGGACCGTCGACGTGCACGTGGCCCGGCTGCGCCGGAAGCTGGGCGCCGAGCACCGCCACACGATCCAGACCGTGCGGCGGGTCGGCTACAAGTACACCCCCTGATCAGACCCCGATCGAGACCCCGATCCAGACCACGATCCAGACCTCGATCGGGCCTGGATCCAGGCCCGATCAGGACCCGATCAGGACCCGATCAGGCCTCGATCAGGAACCCGGTCAGGCCCGCGACCTGGTCCTGGCGGCGAACGCCAGGACCAGGTCCACGGCCAGGAACGCCACCAGGCTGAGGCCCAGCAGCGGCACGAACCAGCCCACCAGCGCCGTCGCCGCGAGCAGCGGCAGCAGCAGCGCGGGCGGGACGCGGCGCCAGGTGCCGCGGGCGATCGGGCGGCCCCAGCGGCCCTGGCCGCGCAGCCACCACATGCGGTAGCCCCAGACGATCAGCAGGACGAGGGCGAGCGCGAGGGCGGCGAGCGCCAACTGGTTGAACAGGCCCAGGAAGACGCCGGTGTGGGCGTCGATGCCGTAGCGGGTGAGCTTCGCGAGCAGCGGGTAGTCCGCGAAGCGGAGCTCGTCGAGGACGGTGCCGTCGGCCGGGTCGAGGGCGACGGAGTCCAGCTCGACCGGGAACTGCTTGTCGGTCTCCTTCACCACGTAGCCGTTGCCCTCGGCCGGCAGCACGACGGAGATCGACGGGCTGTCGATGCCGGCCGCGCGCGCCGCGGCGACGGCCCTGTCGACGCCGATGTCCGCGCCCCGCGCCGGAGTCGGCGGCATCGCGTGGTGGCCGGTGTGGCCCGCGTGCTCACCGCCGGAGCCGGCGCCGCCCGCCGTCACGCCCGCCGACAGCGCCGGGGTCGCGCCGCCGAGCCCGTCCTGGACGGCGCCGATGCGCTCGCCCGCGTACGTCGACCAGGTGAGTCCGGTCGCCGAGAGCGCCACGAGACCGGCCACCGCCCACAGGCCCACCGCGCCGTGCCAGGAGAGCGTGCGGCGGCGGGACCTGGGGCCGCGCTCGGGCAGGAGGAGGGCGCGGCGGTGCTTGCGGCGGCGGCCCAGCCAGAGCAGCAGGCCGCCGAGGGCGATCACCCACAGCCAGCTGGCGGCCAGTTCGCTGTAGAGACGGCCCGGTTCGCCCAGGCGCAGATCGCGGTGGAGCCCGTCGATCCAGGTGCGCAGCGGGAGCGCGCCGGTGCTGCCGTAGCTGGGCAGCTGTCCGCGTACGGCGCCGGTGTAGGGGTCGACGAAGACGGCGAGCGAGGTGCCCTCGGGCGCCTCGGGGTCGGCCATCAGGACGCGGGTGGTGGCGCCGGGTTCGGCGCCGGGCCAGACGGCGGTGACGGTGCCGTCCGGGTTCGCGGCCCGGGCGGCCGCGACCTGCCGGGACAGCGGCAGGGCCGAGGCGTCCTCGGGCACCGGGACTTCGAGTTCGTGCGCGTAGAGGAGCTTCTCCGCCGGGAACGAGAGCGCGTACAGCAGTCCGCTGACGGCGGCCACCAGGAGGAAGGGCGCGACGAGCACGCCCGCGTAGAAGTGCAGGCGCAGCAGGAGCGGGCGCAGAGCGGACCAGCCGCCGCGCGGGCGTGGTCCGGGGGCGTCCGGAGCCGTTTCCGGGCGCGCGAGGTCGTCGATGGTCATGACGGTCCTTGGAGTGGTGTCGTGTCGTGTCGGATGTCGACATGGGGAAGCGGCCCCCGGTCGGTCGACAGTCGTCAGACGGTGCGGGCTCCGAGGGCCGTGGCGCGGGGTGCGGACAGCCGCGGCGGGCCACGCCGGGGCACGGCCTGGGCGAGGAGGACACCGCGCAGGACGCGGGCGGGCGTGCGCGGGCGTACGGGACGCGGCGGCGGCGGTACGGGGACGAGCAGGCGCACGACGGCGAGCGCGACCCGCAGCGGGGCGAGGGCCAGCGCGCCGGCGGTCCGGGCGAGGGCGAAGAGCGCGGCCTCGCCGCGGGCGAGCCAGAGGCCGCAGGCCAGGGCGGCGAGGACGTGCACGGCGAGCATCCCGGCGCCGGAGCCCATGCCGGAGCTCATGCCCGCATGCACGGCCGAGCCCGTCCCTGAGCCCATGCCGGAGCTCATGCCCGCGTGCAGGGCCGTTGCCGTCCCGGCGCCCATGCCGGAGCCCGCGCCGGCGCCCATGGGCATCGTCATGCCGGGCATGTGGGCCATGGACCCGGCCATGGACCCGGCCATGGACCCGGCTCCGGCCGCCGTGCCGGCCGGCTCGCCCGCCCCGAAGAGCAGGTGCAGCGCCCCCTGCACGGCCGCCAGGCCCGGCACGAGGACGGCCGGGCCACGGCGCCGGCCCGCGGCGGCCCAGGCGAGGACCGTCGTCGCGGCGAAGGCGGCGAGCAGGGAGGAGACCGGGATGGAGTGCGCGGACATGGACGAATGGCCCACCGCCGCCAAAGTGACGCACACCGCCGCGAAGAGTGCGGCTCGCAGGGCGCGCAGCGGCGAGCGGGGGTGCGTCATGGTCAGATCATCGTGTCATCCCGCCGCGGGCCGGACGAGACCGCCCTCCCCGCCCTGCGGTCGCCCTCGCCCTCGGTCGCGGTGCGCGGGGATGTGGGGGACATTCGATGCGTAAACGCTTCCGGAAGGTCCGCGCCGCCAGGAGGGGTCGCCGCATGCCCGCCATTCCCGCCGCCACCGTCGCCAATCTCCGGGATCTCGGCACGCTCCCGCTCGGCGCGGGGCGCAGTGTGCGCGAGGGGCTCGTGTTCCGGTCGGCGCAGCTGGACCGGCTGGAGGCGGACGATCCGGTGGTGGCCCGGCTCGGGATCCGTACGGTGGTCGACTTCCGGACCTGGGCGGAGCGGGCGGAGCGGCCCGACCGGCTGCCGGCGGGGGCGCGGCCGCTGGTCGCGGACGTGCTCGCCGACTACCTCGCGACCAGCGGGCTGCCGCCCGCCGCGCGCCTGAAGACGCTGCTGTCCGATCCGGCGCTCGCCGAGGAGCACCTGGGCGGGGGCCGGGCGCGGGCGGCGTTCACACGGACGTACCGGGCGTTCGTGAGCACGGACTCGGCGCGCGCCTCCTACCGGGCCTTCCTCACCGCGCTGGGCGATCCGGCCGCCGGTCCGGTGCTCTTCCACTGCACGGCCGGGAAGGACCGCACCGGCTGGGCGGCGACCGTGCTGCTGTCGCTGCTCGGGGCGGACGAGGAGACGGTGCTGACCGAGTACCTGGCGGTCAATCCGGGGGTGCGGGAGGCCTTCGCGCCGCTCATCGAGGGCTTCACGCTGCAGGGCGGCGACCCGGAGCTGGCGCTCGCGCTGCTCGGGGTCGTGCCGGCGTATCTGGAGGCGGCGCTCGACGAGGTCGCGGTGCGGCACGGGACGATGGAGAAGTACGTGCGGGAGGGGCTCGGCGTGCCGGACGAGGTCATCGGTGTCATCCGCGAGCGGCTGACGGTGTACGCCGCCTGAGGGGGCGCCGTGACGCCTCCGGGCCGGTCCGCCGGGGTGACCATCGCACGATTCGCTCGTTCTGCTGAACGTGAGCACCCAGGAACTCGCCCCCGCTCCCGTAGACGTCGAGCACGCCGAGGCCGCTCTCGTCGAGCACTATCCGCGGCTCGTCCGGATCGCCTATCTGGTGCTGCCGGCCTCGCTCGGGCGCAACCGCCGGGTGCTGACCGCGCACGCGCTGGTGCAGCGCTCGCTCCCCCGCCGCCGCACCTCCACGGCCTCCGGAGCGGCCGTGCCCGGCGCCCGGCGGGCTTCGGAGGACGCGGTCGATCCCGGGTACGCGTACGTGCGGGGCGAGGTGCTGCGGCAGGCGCTGGTCGCCGGGCTGCCGCTGCGGCGCCGGGCGCTGCCGCGGCGGGCGCAGTTCCCGCCGCTGCTGCCGCACGTGTGGGGGCTGCGGCTCTTCCCGCGGGCCGGCGGCGCCGACGAACTCGCCCTGGACCAGCGGCTCTCCGCGCTCTCCGGCCCGGCCCGGGCGGCGTACGTGCTGCGCGGTCTGGAGCGGCAGGGCGACCCGGAGGTGCTGCGGGCCCTGGCCGCCGCCGGGGCGGCGGATCCCGCGGCGGCGCTCCGGGAGGCCGATGGCGTCGAGGCGCAGAACGCGCTGCTGGACTCGCCCGAGTTCGACCCCTGCTCGCTCCAGGCCCGGCCGACGGACCTGATGCGTCGCCGCCAGCACGGCAGGGCGGCGCTCGCGGCGGCCGCGGCGGTCCTGGTGTGCGGGGCGCTGCTCGGGCCGCCGGGCGTCGGCTGGGGAGGAAACGGTGCCGCGGCGCCGTCGTACGCCCGTAATCCGGCGGCCGAGGCGGCGCTCGACCCGGCCGGTCTGAAGCGGGTCGGGCCGGCCGACTGGCGGAGCTCGGCCCGTACGGACTTCTCCGTGTGGCCGGCCCGCGGCGAACTCGTCGGCGACTCCGCCCTGTTGCGCCGGGCGCTCGCCGTCTGGGCCAGGCCCGGGCCGGACGTGCGGGCGTCGGCGACGCCCGGCACGCCGCCGGGGCCGCCGATGGGACCGGCCCAACTGCTGTTCGCGGGGCGGGTCGACGCGGCGCGCGTGGTCCTCTTCCACGACGGGCTGCGGGTGGTGCGGTACGCGGAGCCGGCCGACGGGGGCGACGGCGCGGCCCTCGACTTCGCGCGTACGGACGGTGCGGACGAGGCCGGTTCCGCGGCGCTCGTGGTGTCCCGGGCGGCGGGCAACGTCCGCTATCTGACGGCTCCCTGGGTGACGGAGGCGGCGGTGCGGGACCTCCTCGCGCCCGGCGGGGCGGCGCGGACGCTCGCCCGGGACGGGTACGGGGTGACGGAGCCGATCCCGAGTCCGGTGACGGCGCGGACGCCGGGCTGTGCGCGCTGGAGCGTGCTCCAGGTGCGGGACGGGGGCGCCGTGCGGGTGCTGTCCGATCTCGGCGAGCTGGCCCCGGCCCGGCTGACGTCCGGCCCGCCCGGGCACGCCGCCGACGTGACGGGCGCGGCCGCTCGGGAGCGGTGGGCGCGGGTCGCCTGCCAGCTGGGCGCGGTGCGGTCGCACGGGGTGCGGTCGGTGAACGCGTGGGCCTACGCGACGCAGCGGCTGCCGGAGGGGGCGGGGAGCGCGGAGTGGGTGTGCGCGCGGGCCGAGACGTGGCGGGGCACGGGGAGCCGGAGCCTGGCGCTGTTCCGTGCGGCGGGGACGATGCGGGGGGCGGTGCTGGCGGCGCGGTCGGAGGGGTCACCGGCGTGCGGGCCGCGCGAGCCGAGGGTGCTGGCGGGGGTGGTGTGGCAGGCGCGGAGCGGGGGGTGGTGGGTGCTGGCGGCGGGGTCCGAGGACGTGGCGTCGCTGGAGGTGACGGGGGCCGTGCGCGGGCGCGCGGAGGGCCATGTGCTGGCCGTCAGGGCGGCGCGGGGCAGCCGGGCCGATCTCAGCGGGACGCTGGAGGACGGGACGCGGGTGGGGGCGCTGCGGTAGCCCGCCCCGGTGGGCCCGCGCGGGGCGCACCTCGGGTGTGCCCGCGCGGGGCGTACCTTCACGGAAAATCCTCCTGCGCGACCTCTGGCCGTCTCGCTTACCGCTCAGTACATTGACGCCATGTCTAATACGCAGCCTGCACCGGTGGCGTCGGAGCACATCGAGCTCAAGGCCCGCAAGGTCTCCTTCGACTGGGAGGACACCCCGCTCCACTGGGTGCCCGACGACCCGTTCACCACGCACACCATCAACGTGCTGCACCTGCTCCTTCCGGCCGGTGAGCGCTGGTTCGTGCACGTGTACAAGCAGGTGTTGCCGTACATCACCGACGAGCGGCTGCGGGCGGACGTCATCGGGTTCATCGGGCAGGAGGCGGTGCACTCGCAGGCGCACGACGACGTGCTGCCGCACCTGCGCGCGCTCGGGCTCGACCCGACGCCGTACACCGCGCAGGTGGACTGGTTCTTCGAGAAGCTGCTCGGGGACCGGACGCTGCCGCCGGGGCGGGCGCGGCGGTGGTGGCTGATGGAGCGGGTGGCGCTGATCGCCGCGATCGAGCACTACACGGCGTTCCTGGGCAACTGGGTGCTGAACGCCGACGAGCTCGACCGGGTCGGGGCCGACCCGGTGATGCTGGACCTGCTGCGCTGGCACGGCGCGGAGGAGGTCGAGCACCGGTCGGTGGCGTTCGAGCTGTTCCTGCACCTGGACGGCGGGTACCGGCGGCGGGCCCGCACCTGGGCGCTGGCCTTCTCCGCGCTGGTGTTCATGTGGCAGCGCGGCGTCCGCTTCTTCATGGAGAACGACCCCACGATCCTCGGCGCCAAGCCGAGCGTCGGACAGTTCGTGCGCAAGGGCCGCGAGGGCGTGCTGCCGTCGACGCCCGACATGCTGCGCTCCATCCCCCGCTACCTCAGCCGGGCCTACCACCCCACCCAGGAGGGCAACACGGCGCAGGCCGCCGCCTACCTGGCGAGCTCCCCCGGCGCCAACGGAGGCCGTCACTGATGCCCGGGCTCCGCACCGTCGTCCTTCTCGCCGGGGGCGCGCTGCTCGTCCGCCGTGCGCTGCGGCGCCGGGTCAGCGCCTCCCCGCTGTGGCCGCTGCCCGCCCTGGAGGAGCCGGTCTCCGGCCACGGCAGCCGGCTGGCCACCGTCACCCGCCGCGTCGTGGTCGCCGCGCGCACCGAGCCCGCCGAGGGCGTGGCCGAGCTGCGCCTGGAGGGCGCGGGACTGCCCGCGTGGCAGCCGGGCGCGCACATCGACCTCGTCCTGCCGTCCGGGACCGTGCGGCAGTACTCGCTGTGCGGCGATCCGGCCGACCGCGGCGGCTACACGATCGCGACACGGCTGATCGAGGACGGCCGCGGCGGCTCGCGCGAGGTGCACGAACAGCTGCACGTGGGCACGGAGATCGAGATCCGCGGGCCCCGCAACCGCTTCCCGCTCGCGCCCGCGCCCGCGCCCGCCTACGTCTTCGTCGCGGGCGGCATCGGGATCACGCCGGTCCTGGCGATGGTCCGCGCGGCGGAGGCGGCCGGGGCCGACTGGCGGCTGCTGTACTGCGGGCGCAGCCGCGCCTCCATGCCGTACGCGGACGAGGCCGAGAAGCTGGGCCGGGGGCGGGTGAGCGTCGTCCCGGAGGACACCGACGGGCGGCCCGACCTCGCCTTCCTCGGCGCGCTCCCGGCCGGGACGGAGGTCTACTGCTGCGGGCCCGAGGGGCTGATGGACGCCGTGTCCGCCGCCGTGCCCGAGGGACGGGCCCCGCACCTGGAGCGCTTCTCCGCCACCCGGACCGAGGGCGGGACGGCGTTCGAGGTCGAACTGCGGCGCACCGGGCGCACGTTGACGGTGGCGGCCGACCAGTCGGTGCTGTCCGCCGTGCGCGAGGCCGTGCCCGGCGTCCTCTACTCCTGTCAGCAGGGGTTCTGCGGGACCTGCCAACAGCGGGTCGTCGAGGGCGAGATCGACCACCGCGACGAGCTGCTCACGGACGCCGAGCGGGCGGACTCGATGCTGATCTGCGTCTCGCGCTGCGCCGGCGAGCGGCTCGTCCTGGATCTCTAGAGCGAGACGCTCACGGCAGGATCCAGTCGAAGGCCAGGGTGGCGATCAGGCCGCCGCCCAGGAGCCAGGAGGCAAGCCGCGTACGGCCGTTGCGGGAGAGTTCGATCACGATCCCGCAGAGGATCATGGCGAGCCCGTACACGCCGACGACGAGCACGGACGTATGGGCCGCCAGGCGCACCACGAGGACGACGCCGAGCACCACGAGCAGGACCGATCCGACGACGATCCGCAGGAGCCGGGCCTGCCTCGGGGTGAGACCGGTCGACTCGTCCCGCGTATCGGACGGGTCCGGGGTGCCCTGCTCAGAAGCGCTCATGTGGCGGGAGCGTAACGGACTCCCGTTAGGCTGTTCGCATGACGACCGGAGTGCGCCGCAGGATGGGCGTCGAGGAGCGCAAGCAGCAACTCATCGGGGTGGCCCTGGAGCTGTTCAGCCACCGCTCCCCCGACGAGGTCTCCATCGACGAGATCGCCGCGGCCGCGGGCATCTCGCGGCCGCTCGTCTACCACTACTTCCCCGGCAAGCAGTCGCTGTACGAGGCCGCGCTGCGGCGCGCGGCGGACGAGCTGGCCGCCCGCTTCGTCGAACCGCCGAAGGGCCCGCTCGGCGCGCGCCTGCTGCGCGTGATGGGCCGGTTCTTCGACTTCGTCGACGACCACGGGCCGGGCTTCGCCGCGCTGATGCGGGGCGGCCCGGCGGTCGGCTCCTCGACGACCAACGCGATGATCGACGAGGTGCGGCAGGCCGCGTACGAGCAGATCCTGGCCCACCTGGACGTCGACAAGCCCTCAGCGCGGCTCGAACTGGTCGTCCGTTCCTGGGTGTCGCTCGCCGAGTCGACGGCGCTGCTGTGGCTGGACGGGCGCCGGGTGCCGCGCGAGGAGCTGGAGCTCCAGCTCGTGCACGACTTCGCGGCGCTCGCCGCCGTCAGCGCCGCGTACGACCCCGACATGGCGGAGATCCTGGTCCGGATGCTCGCCGACGAGCCGGCCGACGGGCCGTTCGGCGACCTGGTGGGCCGGCTCCTGGCCCTCGTGCCCGGGATCCCCGGTCAGGGCCCGGGTCAGCCCTTGGCGTAGGACGGGTCGAGGTCGCGGACCTCGGCCGACAGGCCCACGCCCTCGGTGTCCTTGAGGTAGCGGGGCAGCAGGTCGAGGACGGCCGCCGACAGGCGGGCCTTGGCCTCGGGCGTGCGGCCCGGCAGCAGGGCGATGTCGACGTGGACGAGGGCCGGGGCGCCGGTGCCGTCGCCGGTCACGGTCTCCTCGATCTCCCGGAAGCTGGTCACGCAGGCGGCGAGGCGCGCGTCGACCGTCTCCACGACGATCGGGTGCAGCGCGAGGGCGAAGCCGCGCCGGTCGAGGGGCGCGGAGTAGTCGACGGTGATGTGGGGCATGGCCGGGCTCGTTCCTGCTGGTCCTGATGGTCCTGATGGTCGCAGACACCTTTACGGTGATCGCCGCGAGCGCACAAGTGACCTTCCGGCAGGCGGACGGCCGGGGCCTCGACGTTCCGGTGCGGCTGCCGCGCCCGGACGGGCCGGGGGCACGGCAGCCGCAGCGGCTCCCGCCGCTAGCGCGCCGTGAAGACGGCCACCGTGCGGGCCGGGACCGTGAAGGTGCCCGAGGCCGGCTCGTACGAGGCGGTCCTCACCACCGCGTCCGCGCCCGCCGCCTGCACCGGGTGGAGGCGGTACGCCGTGCCCGCCAGGCCCGCGACGGTCTGCTTCTGCTCCTGCGGGGTGGCGTTGAAGACCACGACCAGGTCGCCGAGGCGCATGGTGATCACGCCCGGGGTCTCGTCACGGCCGGACAGCGGGAAGGAGAGCGCGTCCTGAACCTGTCCCGCCGTGGCGAGCGAGAAGGCGGGCTCGGTGCGGCGGATGCGCAGCAGGTCGCGGTAGGCGGCGGAGGTGCCGTCGATCTCCGCGCAGCCGGGCCGCAACGAGGCCAGGGGCAGCAGCGGCTTGGCGTAGGGCCACTTGGCCTTGTTGTCGGCGGCCGGCGGGAGGCCGCGGCCGAAGCCGTTGCCGTCGCGGCAGTCCCAGTGGATCGCGTTGAACCAGTCGCCGCTGTCGAACGAGTTGCGGTCGAGCGACTTCGAGCGCAGCAGGTCGGTGCCGGCCTGGGAGAGCGCAGGGCCCTGCGAGAGGGTCGTCGTCGCCAGGGCGAGGAGCTGCATCCTGGCCCGGTCGGCGGCCGTCGTGCCCGCCGGCAGCTTGAAGGCGAGGGCGTCGTAGAGGCTCTCGTTGTCGTGGGCGTCGGCGTAGGCGAGGGCGTCGCCGGGGGCGGCGGCGTAGCCGGCCGGGGCGCCGTTGTAGTCGACCTCGGAGCCCTTGACCGTGCGCCCGGAGGTGTCGGTGAAGGAGTACGAGGCGAGGCTGCCGGAGAGGCCGACCTTGATCAGGTCCTGGTAGTGGAGCAGCCGGGCCTTCTGCTCGGCCGGGGTGCCGTTGGCGCCCGAGGTGTTCGGGTCGGTGTAGAGACCGGAGGCGAAGCCCTGGATGCCGGGGTCCTCGTCGAAGGGGCCGCCGCCGCGGACGGCGTCGCGGGCCCGGTCGGAGAAGGTCGCGATGCCCGTGCCGGCCATGTTCTTCTGGGTGGCCTGGACGAAGCGGGCGTCGTCGGCGATCTCGCCGAAGTTCCAGCCCTCGCCGTAGAGGACGATCGCCTTGCCGTCGACGCCGTCCTTCTCGACGGTCAGCGCGTCGAGGGCCTTGCGGACGGCGAGGATGTTGGCCTTGGGGTGGTGGCCCATGAGGTCGAAGCGGAAGCCGTCGACCTTGTACTGCCTGGCCCAGGTGACGACCGAGTCGACGACGAGCTTGCCCATCATCGCGTTCTCGGGCGCGGTGTTGGCGCAGCAGCTGGAGGTGGCGACGGAGCCGTCGGCCTGGAGGCGCTGGTAGTAGCCGGGGACGATCCGGTCGAGGACCGACTTGTCGGACTGTCCGGCGGCGACGGTGTGGTTGTAGACGACGTCCATGACCGTGCGCAGACCGTCGCCGTTGAGGGCCTGGACCATGCGGCGGAACTCGACCGTGCGGCGGGTGCCCTCGGGGTCGGTGGCGTACGAGCCCTCCGGCACCGTGTAGTGCAGCGGGTCGTAGCCCCAGTTGTAGGCGTCCTTGGCCGCGGCGGCGGTCACGCATGCCTGCTGCTCCGCCGAGTCGGGGGCGTAGACCTTGAGGTCGCAGGCGGGCGTGGTCTGCTCGGACTTCTTCTCGGGGACCGTGCCGAGGTCGAAGGCCGGGAGGAGGTGGACGTAGGAGGTGCCGGCGGCGGCCAGGTCGCGCAGATGGCGTGAGCCCGCGCTGCCGGTGTCGGTGAAGGCGAGGTAGGTGCCGCGGTCGGCGGCGGGCACGGTGGTGTCCGCGATCGAGTAGTCGCGGATGTGCAGTTCCTGGATCTGCGCGTCGCGCAGCGGCACGGCGGCCGGCTTCCTCAGGCCCTGCCAGCCCTGGGGCGCGAGCTTCGGGTCGGCGAGGTCGACGACGAGGCTGCGGGCGGAGTCGGTGGTGAGGGCGGTGGAGTACGGGTCGGTGACCCTGTTCTCGACGAGCTTGCGGACGCTGGGCGCCCAGACCGTGACGGCGTACCGGTACGGCTTGCCCGCCCAGGTCCGCGGCCCGGTGACGGACCAGACGCCGGAGGCGGCGTCGCGGCGCATCGGGACGGTCCTGCCGTCGAGTTCGAGGGCGACGGACTGGGCGGTCGGCGCCCACACGGAGAGGGTGGGGCGGCCGCCGCGGAACACCGGGCCGAGGTCCTTGCGCGTGGCGTCGGCCGCGTACAGGTCGTCGAGCACGCCCGCCGTCTGCACGCCGGTGGCGGCGAGCAGGGCGCCGTTGGCGGCGCGCTGGGTGGCGAGGAGCTGGCCGCGCAGCGAGTCGCGGACGCGGTCGGCGTCGCGCGGGTCGACGGTGAAGGCCGGGTAGTCCTTGAGGTGCGGGAAGCGGGCCTTCTGGGCGTCGGTGAGGGTGGCCGGGGCGAGCCGGAGCCAGCGGCCCTCGTCGCTCAGGGCGCCGTCGGTGACGGTGATCCCGCCGCTCGCCGTGCCCGCCGCGTAGACCAGCTGCTCGCTGGTGGAGTCGGTCGCCTTGACCTTCCAGACGACGGTGTTCCGGTCGATCCACTGCGCCTCGGCCTTGCCGAGGTCGAGGTTCGGGGTGCCGCCGGTCTGCGGGAGGAGGTACGCCGGCTGCCCGGCGAGCAGCCACACCTCGTGGCCGAAGGTGCCGAGGTCGAGGGACTGATCGGTGGGCAGGTCCTTCGCGTCGCCGTTGTGCACGATGTACGAGAGCGAGCTCGCGCCCTCGGCCAGCGGCACCTCGTACACGGCGCCGTAGGCGTCGAAGCGGGTGGGCGGCAGCGGCCGTGACCAGTCGGTGGGCCGGGCGGCGCCGGTCCACAGGTGCAGGCCCCAGCCGTCGTAGTTCCCGTCCGGGCGCTGGTAGTGGATGACGGCCTTCGCCGTGTCCTGCGGGGCCGGGGCCGGGTCGGTGTCGGACTGGCCGCCGGCGCCCTCGGTGATCCAGACCTCGCCGGTGCGGGCGAGGGCGATGCTGCGCTGCGGGCCGTCGGCGGCCCCGTCCTTCTCGACGGTGTACGGAACGGTCGACGCGCCCTCGGGCACGCGCACCCAGGCGAAGGCGCCGTGGGCGTCGCGGCCGGTGAAGGCGGCTTCCTGGCCGGCGGCCTTCAGCTTCCAGCCGTCGTAGTCGCCGTCCTGGCGCCGGTAGTGCACGACGGCGTAGGCGCGCTCGACGGCCACCGGCTTGTCGGGGGCCGGCGGCGCGCCGGACGTGGAGGCGGCGAGGGCGCTGGCGGTGCGCCCGGCGGCGTCGACGGCGACGGCCTTGTAGCGCAGGGCGGTGCCGGCGGGGGCCGTGAGGTTCTGGGTGACCTTGTAGGGCGCGTGGTCGGCGGTGCCCAGCGTCTTCCAGGGGCCGGTGCCGATCTGGGCGGCGAAGACGACCCGGTTCAGGCCGCCGCCGGAGACGTCGGCGGTGAGCTCGACGGTGCCGGTGGCGCCGGCGGCCGGGGCCTTCAGCCGCACGGTGGGCGCGGTGGCGGGGGCCGGGAGGGGCGCGTCGGCCTTGAGGACGAGGGAGGAGAGGGCCGGGACGGTGACGGTGATCCTGCCGTTCTCGGCGGCGACGGCGCCCTGGCCCCCGTACAGGGTGCGGAAGTTCGCCGAGTCGACGGGCACGGTGACGGTCTTCGGTCCGGTCGCGCTGTTGGTGGCGACCAGGTACTCGGTGCGCCGGCGGGCGTCCGTGCGGGAGAAGGCGTAGACGGAGCCCTCGGCGTACCGCTCCTGCTGCACGCCGTCGCGCAGCGCCGGGTTCTCCCGGGTGAGCCGGGAGAGCGCGGCGATCGAGCGGTAGAGGGGGTGGCCGGTGTCGTAGGCGTCCGAGGCGTGGGTGCGGTCGGTGCCGAGCTGGTCGTCGTCGAGGTAGTCGGCGACGCGGGAGGCGAAGAGGGTCTGGCGGGCGTCCTTGTCGCCGCCGGCGCCGGTGAAGCCCTGCTCGTCGCCGTAGTAGACGACCGGGTTGCCGCGGCTGAGGAACATCAGCTCGTCGGCGAGCCGGGCCCGCTGGAGGAGTTCGGCGTCGGAGGCGTCCGGGTGGTCCTGCTTGAGGAAGGTCCCGATGCGGCCCATGTCGTGGTTGCCGAGGAAGGTGACCTGCTCGTAGGCGTTGGCCTTGTCGGTGGTGTAGCGGTAGTCCTCGGCGAAGACCTTCGCCAGGCGGTCGGCGCCGGCGCCCTGGGAGGCGTAGGCGCGGGCGGCGTCCTGGAAGGGGAAGTCGAGGGTGGCGTCGAGCCGGCCGCGGGTGACGTAGGGGGCGGTGACGGCGGGGTCGGCGGAGTAGACCTCGCCGAACATGAAGAAGTCCGGCCTGCCCCGCTTCTTCGCGTAGGCGTCGAGCGCGGTGGCCCACTGGGTCCAGAAGTCCAGGTCCACGTGCTTGACGGTGTCGATCCGGAAGCCGTCCACGTCGAAGTCGCGGACCCATGTCTCGTAGATCCGCTTCATGCCCTCGACGACCTCGGGGCGTTCGGTCCACAGGTCGTCGAGCCCGACGAAGTCGCCGTACTCGGCGGACTCGCCGGCCCAGGTGGAGTCGCCCCGGTTGTGGTACATCGTCGGGTCGTTGAGCCAGGCCGGGACCTTGGCGTCGGCCTTCTCCGGCGCGACGACCGGGGTGTACGGGAAGGAGTCCGCGTCCACCTTCCCGATCCGCTGCCGGTCGTCGAAGGGGCGGCCGCTGGTGTCGAGGTAGGGGTAGGCGCCCTTGGGGCGGTAGCCGTACTTCTTCTCGGCGTAGTCGACGGTGTCGGCGGTGTGGTTGGTGATGACGTCGAAGAAGACCTTCATGCCCTTGGCGTGGGCGGCGGCGATCAGCTTCCTCAGGTCCTCGTTGGTCCCGAAGTGCGGGTCGACCTGGGTGAAGTCGGTGATCCAGTACCCGTGGTAGCCGGCGCTGGCGTCCTTGCCCTCGCCCTGCACGGGCCGGTTCTTGAAGATCGGCGCCATCCAGATCGCGGTGGTGCCGAGGCCCTTGATGTAGTCGAGGCGGTCGGTCAGCCCCTTCAGGTCGCCGCCCTGGTAGAAGCCCTTGTCCGTCGGGTCGAAGCCGGTGGCGGTACGGCTGCCGGTGAGGCCGCCGCGGTCGTTGGCCGGGTCGCCGTTGGCGAAGCGGTCCGGCAGCACGAAGTAGAACTGCTCACGGGTGAGGTCGTGGCGGGCGGGCGTGGCGGCGAGGGCGCGGTCGGAGGGCGGGGCGGGGGCCTGCGCCGCGGCCGTCGCCGTCGCGGGGACGGCGGGCACGAGCGCGGCGCACAGGGCGGCGGCCAGCGCGACCGCCGTTCTCTTGCGAATCACGGGAGTGCTCCCAGGGGTACGGGAAGGGGGGCCGCCCCGGGTGGGGCGGCCCTGTAGCGTGCGGGGCGTCAGTTGCGGAAGGTGTCGTTCAGGGTGAGCCGGCCCGAGGCCGGGACCGTGGCCGTGCGGTTGGCACCCGACTCCCAGGTCACCGTGCCGGCGGCGTCCTTGCGGAGGTACTTGTACTCGAAGGCCGTGCCGGCGGGGAGCGGGACGGCGAGCTTCCAGACGGGGTACGAGGCCGGGTCGAGCTTCAGGGCCGCCGCCGGGGACCAGTCGCCGAGCTCCGGGCGGTTGCCGGTGACGTAGATGTCCTGGCCCGGGACGGTGGTGGCGTTGACTCCGAACGAGGTGCCCGTTGCCGCCGGCGGCTGGGAGGCGCAGGTCTTCGCGCCCACCTGCAGGGCCAGGGCCGTGTTGGCTCCCAGCGTCGCCGTGAACTGGCCCGAGGCGCTGACCGTGACCGGGTTGCCGGACTGCACGTCGCAGTAGGTGCCGGCGGCGAGGGAGGTCTGGAAGGTGCGGGTGAGCGGGGCGGCCTCGTGGTTGAGGGCCACGTACGCCTTGGCGCCCCGGCCGAAGGCGATCGCGTTGCCGCCGTTGTCCCACCAGTCGGTGACGGCCTGGCCGCGCGCGGTGTTGCGGAAGGCGACCATGGAGGCTATCTCGCGCCAGGCGTGCTGGCACTTCCAGCCGTCGCTGTAGCAGGCGTTGACCTGGTGGTTGGCGGGCGCGCCGGCGTCCTTGTCGGTCCACTCGTAGCCGGAGTGGACGTCCGGGGAGCCGTAGGGCCAGGCGAGCATGAAGACGGAGGCGAGGGTGTAGTTCGCGCCGTCCTTGTAGTTGAGGGTGTCGCCGCCGCGTTCGGTGTCGTGGTTGTCGACGAAGACGGCGGACTGGCCGGACGGCATGTAGCCCCACGCCTCGCCGAAGTTCTTCAGGTAGGCGAGCTTCTCGCCGAGGAAGACCCGCTTGAGGTCGCGGGCGTAGCGGAACTCCTGGACGTCGCCGTTGCCCAGGTACTCGCTCGGCTGGACGGCCTCGCCGGCGCCGTGGATCGCCTCCTGCTTCCAGTAGGCGTTCGGGTTCGTCAGGCGGGACTTGATGTTGGCCAGGTCGGCGGCCGGCATGTGCTTGGCCGCGTCGATGCGGAAGCCGTCGACGCCGAGGGAGAGCAGGTCGTTCAGGTACGCGGCGATGCGGCCGCGCACGTACTCCTCGCCGGTGTCGAGGTCGGCGAGGTTGACGAGCTCGCAGTTCTGGACGTTCGCCCGGTCCTGGTAGTTGGTGATGGCGGCGCGGCAGTCGTCCATGTCGGCCCCGGAGTAGACGCCGGGGTAGTTGTACTTGCTGTAGGTGGATCCGCCGGTGCCGGTGTAGGTGGCGCCCGGGTCCGCCGGGCCGGCCATGTGGTTGACGACGGAGTCGGCGACGACCTTCACGCCCGCCGCGTGGCAGGTGTCGATCATGGTCTTGAAGGCGGCGCGGTCGCCGAGCGGTCCGGCGATCCGGTAGCTGACGGGCTGGTAGGCGGTCCACCACTGGGAGCCCTGGACGCGTTCCTGGGGCGGGGAGACCTGCACGTAGCCGTAGCCGGCGGGGCCGAGCTGGTCGGTGCACGCCTTGGCCACCGAGGCGAAGTTCCACTCGAACATCACGGCCGTGACGTCCTTGTCGCCGGGGGCCGCGGCCCGGGCGGCGGTGGGGGGTGCCGTGACGGCCACAGCGGCTCCCGCCACAAGGGCGAGCGCAGCGGCCACGGTCTTTCTGGCCATGCTTCCTCCTGTGCGACGTCCCTGTCGCAAGAGCGAGTTCGCAAGAAGTTGCCGAAAGTGACAGCAACTGTTTTCAGCCGTGACCGTAGGGGCGTACAGGTGTGCGGTCAACCCCCCGCACACCTCAACGCAAGCGATTGCGCAAAGAGTTACGCGACGACGCGCGGCGACCGGGCCGGCGCCTGCGCCGTCGAGCCGCGCACCACCAGCTCCGGCTGGAACACGAACTCCGTGCGCTGGACCGGGTTTCCCTCGATCTCCTCCAGGAGCGCGCCCACCGCCGCCGTCGCCATGGCCTGCACCGGCTGCCGGACCGTCGTCAGCGGCGGGTCGGTGAACGCGATCAGCGGGGAGTCGTCGAAGCCGACGACGGACACGTCCGTGGGCACGTCGAGGCCCCGGGCGCGGGCGGCCCGGACGACGCCGAGCGCCATCAGGTCGGAGCCGCAGACGATGCCGGTGCAGCCCTCGGCGAGCAGCAGGTCGGCGGCGGCGTGGCCGCCCTCGACGCCGAACAGCGTGGGCCGCACGAAGCGTTCGGCCTCCGCCCGCTCGATGCCGAGCAGGGCGCGCAGCTCGGCGGCGAAGCCCTCCGCCTTGCGGCGCGAGGGCACGTAACGCGTCGGGCCGATGGCGAGGCCGATCCGCTCGTGGCCGAGTTCGACCAGGTGGCGCACGGCCATCCGGGCCGCGGCCCGGTCGTCGGGCGAGACGAAGTTGGCGTCGACGTGCTCGTTGAAGCCGTTGATGAGGACGAACGGCACCCCGCGGTCGGCGAGCCGGGTGTAGCGGGCCGGGTCGGCGGTGGCGTCCGCGTGCAGGCCGGACAGGAAGACGATGCCGGCCACCCCGCGCTCCACGAGCTGTTCGACCAGCTCGTCCTCCGTGGCGCCGCCGGGCATCTGGGTGCAGAGCACCGGGGTGTAGCCGTGGCCGGCCAGGACCTGCTCGATGACCTGGGCGAAGGCCGGGAAGATCGGGTTGGTCAGCTCGGGCACGACCAGGCCGATCAGCCCGGCGCTGCGCCGTTTGAGCCGTACGGGACGCTCGTAGCCGAGCACGTCGAGCGCGGCGAGCACCTTGTGCCGGGTCGCGCCGGCCACGCCCGCCTTGCCGTTGAGGACGCGGCTGACGGTGGCCTCGCTCACCCCGGACTGGGCGGCGATGTCCGCGAGCCGCGGGGCGCCCCCTCCGGCGCCCCGCGGCAGGGGGATCGTCACACCGCCCACCAGACGGTGGTGTCGGCGGGCAGCTCGACGACATCGCCGCCCGAACCGTCGACGGTGACGGGCTCGTTGGCGAGCAGGAACCGGCCGGGCAGCGGGACGGAGATGGCCCGGCCGGTGGTGTTGGCGGTGCAGACGAAGCCGTCGCGGCGGAAGGAGAGCACACCCTCGGGTGCCTCCAGCCACTCGACGGCCTCGCCCGCACCGAGTTCGGGACGCGCGCGGCGCAGGGCGAGCGCGTCGCGGTAGAGCTCCAGGGTGGAGCCGGGGTCGCCGGTCTGCGCCTCGACGCTGAGCTCGCCCCAGGTGGCGGGCTGCGGCAGCCAGGAGCCGCCGGACCCGAAGCCGTACGACGTGCCCCCGACGGTCCACGGGAGGGGCACCCGGCAGCCGTCGCGGAAGCCGTCCTGGCCGGAGGCCCGGAAGAAGGACGGGTCCTGGCGGACCTCGTCGGGCAGGTCGGTGACGTCGGGCAGGCCGAGCTCCTCGCCCTGGTAGACGTAGGCGGAGCCGGGCAGCGCCAGCATCAGCAGGGTCGCGGCGCGGGCCCGGCGCAGGCCGAGCGCGCGGTCGCCGGGGGTGCGCAGCTGGGTGCCGAGGCCCGCCGGGTTGGCGAAGCGGGTGGCGTGCCGGGTGACGTCGTGGTTGGAGAGCACCCAGGTGGTGGGGGCGGCGACGGGGCGCATCGCGGCGAGCGAGGCGTCGATCACCGTACGGAGCTCCTCGGCGTCCCAGTGGGTGCCCAGGTACTGGAAGTTGAACGCCTGGTGCATCTCGTCGGGGCGCACGTAGTTCGCGGTGCGGTCGACGGTCGGGGTCCAGGCCTCGGCGACGAGGACGCGCTCGCCGTCGTACTCGGCGAGGACCTTGCGCCAGGAGCGGTAGATCTCGTGGACGCCGTCCTGGTCGAAGAAGGGCATGACGTCGTTGCCGAGCAGCTTCAGCTGGTCGTGGCCGCCGATGTCGGGCAGGCCTTCGGCCTTGACGAGGCCGTGGGCGACGTCGACGCGGAAGCCGTCGACGCCCATGTCGAGCCAGAAGCGCAGGATGGAGCGGAACTCGTCGCGGACGGCCGGGTGTTCCCAGTTGAAGTCGGGCTGCTCGGGCGCGAAGAGGTGCAGGTACCAGTCGCCGGGAGTGCCGTCGGGGTTCTCGGTGCGGGTCCAGGCGGGACCGCCGAAGATGGACTCCCAGTCGTTGGGCGGGAGTTCGCCGTCCACGCCCTTGCCGGGGCGGAAGTGGTAGCGCTCGCGCAGCACCGAGCCGGGGCCCTCGCGCAGCGCGCGCTGGAACCACTCGTGCTGGTCGGAGGAGTGGTTGGGGACCAGGTCGACGATGATCCTCAGGCCCAGGGCGTGGGCGTCGCGGATGACGGCGTCGGCGTCGTGCAGCGTGCCGAACATGGGGTCGATGGCCCGGTAGTCGGCGACGTCGTAGCCGGCGTCGGCCTGCGGGGAGGCGTAGAACGGGGAGAGCCAGACGGCGTCGACGCCGAGTTCCTTCAGGTACGGAAGCCGGCTGCGGATGCCCATGAGGTCGCCCATGCCGTCGCCGTCGCCGTCGGCGAAGCTGCGCGGGTAGACCTGGTAGATCACCGCGTCTCTCCACCAGCCCGACTGCGTGCCGGTGGTCGGAGCGGCGTCAGCGGCGGCGGTGGCGAGGTGCTGGGTCATGTCTTCCTTGCGTCGTAAGGACATTCGTACGGTCCCCCGGTCTGTGCGTACGGGGTCGGTCCGGGCGTGCGGCTCGGGCTCAGCCCTTGACGGCGCCGGCGGACATGCCGGTCACCAGGTGGCGCTGGGCGAAGAGGAACACCAGGGCGGCGGGGATGGCGATGAGCACGGAGGCGGCGGTCATCGGGCCCCACTGGGCGCCGTACTGGTTGACGAACTTCTGCAGTCCGCCGGCGAGCGTGAGGTTCTCGTCGCCGACCATGAAGGCGGAGGCGTAGGCGACCTCGCTCCAGGCGGTGATGAAGGAGTAGAAGGCGGTGACGGCGATGCCCGGCTTGGCGAGCGGCAGGATCAGCCGCCAGAAGGTGCCGAAGGGGGTGAGGCCGTCGACGTGGCCCGACTCGTCGATCTCGCGCGGGATGGTGTCGAAGAAGCCCTTCATCATCCAGGCGCAGAACGGGACGGCGATGGTCAGGTACGTGATGACCAGGCCGGTCGGGCTGTTGAGCAGGCCCATCGACGCCATGATGTTGTAGATCGGCACGATGAGGACGGCGACCGGGAACATCTGGGTGACGAGCAGCGTCCACATCAGTCCGCGCTTGCCGGGGAAGCGGAAGCGGCTGACGGCGTAGCCGGTGGTGGAGGAGACGAAGACGCCGATCACGGTGGTGAGGGCGGCGACGAGCAGCGAGTTGCCGAACCAGGTGAGGAACGGGGTGTCCCGCAGCAGGCTCGTGTAGTTCTCGAGCGTCGGCTCCTTCACGAAGTCCGTGGTGGTGGCGAACTTCGCGGGCTTGAGCGAGGTCAGCAGGACCCACAGCACCGGGAAGACGGCGATCACGGAGGCGACGATCAGGGTGAGGTGCAGCCCGGCGGAGGCGAGCGGCGAACGCCGGCCGCGGCGGTACGCGCCGGCCTTGGCCTTGGCGGGCACGCGGGCGTGCGCGGGGGCGGAGGTGCGTGCGGTGGTCACCAGACTTCTCCCTGCTTGCGGAGGACCCGCCGGTAGACCGCGGCGAAGACCATCAGGAGGATCAGGATCAGCACGCCCCAGGTGGAGGACTGGGCGTAGTCGCGCGGGCTGATCTCGAAGGAGAACTTGTACGCCTGGGTCACCAGGATCTGGGTGGCCTCGCCGGGACCGCCCCGGGTGAGCAGGAAGATCACCGGGAACATGTTGAAGGTCCAGATGGTGCTCAGCAGGATCACGGTGGTGCTGACGGACCGCAGCCCGGGCAGGGTGATGTGCCGGAAGCGCTGCAGGGCGCCCGCGCCGTCCATCTCGGCGGCCTCGTACAGCTCGCCGGGTATGGACTGCAGGCCGCCGAGGAGGGCGACCATCATGAACGGGACGCCGAGCC
Organism: Streptomyces sp. NPDC004327; assembly: GCF_042873935.1. Taxonomy (NCBI): domain Bacteria; kingdom Bacillati; phylum Actinomycetota; class Actinomycetes; order Kitasatosporales; family Streptomycetaceae; genus Streptomyces; species Streptomyces sp. NPDC004327. Next base: position 826,943 of record NZ_JBIAME010000002.1, on the reverse strand, counting down.
AGACGTTGACGGCGATGACCGAGAACTTGGCCCAGGTGGGGTCGTTGAGCCACGGCACGGCGTCGATGCCGCCGCCCGCGAGCAGGCTGTTGAGGATGCCGCGGCGCTCGTCGTAGAGGAAGCGCCAGGCGAAGACGGAGACGAAGCCGGGGACCGCCCAGGGCAGGATGAGGAGCATCCGGTAGACGGAGCGGCCGGCGAACTTCCGGTTGAGCATGTTGGCGAGCGCGAGCCCGAGGGCGAAGGTCACCGAGACGCAGGAGACCGTCCACAGCAGCGTCCAGCCGAGGGTGGCGAGGAACTGGCTGCCGGTGAGCGCGTCGACGTAGTTGTCCACGCCGACGAACTCGTAGGTCGCCGGGATGTGGTTGACGCCGATGGAACGCTCGACGTTGCGTTCGTCGGCGTCGGTCAGCGACAGCCAGATGCCGCGGACCAGCGGGTATCCGATGATCACGCCGATCACGAGCACGACCGGGGCGACCATCGCCCAGGCGTACCAGTGGGTGGAGAGGGAACGCCTCACGCGTCCCTGCCGCTTGCCAGTGCCGCGGCTCCGGCCGCGGGCGACGTCGTCGCCCGCGGCCTTCGCCACCGACTGGCTGCTGGTGTCCACAGCCATCTAGCCGGTCTGCCTTCCTTCACGCGTCCTGCGAGGGAGTCCTGCGGTGGGTGTTACTTCCAGCCCTTGAGGAGCTTGCGGTAGGAGTCGCCCGCCGCCTTCGCTCCGTCCTCGGGGCTGCTCTGGTTGGTGAGGACCTTGGTGTACTCGGTGACGAGCGGCGCGAAGAGGCTGCCGCCCTCCGGGATCCAGGGGCGCTCGACGGCCTTGTCGACGACGGGCTTGAAGAAGCCGATCATCGGGTTGGTGGCGACACCGGGCTCGGAGTAGGCCGACTGGCGGGTCGGGAGCAGGCTGAGCTGCTTGGCGACCTTGATCTGCACCTCGGGCGAGCTCATGTACTGGACGAAGGCGTAGGAGGCGTCCAGGTTCTTGGAGCCGGCGTAGACGGCGAGGTTGTGGCCGCCCTGCGGGGCGCCCTGGCCGGCGGAGCCGGCCGGGACCGGGGCGATGCCCAGGTTCGCCTTGTCGGCGAACTCCTTGCCCGTGTAGGTGTCGGCGACGGCCCACGGGCCGTTGATCATCATCGCGACCTTGCCGTCCTTGAAGGCGGCCTGCATGTTGTCCCAGCCGTTGGTCGCGTCGGTGATCGCGGCCTTGGAGTCGACGAGGTCCTTGACGGTCTTGAAGGCCTTCACGCCGGCCGGGTTGTCGATGGTGACGGTCTTGCTGTCGGCGTTGACCATGTCACCGCCCTCGCCGTACAGGAAGGAGAGGAACCAGTAGGCGTCGTCGCCGCGCAGGTAGAGGCCGGTCTTGCCGGTCTTCTGCTTGATCTTGGCGGAGACGGCCTTGAGCTCGTCGATGGTCTTGGGGACCTCGACACCGGCGTCCTTGAAGATCTTCTTGTTGTAGAAGATGCCCATGGAGTCGATGACCTGCGGCGCGGCGTAGGTCTTGCCGTTGTACTTGGTGGAGGCGGCGGCCTGCGGGAGGTAGTCGTCCTGGTTCTTCAGGGCGGCGGTGCCGTCCAGCGGCGCGAGGTAGCCGAGGTTCGCGAAGTCCGGGGTCCAGGCGACCTCGGAGCGGATCACGTCGGGGGCGCCGGAGCCGGACTGGGCGGCGTTCTTGAACTTGTTCTGGGCATCGCCGAAGGGCACGTTGACGTACTTGACGGTGACCTTGGGGTGCTGCTTGGTGAAGTCCTCGGCGATCTGCTTGAAGACCTTGTCCTCGGAGCCGACCGTGGAGGTGTCCCACCAGGTCACGGTGCCGGAGAGCTCGCCCGAGCCCTTCGAGCCGCCGCCGGCGGAACCGTTGTCGCCGCTTCCGCAGGCCGCCAGGGACACGCCCAGGGCCGCGACCAGCGCGGTGGCCGCTATGCCACGCCGCATGTGCACTCCTTCAGATTCCCGGGTGGACGAGGGGCTCGAACCTTCCTCATGCGACCGCTCCCTCGCGGCGCGCCGGGCTGGGCAGGAACGTAACAGGGATGAAAACTCGCCGAAAGACCTTGCGGGAAATTTCTGCAAGACCGGGCGATCGTTACATCCGCGTGTCCCGAAGGTTGCCGATGAGCCGCTTGACAGCGACGGGAGGCCGGTCCGGCTTGCAAGATCTTGCGCAAGAAGGCCCGCACGGGGGCGGCGGTGGCCGGAAGGCGGCCACGGTGGGCAATCCGATCCGCGAGCGGTACAGTCCACTCCCATGACCGCGCGGCTCTCCGACATCGCAGCCCAGGCGGGGGTCAGTGAAGCCACAGTCAGCCGCGTGCTCAACGGCAAGCCCGGTGTGGCCGCGGCCACCCGTGAATCCGTCCTCGCCGCGCTCGACGTGCTCGGCTACGAGCGTCCCGTACGGCTGCGCCAGCGCAGCGCGGGCCTCGTCGGACTGATAACCCCCGAGCTGGACAACCCGATCTTCCCCGCGCTCGCGCAGGTCATCGGGCAGGCCCTCACCCGGCAGGGATACACCCCGGTGCTCGCCACCCAGACCCCCGGCGGGTCCACGGAGGACGAGCTGGTGGACATGCTGGTCGAGCGGGGCGTGGCCGGCATCATCTTCGTCTCCGGGCTGCACGCCGACACCACGGCCGACATGGGCCGCTACGACCGGCTGCGCGGCAAGGGCGTCCCGTACGTCCTGATCAACGGCTTCTCCGCCAAGGTGCAGGCGCCCTTCGTCTCCCCCGACGACCGGGCCGCGATGGTGCTCGCCGTGACGCACCTGGCGGCGCTCGGGCACTCCCGGATCGGGCTCGCGGTCGGGCCGAAGCGGTTCGTGCCGGTGCTGCGCAAGATCGAGGGTTTCGGCAAGGGCATGCGGGAGCGGTTCGGGCTCTCCCCGGAGGAGACCGACGAGCTGGTCCAGCACTCGCTCTACACGCTGGAGGGCGGCCAGGCCGCCGCCGCCGCGCTGATCGCCAAGGGCTGCACGGCGATCGTGTGCGCGAGCGACATGATGGCGCTCGGCGCGATCCGGGCGGCCCGGCAGCAGGGGCTCCAGGTGCCGAGGGACGTCTCGGTGGTCGGCTTCGACGACTCCCCGCTCATAGCGTTCACCGATCCGCCGCTCACCACGATCCGCCAGCCCGTGCAGGCGATGGGGCAGGCGGCGGTCCGGGCGCTCCTGGAGGAGATCGGCGGGACGCCGGCGCCGCACAGCGAGTTCGTCTTCATGCCGGAGCTGGTGGTGCGCGGTTCGACCGCCTCGGCGCCCGCGCCGGCGCCGGCTTCCCCTACGTCCTGAGGCGTAGGGGGATGCGCCTCATACCCGACCGAGGGATGATCGGTCGAGGAGACGACATCTGGCAAACTCTCCTCCTATGGGTGAAACGACCGTGAAGACCTCGGAAATTCGGACGACCCCGTCGTCACCCATCGTGGCCGACGGCTGGTTCGCGCGCGCCCTGCGGTCCCGTACGCCCCGGCGTCCGCGGATCTGGTTCGAGGTGCTCCTGATCGCGGTCAGCTACTGGACGTACTCGCTCATCCGCAACGCGGTGCCGGAGCAGAAGGCCCAGGCCCTCAAGAACGCCGACTGGGTGTGGCAGACCGAGCACACCCTCGGGCTCGCCTTCGAGCACGCCGTCAACCAGGCCGTGAACTCGGTGACCTGGCTGATCGTGGGCATGAACTACTACTACGCCACGCTGCACTTCGTCGTGACCATCGGTGTGCTCGTGTGGCTGTACCGATGGCATCCGGGCCGTTACGCGGCGTTCCGCACCGTCCTGTTCGCCACCACGGCCGTGGCCCTGGTCGGCTACTACCTGTACCCCCTCGCGCCGCCCCGGCTGATGACCGGCGGCCACTTCACCGACACCGTGCTCGTGCACGACACCTGGGGCTCGATGGCCTCGGGCAACCTCAAGCACATGTCGAACCAGTACGCGGCGATGCCGTCGATGCACATCGGCTGGTCGCTGTGGTGCGGGCTCACCGTCTTCCTGCTCGCGAAGGCGCCCTGGGCGCGGATCCTCGGCCTGCTGTACCCGACGGCGACGCTGGTCGTCATCGTGGCCACCGCCAACCACTTCTGGATGGACGCGCTGGGCGGCGCGGTCTGCCTGACCTTCGGCTTCGCGGTGTCGTACGTCTGGTTCGGCACGCATCCGCACCGGCTGCCGAAGCTCGTGGAGCCGGCGACGGTGCCGGCGCGGGACGCCGGGCCGGAGGCCCAGGACGGGCCCGCGCCGAAGGACTCTCCGGCGGACTCCCCCGAGCGCGTCGGCTCCGGCCGCTAGGGCCTGTCCGGCGGATCGGGGTCGGACAGGCCCCAGGCCGGACCGGCACCCGGTCCGGCCTCCTCCTCCACCCCACTATGCACTCCATGTATACATGCTGCGTATAGTCGGCCCCATGACCTCGCTCTCACGGCTGCTCAAGGCGATCGTCGTCACCGTGCTCGCCGTCGCCGCCGCCCATCTGATCCTCTCCGACACCCTGAACCTGGGCCTGATGGGCCAGGCCGCGGCGTCGCTCGGCAGCCCGCAGGGCTACTCGTACGACCAGGCGTTCACGACCGCGCTGATGAACACGGCGCTGGTGATGCCGCTGGTGCTGTGGATCGGCATGCGGATCGCCGGGGAGCGCGGGCTGAAGGTGGTGGTGCCGGTCGGGACCGCCGGCTGGATCGCCGCCGTGTGGCACGGGGTCGACCTCATCGACGACCGGCCGGGCGCGATCCTCCCGTGGCACTCGCTCGCCCTGGTGGTGGCGGTGACGGCACTCGCCTCGCTCGTACCGACGAGGGCCGGGAACGGGCGCTAGGACCGCTCCTGCCCTGATCCGCGGGACACGGGGCCCCAGGCGCCGTAGCCCCTGGATGCCGTAGACCCTGGGCGCCGCAGACCCTAGGCGCCGTAGAACAGCTCCTCCATCACCGCCCGCGCCCGGCGGGTGATCCGGCGGTAGTCGTCGACCATCTCCCCGACGTGGCCGGGCGCGTAGCCCAGGTAGCGGCCGACCGCGGCCAGCTCGCGCGGCTCGGAGGGGAAGGTGTCGCCGGCCCGGCCGCGGACCAGCATGACCGCGTTGCGCACCCGGGTGGCGAGCACCCAGGCCTCGTCCAGCGTCTGCGCCTCCTCCGTGCCGATGAGCCCGGCGGCGTGGGCGGCGGCCAGGGCCTCGCGGGTCCGGGTGGTGCGCAGGCCCGGCTCGGCCCAGCCGTGCCGCATCTGGAGCAGCTGGACGGTCCACTCGACGTCGCTGAGGCCGCCGCGGCCGAGCTTGGCGTGCAGGGTCGGGTCGGCGCCGCGCGGGAGGCGCTCGGTCTCCATGCGGGCCTTGAGACGGCGGATCTCGCGCACCGCCTCCTCGCCGAGCCCCTCCATCGGGTAGCGCAGCGGGTCGACGAGCTCGACGAAGCGCTGCCCGAGCTCGCGGTCGCCGGCCATCGGCTCGGCCCGCAGCAGCGCCTGCGACTCCCAGACCAGCGACCAGCGGCGGTAGTACGCCTCGTACGACTTCAGGGTGCGGACCATCGGGCCGCTCTTGCCCTCGGGGCGCAGGTCGGCGTCGATGAGCAGCGGCGGGTCGGCGGTGGGCAGCTGGAGCAGCCGGCGCATCTCGGTGACGACCCGGTTCGCGGCCTTCGCCGCCTCCTGCTCGTCGACGCCCTCGCGCGGCTCGTGCACGAACAGGACGTCGGCGTCGGAGCCGTAGCCGAGCTCGTGTCCGCCGAAGCGGCCCATCCCGATGACGGCGAACCGGGTCGGCAGCTCCTCGCCCCACTCGGCGCGCACGGCGGCCCGGAGCGCGCCGGCGATGGTGGCGGCGTTGAGGTCGGTGACGGCCCGGCCGACGCGGTCGACCAGGGCGCCGGGGTCGGCCTCGCGGGGGTTGTCCTCGGTGCCGTAGGAGGCGATGAGGTCGGCCGCGGCGGTACGGAACAGCTCGCGGCGGCGCACGCCGCGGGCCGCGGCCACCGCCTGCTCGGCGCCGCCGGCGCGGCCGACGGCGGCGAGCACCTCCTGTTCGAGGTGGTCCTGGCCGCGCGGCTTCAGGCCCTCCGGGTCGCCGAGGATGGCGACCGCCTCGGGGGCGCGCAGCAGCAGGTCGGGGGCGAGGCGGCCGGCGGAGAGGACCCGGGCGAGGTTCTCGGCGGCGGCGCCCTCGTCGCGCAGCAGGCGCAGGTACCAGGGCGTCTTGCCGAGCGCGTCGGAGACCTTGCGGAAGCCGAGCAGGCCCGCGTCCGGGTCGGCCGAGTCGGCGAACCAGCCGAGCAGCACCGGAAGCAGCGTGCGCTGGATGGCGGCCTTGCGGCTGACGCCGGAGGACAGCGCCTCCAGGTGGCGCAGGGCGGCGGCCGGGTCGGCGTAGCCGAGCGCTTCGAGCCGCTGGCCCGCGGCCTTGGGGCTGAGCCGGATCTCGCCGGGCGCCAGCTGGGCGACGGCGTCGAGGAGCGGCCGGTAGAACAGCTTCTCGTGCAGCCGGCGCACCACGGCCGCGTGCCGCTTCCACTCCCGGTTGAGCTCGTTGACCGGGTCGGTGCGCAGGCCGAGGGAGCGGCCGAGGCGGCGCAGGTCGGCCTCGCCCTCGGGGACGAGGTGGGTGCGGCGCAGCCGGTAGAGCTGGATGCGGTGCTCCATGGCGCGCAGGAAGCGGTAGGCGTCGTCGAGCTGGGCGGCGTCGGCGCGGCCCACGTACCCGCCGGCGGCGAGGGCTTCGAGCGCGACGAGGGTGGTGCCGCTGTGCAGGCCGGCGTCGCTGCGGCCGTGCACCAGCTGCAGCAGCTGTACGGCGAACTCGACGTCCCTGAGGCCGCCGGGGCCGAGCTTCAGCTCGCGTTCGACGTGGCCGGCGGGGATGTTGTCGACGACCCGGCGGCGCATCTTCTGCACGTCGGGCACGAAGTTCTCGCGCTCGGCGGCCTGCCAGACCAGCGGGGAGACGGCGTCGACGTACGCGGCGCCGAGCTCGGCGTCGCCGGCCACCGGGCGGGCCTTCAGCAGGGCCTGGAACTCCCAGGTCTTGGCCCAGCGCTGGTAGTAGGCGAGGTGCGAGGAGAGGGTGCGGACCAGCGGCCCGTTGCGGCCCTCGGGGCGGAGGTTGGCGTCGACGGGCCAGATGACGCCCTCGACGGTGGTCTCGGAGCAGATCCGCATGAGGTGCGAGGCGAGGCGGGTCGCGGCCTGCAGCGCCTGGGCCTCCTCCGTGCCGTCCGCGGCCTCGCCGACGAAGATGACGTCGACGTCGGAGACGTAGTTGAGCTCGTTGCCGCCGCACTTGCCCATGGCGATCACGGCGAGCCGGCACCGGGCCGCGTCCTCGGGCGCGGCGGCCGTGGCGATGCGCAGCGCGGCGCGCAGGGTGGCGGTGGCGAGGTCGGCGAGTTCGGCGGCGGTCTGGGCGACGTCGGCGGAGCCGCACACGTCACGGGCCGCGATGGCGAGCAGACAGCGCCGGTAGGCGACGCGCAGCGTCACCGGGTCGACGGCCTCGGCGAGCCCGCGCTCGAACTCGGCGACGCCCGGGTGCAGGTCGGCCGCCTCGTAGGTGACGAGCGCCTGCCAGTCGTGCGGGTGCCGGGCCAGGTGGTCGGCGAGCGCCTCGGAGGCGCCGAGCACCCCGAGCAGCCGGTCCCGGAACGGCTTCGCGGCCAGCAGCGTGGTGGTGAGGGCGGGCCGGTCGGCGGGCGGCTGCGCCTCGACGAGCCGGACCAGGCCGCGCAGCGCGAGGTCGGGGTCGGCGGTGGCGCCGAGGGCGTCGAGCAGCACGGCGTCGTCGCGCAGCGGGGCGAGGTCGTCCAGGTCGAGCAGCCGTCCGGCGGCGGACGGGTCGGTGAACCCGTGCCGCAGCAGCCGGGTGAACGTACTGCTCCTGCGTCCCGGCGCCGTCATGCCGCCGCTCCCTCCGCCGTCCCCGTGCCGCTTGGTCAAGAGTGCGCGATCGAGCCTATCCGGCGAACCGTTCCGGATGCGCGGCAGCGCCCTTGTGCGGGAGGGTGGTACCGACCGTACGCGAGCGAGGGGACGAGACCGTGGACTGGACGCTGGAAGTCGTCGCCGTACCCGTCACCGACCTGGACCGGGCCAAGGAGTTCTACGGGGAGAAGTGCGGCTTCACGGTCGACCTGGACCAGGAGGTGGCCCCGGGCGTCCGCATCATCCAGATCACCCCGCCCGGCTCGCGCTGCTCGATCTCCCTCGTCCGGGGCATGCCGCCGTTCCCCGGCGGCCACGAGGCGGCCCCCGGCTCCCTGCAGGGCCTCCAGCTGTGCGTCACCGACATCGACGCGGCCCGCGAGCAGCTGGTCGCGGCGGGCGTGGAGGTGTCGCCGGTGCGGCACGTGGGCGCGACGGGCTGGGAGGAGGGCAAGGGCGGGACGTGGAACTCGTTCATGGCCTTCAGCGATCCGGACGGCAACGGGTGGACGGTGCAGGAGGCGCCCTCGGAGCTGTCCGAACGCTGACCCGACGGTGACGTCCAGGCACTGACGTCCCGACGGTCACGTCCCCGTCCCCGCGGTGCGTCCCGGCGCTGGTGTCCGGTGCTGATGTCCGGCGTTGATGTCCGGCGTTGATGTCCGGCGTTGATGTCCGGCGTTGATGTCCTGGCGCCGGCGTGACGGCGAACGCGCGGCGTCGCCATTCCGTCCCGAAGCGTGGCAGAGCGGATCCGCCAAGGGGCCCGTGCACAGCGGGTTCTGACGTCTGGTTAGCGTCCGGGCCCATGTGGAGAACACGATCACGGCCCCGGCTGCGCGCCGGGGCGTTCCTGACCTCGCTCGCGTCCCTCGCCGCCCTCTGCGGGCTCGGCGCCGCCGCCGCGCCGCCCGCCGCGGCCGCCGGCGCGGCCCTGTCCGACGCCAACCGCATCGGCACCCAGCAGATCCTCTTCCGCTCCGGAACGGCCGGCTACGGCTGCTTCCGCATCCCCACCCTGGTGCGGACGAAGTCGGGCGCGCTGCTCGCCTTCGCCGAGGCGCGCACCTCGCCGTCCTGCGCCGACCGCGGCCCCATCGACACGGTGATGCGCCGCTCGACCAACGACGGCCGGACCTGGGGCCCGATACGGGTGGTGCTCTCGGGCAGCGAGACCGATCCCGAGGCACCGTACGTCCGGGGCAACGCCTCCCCCGTCGCCGATCTCGTCTCCGGTGACGTCTTCCTGCTGTCCAACTCCGAGAAGGCCGTCCCGACCGACGGCGAGTACCGCAGGTCGTGGGTGCAGAAGAGCACCGACGACGGCCTGACCTGGGGCGCACCGCAGCCGGCCCCGCGGCTGACCGCGAACGGCACCGGCTGGTTCGGCACCGGCCCCGGCCACGGCATCCAGCTGAAGGAGGGCACGCACGCCGGGCGGCTGCTCGTCGGCGCGTACGAGCGGCTCAGCGGCACCGACGCCCGCGCCGGCGTGCTCTACAGCGACGACCACGGCGCGACCTGGCAGGCGAGCACCACCGTCAACTCGTACGCGACGGACGCCGCCGGCACCCCGGTCGCCAAGCCCGGCGAGCCGTCCGTCGCCGAGCTGCCGGGCGGCCGGGTGTACGTCAGCGCCCGCAGCCCGTACGACGCCGGGCACCGGATGCACGCCATCAGCGAGGACGGCGGCGCGACCGTGCCGAAGCTGGCCCTCACCGGCGGCTGGACCGGCCCGGACGTCGACGCCTCGGTGCTCGCCCCGGCCCGCACCTACCGTTCGGTCCCCGGCGACCTGCTGCTCATGTCCGCCCCGGCGCATCCCGTCAACCGCCAGGAGATGCGGATCCGCTACTCCACCGACAACGGCACGACCTGGACGAACGCGCCCGGCGGCCTGCTGAGCACGGCGGCCGCCGACCGGGCGGGCTACTCCGACCTGGCCGAACTGTCCGAGGGCGAGTTCGGCCTGCTCTACGAGGGCGGGCCCAGCTTCTCCGCCGAGAACGTCTACTTCGACCGCTTCCGCGCCGCCGACCTCCAGCTGCCGGCCTCGGTCACCCACCTCGGCTCCGCGCTCCCCGCGCCCAGCCCGGCCGCCGGGCGCACCACCCCGGACCGGACCGCCGAGGCCAATGACGGCTATCTCTCCACCGGCGCCGCCCTCGGCTCCGGCGCCGTCTACCCGCCGGCCGGGCCCTCGGTCTCCTTCGGGCAGGGCCTGGTCCTCGACGGCGTCGACGGCCACGCCGACCTGCCGTACACCCCCTCGCTCGACCCGGGCGCGGGAGACGTCACGTACTCGCTGTTCTTCAAGTACGACACGACGACGGGCAGCCCGCAGCAGGCGCTGTTCTGGGCGTACGGGGTCGGCTCGGCCAAGCCGCAGGTGTGGGTGCGGGCGCAGCCCGGCCTGAACCGGATCTACGCCTGGGTGCAGGGCACCGGCGGCACCGCGACGGCCACGCTGGGCGGCCTTGACCAGGCGAAGCCCGCCTTCGGCGACGGCCAGTGGCACCACCTCACGCTGGTCCGCTCCGGCGGCACCGTGACCCTGGACGTCGACGGGCTGACCGGCACCCAGCAGGGCACGGTCTCCGGCGCGCTCGCCGGCCCGCGCACCGACAACGCCGCCGGGCTCGGCGTCGAGATCGGCGACAAGCCGGTCGTGGACCCGGTCGGCGCGCCCGTGGACGGCTTCACCGGCGCCGTCGACGAGTTCCGGCTCTACCGGACCGCCCTGCCGGCCGACCAGCGCGCCCTGCTGCGCGGCGCCGGCGCCGCCGGCGTGGCCCCGGACAGGCTGGCCGCGCACCTGCCGTTCCAGGTCGTCGACACCGCCGACCCGGCGGCGCTGCGCACCACCCGGATCCAGGACGACGTGTCCGGCCACTGCGCCGACGGCACGCTGCTCGGCACCACGTCCTCCGAGAGCGCCCTGACCGGCGGGCGGATCGGCGGCGGCGCGCTGGTCGTGAACAGCGCGCTGCCGGGCGTGGAGGTGCCGTACGTGCCCGCCCTCGACACCGGCGCGGGCGACTTCACCTTCACGCTCTGGTTCCGCTACGCCTCCACCGCGACCACCCCGGACGCGGCGCTGATGTGGGCGTACGGCTCCACCTCGGGCAAGCCGTCGCTGTGGGTGCGCGCGAAGCCGGCGCTCGACAGGCTGACGGTCCGGGCGGAGACGGCCGCCGGCGCGGTCACGATCGACCTGCCGGACACCCAGCCGGCCGGCCAGAGCGACCGGCGTGCCTTCGGCGACGACCAGTGGCACCTGCTGACGCTGACCCGGAGCGCCGGCGCGGCGCCGGGCTCCCGGCTGACGCTGGCCGTCGACGGCAGCGAGCGGACGGCCGACGGCCTGTCCGGTTCCTTCACCGACGGCATCGCCACCCCCGAGGGCTTCCGGATCGGTTCGAAGCCGACCGGCACGGACGTCCTGACCGGGGTGCTCGACGACTTCCGCTTCTACGGGCGGGTGCTGTCCGCCGCGGACGTCGCCGACCTGGCCGACACTCCCATGGGTGGCTGGGCCCCGCCGAAGGACCCCGCCCTGTGGTGGTCCATGGAACCGGGCAACACCGAGCAGCACCTGGTGATGCGGCCGGTCGACGACGCGTCGACGCGCGCCACGCCCGACGCCGGCACGCACTGCGGCCACGGGTACGTACGGGGCGGCGCGACGGCCTCGGCGACGGGCGCCAAGTACGGCCGGGCGCTGGACTTCGACGGCACGGACGACGCCGTCGAGCTGCCGTACGGCGACGCGAAGGCGCTCGGCGCGGGCGACTTCACGCTGGCCGCGTGGGTGCGCTACCAGGACGGGCTCAACACCACGCCGGTGCTCGCCTGGGCGTACGGCGTGGGCGGCGGCGAGCGGCAGATCTGGCTGCGGGCGGTGCCCGCGCAGAACAAGGTGACGGCCCTGTTCCAGACGGACGCGGCGACCACCACGCTGGACGTCGCCGCCCCGCAGGGCACGGCGTTCGGCGACGGCGCCTGGCATCTGGTGGCGCTGCGCCGCCAGGGCGGGGCGCTGACCCTGTCGGTGGACGGCACGAGCGCCACGAAGCAGGCGCCGGCGGGCTCGGTGACGTACGACGACGGCTTCGACGTGCGCGGCTTCACGCTCGGCGCCCGCCCCGACGGCACGGCGGCGGACCGCTTCCGCGGCTCGATGGACGAGTTCCGGCTGGTCCGCCGGGCCCTGTCGGACGGCGAGCTGACGGCGCTGCGGTCGGCGGACACGCCCGTCCCGGCGGACTCGGCGACAGCGGTCCGGCTGCCGTTCGACACGGTGACGGCGGCGGGCGCGTACGCCCGGATGTGAGCCGTCAGCGGGTGAGGACGAGGCGGTAGTTCCGTACCTTCTCGTCCTCGCCCTCGTACGTCATGCCCGCGGCCTCCATCACCCGGTGCGAGGCGGTGTTGTCGAGGTCGGCGTCGCCGCGCACGGCGGTGGCGCCGGCCTCGCGGGCGCGCTCGATCAGGGCGCGCAGGGACTCGGAGGCGTAGCCCTGCCCGCGGACCGCGGGCACCAGCCCGTACCCGACGGTGACGGCCCCGGTCTCGTCCGGCGGGCCGTGGAAGCCGATGCCGCCGACGGCGACGCCGTCGGCGAGGCGCCGTATCTCGTACGGCCGCCAGGGGCCGGGGTCGCCATGGGCCTCGGTGCCGTTCAGGAAGCCGCGGGTCGCGCGGACGTCTCCGTCGGAGGGGTATCCCTCGGCCCACCGGTCCGCGGTCCCCGGCCGTGCCTCGTTGACGCGCCGGGCGTCGTCGACGGAGAGCGGGTGCAGGAGCAGCCGCTCCGTCTCGATGATCTTCACATTGCTCACGGCGGAAGTCTCGGCCCGCGCGGGCGCGGGCGCAACGGGATTAGGGCCCCGCCGCCGGACAGGCCCTAGAGCACCGGCAGGTTCTTCCGCAGCTCGAAGGCGGTGACCTCGCTGCGGTACTCCTCCCACTCCTGCTTCTTGTTGCGCAGGAAGAAGTCGAAGACGTGCTCGCCGAGCGTCTCCGCCACCAGCTCGCTGCGCTCCATCAGGGTGATCGCCTCGCCCAGGTTCTGCGGCAGCGGCTCGATGCCCATCGCGCGGCGCTCGGCGTCGCTGAGCGCCCAGACGTCGTCGTCGGCGCCGGCCGGGAGCTCGTAGCCCTCCTCGATGCCCTTGAGGCCGGCGGCGAGCAGGACGGCGTAGGTCAGGTACGGGTTGGCGCCGGAGTCGATGGAGCGGACCTCGACCCGCGAGGAGCCCATCTTGCCGGGCTTGTACATGGGCACGCGGATCAGCGCGGAGCGGTTGTTGTGGCCCCAGCAGATGTACGCCGGGGCCTCGCCGCCGGAGCCGGCGGTGCGGCCGGAGCCGCCCCAGATGCGCTTGTAGGAGTTGACCCACTGGTTGGTGACGGCCGAGATCTCGCCCGCGTGCCTGAGCAGGCCCGCGATGAAGGAACGTCCCACCTTGGAGAGCTGGTACTCGGCGCCCGACTCGTAGAACGCGTTGCGGTCGCCCTCGAAGAGGGAGAGGTGGGTGTGCATGCCCGAGCCCGGGAACTCGGAGAACGGCTTCGGCATGAACGTGGCCTGCACGCCCTGCTCCAGGGCCACCTGCTTCATGACCAGGCGGAAGGTCATGATGTTGTCCGCCGTGGAGAGCGCGTCCGCGTAGCGCAGGTCGATCTCCTGCTGGCCCGGCGCGCCCTCGTGGTGCGAGAACTCCACCGAGATGCCCATCGACTCCAGCATGGTGATGGCCTGGCGGCGGAAGTCCATGCCCACGTTCTGCGGGGTGTGGTCGAAGTAGCCCGACTCGTCGGCCGGGGTCGGCCGGGAGCCGTCCAGCGGCTTGTCCTTGAGCAGGAAGAACTCGATCTCGGGGTGGGTGTAGAAGGTGAAGCCCAGGTCCGAGGTCTTGGCGAGGGCCCGCTTGAGGACGTAGCGCGGGTCGGCGAAGGACGGCGAGCCGTCCGGCATCAGGATGTCGCAGAACATCCGGGCGGTGCCCGGGGCCTCGGCGCGCCAGGGCAGGATCTGGAAGGTGCCCGGATCCGGCTTGGCGATCATGTCGGACTCGTAGACCCGGGCGAAACCCTCGATCGCGGAGCCGTCGAAGCCGATGCCCTCGTCGAAGGCCTGCTCCAGCTCGGCCGGGGCGACCGCGACCGACTTCAGGAAACCGAGCACGTCGGTGAACCACAGACGCACGAAGCGGATGTCGCGCTCCTCGAGCGTACGGAGCACAAATTCCTGCTGCTTGTCCATTTCCACACCCATCCTCGCCGGTCAGGCCGCCTGCTCCCGGACCCGAGCATCCCACCACATGGTTTCGTTCACGTTGCACACCCATACTGCCTGCTCGGCTGTGACTCAGGTAACGGGGGACGGCCCGCTTCGTACCCCGTTCGGCCCACGGGACGGCTTCTGCCACTACGATCTGCGCCCATGGGAGCCTTCCGGCTCGACGGCCCGCCGCGACACGCGCGTCCCCTGGCACTGGCGAGTGCCGTGGCGACGCTCCTCGGCGCGCTCTTCCTCTGCCTCGCGATGACCGCCGATCCCGGCGGGCAGGCCCATCACGGGAGGCAGGCCCTTCACGGGAGGCAGGCGGCCGCACACCCGGCCACCGGGATCGCGGGCGACCAGTACGTCTGCCCGTACGAGCCCGGCGGCTGCTCGCTCTTCCCGGCCCTCTCCCCGGCGGTGCTCAGCGCGCCGCCGATGGACCCGCCGCTGCACGCCGAGGGCCGGCTCCCGCACCTCACCGTGCCGCACCGCTCCGGCCAGGCGCCGCGCACCGACGCGCGGCCCCGGGCGCCGGACCTCCACGTCCTTCAAGTACTGCGGACGTGAGCCGCCGGTTCTTCCGACGCGTTCCCCCTCCGTACACCGCTTTTCCATACTTCACGAAGGACGACATTCCACATGGCCGCGAACCGCTCCAACACCGCCGAACGCCGCGCCCGAATAGAGGAGATGCGCCGCGCCGAGCAGTCCCGTGAGCGCCGCAACCGCTTCCTGACGATCGGAATCTCCACCGTCGTCGTGCTCGGCCTCGTCGGCTTCGGCGGCTGGGTGATCAACAAGCAGAGCAACGAGAAGGACCAGGCGGCGGCCGCCGCCAAGGCGCCCATCCAGGGCGAGAAGGACTGGGACGCCAAGAAGCTGACCCGGAACCACGTCACCACCCCGGTCAAGTACCCGATGAACCCGCCGGTCGGCGGCGACCACAACCCGGTCTGGCAGAACTGCAACGGCGACGTCTACGACAAGCCGGTCGCCGACGTGAACGCCGTGCACTCCCTGGAGCACGGCGCCGTCTGGGTGACGTACAACAAGAAGGCCGCCCCGGGCGATCTCGACAAGCTGCGCACCAAGGTCAAGAAGACCCCGTACTCGCTGATGAGCCCGATCGACAGCCAGTCCGGCGCGATCATGCTGAGCGCCTGGGGCAAGCAGGTGACCGTGGACGGCGCCGACGACCCGCGCGTCGACGCCTTCTTCACCAAGTACGTCAACGGCCCGCAGACCCCGGAGCCGGGCGCCGCCTGCACCGGAGGCGTCGACGCGAGCGGCCGGGG
Organism: Streptomyces sp. NPDC004327; assembly: GCF_042873935.1. Lineage (NCBI taxonomy): Bacteria > Bacillati > Actinomycetota > Actinomycetes > Kitasatosporales > Streptomycetaceae > Streptomyces > Streptomyces sp. NPDC004327. The sequence goes on along the minus strand of NZ_JBIAME010000002.1, from coordinate 811,431 downwards.
CGGCGCCGGGATGGGCCAGTGAAGCTGAACCGGACGCAGTGGGCGTCCGTCACCGCCGTCGTCCTCGCGCTGCTCTTCGCCGGCGGCGCGGTCACCGTCGCCTCGGCGAACCGCGACGAGCCGCCGGGCACGCCGACCGCGCGGTCCGCGGACGCCGGCTTCGCGCGTGACATGGCGGTCCATCACCAGCAGGCCGTCGAGATGTCGTTCATCGTCCGCGACCGTTCGAAGGACGAGGAGGTCCGCCGCCTCGCCTACGACATCGCCAACACCCAGGCCAACCAGCGCGGCATGATGCTGGGCTGGCTGGACATGTGGGGGCTGCCGAAGGTGCAGTCGGGCGTGGCGCCGATGGCGTGGATGGGCATGGGCGACATGCCCGGCATGGACATGGGCGGCGAGGACGGCGCGCTGATGCCGGGCATGGCCACCCGCGCCCAGCTCGACCAGCTGCGCAAGGCGTCCGGCCGCGACGCCGACGTGCTCTACCTGAAGCTGATGACCGCGCACCACCAGGGCGGCATCCACATGGCCCAGGGCTGTGTGGACCGTTGCGTGCCCGGCGTCGAGCGGGACCTGGCGCAGGGCATGGTCGACGCCCAGTCGTCGGAGATCAAGCTGATGGCCGACATGCTGAAGGCGCGCGGCGCGTAGCGCTCCGTGACGGCCCCACCGGCCCCCGCGACCGCAGCGGTCGCGGGGGCCGCGTCGCGCCGGGACAATTGAGGGTGCTCGGGGACGTACGTGCAGACGAGTACGACGACGTTCGACGAAAGGCACGCACCCCATGACCACGGCGAAGGACATCATGCACACCGGGGCCAAGTGGATCCCGGCACACGAGACGCTCGACCGCGCCGCCCAGATGATGCGCAACGAGAACGTGGGCGCACTGCCCATCGCCGACGAGAACGAACGGCTCTGCGGGATCATCACGGACCGCGACATCGTCGTCGGCTGTGTGGCGATGGGCCACGACCCCGCGAAGGTCACCTGCGGCGAGATGGCGAAGGGCACTCCGCGCTGGATCAAGACCGACGCGGACGTGGGCGCGGTCCTGACGGAGATGGAGGACCACCAGATCCGGCGGCTGCCCGTCATCGACGGCGACAAGAGGCTGGTCGGCATGATCAGCGAGGCGGATCTGGCCCAGCACCTGACGGACCGGCAGCTGGCGGAGTTCTGCGAGAAGGTCTACGCCGCTTCTCCTCTGTGACCCGTCCCGAGTACGGCCCGGGCCACGGCGTCCGGGCGGTCCAGCATGACCAGATGGCCCGACGGTTCGGCCGCCTCGTAGCGGGCGCCGAGCCGGCGGGCCAGCGCGCGCTGGCGGCGCTCGCGGCGCGCGGAGCCGTTCGGCGCGGCGAGAACGGTGACGGGCAGGCCGGGCGGCAGCGGGTGCGTGGCGCGCAGGGCGAGCAGCTGGGCGGCGACGGCGCCGTAGTGGGCGTTCTCGTCGAGGGTGCCGCGCAGCACGCGTGAGGTGCCGTAGACCCTGCGTACGAGTCCGGGCGCGGCCGGGTCGTCCCGGATCGCCACCCGGCGCAGCAGCGGACCGAAGGCGGCCGGTATCCCGGTGGCGCACAGGGTCGCGCCGAGCGCGCGGGCGAGCGCCGGGGCGGTGCGGGAGGCGCGGGGGCGGTCGTCGGCGGACTCCACGGAGGAGTCGACGAGGACGAGCCCGGCGGTGCGGGCGGGGTGGCGGCGGGCGAACGCCTCGGTGTGGAAGCCGGCGATGGAGTGCCCGACGAGGGTGACGGGCTCCGCGCCGTGGCCGAGGGCGTCGAGCAGCGCGGCGATCCGGTCGGCCTCCCCGGCGGCGGTGACCGGTCCGGCGGCCGGCTGGGACAGGCCGTGGCCGGGCCGGTCGAAGCGGACGACGGTGCGGTGCGGGGTGAGCAGTGGGACGACCGGGTCCCAGTCGAACCAGCTCAGGCCGAGTCCGGTGGCGAGCACGCACACGGGCCCGGAGCCTTCGACGACGACGTGGTGGGCGACGTCTGCGATCCGTACGAAGCTCGCTGTGGAGGTCACACCCGGTCGAACGCGGGCGCGTGCCCGGCGGTTCCCCGGCTCATACGGGGCGGGGGTATGCTGCCCGCTATGTCGGAGACCAGGCGGGCGCACCAGGGCGCGGAGCGGCTGCTGCTGCTCGCGGCGCTGCTGCTCGGCCTGGTGACGATGCACACGCTGGGCCATGGCGCGGGTCCGGAGCACGGGGCTGCGCCGGCGCGGACGGCACGGGTCGCGCCCCTGACGGCGCCCATGACGACGGCGGGCCATGCGCCCATGGACCGGCAGGCGGCCCCGGCCGCCGGCCACGTCCCGGACGCCCCCGCCACCGGCCACGGCACGAACGCCCTCGCCACCGGCTACGACACGAACGCCCCCGCCGCCTCCCACGCCCCGGACGCCCCCGTCCACCACTCCGGCAGCCCGCTCGCCGTCTGTCTCGCCGTGCTCGGCGCGCTGGTCGTCGTGCTCGGCGGGGTGGCGCTGCGCGGGGCGCGGCGGTGGGCGGGGCGGGCCCGGGCGCGTACGGCGGGCGCGCCGTGGTCCGGGTGGCCGCATGCGCCCCCGGCGTCGATACCGGTGCTCGAACGGGTGGCGGTGCTGCGGATCTAGGAGGGCCGAAAGCCGGTGACGGGGCGCGCGGACGCGCGCCCGGTCCCTTCCCTTCGCCCTTCCCTTCCCCCTCGCACGAGAGGTCCGTTCGTCATGTCTCCGCAGTTCGACCCTCCGCGGTTCGGCCGCCGTTCCGTCCTCGGCGCCGGCCTGGCCCTCGCCGGCACCGGTCTGCTCACCGCCTGTTCCGACGCGTCCGCCCCGGCCGGCGGCGCCGCCGGCTACGTCTCCCCCACCGGCACCGAGGTCGGTGCCGCCGAGCGGACGCGGCACGGCGGCGGCCGGGTCCGCGAGGTGCGGCTCACCGCCACCCCGACCACCCTGGACCTCGGCGCCGGCCGTACGGTGCGGTCGTGGGCGTACGGGGACGCGCTCCCCGGCAAGGAGGTGCGGGTCACGGCGGGCGACACCCTGGCCCTCACCCTCGCCAACCACCTGCCGCAGGCCACCTCGACGCACTGGCACGGCCTCGCGCTGCGCAACGACATGGACGGCGTGCCGGGCCTCACCCAGCAGCCGGTCAGGGCGGGCGGCGAGTTCGCGTACCGCTTCAAGGTCCCGCATCCGGGCACGTACTGGTTCCATCCGCACTCCGGTGTGCAGCAGGACCGCGGGCTGTACGCGCCGCTGATCGTCGAGGACCCGAAGGAGCCGCTGGCGTACGACGAGGAGTGGGTCGTCGTCCTGGACGACTGGGTCGACGGGGTGGACGGCTCGACGCCGGACGCCGTGCTCGCCGAACTCCGCCGGGGCATGGGCGGCATGGGCCACGACATGGGCTCGATGCCCGGCATGGACCACTCCATGCCGGCCGACGCGTCCCCGTCCGCGGGCCCCTCCCGCATGATGATGGGCGCCGCCAGCGAGCTGCTCGGCGGTGACGCGGGCGATGTGGCCTACCCGTACTACCTGGTCAACGGCCGTGTCCCGGAGGCTCCGAGCGAGTTCCGGGCCAGGCCCGGCGACCGGGTCCGGATCCGCTTCGTCAACGCGGGCGGCGACACCGCCTTCCGGGTCGCGCTCGGCGGCCACGAGATGACCGTGACGCACACCGACGGCTTCCCGGTCGTCCACGCGAGGACCGACGCGCTGCTGCTCGGCATGGGCGAGCGCTACGACGTGCTGGTCACCGTCGAGGACGGCGTCTTCCCGCTCACCGCGCTCGCCGAGGGCAAGCGGGCGACGGGCCTGGCCGTGCTGCGCACGGGCAAGGGCGCGGCGCCCGCCGCCTCGGTGCGGCCCAGGGAGCTGGACGGCCGGGTGGTGACGGCCGACCGGCTGCGGCCGGCGCCCGGTTCGGCGCTCGCGGCCCGCACGCCCGACCGGACGATCACGTCGAAGCTCACCGGCTCGATGACGGCGTACGACTGGGCCTTCGACGGCACGCCGTACGACCCGGCGCGGCGGTTCGGCGTGCGGGCGGGCGAGCGGGTCCGGATGGAGTTCACCAACACCACGGACATGTGGCATCCGCTGCATCTGCACGGCCACACCTTCGCCCTGGCGAACGGGGTGCGGAAGGACACGGCGGTGATCCTGCCGAAGAGCACGCTCACGATGGACTTCGACGCCGACAACCCGGGCCTGTGGATGATCCACTGCCACAACGTCTACCACTCGGAGTCCGGGATGATGACGGTTCTCGGCTACCAGAGGACATAGCGTCGAGTTGACGATAAACTGAGCGGGTGCCTCAACTACGCCTCGCTCTGAATCAGATCGACTCCACCGTCGGCGATCTCACCGGGAACGCCGAGGCCGTCGTCCTCTGGACCCGGCACGCCGCCGAGCAGGGAGCGCACCTCGTCGCGTTCCCCGAGATGGTGCTCACCGGCTATCCGGTCGAGGACCTGGCGCTGCGCTCCTCGTTCGTCGAGGCCTCCCGCCAGGCCCTGCGGGGCCTGGCCCGGCGGCTCGCCGACGAGGGGCTCGGCGAACTGCCCGTCGTCGTCGGCTACCTGGACCGCTCCGAGCGGGCCGTGCCCCGGCTCGGGCGGCCCGCCGGGTCGCCGGAGAACGCGGCGGCGGTGCTGCACCGCGGCGAGGTGGTGCTGCGCTTCGCCAAGCACCACCTGCCCAACTACGGCGTCTTCGACGAGTACCGCTACTTCGTGCAGGGCGACACCCTGCCCGTCGTCCGCGTCCACGGAGTCGACGTGGCCCTCGCCATCTGCGAGGACCTGTGGCAGGACGGCGGCCGCGTCCCGGCCGCCCGCACCGCCCGGGCCGGCCTGCTCGTCTCCGTCAACGCCTCGCCGTACGAGCGGAACAAGGACGACACCCGGCTCGAACTGGTCCGCAGGCGCGCCCGGGAGGCCGGCTGCACCACCGCCTACGTGGCCATGACGGGCGGTCAGGACGAGCTGGTCTTCGACGGCGACTCGATCGTCGTGGACGCGGCGGGCGAGGTGGTCGCGCGCGCCCCGCAGTTCGCCGAGGGCAGCGTGATCCTCGACCTGGAGCTGCCGGCCGCCGACCCCGGGGCGCCCGCCGACGAGGCCGTCGTCGACGACGGGCTGCGGATCGACCGGGTGGTGCTCTCCGCCGACCCGCTGCCCGCCTACGAGCCGGAGGTCACCGGTGGTTACGCGCCGCGGCTCGACGACGACGAGGAGGTCTACTCGGCGCTCGTGGTCGGCCTGCGGGCGTACGTGAACAAGAACGGCTTCCGGTCCGTCCTCGTCGGCCTGTCCGGCGGCATCGACTCGGCGCTCGTCGCCGCGATCGCCTGCGACGCGCTCGGCGCGCGCAACGTGTACGGCGTGTCGATGCCGTCGAAGTACTCCTCCGACCACTCGCGCGGCGACGCCGCCGAGCTGGCCCGGCGCACCGGCCTCGACTTCCGCACGGTGTCGATCGAGCCGATGTTCGACGCCTACATGGGGAAGCTGGCACTGACCGGGCTCGCCGAGGAGAACCTCCAGTCCCGGCTGCGCGGCACGATGCTGATGGCGCTCTCCAACGAGGAGGGCCACATCGTCCTCGCACCCGGCAACAAGTCCGAGCTGGCGGTGGGCTACTCGACGCTGTACGGCGACTCCGTCGGCGCGTACGGCCCCATCAAGGACGTCTACAAGACGGACGTCTTCCGGCTCGCCCGCTGGCGCAACCGGGCCGCCGAGGAGCGCGGCCAGACCCCGCCGATCCCGGAGAACACGATCGGCAAGCCGCCGAGCGCCGAACTGCGCCCGGGCCAGGTCGACACGGACTCGCTGCCGGACTACGGCGTCCTGGACCGGATCCTGGAGCTGTACGTCGACCGGGACCGCGGCAAGGACGCCATCGTGGCGGCGGGCTTCGACGAGGAGCTGGTCGCCCGCACGCTGCGGATGGTCGACACGGCGGAGTACAAGCGGCGCCAGTACCCGCCGGGCACCAAGATCTCCGCGAAGGGCTTCGGCAAGGACCGCCGGCTGCCGATCACCAACCGGTGGCGGGAGGCGACCGGCCGTTAGGGCCTGTCAGGCGGATCAGGGTCGGCCCCGGCCATGATCCGCCGGACAGGCCCTAGAGCCTGAGGCGAGCGGCCACCGGCAGGTGGTCGCTGTTCGTCTCCGCCAGCGTCCACGACGACATCGGCTCGACGCCGCGCACCAGGATCTGGTCGATCCGGGCCATCGGGAACGCGGCCGGCCAGCTGAAGCCGAAGCCGTCGCCGGCCGCGCCCTGGGTCGAGCGGAGCTGGGAGGTCACGCCGTTCAGGGAGCGGTCGTTCATGGTGCCGTTGAGGTCGCCGAGCAGGACGATGCGCCGGTGCGGGTCGCGGGCGATGGACTCGCCGAGGGCGCCCGCGCTGTTGTCGCGCTGGTTGGCGGTGAAGCCGGCGTTCAACTTGACCCGCACCGAGGGCAGATGGGCCACGTAGACGGCGACCTCGCCCGCCGGGGCGGCGACGGTGGCGCGCATCGCGCGGGTCCAGCCGAGCCGGATGTCGACCGGCTGGGCGTCGCGCAGCGGGTACTTGCTCCACAGGCCGACGGTGCCCTGGACGGAGTGGTGCTTGTACGTGCCGGCCAGGCCGCGCTCGTACACCGGGACCATGTCGCCCTTGAGCTCCTCCAGGGCCACCACGTCCGCGCCGGAGGCGGCGATCTGACGGGCCGTGCCCTCGGGGTCCGGGTTGTCGGCGTTGACGTTGTGCGACACGACGGTCAGGTCTCCGCCGGCCTCGGCCTTGTCGACGACCAGGCCGCCGAAGAGGTTGACCCAGACCACGGCCGGGAGCACGAGCGCGATCAGCGCGGTCGCGGAACGCCGCAGCAGGGCGAGGACCAGGAGCAGCGGCACGAACAGGCCGAACCAGGGCAGGAAGGTCTCGCCCAGGCTGCCGAGGTTGCCGATCCGGTTGGGCACGTCGGAGTGAAGGCCCATCAGGAGCGCGAGCAGCACGGCGCAGAGGGCGAGGAGGATGCCCCGCCGCCAGATCCCGCGGTCGCCGCGCAGTCCGGCGAGTCTGCCGCGCCATCCGGGCCGGGAACCGGGGCGGATCGCGGAACCCTGCTCTTCCGGCGTTCCGCCGTGCTCGGTCCCCGTCATGTCCACCCGCGCCATCGCTGCCGTCCTCACTGCCTTGCTGTCCTGCGGCCTTGCTGTGCGACCCGGCATCGACACTAGGCGATGACGGGTCGGTCGTCCGCATCGAGGGACGACACACGCCCGTGGCGGGTTCCTGCAGGTGGCGCGAGGCGGACGGCTGTGACAGAACGCGCACATTCGTACGGGATTCAGCCGGAGGGGCGCAGGCCCTCCAGGACCGCGTCGACGATCTGTTCGGCGAGGCCGGGTTCGAGGGCGGCGCCGGGGCGGATGACCGTACGGACCAGCAGCGGCCCTATGAACAGGTCGTTGACGAGGTCGAGGTCGAGGTCGGCCCGGAGCTCGCCGCGCTCCATGCCGCGCCGGATGGCGTCCGCGCTCATCTGACGGCGCGGCATGATGACGGTCTCGTGGTAGGCGTCCCACAGCTTCGGATACATCTGCATCTGCGAGAACACGTTGACCAGCAGGGCCGAGGTCCGCTTGACGAGGCCGCGCCGCCGCATCGACTCCAGCATCACCACGAGGTCCTCCCGGACCGAGGTGCCGGGCAGCACCGGGTCCGGGGGCTCGACGGACCGCAGGAGGTCGATCAGCAGCTCCTCCTTGCCGGCCCAGCGCCGGTAGATCGTCGCCTTGCCGACCCCGGCGGTGCGGGCGATCTTCTCGATGGAGAGGTCCGCGAGCGGGATCCCGCTCTCCAGCAGACCGACCGCCGCGTCGATGATCGCCTGGTCGGCCGCCTCACTGCGCGGCCGCCCGCGCCGTGCGGTGCTCCCGCACGGCGACGGTGCCTGGGCCTCGGCCTGGGACACGTCCGTTCCGCCTCTCCTGCTGCGCCTGCCTGTCCGTGGTTACCTCGTCACCGATTCTCCCGCTTCCTCGCGGCTGCCCGGAACGGCGGCGTCCGCGGCCGGCGCGGCCGGGGCGCGGCCGGGCAGGAAGAGGGCGACGACGATCGCGCCGATGACCGCGACCGAGGCCGAGCCGAGGGCGGTGACGTGCATGGCGTCGAGGAAGGCCTCGTGCGCGGGGGCGACGAGGGCGCGGCCGGCCGGGCCGATCTTCTCGGCGACGGCGAGGGTGGCCTCGATGGACTCGCCGGCCGCGTCGCGGGCGCCCGCCGGGAGCGCGCCGAGGTGCTTCTCGATCTCGCCGCGGTAGGTGGTGGACAGGACGGAGCCGAGGACGGCCACGCCGAGCGCGCCGCCGACCTGCCGGAAGGTGTTGTTGATGGCGGAGCCGGAGCCGGCCTTCTCGCGGGGCAGCGCCTGCATCACGGCGACGGTGACCGGGGTCATGATGTGCGCCATGCCCGCGCCCTGGAGGAAGAAGACGACCTCCAGGATCCACAGCGGGGTGTCGGCCTCGAAGAAGGCGAAGGCGCCCAGGCCGACGGCGACGGCGATCATGCCGGCGGTGCACACGGCCTTCACGCCGAAGCGCTCGACGACGAGCCGGGCCCGCGGCGCGAAGATCATCTGGGCGACGGCGAGCGGCAGGATCAGCAGGCCGGACTGGAGCGCGCTGTAGCCGCGGACGCTCTGCAGGTAGAACGCGGAGAAGAAGGTCACGCCCATGAGGGCGAAGAAGGTCAGCGCGATGGCGGCGACGGCGGCCGAGAACGCGGGCTTGCGGAAGTAGGAGACGTCGAGCGCCGGGTGCGCGCTGCGCTTCTCGTACAGGACGAATCCGGCCAGGACGGCGAGACCGCCGAGCGCCGGGGCGAGCACGGTGACGTCCGTGAAGCTGGCCAGCTCGCCGCCGCGGATGATGCCGTACACGAGGAGCACGAGACCGAGGACGGAGAGCAGCACGCCGGGCAGGTCGATGCGGCCGGGCTTCGGGTCCTTGGAGTCGGGGACCAGCCAGATCATCAGGGCGAGCGCGAGCAGGCCTATGGGCACGTTGACCAGGAAGATCGAGCCCCACCAGAAGTGCTCCAGGAGCAGGCCGCCGGTGATCGGGCCGATGGCGATGGCGAGGCCGACGCCGCCGGCCCAGATGCCGATGGCCTTGGGCTGCTCCTCGCGCTCGAAGACGTTCATGAGCACGGCGAGCGTGGCCGGCATGACGAACGCGGCGCCGAAGCCCATCACGGCCCGGTAGGCGATGAGCTCGCCCGGCGAGCCGGACTGGGCGGCGAGCGCGGAGCCGAGGCCGAAGACGACGATGCCGAAGAGCAGGATCTTCTTGCGGCCGAGCCGGTCGCCGAGCAGGCCGGAGGTGAAGAGCAGGCCGGCAAAGACGAGCGTGTAGGAGTTGATCGCCCACTCCAGCTCGCTCTGGGTGGCGCCGATGCCGGTGGGGGCGGGGCTGGCGATGGTCTTGACGGCGACGTTGAGGATCGAGTTGTCGAGGACGACGATCAACAGGCTGAGCATGAGCACGCCGAGGATCGCCCAGCGACGGCGGTGGTGCACGGAGGACGGCTGAGACATGTCGCTCAGCGTAGCCCCATTTCGATACGAGACCGTCTCGTATCGAAAGAGCTGACGGAGTCTTTACGTTGCGGGCGTGTGAACAGCGCCACTCGCGCCGACTCGCGCGCCCGACTTCCCCGTCCGCCGGGCGAAGTGCCACCATGGATGTGGTCCGGGGACGCCACAGGGCGCCTCGAGATGACACAGAGGAGCCGTTCACCATGACGCTTCAGGCTGCCCAGAAACCGCCCGCCGACAGCAGCAAGGCGCTGTACGGCGGCAAGGGCACCCGCCGCATCACCGTCCACGACATCGCCGCCGCCAAGACCCGCGGCGAGAAGTGGCCCATGCTCACCGCCTACGACGCCATGACCGCCTCCGTCTTCGACGAGGCCGGCATCCCGGTGATCCTCGTCGGCGACTCCATGGGCAACTGCCATCTCGGCTACGACACCACCGTGCCCGTCACGATGGACGAGATGACGCTGCTCTCCGCCGCCGTCGTACGGGGCACCAAGCGCGCCCTCGTCGTCGGCGACCTGCCCTTCGGCTCGTACCAGGAAGGGCCCGTCCAGGCCCTGCGCAACGCCACCCGGCTCGTCAAGGACGCCGGCGTCGGCGCCATCAAGCTGGAGGGCGGCGAGCGCTCGCTGCCGCAGACCGAACTGCTCGTCCAGGCCGGCATCCCGGTCATGTCCCACCTCGGCCTGACCCCGCAGTCCGTCAACACCATGGGCTACCGGGTGCAGGGCCGCAGCGACGAGGCCGCGCACAAGCTGCTGCGCGACGCCAAGGCGGCCCAGGACGCGGGCGCCTTCGCCGTCGTCCTGGAGCTGGTCCCGGCCGAACTGGCCGCCGAGGTGACCCGCTCCCTGCACATCCCGACCATCGGCATCGGCGCCGGTGCCGGCACCGACGCCCAGGTCCTCGTCTGGACCGACATGGCCGGCCTGACCGGCGGCAAGGTGCCGCGCTTCACCAAGCAGTACGCCAACCTGCGCGAGACGCTCGGCGACGCCGCCCGCGCCTTCGCGGAGGACGTCAGCGGCGGGGCGTTCCCCGCCGAGGAGCACACCTTCCACTAGCCACCACCGGCACCACGCGCAGCCCGCCGACCGTCCCCCGTCGGCGGGCTGCCGCCGTCCGCGGGTGTCCGTCGGCTGGTGTCCGTCGGCGGGCTGTCGGCGTCCGTCGGCGGCGCTGTCGGCCGCTTGTCGGTGCGCTGTCGGTGGCGGCCTGTTCCATGGTGGACATGACGCGATCAACCACCAACGCCGTCGAGGTCCGGGGCCTCGTGAAGCACTTCGGCGCGACCAAGGCCCTCGACGGGGTCGACCTGGACGTCCGTGAGGGCACGGTGCTCGGGGTCCTCGGCCCCAACGGCGCCGGCAAGACCACCCTCGTCCGCTGCCTGTCCACCCTGATCGTCCCGGACGCCGGGACCGCCACCGTGGCCGGCTACGACGTGGTGCGCCAGCCCCGCCAGCTGCGCCGCACCATCGGCCTCACCGGCCAGTACGCCTCGGTCGACGAGAAGCTGTCCGGCCGGGAGAACCTCTACATGATCGGGCGGCTGCTCGACCTCTCCCGCAAGGACGCCCGCACCCGCGCCGACGAGCTCCTGGAGCGCTTCTCGCTCACCGAGGCCGCCAAGCGCCCGGCCATGAACTACTCCGGCGGCATGAGGCGCCGGCTCGACCTGGCCGCCTCCATGATCGGCCGGCCCGCCGTGCTCTACCTGGACGAGCCCACCACCGGTCTCGACCCGCGCACCCGCAACGAGGTGTGGGACGAGGTCCAGCGGATGGTCGCCGAGGGCGCGACCGTGCTGCTCACCACCCAGTACATGGAGGAGGCGGAGCAGCTCGCGAGCGAGCTGACCGTCATCGACCGCGGCCGGGTCATCGCCCGGGGCGGGGTCGACGAGCTCAAGGCGAAGGTCGGCGGCCGCACCCTCCAGGTCCGCCCGGCCGTCCCGGCCGACCTGGCCGCGATGGCCGCCGCGCTGCGCGAGGCGGGCCTCGACGGCGTCGCGGGCGCGACCGTGGTGCCCGACGAGGGCCTGCTGTACGTGCCGATCCTCAGCGACGAGCAGCTGACCGCCGTCGTGGGCCTGTTCGGCGCCCGCGGCTTCGGCATCGCCCACATCGGCACCCACCTGCCCAGCCTCGACGAGGTGTTCCTCGCCATCACGGGCGAGAAGACGACCACCGACGACGGCGTCCGCGACACGATGGCCCAGGAGGTCGCCGCATGAGCACCACCACCCTGTCCCAGCCCCCCGTCGGCTCCTCGGCCCCGGCACCCGACCGGCGGGCCGCGGCCTCCGCCGACGGCCGGATCGGCCTGCGGGCCAACCTGCGCCACATCGGCGCCCTGGCCCGGCGCAACGCCCTCCAGATCAAGCAGGACCCGGAGTCGATGTTCGACGCCGTCCTGATGCCGATCATCTTCATCCTGCTGTTCACGTACGTCTTCGGCGGCGCGATGGCCGGCAAGGGCAACCAGTCCGCCTATGTGAACTACCTGGTGCCCGGCCTGATGGCCATGATGGGCATGAACATCGCGATGGGCGTCGGCACCGGCATCAACGACGACTTCAAGAAGGGCGTCATGGACCGGTTCCGGACCATGCCGATCGCCCGCTCCTCGGTCCTCATCGCGAAGATCGTCGTCGAGATCGGCCGCATGCTGATCGCCACCACGATCCTGCTGGCCATGGGCTTCCTGCTCGGCCTGGAGATCCACACCTCGGTCCTCGGCCTCTTCGCCGCGATCGGCCTGTCGATGGTCTTCGGCGCCGCCCTGATGTGGATCTTCATCCTGCTCGGTCTGACCATGAAGACGGCCCAGGCCGTCCAGGGGATGGCGATGCTCGTGCTGATGCCGCTGCAGTTCGGTTCGTCGATCTTCGCCAAGCCGACCACGATGCCCGGCTGGCTGCAGACCTTCACCGACTACAACCCGCTGTCCAACCTCGCCGACGCCGCCCGCGGTCTGATCACCGGCGGCCCGGTCGCCCACTCGGCGTTCATGACGCTCGCCTGGGCCGCCGGCATCACCGTGGTCATGGCGCCGCTCGCGGTGTCCAAGTTCCGCAAGAAGACCTGACCGGCGCAGGGGCGCTCAGGACTCGGCGCGCCTCAGATCGCGTCGGCGCGTTCGAGCAGGGCGGCGGCCTCCTCAAGGGAGAGGCCGCCGCCCTCGGCGTACGCGGCCTCGAAGTCGGCGTCGTCGCCGAGCGCGGCCCGGGCCATCCCGGTCGCGCGCTCCAGGATCTCCAGCTCCGCCGGCCGCCGCTGATGTGCGGGCGGCAGCAGCCCCTCGTACGCGCCGAGCAGCACGGCCGCGGTCCGGGCCGCCGGGCGGCCGCCGAGGCCGGCCAGCGACCAGGCGCAGATCACCAGATGGAAGGCCGGCATCTCCGGGGCCACCATCAGCGACAGCGGGCCGAGCGAGCGCCGGAACGCCGACCGCCCCGCCTCGAACCCGGCGGCGTACTCGCCCTCCAGATTGTCCACCCAGCCCAGGCTGCCGAGCGTGAAGCCCTCGAAGATCGAGAAGGTCTCCGACGCGAAGTCGTCGAGCAGCCGCAGCAGATGGACCCGCGCCTCCGCCGGGCGGCCGGTGCGGGCGAGCAGCGACGCGAGGAAGATCCGGGCCGCCAGCATCGGCTCGTGGCCGCGGCCGTGCTCGCCGTCCACGACCTCGCGCAGGATCCGCTCCGCCTCCTCCCGGTCGCCGGTCTCCACCAGCATGTCCGCGTAGCGGGCGCGCAGCAGCGCCATCTGGGACTGGGCGCCGATCCGCCGCGCGTACTCGATGGCCGCCGCGAAGTCCTCGGCCGCGCCCTCGAATTCGAGGCGCCGCTCCCGTGCCTCGGCCCGCGAGGACAGCGCCTCGGCCGCGCCCCAGGCGTCGTCGAGGCGCACGAAGATACCGAGGGCCTCGTCGGCGTCCTCGGCCGCGCCGCGCGCCCAGTCGGCGCGGTTGGCGAGGAGGTTGGCGCGCAGCTGCAGCCCGTTGGCCAGCTCCCACTCGTAGCCGTAGCGGCGGCAGGCGTCCACGTTCGCGTCGAGGGCCTCGCGCATCCGGCCGGGCTCGCCGATGAGCAGGACCGCGAAGACGGTGAAGGAGCCGGGCAGTCGGCAGGTCTGCGGCAGTCCCGGCTGATACACCCGGGTGATCAGCCGCAGCCGCTCGATCCCCGTCGGGGTCGTCCACCGCCCGGTCTCGTGGTCCATGTTCAGCAGCTCGATGAGCCGCACGCCGCGCCTGGCCTCCCACAGCTGCTCCTCGGTGAGCGGCGGCGGCGCGGCCGTGACCGGCTCGTACAGCGGTACGACGGGGGCCGTGGGCGGCAGGAACGGATCGGGCCCGAGCGCCGAGACGGCCTCGGCCCAGTGCAGCGCGTCGGTCCGCAGGTCGCGCATGTTCCAGTACCAGAGCAGCGCGTGCACCAGGACCAGGCCCTCGTGCTCGTCCCGCAGCCGGACGGCGGTGCGCAGCGCGGTCCGCAGGTTTCCGTACTCCGCCCCGAACTTCGCGACGGCGGCGACCTGCCGCCCGGTGCGCAGTTCGGGGTCGGTGAGGCGGGCGAGTTCCCGGTAGTGGGTGAGGTGGCGCCGCTCGGCGGCCGGCCGGTCCCCGGCCTCGTCGAGCCGCTCGGAGGCGTACTCGGCGACGGTCTCCAGGAGCCGGTAGCGCATGGCGGTGCCGAACCGGGTCCCTGCCTCCGACCCGGCCTCGGTGGCGACGACGAGCGACTTGTCGACCAGCGAACCGAGCAGATCGAGGACACCGTCGCCCTCCCCCGGCTCACCGCACACCGCCTCCGCCGCCTCCAGGTCACAGCCGCCCGTGAACACCGCCAGACGCCGCAGCACCGCCCGCTCGCCCTCGTCCAGGAGGTCCCAGGACCAGTCGACGACCGCACGCAGCGTCTGCTGCCGGGGCAGCACCGTCCGCGCGCCCGAAGTGAGGAGCCGGAAACGGTCGTCGAGCCGGTCGGCGATCTGACGCGCGGTGAGCATCCGCAGCCGAGCGGCCGCCAGCTCGATGGCCAGCGGCAGGCCGTCGAGACGGCGGACGATCTCCGCCGCGGCCTCGGGGTCGTCATCGACCCGGAAACCGGGACGCACAGCCGCGCCACGCTCGCCGAGCAGCCGCAGCGCCGTCTCCCGCGGCAGCGGGCCGAGCGGGTGCAGCACCTCGCCGGGGACGCCCAGCGGCTCGCGGCTGGTGGCGAGGACGGTGACACCGGGGCAGCGGGCGAGCAGCGTCTCGGCCAGCTCGGCGGCCGCGCCCACGACGTGCTCGCAGTTGTCGAGGAGGAGCAGCAGCCGGCGGCCGGCGCAGTGTTCGACGAGGCGGCCGGTGCGGTCCGGGTCCTCGCCCAAGCGCAGTTCGTCGGCGCCGGCGCCGCGCAGCACCGTCTCGCGGGCGCCGAGGGCGGTGAGGACGGCCTCGACGACGGCCTCCGGGTCGGTGACGGGGGCCAGCTCGACGAGCCAGACGCCGTCGGGCCACGGCCCGCTCCCCAAGGGTCCGGCGGCGGGTGCGGCGGCGCGTTCGGCGGCCTCCTGCGAGAGGCGGGTCTTGCCGGCGCCGCCGGGGCCGAGGAGGGTGACCAGGCGGTGGGCGCGCAGGCCGTCGCGGAGGGCGGAGATGTCGTCCTCGCGGCCGACGAAGCTGGTGAGCCGGGCGCGCAGATTGCCGGCCGCCGCGGTTCCGGCCGCGGTCCCGGCCGCGATCCCGGCCGTGGGCCCGGCCGTGGGCCCGGCCGTGGGCCCGGTGGTGTGCCGGGTGGTGTGCGGGGTGGCCGGAGCGGCCAGCAACTCGGCGTGCAGGGACTGCAGTTCGGGCGCCGGGTCGGTGCCGAGCCGTTCGGCGAGGGCGCGCCGGACCGCCTCGTACGCGGCGAGCGCCTCGGACGGCCGGCCGGTGTCGCGCAGCGCCCGGATCCGCAGGGCCTGCAGCGGCTCGTCGAGCGGGTGGCCGGCGCACAGCGCGTCCAGTTCGGGCAGCACCGCGGCCGCCTCGCCCAGCGCGAGCGCGGCGGCGAGCCTGGCCCGGCGGGCGTCGCGCCGGCGGGCCTCCCAGCGGGCGGCCTCGGCCTCCCGGTCGGGCAGGTCGGCGAGGGCCGGGCCGTGCCAGAGCGCGAGCGCCTCGTCGAGCAGCCCGGCCGCGCGCTCCGGCCGGCCCGCGTCCAGCTCCCGTACGCCCTCGGCCGCGAGCCGCACGAAGCGGTGGGCGTCGACGTCGTCGGGCTCGGCCGCCAGCCGGTAGCCGCCGTCGGTGGAGAGCACCCGGTCGTGGCCGAGGGCCCGGCGCAGCCGGCCCACCAGGGCCTGGAGCGCGGCGACGGCGTCGGCCGGCGGCTCGGCGCCCCACACCTCGTCGACGAGCACCGCCACCGGCACCGCCCACCCGGCGCGCAGCGCGAGCACGGTGAGCAGCGCGCGCACCCGCGGCCCGCCGGCGGCGACGGCGGTGCCTTCTGACGTGTGGACCCGGGCCGGGCCGAGAACGGAGTAGCGCACGGGCCCATTCTCCGTGAAGGATCACCGCCGTGGCCGGGACCCCCGTCAGGAACCCGGGCCCCGCCCGGTACGTTTCCCGCACACCCGACCCCGGTTTCCAGGAGCAGGCCATGTCCACGACCACCCATCGCCACGACGAGCGGCGGATCAGCCCCGTCTTCCTGGCGATCCTCGCGGTCATGGCCGTCACCGGCTGGGCCGTGTGGACCGGCTTCGCCACCTCGACGGGGCTCGCCGTCTTCCTCTTCGTGACCTCGGCGTGGGTCGTCTCGCTGTGTCTGCACGAGTACGCGCACGCCCGCACCGCGCTGCACGGCGGCGACATCACCGTGGGCGCGCGCGGCTATCTGACCCTGAACCCGCTGGCGTACACGCACGCCGTGCTGAGCATCGTGCTGCCGGTGCTCTTCGTGATGCTCGGCGGCATCGGTCTGCCCGGCGGCGCGGTCTTCATCGACCGCAGCCGGGTGCACGGCCGCTGGAAGCACAGCCTCATCTCGGCCGCGGGCCCGCTGGCGAACGTGCTGTTCGCCGTCGTCTGCACGGCCCCGTTCTGGCTGCACGCGCTCGACGGGGTGCCGCGCGCCTTCCAGTTCGCGCTCGCCTTCCTGGCGTTCCTCCAGGTCACGGCGGCGCTCCTGAACCTGCTGCCGGTGCCGGGCCTGGACGGCTACGGCGTGGTCGAGCCCTGGCTGTCGTACGGCATCAAGCGGCAGATCGCGCCGTACGCGCCGTACGGCTTCTTCATCGTGATGGCGCTGCTGTTCGTCCCGGCGGTCAACAACGCCTTCTTCGACGGGGTCGACGCGCTGATGCAGGCGCTGGGCGTGCCGGAGCTGTCGCGCTACTGCGGTTCGACGCTGTACCGCTTCTGGGAGTCGGCCCCGGAGTTCTGCCGGGCCTGAGCCGCGTCCGGCCGCGTCTAGCCCTGCTGGATGCGGCCGCGCTTGATGTAGTACCAGGCCATGTTGGAGGACAGGCCCGCCAGCAGCACCCAGACGATGCCGAGGAAGCTGCCCTGGACGAAGGAGATGACGGCCGCGGCGACGGCGAGCACGCAGACGACCAGGGCGTAGAGGGCGAGGCGGGGCATGGGGGTCGGCTCCTGTCCGGTTACGGGCGATGTGCCCGTCCAGTGTCCCCCATGCCCTCCCGGCGACCGGGACCGGCTCGGACGTCGGCTCGGGCCTCGGCTCGGGCCTCGGCTCAGACGTCGGTGACGCGCAGGCCGGCGTGCGCCTTGTAGCGGCGGTTCACCGAGATCAGGTTGGCGACGAGCGACTCCACCTGGTGGGCGTTGCGCAGCCGGCCCGCGAAGACGCCGCGCATGCCGGGGATGCGGCCGGCCAGGGCCTGGACGATCTCCACGTCGGCCCGGACCTCGCCGAGGACCATCACGTCGGTGTCGATCTCTTCGATCGAGGCGTCCTGGAGGAGCACCGCCGACAGGTGGTGGAAGGCGGCGGTGACCCGCGAGTCCGGCAGCAGCGCGGCGGCCTGCTCGGCGGCCGAGCCCTCCTCCGGCTTGAGCGCGTAGGCGCCCTTCTTGTCGAAGCCGAGCGGGTTCACGCAGTCGACGACGAGCTTGCCGGCCAGGTCCTCGCGCAGCGACTCCAGCGTCTTGGCGTGGCCGTCCCACGGCACGGCGACGATCACGATGTCGCTGCGCCGGGCGCACTCGGCGTTGTCGGCGCCCTCGACGCCGAGGCCGAGCTCCGCTGCCGCGGCCTGGGCGCGGTCGGCGGCGCGCGAGCCGATGATCACCTGCTGGCCGGCCTTGGCGAGCCGGTAGGCGAGGCCGCGGCCCTGGTCGCCGGTGCCGCCGAGGACGCCGACGACGAGCCCGGAGACGTCCGGGAGGTCCCAGGGGTCCTTCGGAGCGGTGGGGGCGGTGTTGGAGGAAGTCATGGCCCCGACATTACTGGCCGGTCGGGTCACCGGAACCCGTGCGGGTGAGTCCGCGCCGAACCGCTGACGGGGCGAGCGGCGCTCGGGCACCATCCGGGGCCATGGACGCCGTACGTGTCGCGCTGCTGCGCGAAGTGCTCGCCGGTACCCAGTGGCCCGCGGCCGCCCGCCGCTTCGCGGGCTCGCTCCGCTCCTCGGTCGTGTCGCACGGCGGCGGACTGCTCCTGGTCGGCACGGCGGAGTACGAGCCGTGGCACCTGGCCGCGCACCTGGTCGACGAGTCCGCCTGGTCCGGCCGCCCGGAGCTCGCGCCCACCCTCGTACGCCACCGGGCGCGGCCCGGCGACCCGCCGCACCTGGCCGTCGGGCTCGGGCGGATCGAGTCGGCGGGGCGCGGGGCGACGCTGCTGATGGTGGCGCCGTCGCGGCCGGACGCGGGGCTGCTGGAGCGGGTCCACGACGCCCGGCGGGCGGGGGCGACGGTGCTGTCCCTGGACAGCGGCGACCCGGAGCTGGGCGGTCTGGCGCACGAGGTGCTGACGGTGGCGGCGGACGCGGAGGTCGACCTGGACACGGTGCAGCACCTGGTGAGCGCGGCGACCGGAGAGAACTGCCTGCCGCCGGCGCCCCGCGGCCGGCCGCGCTTCCGCGACCGGCTGTCCCGGCTCGCCGACCGGCTGACGGCGCCTCCTCCGCCGCGCTGGTAATTCGGTTGCCCGGGGCATGCGCCCCGCTCAGCATGAGACCTCGTGAAACGCCTCCTCCCCGATCTCGCCCCCTGGCGCTCGTCCCGTGACTTCCGGCGCCTCTGGGCGCAGGGGCTCGTCGCCGTCTTCGTCGGCTACATGGCGCTGGTGGCGCTGCCGCTGCAGATCAAGGACCTCACCGACTCGCCGTTGGCGGTCGGTGTGATGGGAGCGGTGGAGCTCGTCCCGCTGGTGGTGTTCGGGCTGTACGGAGGGGCACTCGCCGACGCCGTCGACCGGCGCAAGGTCATCATGGCGACCGAGGCGGCCTTCGGGCTGCTCGCCCTGGTCCTGCTCCTGAACGCGCTGTTGCCCGAGCCGCTGCTGTGGCCGCTGTACGTGGTCGCCGCCGGGGTGTCGGCCCTCGCCGGGCTGCAGCGGCCCGCCATCGACTCGCTGCTCGCCCGGATCGTGCCGCACGAGCAGCAGACGGCCGCCTCGGCGCTGAACGCGCTGCGCTGGCAGCTGGGCTCCGTCGCCGGTCCCGCGCTCGCGGGCCTCGTCGTGGCGTACGCCGGGCACGCGGCCGCCTACGCGGTGACGGCGGCGGGCTGCGTCGTGACCGTGCTGATGTGCCGGGGCCTCTCGCCCGCGCCGGCCGCGCACGACGCCGACAAGCCGTCGCTGCGCGGGATCGCGCAGGGCGCGCGGTACGCGTGGTCGCGGCCGGTGCTGCTCGGCACGTACGCGATCGACCTGGCCGCGATGTTCTTCGCGTTCCCGAACACGATCTTCCCGTTCCTCGCCGACGAGCTGGACGCCCCCTGGGCGCTCGGCCTGATGTACGCGGCCGGCTCGGTCGGCTCGCTGGTCCTCGGCCTGACCAGCGGCTGGACCTCGCGGGTGCGGCGGCACGGGCTGCTGGTGGTGGCCGGGGCCACGCTGTGGGGCGCGGCGATCGCCGCGGCCGGCTGGTTCGGGAACGTGTGGCTGGTGCTGCTGTGCCTGGGCGTGGCCGGCGCGGGCGACATGCTGAGCGGCCTCGGGCGCTCCACCATCTGGAACCAGACCATCCCGGAGGAGCTGCGCGGCCGGCTCGCGGGCATCGAGCTCATCTCGTACGGCGTGGGCCCGCAGCTCGGCCAGGTCCGGGCCGGCACCCTGGCCGGCTGGACCGGCACCCGGGCCGCGGTCTGGTCGGGCGGTCTCGCCTGCGTGGCCTCGGTCGGGCTGCTGTGCCTGGCGCTGCCGAAGCTGCTCGCGTACGACGCCGGGACGGACGAGGACGCGCTGGCGCGCAAGGCACAGCGGGCGGCGGCCCCGGCCTAGCGTTTCGGCTCGTCGCGACGCTCGTCGCCACGTTCCTCGCGACGCTCTTCGCGATCGTGGTGGCTCAGGGAGGCCACCGCCAGGGTGGTCAGGACCGCCACGCCCGCGATCTCGACGTACAGGGCCGGGCGGACCAGCTCCGCGTCGATCGACTCGTCGAAGCCGAACAGGCCCGTGGTGAGGCTCAGGAAGAGCGCGCCGAGCGTGCCGGCCGTGAAGAGCGCGGTGACGGCGGCGAGCGGCCCGAGCCGGCGCACGGGCGTGGCGAGCAGCGCGACGGCGAGCAGGATGCCGACGATGCCGTTCAGCAGGAAGAGCGGGCCGATGGTGGCGAGGTCCCGGTAGCCCTCGGCCCACAGCCGCAGATGGATCGCGGCCATGGCCGCCGTCAGGCCCGCGCCGGCCAGGCGCAGGACGAGCCGCGTGGCGGCTCCGTTCGTGGTCATGGCGGAGGCGGTGGTCATGGCGGGCTCAGTAGCCGCCGGTCGGGGACGGGTTGTTCGTGGCCGGCGCCGGGGCCGCTCCGCCGACCGTGATGCTGGTCTTCATGCCGAGGTCCTTGTGTCCGTCGACCGGGCAGTAGACCTCGTACGTGCCGTCCTTCAGCGTGACCGTGAGGGTGGTGGACTGGCCCGGCGAGACGTCCTTGCTGCGGTTCTCGGCGCCGTTGCCCTCGATCTCCAGACCGTGGACGTGCTTGCCCATGTTCTTCGCGGTGAAGGTGTAGGTGCCGGCCGGGAACTTCTGCGTCGAGAGCTTGATGTGGAAGTCGGTCAGCTCCGCCGTGACCTGGGTCCCCGCGCCGGACGTCGACGGGGGCGGGGTCGTGGTGCTGCCGCCGCCGTTGCCTCCGCCTCCGCCTCCGCAGGCGGCGAGCAGGGCGGTCAGCCCGCCCGCGGCCACGCCGAGCACCAGTCGCTTGCCGTTGCGTGCGGTTCGTACGCTTGCCATGAGTCGGTCCTCCGGTTCGCCCCCTGGAAGGGGATACGGACCAGCCGGGGCCAGGGATTGCGCGCGGGCGGACAATGGGGACCCGAGGGGGCAATCCCTTCCGGACGGCGAACCGTATCCCTGACATGTGGCGCATGGGCCTTTTTCTCGGGCGGGTACCCGACGAGGCACTGCTCAGCGGTCTGACGACGGGCGATCCCGAACTGGCCGTCGCTTTCGTGCGCCGTTTCCAGCGCACGGTCTTCGGTGTGGCCGTCGCCGTGGTCGGCGATCGGCAGCTCGCCGAGGACGTCGCCCAGCAGACCTTCGAGCGGGCCTGGCGGCACGCCCAGATGTACGACCCGCGGCGCGGCTCCGTACGGGCCTGGCTGACGGCCATCGCGCACAACCTGGCGATCGACACGGTGCGGGCCCGGCGTCCGAGCCCCGTCGCCCCGGAGGACCTGGAGACGCTGCTCGGCTCGGTGACCGAGACGCCGGAGCGGCGGGCGCTCGCCGACGACAGCGCGGAGCGGGTCCGGCGGGCGGTGGCGGAGCTGCCCCGGGAGCAGGCGCGGGCGCTGGTGATGGCCGGGATCTACGGGATGACGGCGCGCGAGATCGCGGAGGCCGAGGGCGTGCCGCTGGGCACGGCGAAGACCCGGATCCGGACCGGGACGATCAAGGTACGGGCGCTCCTCGAACCGGCGGAGGGGAGGTGACGGCGGTGAGCGGCACGGACGGCACGGGCGGCATGGGCGGCATGGAGTGCGAGCGGCTGCGGGAGCTGGCCGCCGAGCTGGCCCTCGGCGTGCTGCCGGCCCGTGAGCGGGCCGAGGCGGTCGCGCATCTGGACCACTGCCCGGAGTGCCGGGAGCACGTGGAGCGGCTGACGGCCGTCGAGGACGGGCTGCTCGCGCTGCTGCCGGGCGCCGAGCCGCCGGTCGGCTTCGAGTCCCGGGTGGTGCGGGCGCTCGGCGCGGCGCCGGCGGGCACGTCCGCGAGGAAGCGGCGCGGGCTGCGGCTGCGGCTCGCGGCGGTGGGCGCGGCCGCGGCGGTGGCCTGCGGCTTCGGCGGCTGGGCGATCGGCTCGGCGGTCGTGGAGGGCGCGCCGGCGGCGGTGTCTCAGCACACGGCGGGCCTGCGGGAGGCGGCACTGGTGTCCGGCGGCCACGAGGTGGGCCGGATCTACGCGCACCCCGGCGGCGGGGGCTGGGTGTACATGTCCGTCGACCTGGAGGGGGCGAGCCGCGGGCCGGTCCGCTGTGAGCTCGTCCAGGCCGGCGGGGCGACGGTGCAGGTGGGCTCGTTCGCGCTGAGGAACGGCTACGGGTACTGGGGCGCGCCGGCCGGTGTCGACACGACGACGGTGACCGGCGCCCGCCTGCTGGGCCCGGAGGGAACGGTCCTGGCCACGGCCCGCTTCGCCTAGGGCCTGTCCGGCGGATCAGGGTCGGACAGGCCGCGGCCCCGGCCATGATCCGCCGGACAGGCCCTGGGACGCCCAGGCCCGGGCGGTCACTCCGTGGACTCGTCCTTGCCCGCGCGGTCGTGCCACTTCGGGTCGGTGTCCCACTCCAGGTTCCGCTCCTGGGCCGTCTGCATGGCGTGGGCGGCCTCCTCGCGGCTGGCGTAGGGGCCGAACCGGTTCTTCGCCGGGCACTCGGGCCCTTCCTCGACCTTCTTGTGCTCCAGGCAGTAGAACCACTCGCCGGGCTTGCCGGTCGTCCGCCTCTTGAACAGGGCCATCCTCGGCTCCTTCCTCCGTCACCATGCTGCCCCAGACGCGGTCGTTAGACTCGCTGACATGTCTGGCCAGTCGCTTCTCGTACCGGGGGAGCTGTCCCCCCACCGTTCCGTTCCGGGGTCCATCCGCCGCCCGGAGTACGTCGGCAAGCCCGCGCCCACCCCGTACACGGGGCCCGAGGTGCAGGACGCCGAGACCATCGAGCGGATGCGGACCGCCGGCCGCCTCGCCGCGCAGGCGATGGCGGAGGCCGCCAAGCACATCGCGCCGGGCGTGACCACGGACGAGCTGGACCGGGTCGCCCACGAGTTCCTGTGCGACCACGGCGCGTACCCGTCCACGCTCGGCTACCGCGGCTTCCCGAAGTCGCTGTGCACGTCCGTCAACGAGGTCATCTGTCACGGCATCCCCGACTCGACCGTCCTGCGGGACGGCGACATCGTGAACCTGGACGTGACCGCGTTCATCGGCGGGGTCCACGGCGACAACAACGCCACCTATCTGTGCGGTGACGTCGACGAGGAGTCCCGGCTGCTCGTCGAGCGGACCCGGGAGTCCCTGAACCGGGCGATCAAGGCGGTCAAGCCGGGCCGCCAGGTCAACATCATCGGCCGGGTCATCGAGTCGTACGCCAAGCGCTTCGGCTACGGCGTCGTCCGGGACTTCACGGGGCACGGCATCAACTCGTCCTTCCATTCCGGGCTGATCATTCCGCACTACGACTCCCCGCACCACACGACGGTGATCCAGCCGGGCATGACGTTCACGATCGAGCCGATGCTGACGCTGGGCACGCACGAGTACGACATGTGGGACGACGGCTGGACCGTGGTCACGAAGGACCGGAAGCGGACGGCGCAGTTCGAGCACACGCTCGTGGTGACGGAGACCGGGGCGGACATCCTTACGTTGCCCTGACCCGCCGAAGGGGTAGCGTTTTACCGACAGGCTGTCGGGAACCAGTGCGTCGTGTCCGGGCGCTCACGGTTCCCGGCACCCGACCGGCCCCTACCCGCCCCGGAGGCACGCCTTGGACACGCCCTTCTCCACGCTGATCCGCACCGCCTCGCACGAGCAGCACACGGAGGCGGAGACGTCGACGTTCATGAGCGACCTGCTCGGCGGCCGGCTCGACGTCGGCGCCTACGCGCGCTACACGGAGCAGCTGTGGTTCGTGTACCGGGCCCTGGAGGACGGCGCGGCGGCGCTGGCGTCCGACCCGGTCGCGGGTCCCTTCATACGGCCGGAGCTGTTCCGCACGGCCGCCCTGGAGCAGGACCTCGCGCATCTGCGGGGCGCCGACTGGCGGGCGGGGCTGTCGCCGCTGCCGGCGACGCAGGCGTACGCGGCGCGGGTCGCCGAATGCGCCCGCGACTGGCCGGCGGGCTATGTGGCCCACCACTACACGCGCTATCTGGGCGACCTGTCGGGCGGTCAGATCATCCGCGACCGCGCGGAGCGGACCTGGGGCTTCGCGCGCAAGGGCGACGGCGTGCGGTTCTACGTGTTCGAGGCGATCGAGAACCCGGCGGCCTTCAAGCGGACGTACCGGGAGCTGCTCGACGCGGTGGACGCGGACGACCTGGAGAAGCAGCGGATCGTCGACGAGTGCAAGCGGGCGTTCGACTTCAACGGGGCGGTGTTCCGGGAGCTGGCCGGGGAGTTCCCGCTCAGCGCGTGATCGTTCCTTCGAGCCTCACCCGTCCCCCGAGTTCCACGATCCCGTCGGGGCCGGGGGCGGTGAGCAGCTGCGAGCCGCGGCCCTGGGTGATGTTGAGCGCGCGCCCCAGCTCGGCGGTGAGCAGCAGCGCCGCCGCGCCGGTGGCCTCGTCCTCGTCGATCCCGTCCCCGCGCCCGGGAAACGCCCGCGCCCGGATCCGCCCGGCGGCCTCGTCCTCCCACGCCCAGGCGTAGATCCACTCGCCGGGCTCCGGAACGTCCAGCGCCTCCACCTCGGCGGCCGTCGCGAACCGCCGCAGCGTCCGCGGCGGCGCCCACTCGGCCCGCGCCTCGATCCAGGTGAACTCCCCGTCCCCGCGCACCCACACCTCGCCGGCGGGCGGGTTGACGACCTCCAGATCGAGCAGCCACGCGGCCCCGACGAGCGGGTGCCCGGCGAACGGCAGCCTGAGCCCGGGCGTGTAGATGTCCACGACCCCCAGCTCCGGATCGTCCACGAACACGGTCTCGCTGAACCCGAGTTCCTTGGCCAGCGCCTGCCGCACCGCCTCGTCGGCGAACCCGCGCGCCTCCCGTACGACCCCGAGCCTGTTGCCGTACCGGCCGTCGCCGGCGCAGAAGACCCGCAGGACGTCGATGTCAGTCGTGTTCATGCCGGAATTCAACCATCCAGTCGCCGCGCCCCGCCGGGGCTACTCACACGTAACTGAAAGCGGGGCAAATCGCACTGCTTTACCATCCCTTGACCAAGCCGTGATGTCTCCATGAGGGCATCGTGACCGCCCCGTGTCCGGCCCGGCCTGCTTGAGAGCTGAATCACTGGACGCGCGGGTATTGCTGAGGTAAGCCTCGGTTAAGTTAGGTCCGCCTCACCCCGTCCCCGCACCCGTCCCCCGAGTGGAGCACCGCATGCGAGCCGTCCGTCTGTCCGTCGTCACCGCCGCCGCTGCCGCGGCGACCCTGGCCGCCGTCACGGGCTGCACGCAGAAGAGCGACGCGAAGTCGGAGGACGGCGGGGTCCAGGTCATCGCCAAGGACGACTCCTGCGAGGTCTCGAAGAAGGACTTCCCGGCCGGCCACCTCAAGCTGAACGTGGAGAACCGCGGCTCGAAGGTGACCGAGGTCTACGTCCTCTACCCGGACGAGCGGATCGTCGCCGAGCGCGAGAACATCGGCCCGGGCACCAAGGCGACCATCACCGCCGAGATCAAGGCCGGTGACTACGAGATCGCGTGCAAGCCCGGCATGAAGGGCGACGGCATCAAGCAGAAGGTCACCGCCACCGGTGCCGGCGCCGCCAGGCGCTCGCCGGAGCTGGACGCGGCCGTCGCCGCCTACCGGCAGTACGTGCAGGCGCAGGCCGACGAGACGATGCCGAAGGTGAAGGTGTTCACCGACGCCGTCCGCGCCGGTGACGTCGAGGCCGCCAAGAAGGCGTACGCCGAGTCCCGCATCGGCTGGGAGCGCACCGAGCCGGTCGCCGAGTCCTTCGGCGACATCGACCCGAAGGTCGACGTCCGCGAGGACGGCCTGGAGGCCGGCCAGGACCCGGTGAAGGACTGGACCGGCTGGCACCGCCTGGAGAAGGCGCTGTGGCAGGACAAGAAGATCACCGACCGCGACAAGCAGCTCGCCGACCTCCTCGACAAGGACCTGGCGGACTGGCAGAAGCGGGTCGGCACGGCCGAGATCACCCCGACCTCCATGGCCAACGGCGCCAAGGAGCTCCTGGACGAGGTCGCCACCGGCAAGGTCACCGGTGAGGAGGAGCGCTACTCCCACACCGACCTCGTCGACTTCAAGGGCAACGTCGAGGGCGCGCAGAAGTCCTTCGACCTGCTCAAGCCGGTCGCGCAGAAGAACGACCCCAAGCTGGCCGCCGAGCTGGACAAGCAGTTCGCCGCCCTGAACACGCTCCTCGACAAGTACCGCACGGACAAGAGCACGTACGTCTTCACCTCGTACGAGAAGGTCGGCAAGGAGCAGCGCAAGGAGCTGTCGGACGCCGTCAACGCGCTCGCCGAGCCGCTCTCCAAGCTCGCCGCCGCGGTCGCGAAGTAAGCCCAGGGGGGTACACCAGCATGAGCGACAACACCGAGAACGAGCAGGTCTCCGAGGGCACCGGCGCCACCTCGCCGTCCCGCCGCGCCGTCATCGGCTGGGGCGGGGCCGGCCTGGCGCTCGGCGCCGCCGCCGCCGGCGGCGCCGTCGCCCTGACCCGGGGCCGCGACGACGACACCGCGACCGTCGCCGACTCCGGCTCGGCCGTGCCGTTCCACGGCGCCCACCAGGCCGGCATCGCCACCGCCGTCCAGGACCGGCTGCACTTCGCCGCCTTCGACGTGAAGACGAAGGACCGCGCCGAGCTGGTCCAGCTCCTGAAGGACTGGACGCGCGCCGCCGAGCGCATGACGGCCGGTCACGAGGTCGGCGAGGGCGCCTACGGCGGCCTCCCGGAGGCCCCGCCGGACGACACCGGCGAGGCGCTCGGCCTCAAGCCGTCCCGGCTCACCCTCACCATCGGCTTCGGCCCGTCCCTCTTCGACGGCCGCTTCGGCCTCGCCGGCAAGCGCCCCGCCGCCCTCGTCGACCTGCCCAAGTTCCCCGGCGACAACCTCGACCCGGCGCGCAGCAACGGCGACATCTGCATCCAGGCGTGTGCCGACGACCCGCAGGTCGCCGTGCACGCCATCCGCAACCTGGCCCGGATCGGCTTCGGCAAGGTCGCGGTGCGCTGGTCCCAGCTCGGCTTCGGCAAGACGTCCTCGACGACCCCGGACGCCCAGACCCCGCGCAACCTGTTCGGCTTCAAGGACGGCACCCGCAACATCGCCGGCACCGAGACCGACCGCCTCGACAAGTTCGTGTGGGTGTCCGGCAAGGACGCCGCGGGCGCGGCCTCCTGGCTGGACGGCGGCTCGTACCTGGTGGCCCGCCGGATCCGGATGAACGTCGAGACCTGGGACCGCACCTCGCTGGCCGAGCAGGAGGACGTCTTCGGCCGGGACAAGAAGGAGGGCGCCCCGGCCGGCAAGGCCAAGGAGCACGACGCGCCGTTCCTGAAGGCGATGAAGCCGACGTCGCACGTGCGCCTCGCGCACCCCGACTCCAACGGCGGCGCCACCATCCTGCGCCGCGGCTACTCCTTCACGGACGGCACGGACGGCCTCGGCCGCCTGGAGACGGGCCTGTTCTTCCTGGCGTACCAGCGCGACGTCCGCTCCGGCTTCATCCCGGTGCAGACCCAGCTGGCCCGCCATGACGCGCTCAACGAGTACACCCAGCACGTCGGTTCGGCGATCTTCGCGGTTCCGCCGGGCGTCCGCGGCAAGGACGACTGGTGGGGCCGGGAGCTGTTCGCGTGATCGCGCAACGAAGCTGCGGAACGAAGTAAGGAGATTCCGACGTGTTCGGCAACTATCTGATCGGCCTGCGCGAAGGGCTCGAGGCGAGCCTCGTCGTCTGCATCCTCATCGCGTACCTGGTGAAGACGGGCCGCAAGGACGCCCTGCGGCCGATCTGGATCGGCATCGGCGTCGCCGTCGGGCTCGCGCTCGCCTTCGGCGCCGGCCTGACCTTCGGCTCGCAGGAGCTGACCTTCGCGGCGCAGGAGGCGCTCGGCGGCTCGCTGTCGATCCTCGCCGTGGGCCTGGTGACCTGGATGGTCTTCTGGATGCGGCGGACCGCCCGGCACCTGAAGACCGAGCTGCACGGCAAGCTGGACGCGGCCCTGCAGATGGGCACGGGCGCGCTCGTGGCGACGGCGTTCCTCGCGGTCGGCCGCGAGGGCCTGGAGACGGCGCTGTTCGTGTGGGCGTCGGTGCGGGCCTCCTCGGACGGCACCCACGGGCCGCTGATCGGCGTGGTCCTGGGCCTGCTCACGGCGGTGCTCCTCGGCTGGCTGTTCTACCGGGGCGCGCTGAAGATCAACCTGGCGAAGTTCTTCACCTGGACCGGCGGGATGCTGGTCGTGGTCGCCGCGGGCGTGCTCGCGTACGGCGTGCACGACCTCCAGGAGGCGGACTTCCTGCCCGGCCTGGCGAACAAGGCCTTCGACATCTCGGCGACCATCCCGCCGGACAGCTGGTACGGCACGCTCCTCAAGGGCGTGTTCAACTTCCAGCCCGACCCGACCGTCCTCCAGGTCACGGTGTGGGCGCTCTATCTGATCCCGACGCTGCTGATCTTCCTGGCCCCGATAGGGTCGGGTCCGTCCAAGCGGCTGGCGAAGCAGAAGGCGACGACCGAGACCGATGAGAAGGCTCAGGCGAACCGGGCCGAGGCGACCGGCTGACACCCTCGTCCGCGCGACGGGCCGGCCGGTACGACCGGCCCGCCCGCGCACGTTCCTCGCGGCCGCGACGGCCGCGCTCCTCGCGCTGACCGCGAGCGGCTGTGTGACCGTGCACGGCGAGCAGGCGCTGATCCCGGCCGCCACCCCGGCCGAGGCCCAGCAGGCCCTCAAGGACTTCACGGCCGCCTTCAACGCCGCCGACCAGGCGTACGACCCGACCCGCGACGCGGGCCGGGTCACCGGCGCGTTCGGCGAGATCAACCAGGCGGGTCTGAGGTCGCGCCATCTGACGAACCCGGGCGGCAACCCGAACCACCGGCCGCTGGAACTCACCGACGCGAAGTTCGCGATACCGCGCGAGGCCGGCTGGCCGCGCTGGTTCGTCGCCGACACCGACTCCAACCGGGACACCGACAGCGGCCCGGCCGACACCCGCTGGGTGCTGGTCTTCGTGCGCGACGGCGCCGCCCAGCCGTGGCAGGCCGCCTATCTGTCGATCCTCGGCCCTGACCGCATCCCCGCCCTGAAGCGGGAGGCGGGGTACGCGGTGCCGGTCGCCGCCGGCGCCACCGGGCTCGCGGTCGCGCCGAAGGACCTCGGCGAGCGGTACGTGTCGTTCCTCAAGGACGGGCAGCCGGGGCCGTTCGCGCCCGGACCGCACACCACCGAGTGGCGCGCCGAGCGCAAGAAGGCGGCCAACCGGCCCGGGCTCGTCACCCAGTACGCCGACCAGGCCGAGTCCCGCGCGCACTTCGCGCCCCTCGCGCTCGCCACCGAGGACGGCGGCGCCCTCGTCTTCTTCGCCACCCGCTACTTCGAGCGGCAGACGGCCGCGCCCGGCTACCGGCCGAAGGTCGGCCCGGACGTGAAGGCGCTGCTGACCGGCGAGGTGAAGAGCACGGTCACCAAGCGGTGGGTGTCGAGCCAGACGGTCCTCGTGAGCAGCGACAAGGCCGAGGTCCTGAGCCGGCTGCAGGGCGTGACGGCGGCCGAGGGCTCGTAGGCCGGTCCCGCAGGAGGCCTCTCGCGCCGGAGGCCCTTCCAGCGCAAAGCCCGTCGCGCCGAGTGCCGTGAGCCCCTCGCAGGAAGGCGCCGGGCGTCAGCGGCTGAGCGGCCAGGCGACCTCGTGGTCCGCGGGCTCGCCCTGCTCCGCCTGCGCGGCCGCGTGCCGGGCGCAGGCGTCGGTGAGCGCCTCCAGGAGGTTCAGCGGCTCGGGCAGCGGGTGTTCGGGGCCGCGCAGCCAGCCGATGACGGGCTGGACGCCCTCGTCACCGGGGAGCCGGGACGGCGGGACGAGGACGTAGGAGCCGCGGCAGTGCCAGCGCAGGCCCGGATGCTCGTCCATGGTCTCGGGATGGCAGTCCAGCTCGCACGGCCACCACTCGTCCTCGTCCTCGGGGGTGCCGCGGGTGGCGGTGAAGAAGTGCATGCGGCCCTCGTCGGGCCGGCCCTCGGCGACGCCGGCGACGGCGACCGGGCCGACGTCCACGCCCTCGGCGAGCAGCCGCTCCAGGGCGGCGCGGCCGGCGGGCAGCGGTACGTCGAGCACGTCGTGGACCATGCCGGTGGCGGTGATGAAGTTCGCCTCGGGCTGGCTGCGGGCCCAGCGCTCGATCTGGGCGCGGTCGGTGGTCGACTGGGTCTGCCAGGCGAAGGAGACCGGGTGCCGGGCGGGGGTGGGACAGCCGATCCGCTCACAGGAACAGCGGTAGCCGACGGGGTACGCGGCGGGGGCGAGCGGCAGTCCGGCGGCGGCGACGGCCAGGAGCAGCTTCTCGCGGTCGTTCTCGGCGTCGGCCGCGGTCCGCTTGGGGCGCCTGCGCAGCCACTGCGCGAGTTTGCTCTCCGTGCCGCGGTAGCGGCCGATGCCGTCGCCCATCTATCCCCTCACACCTCATGCGTGCCCGGTCGGCCGGGGTTCGCCCGGCCGGCTCTCCATGGTCCCACCATCCTGGGCCCCGGGTGACCGGAGTCGGGAACCGGGTCGGGCGAACCGCTCACTTCCGCGGCGAGAGTCCGCGCAGCGCGTGGTCGACGAGGGCGTCGGCGTAGGCGTGGGTGAGCGGCAGGGTGCGGTGCAGCCAGCGGTGGTGGAGGGGGCCGACGAGCAGTTCGACGGCGATCCGCGGGTCGGCGTCCGGGTCGATGTCGCCGGCCGCCTGGGCGGCCTCGATGCGCCGCACGCACGTCTGGAGCTGGGGTTCGAGCAGCTTGGCGGTGAACTCGGCGCCGAGCGCGGGGTCGATGACGCCCTCGGCGGTCAGCGCGCGGGTGGTCCGGTCGAAGGCGGGGTCGGCGAGTTCGTCGACGGTGGCGCGGAGCACCTGCCGGAGGTCGGCGGCGAGGTCGCCGGTGTCGGGGATCTCACCTCCGGCGTCGCCGCCGGCCGCCTCGGCGGTCCGCTCCGCGAGGTCGAGGAACGCCTCCATGAGGACGGCGGCCTTGGAGTTGGCGGGCCACCAGCGGTAGATGGTCTGCTTGCCGACGCCGGCCCGGGCGGCGATGCCCTCGACGGTCGTCCTGGCGTAGCCGACCTCGGCGACGAGGTCGAGCGCGGCGGCGTGGATGGCGCGGCGGGAGCGTTCGCTGCGGCGGGAGGCGTCGGGCGCCTTGGCGTCGGACGCCGCGGAATCGGGCGCCGTGGAATCGGGCGTTCTGGAGCCGGTTGCCCTGGAGCCGGTCGTCCTGGAGTCGGTCATGCCGTGACCGTACCAGGACCCCGAGACGTACCGTCTCGCCACGCGTTTTTCATCCGAACCACCCGAACGGTCCACTGCGCGGAACCTCCGGAAAGCGGACCATGGCATCGACGATCAGCATCCAGCGATCCGCTCAGCGACCGTAGAGGAGCCTTCTTTGCGCCCCACCCCGCGCGATGCCTCGCCCCGCCGTTATCTGATGTGCCCACCCACGCACTTCAAGGTGACGTACTCCATCAACCCCTGGATGGATCCCACGAAGCCGGTCGACCTGCCGCTCGCCCTCGCGCAGTGGGAGGACCTGCGCGAGCGGTACCGGTCGCTCGGCCACACCGTCGAGCTGCTCGAACCGGTCCCGGGCCTGCCCGACATGGTCTTCGCCGCGAACGGCGCGACCGTGGTGGACGGCCGGGTGCTCGGCGCCAGGTTCGCCCATCCGGAGCGTTCGGACGAGGCGGCGGCGCACCTGGACTGGTTCCGCAGGAACGGTTACCCGGACCCGGACGTCCGGGTGCCCGAACACGTCAACGAGGGCGAGGGCGACTTCGCCGTGACCTCGTCCTGGATCCTGGCCGGCCGCGGCTTCCGGTCCAGCCCGCTCGCGCTCGACGAGGCCCAGGAGTTCTTCGGCCGCCCGGTGATCGGCCTGGAGCTGGTGGACCCGCGCTACTACCACCTGGACACGGCGCTGTGCGTCCTGGACGACGCCCGCGACGAGATCATGTACCACCCCGCCGCCTTCTCCCCCGGCAGCCGTTCCGTCCTGGAGCGGCTGTTCCCCGACGCCCTGCGCGTCGAGGAGGAGGACGCCGCCGTGCTCGGCCTGAACGCGGTGAGCGACGGCCGGCACGTGCTGCTCCCGCAGGCGGCCGTGGGCCTGTTCCAGCCGCTGCGCGAACGCGGCTTCGAGCCGCTCGGGATGGACCTGAGCGAGCTGCTCAAGGGCGGCGGCAGCGTGAAGTGCTGCACCCAGGAGCTGCGGCCCTAGTCCTCAGTCCTCGTCGGCGGGCGGCCAGGCGTCGCCCCACTCCGCGTCACGGGCCTGCTTGTACAGGGGCCCGTGCCGCTTGGTCACCGTCTCCCGGGCCAGCCCGTCCGGCCCGCACAGGTCGAGCAGCACCTGGCCCTTGCGGATCTGCGGCCTGCGGACCACGCGGGCGGTGGCCGGGCCGGCGGGGAACCTGGTGGCGGCGACGTAGGCGTACTTCTCGTCCTCGTACGGCAGCGAGCCGCCCTTCACCTGCCGGTGCAGCGAGGAGCGGCTGACCCGGGCCGCGAAGTGGCACCAGTCGGTGCCCGGCACGATCGGGCAGGCGCCGCTGTGCGGACAGGGCGCGGCGACGGTGAAGCCTGCGTCGATCAGCAGGGTGCGGGCGGCGATGATCCGCGCGTAGCCGTCGGGGGTGCCCGGCTCGACGATCACGACGGCCCGCGCGGCGCGCGCGGCCTCGGTGACGAGCGCGGTGCGGTCGGCCTCGGTGAGCTCGTTGAGCACGTACGAGACGGTCACCAGGTCCGTGTCGGGCAGCCGCAGCGCCGCTCCGATCCGCTCCCGTCGCCAGTCGGCGTCGAAGACGCCCCGGGCGAGCTCCTGGCCGATGGCGAGGGCCGGCTCGGCCCAGTCGAGGACGGTGGTGCGCGCCGCGCCCTCCCAGGTCTCGGCGACCGCCCAGCTCGCCGCGCCGGTGCCGCCGCCGACGTCCGTGTGCGTGGCCGGCGTCCAGTCGGGCGCGGCGTCCGCGAGGGCGAACAGGGCGGCCCGTACCGCCTCGAAGGTGGCGGGCATGCGGTAGGCGGCGTAGGCGGCGACGTCGGACCGGTCGCGCAGCACGGGCGCGTGGGTCGGGGTGGCCCCCCGGTAGTTCGCGATCAGCCGCTCGACGGCCTGGGCGGCCTGGCGCGGCGGCAGTCCGTCGAGGACGGCGGCGAGCGCGGCGCGCAGGGTGTCTGCGGAGGGGTGGGAGGCGTTCACCGCCACATTTTAGGGCCCGCCGGACAGATCCTAGGCGGCCCGGTCGCCCTGTTCGGCGGCCCGGCGGCAGGGGCGGCAGAGCAGCAGGAAGCAGGCGACGGCGGCGGCCGCGCAGCAGACCTGGACGACGGCCATCGGGACGGCGGTGGTCTCGCCCGCGATGCCGACGAGTGGGGAGGCGACGGCGCCGATGAGGAAGGAGGAGGTGCCGAGGAGCGCGGAGGCCGAGCCGGCGGCGTGCGGGGTGCGCATGAGGGCCTGGGCGTTGGTGTTGGGCATGGCGAGGCCCATCGCCGACATCAGCACGAAGAGCCCGGCGGCGATGGGCGCGAGGCCCGGGTCGCCGAAGACGCCGCTGGTCATGACGAGCAGCGCGAGGGACGCGGCGAGGATGATCGCGAGGCCCCAGCCGAGCGCCTTGTCGAGGCTGACCCGGCCGACGAGCAGCTTGCCGTTGACCTGGCCCATGACGACGAGCCCGACCGAGTTGACGCCGAAGAGCAGGCTGAAGGTCTGCGGGGAGGCGCCGTAGATCTCCTGTACGACGAACGGCGAGGCCGATATGTACGCGAAGAGGGCGGCGAAGGCGAGTCCGCCGGCCAGCATGTAGCCGGTGAAGACGCGGTCCGCGAGCAGTCCGCGCATGGTGCGCAGGGCCTCGCCGACGCCGCCGGCGTGGCGCCGCTCGGGCGGCAGGGTCTCGTGCAGGAAGCGCCAGACGACGAGGGTGAGCAGGACGCCGACGCCGGTGAGGACGTAGAAGACGCCCCGCCAGTCGGTGACCCGCAGGATCTGGCCGCCGATGAGCGGGGCGACGATCGGCGCGGCGCCGGAGATCAGCATCAGGGTGGAGAAGAAGCGGGCCATCTCGACGCCGTCGTACAGGTCGCGGACGACGGCCCGGGCGATGACGATGCCGGCGGCGCCCGCGAGGCCCTGGAGCAGCCGGAAGCCGACGAGGAGTCCGGCGGTGGGCGCGAAGGCGCAGACGGCGGTGGCGAGGACGTACACGATCATGCCGACGAGCAGCGGCCGGCGCCGGCCCCACTTGTCGCTCATGGGGCCGACGACGAGCTGGCCGAGCGCCATGCCGGCGAGGCAGGCGGTCAGCGTGAGCTGGACGGTGGCGGCGGGTGCCCGCAGCGCCTCGGTGACCTGCGGCAGCGCCGGCAGGTACATGTCCATGGAGAGCGGCGGGAGGGCGGTGAGCCCGCCGAGGACGAGGGTGACGAGCAGCCCGGCGCGCCGTGCGGCGGCGGCGGCTGGTGTGCCCGTGGCGTCTTCCGTGGCGCTGGCGGTGGCCCGGCCGCTCTCCGGCATCGACTGCTCCGTTCACCGGCTCCGTTTCACCGGGACCGTCGTTGAAACCATTTCCTTGAAACCTTAAGGAATCCCTTCGCCATGGTAGAGGGCTCAGGCCGGATGGAGACCGGGCCTTCCGGCCTCCGTCACGAAGGACGCGGCCGTGACGACCGGCGCGCCCGGGGTCGTCACCGCGGAGACCGTACGGAAGTCGGCGCGGGCCTCGCTCTCGCCGAGGGTGACCGTGGTGTAGCCGCGGCGGCCGTTGTAGAAGCGCAGGTGCGGGTTGGCGCGGGTGAGGTTGGCGTGGTTGGAGGGCCGCTCGGAGCCGTTCTTGCCGCTGCTGATCGAGGTGGCGACGATCTCCGTGCCGACGGTGCGGGAGGCCGGGTCGCGGAAGTCGGCCTTGATGTCGAGGGCGTAGGAGACGTGGACGTCGCCGGCGAGCACCATCAGGTTCGCGACGCCGGCCGCCTCGGCGCCGGCGAGGATCCGCTGCCGGGAGGCCGGGTAGCCGTCCCAGGAGTCCATGGAGAGTTTGAAGGCGCTGCCGGGGACGTTGCGGCGCTCGGAGAGGACGACCTGCTGGGGCACCACGTTCCAGCGGGCGCGGGAGGCCTTCCAGCCGTCGATCAGCCAGCGCTCCTGCTCGGCGCCGGTGAGGGTGCGCGCCGGGTCCTCGGACTCGGGGCCGGGCGTCTGCCAGCCGTCGCCGTAGGCCTGGTCGGAGCGGTACTGGCGGGTGTCGAGGATGTCGAACTGGGCGAGCCGCCCGAAGCGCAGCCGGCGGTAGAGCCGCATGTCGGGGCCGGTGGGCCGCTGCGGTCGGCGCAGGGGCTGGTTCTCCCAGTACGCGCGGTAGGCGGCGGCCCTGCGGATGAGGAACTCCTCCGGCGGGATGCCGTCCTCGGAGGTGTCGCCGGCGTAGTTGTTCTCGGTCTCGTGGTCGTCCCAGGTCACGGCGAAGGGGTGGGCGGCGTGCGCGGCCCGCAGGTCGGGGTCGGACTTGTAGAGGGCGTAGCGCAGCCGGTAGTCCTCCAGCGTCACCGTCTCCCGGTCGAAGACGTCCGGCAGCCTGCGGTCGGTGTAGGCGCGGGCGCCGCCGGTGGCGTTCACGGCGTACTCGTAGAGGTAGTCGCCGAGGTGGAAGACGACGTCGAGGTCCTCGTCGGCGAGGTGGCGGTAGGCGGTGAAGTAGCCGTCGTGGTAGGCCTGGCAGGAGACGGCGGCCAGCTTCAGCCGGGTGTTGTGC
This sequence comes from Streptomyces sp. NPDC004327, assembly GCF_042873935.1. Taxonomy (NCBI): domain Bacteria; kingdom Bacillati; phylum Actinomycetota; class Actinomycetes; order Kitasatosporales; family Streptomycetaceae; genus Streptomyces; species Streptomyces sp. NPDC004327. The sequence goes on along the minus strand of NZ_JBIAME010000002.1, from coordinate 775,506 downwards.
GCGCCGGGCGCGGGCGCGGTGCGGGTGCGGCCGACCGGGCTGGTCCAGGCGCCGACGCGGAAGCGGTAGAACCAGTCGCGGCCGGGGGCGAGGCCGTCGACCTCGACGTGCACGGTGTGGTCGAACTCTGCGTGCGCGGGGGCGGTGCCGCGCCGTACGCCCTTGGTGAAGCGCTCGTCGCGGGCCAGCTCCCAGCGGACGGTGACCCGGGTGCCGGCGGGCAGGCCGCCACCCGTCTCGTACGGGCGCGGGGCCAGCTTCGTCCACAGGAGCACGGAGCCGGGCATGGGGTCTCCGGATGCCACCCCCAGGGTGAACGGGTCCTCGGATATCCGGCGGCCGTCGAGCTCGGCTGCCGCGGCGGTGCCGGCGGCCGGCAGGTTCACGGCGAAGGCGAGCGCGGCGGCGGCACCGGTGGTGGTGAGGAAGCGCCGGCGGCCCAAGTGGCGTGCGACGGCGCGGATTTCATCGGCGTGGGTCTGTGCGGGTGTCATGAGCCCCTCCCCTGACGGATGTTGTCCGTGGGGTATTGCAGTGGGGCGGGGCGACCTCAGCTTGTCGGGTACAGAACATCCACGTGTCGGACGGATGAGTTCATGGGGCACGCGTCTCGCGTACGCTGCGCGCCCATGAGCAACGGACGCGTCGCGGGTGTCGCGGTGGTGACGGGGGCCGGTTCGGGCATCGGCCGGAGCGTGGCACGGGCCCTCGCGGCGGCCGGCTGGTCGGTGGCGCTCGCGGGCCGCCGGCGGGAGCCCCTGGAGGAGACCGCGGCCGGCCTGCCGGACGGGCGGGTCCTGTGCGTGCCGACGGACGTGACGTCCGAGGAGCAGGTCGCGGCCCTCTTCACGGCGGTACGCGACCGCTTCGGCCGGGTCGACCTGCTCTTCAACAACGCGGGCACGTTCGCCGGCGGCGGCACCCCGGTCGAGGACCTCGCCCCGGCGACCTGGCGGGCGGTCGTGGACGTCAACCTGACGGGCGCGTTCCTGTGCGCGCAGGCCGCCTTCCGCGCGATGAAGGAGCAGTCGCCGCAGGGCGGCCGCATCATCAACAACGGCTCCATCTCGGCGCACGTACCGCGCCCGCACTCCATCGCGTACACGGCGACGAAGCACGCCATGACCGGCCTCACCAAGTCCCTGTCCCTGGACGGCCGTCCGCACCGCATCGCCTGCGGCCAGATCGACATCGGCAACGCGGCCACCGACATGACCGCCCGCATGCAGACCGGCATCCTCCAGGCCGACGGCCGGCTGGCGGCGGAGCCGGTGATGGACGCGGCGGACGTGGCGGCGACGGTGGTGCACATGGCGGCGCTGCCGCTGGAGGCGAACGTGCAGTTCGCGACGGTGATGGCGACGACGATGCCGTACATCGGGCGGGGTTAGCGCCCGTAGGGCGGATCAGGCTCGGACGGGCCGCGGCGTTTGGTGCGGTCCGGCCATGATCCGCCGGACACTCCCTACGCCTCTCCCGCCTGCCCGGTGTCGAAGCGGGAGACCTTGCCGCCGGTGACGGTGAAGCGCCAGGCGGTGCGCATCGAGCCCCAGGTGTCGTTCGTGTAGGTGGCGACGAGGGCGAGGCCGCCGTCGCTCTCCTCCTCCACCTCCATGCGGCCGTTGGAGGAGAACACCTCCCGCTCGGTCCAGTCGGCGACGTCACGGTCCGAACCGTCGTCGGACATGGTGGCGCCGGGCGCGAGGGCGGCCTGGAAGGCGGCCCGGTCGTTGGCGTTGAGCGCCGTCACGAAGGCGCGTACGGCGGGATCGCTGAGCTGGTCCACGGGAACGGTCATGCCCCGGACCGTACGGCCGCCGCGCGCCGGCCCCCGCTCAACACACCGGCGCGGTCACCCGGGCGAACGGGGCGACCCGCTCCGCGCCGTTCGCCGGCGCCCCGGACGGGGCAGGCTGCCGCCATGACCGACCACGTCTGGCCGACCATCGCCCGCCTCCAGGAATGGCTCTCGGCCCACCAGCAGCTGCCGCCCGGCCAGGAGATCCTGCTCCGCGTCCTCAAACTCTCCGAGGAGGTCGGCGAGGCGTCCCAGGCGGTCATCGGCGCCACCGGCCAGAACCCCCGCAAGGGCCACAGCCACACCTGGCAGGACGTCGAGGCCGAACTGTGCGACGTCGTGATCACGGCGATGGTGGCACTGCGCACGCTGAACCCGGACGCGCGCAAGGTGTTCGAGGCGCATCTGCGGAGGGTGGCGGCGAGATCCCTGGAGTAGGGAGGGAATGGGGCAGACGAGTCGGGCTGTACGCCGGGTTCTGTCAGCGCAACGCTATGACCTGCATAAACGTGCAGGGATGGTGCTCCCGTGGCTACTTTTACGCAACAAAACGTCCCCGCCCGGATCAGCCCGGACGGGGACGTCGTCGCTCCTGAGATCAGACGGTCCCCTCGATGCGTTCGAAAATGTCCGCGTCCGTCTCCCGCTGCCAGACCGGCAGGTCGGACCAGTCGGCAACATATCCGGGCTTTGGGTCTTCGAAGTGCCTGAACATCTGGGCGGTCCAGCAGATCGCGACGAATCGGCCCTTCTGCTCGCGGGTGAGCCGGGCCGCATGCCCGCCGCTGACCTCGATGAAGTCGCGCACCTGCCCGTACACGGCGGTGGCGGCTTCGCGCTCCCACTCGGGCGTCTCGTCCCACGGCGTGACATAGCCGGGCTTGGGCTCGCCGGGATAGTGCTTGTTCACACCGTCGATCCACGCCTCGCGGAAGATCCGGCCGTCATTCATGCGCGTGTCCCTCTCATCATGCGGTGCGCGGAAGCGCCGCGATTCGGTGATCAAGAGTCGAGACTCGGTCATCGGACAGGAGCGGGGCAAGACGCCCCCGGAGCCCGTCCAGCTTCTTGCCGATGAATCCCGAATTCGACCGGTCGGCCAGTCCGAGTGCTTGCTCCGCGTAGTGCACGACCTGGTCGATGTCCCGCCTGTGCGCCCCGAGCACGGCGAGATCGCTCAGAACAGCGGCGCGACGACGCAGGGACAGAGGCTGGGCAAGGGCTGCGGTGAGCGCTTTCTCGGCGAGATCAGGGCGGCCCAGTTGGAGGTAGCAGGCTCCTCGCTCCTCTGCCAGGCGGGAGCCGTCGAAGCGGAGCCAGCCGCCGTTGTGAGAGTGAGCGCCGTCGAGGGCGTGCACTCTCTCGGCTTCATCCAGAGCCCGGTTGCACGCGTCGAGGTCGCCCACGGCCGCGTACGCCTGCGCCTGGACGGCCGCGACCCAGTGACGGGTGGAGAGAGCGCCGTCGCCCCTTCGGGCGATGCGGAAAGCTGCCGCGAGCAGGGGTTGGGCAGCGTGCGCGCGGCGCGCGTACAGCTCGACGTACGCGTGGCGGGTCATGGCACACGCCCACAGGTCGTGGTCGCCACCGGCGTGGGCCGCGTTGGCGGCCAGCGTGTAGCACTGCGCGGCGTCGGTGTACCGGTTGGCGTCGAAGAACAGCTCGCCGACGAGCTGGTAGAGGTCGGCCGTCATCCGACACAATCGGGACCGATCCACAGCCGTACGGGTCTCGGCCAGTCCCTTCGCCATCACATCGAGCTGTGCGCGCACCGCAGGGAAGACGACCTGCTTGGCGTCCGATAGCGCGTAGACCTGCCAGAGGCTGCGATGCAAGGCGTCCCCCGTCTCCAAGAGCGCCGATGCCGCGCACCCTCGGGCGGCATCACCGGCATCGGGAAGAGCGACCAGCGCACCCGTAACGGCGAGCAGACCCAGGACTTCGCGGCGCTTCATGTCGTCATCATCACCATGGAGGAGGGGTGGAGCAGCGGAGAGCCCGGCTGTCTCGGCCGTCTGTTCGTCGGAGAGAAGGGCATCCAGCTCAGGGAGGGTCACCCCCAACAGCCCTGCGATCTTCGGCCGTTGATGGGGACGCGGGATGGCACGACCACTTTCCCAACGAACCACGGTGGACGTGGCCACCGAGAGCGCTTCTGCGAATTCCTCCTGAGAGTAACCCCGGGCCGCGCGCCGTTCCGCAAAGTGCTTACGCCTCGACGTCATAGGTCTCCCCTCACGAGAACCCTTTCACGCACTCATACCCGCCATGCGCCAACGCCTGGAAAACGCCCGGGTATTGCGCGAGGTCCGCTCTGGGAGAAGGTAACGGATCGTCGTTCACTGGTCACACGCCGTTCGGAAGCCGAAGAACCCTCCGGGCGGCTCTCACTGAGAGGAGCGACCACGTGACGACCTCCGGACCGCCCCGCAGGAGCCCTGGCGCCAGTGGCCGTACGTACACGCCGCCGGAGCCCCGGCCGGGTGCGCCGAGCCGGGCTCTGCGGGTACGGGCAGCCGGCGGTTGGGAGAGGTTCATGCGCCGCTTCGAGGCCCGGCAGGAGCCGGAGGAGTGAACCAGGTCGGTTCCGACGGCTACGAGCACCACCCGCTCCTGGACACGCTTGTCCGTGACATCGCCTCGCGCGGGGAGGGTGTACTCGTCGCCGTCACACACGAGCTCCACAACCACGGCACGGTCCGCATCGCGCACATCCGGCCCGCGTCCGGAGTCGAGTGGACGACCGCAGCCGACAACATCCAGGCCGCTCGCCCCTGAGCCGCGGCCCGCGGATCGCCGTCCACGCCCCTTGGCACAGACGGATACCCCGACCACACCCTTCAACCCAAGGAGTCTCATGACCACCTCTGTCGCACTCCCCTCCCCCACGCGGCCGTGGGGTGCGGGCCGACTCGCGCCCTACCCGACGGTCACCCGCCGACCCCACGCCACGGTCGTCATCGACCCCACGACGCAGCTCGGAGTGTTCCGCGACCGTGCCGGGCAGGTGGTCGAGATGGGCAAGCACGGCACCAGCTCCGGCACCGAGACCTCCACGACGACGAACTCGGACTCCCGGAACGACCAGGGTCACGATCAGGACAGCAATCAGGACTGATGACCATGACCGAGGAGAGGCCGGTTCTGGTGGCCACCGAGGCGGACGACATCACCGCCGACATGGTGATCACCGAACTCAACCGGCGCGATGTGCCGGTGGTCCGGTTCAACCCCGCCGACATCGGCGAAAACCTCACGGTCTCGGCTCGGTTCGGCACCTGCCCGGCCCCGGTGGTCGGGCAGGTGCGCACCCCGTCGAGAACCGCTGATGTGACCCAGGTCCGGTCGGTGTACTGGCGCCGCCCGGAATGGCCCGCGTTTACCCACCTGTCCCCCGACGACTCCCGGTTCGCGGCGGCGCAAGTCCGCTACGGACTCGGTGGCACCCTCTACGCCCTGCGCGGTCCGCTCTGGGTCAACCACCCCTTGCGCGTTGCCGCAGCCGACTACAAACCGGCGCAACTCGTTCTCGCCCAGCAACTCGGCTTCACCATCCCTCCCACCCTTGTCACCAACGACCCTGACGAGGCCCGTGAGTTCGTCCGCGCCCAGGGACGGGCGATCTTCAAGACGCTGCGATGGACCCCCTACACCCGTGAGGGCGTGCCGATGACGGGATGGGCTGCCCCCGTCGCCCCCGAGGAGATCGACGACAGCGTTCGGGTCGCGCCCCACCTGTTCCAGGCCCGCGTGGACAAGGTCGCCGACGTTCGCGTACTGCTCGTAGGTCGGCATACGTTCGCCGTGCGCATCGACTCCGAACTCCTGGACTGGCGCAAGGACTACAGCGCCCTGACCTACACCGTGGAGCACCTGCCCGACCGGGTGGACCAGGCACTCCATGCCTACCTGGACCGACTGGATCTGGAGTCGGGAAGCTTCGACCTCGCGGTCGACCAGGCGGGGGCCTACTGGTGGCTGGAACTGAATCCCAACGGACAGTGGGGGTGGCTGGAGACCGAGACCGGCCTCCCGATGTCCGCTGCCTTCGCCGACCTACTCGCACAAGGAGATCGCCGATGACCGACCCGGCATCCGAGCGACACCGCATGGCGACCGTTCTCGTGAATGAAGGGGTCCTGAGATCCCCCTGGCTGCGTGATGCCGTCGAGTCCGTCCCCCGCGAGCGGTTCCTCCGCCCGGGAGTCTTCCTGGACGAGGGGCGGACCTGGCGGCCCGTCACCGCCGCCGACACGGATCCGGACGAGTGGCTGAAGATCGCATACAGCGTCGACACCCTCACCACCCAGCTCGACGGCCACCTCACCGCCGACCAGGCCGGTGAACCCGTCGTGGGCGTGCCCACGTCCTCCTCGACCCACCCGGCCACCGTCGTCGGCATGATCGAGACCCTGGACCTCATGGTGGGTCACCGAGTACTGGAGATCGGTACGGGCACCGGCTACTCCACAGCCCTGATGTGCCACTACCTCGGCGAGGACAACGTCACCACGGTCGAGGTGGACGGACAGGTGGCCGCACGCGCCGACGCCGCTCTCGAAGCCGCCGGCTTCTCGACGTGGACGGTGGCAGGCGACGGGCTCCTCGGCCACCCGTACCGGGCACCATACGACCGGGTCATCGCCACCTGCGCGGTCCGCCGCATTCCGTACGCGTGGATCAGGCAGACAAGACCCCGAGGCGTTGTCCTCGGCACGGTCGGCTCGTGGCCGTGGGGAACCGGCCTCGCGAAACTGGCCGTCGGCGATGACGGCACCGCCGAGGGCTCGATCGTCGGGCGCTCCTCCTTCATGCAGGCGCGGGCCCAGGCAGCGGCCCCCGTGGCTGGCGACCTCTCTGCCCGGACCGCGTACGCGGACAGTGAGCGGCGCACCCAGGTGTCTCCTCTTGTCCTGGAGGAGTGGATGCCCGCCTTCCTCGCGCAGTTGGTGGCGCCCGGCGCTCAGTTCGTCCGCGCGACGGGCGGAGACGGCTCGCCCTTGCGGTACCTGTTCGATCCGGAGAGGGAGTCGTTCGCCGAGTTCCTCGCCGACGGCGAGAACTGGACCGTCCGCCAGGGCGGCCCGGTGGCCCTGTGGGACGACGTGGAGCGTTCCCTCGTCTCCTGGCAGGACGCCGGGGCGCCGGAGATCGACTCCGTACGGCTCCACGTGACATCCGCATCCCACCGGTACTGGATCGACCAGGCGCCCTCCCTGCGCTGGGAACACCGGATCACCTGACCCGCTACGCTCCGGACATGGACGACGAACCGCTGTCCCAGTGGGCCGAGCGTCGTGACGCGAGGATCGGGCAGCTCCGCGCCGTACCCCTCGTCACCGGCGACGGCCCGAGAGCATCGCATCTGAACCCCGACGCGCCCCGTGCGATCCAGCGGTGGAACGGCCACCTTTGGGAGCCGCACGGCTTCGCGGCGAACCTCGCGGAAGCGCGGCGCGTTCTGTTCCCCCACGCCGAGGCTGCCACCACACCTGAGGCGTCACCGAAGCTCGGCTCCGGGACTGGCAGGCATCGAAAGCCTCCGACGCCCTGATAACCCGGCGGGAGAATAGCGACCCATGCCATACCTCTGAAATCTGCTCCCAACCGGTAGACCACCGACGGCACAATGACGCCCGTGAGCAACGACATATCCGATGACCCGTGGGCCCAGCGGGTATGGAAAGAGCCCGAAAGGGACCGACGAGGGCCTGGAGTGGCGGGCGAAGCGAGGTCCGTTTCTACGAAGGATTCTTGAGGTGGAGGACTCGTCCCCGCTGAAGGCCCGTGAAGTCCGTAACGGAAGCGAGCACTTCGACGAGCGCCTTGACGAGTGGATCGTCAGCCTGCCTCGCCCCACCGCCGAGGAGTGGCAGGCAGGTACCAAACCCACGTTCCCAGCTCCCCCCATGCGCCTCATCAACGTAGAGGCGGGAACGATCCAAGTCGCTGGCGCGGACCTGGATCTGCGTTGCATGGCTGAAGAACTTCAGCGACTCCTGACCAAGATCGAGGAGCTTGAGCCCTCGGTGGCCGCACTCCCCGCTGACATGACGGCGCTGCTGTCCACCTTGCCCCCGTTTCCGATCATCCCGTTCGACGCACCGGCGCAGAACCCTGGCGGCATTAAAGCCTGGCTTGACGAGCAGAATTCCACCGGCCCCGGGACCGCAACAGAGGACACCGAGGCGTAGACGCGTAACGCGGAGGCCCCGACTCGGCCAACACCCGCACCAAGCGACCCAGCATGGCTACCTTCATGGCTACTTTCGTAGCCGCGAGGTCCAGTTTGGACCGGTACGGAACGGGGCGGGGCGACGCCCACGATTCTCCGAGAAAAGGCCACTGACCTGCGATATCGCAGGTCAGTGGCCTGAGGGGCAGACGAGTCGGGCTGTACGCCGGGTTCTGTACCCCGGGACCTCGCGGTCGTCGGGGTGACGGCCATCCATCTAGGACCGGCGTTGCCGCCGGTCTCGTGCGGTCTACCCGCGGACTCGGGCGGGCAGCCCTCGATCGTCCGCGCAGGAACACCGGGGTGTTCCCTTTTGACCTTGCTCCGGGTGGGGTTTACCTAGCCGCCTGAGTCACCTCAGGCGCTGGTGGTCTCTTACACCACCGTTTCACCCTTACCGAGGACCGAGGTCCCCGGCGGTCTGTTTTCTGTGGCACTGTCCCGCGGGTCACCCCGGGTGGCCGTTAGCCACCACCCTGCCCTGTGGAGCCCGGACGTTCCTCGGGAGGATCCGAGGATCCCCACGCGGCCGCCCGCCCGGCTCGTCTGCCGTGCCGACCATGCTACCTGGCGTTCGCCCGCGGCCCGGTCACAGGAAGTCGGCGCCGCCCGAGTCGCTTGACCTTGTCGCAGCGTCAAGGTTTCTACTGAGGTCATGGGCATGGGCATGGGCATGAACGCAGGCATGAGTACGGGTCCGGGCACGGGCACGGGCACGGGCACGGGCACCGGTACGGGCAGGGGCATGCGGATCGGGGAGATCGCCGCGCTCGTCGGGGTCACCCCGCGGGCCGTGCGGCACTACCACCGGATCGGGCTGCTGCCGGAGCCGGCGCGGCGGGCGAACGGGTACCGGGAGTACGGGGTGCGGGACGCCGTGCTGCTGGCGCGGATCCGGCGGCTGACGGAGCTGGGGCTCGGGCTCGACGAGGTCGGGGATGTGCTCGCGGACGACGAGGGGCGGGAGCTGGTGGAGGTCCTGGAGGAGCTGGACGCGGACCTGGGCCGGCAGGAGCGGGTGATCCGGGAGCGGCGGGCGCGGCTCGCGGAGCTGCTCGGGCAGGCCCGGGAGGGGCGGCTCGCGGCGGACGGGCCGGTGTCGCCGGAGCTGGCCGGGCTCCTGGCCGATCTCCCCGGGACGATCACCGCCTCGCCGACGGCGGCCATGGACCGGGAGATCCTCACCCTCCTCGACACCGTCGTCCCGGAGGAGGACCGGGCGCGCCTCATGGACCTGATGCGCGACGCCGCCGGGCACGCGCCCGCGCTCTACGCCCGCCTCGACGCCCTCGCCGACGCCCGGCCCGACGACCCCCGGGTCGCGGAGGCGGGCGCGGCGCTCGCCGCCGTACTGCCGGACGGGACGATGGTGGAGGCGCCCGGGGCCGGCGGGCTCGCGGACGTGTTCTTCGGCGAACTGGCGCCGGCGCAGGCCGCCGCGCTGCGGCACGCGCTGCGGCTCGTGGCGGAGCGTGGGGCATGAAGTACCTCCTCTACGCCCTGCTGCCCGCCGAACTCGTCCTCGCCGTCTGTCTCCTCGCCGGCGTGCCGATACCCCCGCCCGTCCTCGGCTGCGCCGAGGCCGCCGTCGCCCTGCTGTTCCTCGCGAACGGCGTCGCCTTCCTGCGGCTGCGGCGGCGCGGGCTGACCGCGCGCGAGGCGGCCGGCCGGATCGTGCCCGAGCCGGCCCGGCGGCTCGTCGGGCACGAGCTGCGGCTGCTCGCGAGCCTGGGCCGGTGGATCGCCCGGCGGCCGGACCGGGGCGGGCCGGGAGCGGTGGCGTTCCCGCACGCCCGGGACCAGGCGGCGCTGATGTACGGCTTCGCCTTCGTCTGCCTCGTCGAGACCGCCGGCATGTCGTACCTGCTGGCCGGCTGGCCCGCCGTCCACGCCGTCGTCCTCGTCCTCGACGTCTACACCGTGCTCTTCGCCCTCGGCCTGCACGCCGCCTCCGCGACCCGCCCGCACGTGCTCACGGCGGACGCGCTGCGGGTCCGCCAGGCCGCCCACGTCGACGTGCGCATCCCGCTGGACCGGATCGCCGCCGTGCGGCACGAACCGCTGTTCTCGCACGAGAAGGCGGACGGCGAGCTGAACCTGGCCGTCGGCTCGCAGACCTCGCTCACCCTGGAGCTGACGGAGGACGTCGACGCACCGAGGCTGCTCGGCGCGCCCCGCCCCGTACGGACGGTCCGCCTGCACGCCGACGACTCCCGGGCCCTGTACCGGGCCCTGACGCGGTCCGTCACGCGGTCCGTCACGTAGTCCGTCTGCCGTCGGTGCCGCGGTCCGTCACACGCCGGTACGGCAGTCCGTCACGCGGTTGGTCAGGCGGTCCGTCACGCAGCCGATGCCACGGCCCGTCACGCAGCCGGTCACGCGGTCCGTCACGCAGCCGGTCACGCGGTCCGTCACGCAGCCGGTGCCGCAATCGGTCAGGCAGTCGGGCCCGCCGGCACGAACCGGACCTTCTCCCGTCCCGGATCCGCCTGCGTCAGCCTGACCCGCAGCGGGTCGCCGAGCGGCAGCCGCGCTCCGTCGGCGTCGACGTCCCCGATCACGGCCGGGTCCTCCAGGTGGACGACGCCGGTGTGGGGCGTCTTCAGGTCGATGACGACCGAGTCGAAGACCTCCCCGATCCGGCCGCTCATCAGCGCGGCCTCGACGATGTCGACGCACGCCCCTTCGGCCTGGCGGGCGCGCTTGGAGCCCTGGGTCATGTCCGCGGGAAGCCCGGCGAGCGCGCCCAGCACCCACTCGGGCGGCGCCGTGCCCGCGACGGCCGCGAGGGCGAGCTCGCCCGCGTACCGGTCGACGAGGCGCCGCAAGGGCGCCGTGCAGTGCGTGTACTCGTCGGCGATCGCGGCGTGGACGGCCGGCGAGGGGATGTGGCCGTCGGTGAAGGGGGTGTAGCCGGAGCCCTGCAGGAGCGTGGTGGCGTCCTGGAGGAAGGCGGCGTGCCTGCTGTTGTGCGGGTCGAGGGAGCGGATCAGGTCCGCGTACGAGACGTGGTGCGGCCAGTCGATGCCGAGGGCCTTCGCCGAGCGGCGCAGCCGGGCGACGGAGCCGTCCGGGGCGGGCGGCAGGGTCCGCAGGATGCCGGTGCCGGCGGCGATCATCAGGTCGGCCGCGGCCATGCCCGTCAGCAGCGAGATCTGCTCGTTCCAGCCGTCGACGGGCAGCACGGCGCGGTATTCGAGGGAGTACGAGCCGTCGGTCTGGGTGACCTCCTGCTCGGGCACGTTGAGCGAGATGCCGCCGCGTTCGATCTCGCGCGCCTCACGGAGCCTGCCGATGGTGGCGAGCAGGGCGAGCGGCTCCTCGGCGGTGCCCGCGTCGATCTGCGCCTGGGCGCCCGCGTAGTCGAGCCTGGCCCGGCTGCGGACCTTCGCCCGGCGGACGTCCGTGGCCACGGTCCGCCCCTCCGCGTCGAGGTCGATGCGCCACAGCAGCGCGGGCGCGATGTTGCCGGGCAGCAGGCTCGCGGCGCCTTCGGAGAGCACGGCCGGATGCAGCGGCACCTTCCCGTCGGGCAGGTAGAGGGTCGTCGCCCGCCGGTGCGCCTCGGTGTCGATCGCGCCGCCCGGGGTGACGAAGGCGGCGACGTCGGCGATGGCGTACTGGACCCGGTAGCCGCCCTCGGGCCGCCGGGCCAGGTGCATCGCCTGGTCGAGGTCGCGGGACGTCGGCGGGTCGATGGTGAAGAAGGGGATGTCGGTGGCGTCCTCGTCGGGGAGCCGGGGCGCCTTCGCCGCCGCCTCGGCCTCGGCGAGGACGGCGGCCGGGAAGTCGTCGGGAATCGCCATCTGGGTGCGCAGCGCACGCAGTGCGGCCCGCAGCGGGTCGTCCGCTGCGGCGGTCACGTGGATGTGGCGTCGGGGCATGGACCGAGCGTATGGCGGGGGTGGGGGCGCGGCATGTCGTGTGGGGCCCCGGCCGCGGAAGGCGGGGCCGGGTGGGGCGCGGCCACGGCGGGCGGGACGGAGGCCGGCGGGGACCTCGTACGCTGGGCCGGTGGGGCCGCACCCCCGCCACCGGCCCGTTCGTACGAAGGAGATCCACCGTGCTCGTCCTGTTGCCGCCCTCCGAAGGCAAGGCCGCGTCGGGGCGCGGGGCGCCGCTCAAGGCGGAGTCGCTGTCGCTGCCGGGGCTCGCCCAGGCGCGGGCGGCGGTGCTCGACGAGCTGGTCGAGCTGTGCCTGGCCGACGAGGAGAAGGCGCGGGAGGTGCTCGGGCTCAGCGAGGGGCTGCGCGGCGAGGTGGCCAAGAACGCCGAGCTGCGGACGGCCGGGGCGCGGCCGGCCGGCGAGATCTACACAGGGGTGCTGTACGACGCGCTCGGCCTGGCCACGCTGGACGCGGCCGCGCGGAAGCGGGCGGCGCGCTCCCTGCTGGTGTTCTCCGGGCTGTGGGGCGCGGTGACGGTGGCGGACCGGATCCCCTCGTACCGCTGCTCGATGGGTGTGAAGCTGCCGCGCCTCGGCGCGCTGGGGGCGCACTGGCGGGGCGCGATGGCGTCGGTGCTGCCGGAGGCGGCGGGGGACGGTCTGGTCCTCGACCTGCGCTCGTCGGCGTACGCGTCGGCGTGGAAGCCGAAGGGCGAGGTGGCGGCGCGCACGGCGACGGTGCGGGTGCTGCACGCGCCGACGCGGAAGGTGGTCAGCCACTTCAACAAGGCGACGAAGGGCCGGATCGTGCGCAGCCTTCTTGAGGCGGGCGCGGCGCCGGCGGGCCGGGCGGAGCTGGTGGAGGCGCTGCGGGACCTGGGGTACGTGGTGGAGGAGGGCGGGAAGGCGGGGGCGCTGGACGTCTTGGTGGACGAGGTCCACTGATTCCATAGAGCTACGCGCGCAGTTAGGGCGTTGCAGCATGTGCAACAGTCGTTGCGCGCACCGCTTGCCCTCGGCAGGATGGGGCTCATGCCGCGCCCGCTGGACCTCGCCTCCGCATCCGCCTCCGCGTCCTCACCCGCATCCGCCGCCGCGTCCGCCGTGCCCGTCGTCCCCGTCGTCGTCATCGAGGACGCCGCCGACGCCGTACCGCTGGCCCGGGCCCTGGCGGCCGGCGGCCTGCCGCTGATCGAGGTGACGCTGCGCACCCCGGCCGCGCTCGACGCGATCCGGGCGATCGCGGACGCCGTCCCCGAGGCGGTCGTCGGCGCGGGCACGGTCGTCTCCGCGGCGGGCGTCGCGGACGCGGTCGGGGCGGGGGCGCGCTTCCTCGTCAGCCCGGGCTGGACCGACGGGCTGCTCGACGCGATGCGGGGCTCGGGCGTGCCGTTCCTGCCGGGCGTGTCGACGGCCTCGGAGGTCGTGGCGCTGCTCGAACGCGGGATCACGGACATGAAGTTCTTCCCGGCGGAGGCGGCGGGCGGCGTCCCGTACCTGAAGTCCCTCGCCGGCCCGCTCCCCCGCGCCCGTTTCTGCCCGACCGGCGGCATCTCGCCCGCCTCCGCGCCCGCGTATCTGGCGCTGCCGAACGTGCCCTGCGTGGGCGGTACGTGGATGCTGCCGGCGGACGCGCTCGCGGCCCGGGACTGGGCGCGGGTGGAGGCGCTGGCCCGGCAGGCGGCCGGCCTGCCCGGCTGAAGCGCCCCGGCGCCCGGCCGCGGCTCAGCCGAACGCCACGGCCGTGTGGTCGCGGACGGGGCGGTAACCGAGCCGCTGGTAGAGCGCGTTGCTCGTCGGATTGGCCAGGTCGGTGAAGAGCAGCACCTGCGCGGCGCCGGCGTCGAGCGCCGCCCGGCTGACCGCACCGGTCACGGCGCCGCCGTAGCCGCGGCCGCGGTGGGCGGGCGGCGTGTAGACGAGCGAGACCCGTGCCTGGCCGGCGACGACCGGCGACATGCTCGCCATCGCGACGGGTTCGCCGTCCTCCGCCGCCCAGAACCACAGCCGACCGTCGTCGATCCGCCCCTCGACGTTGGCCCGGTAGTCCGCGTCCGGGTCCTCGCCGACGTCCCGCGCGTACTCCCGCATCCAGGCGAGCGCCCGCGCCAGGTCGTCCGCCTCCCCCGCCGTCCCCGACGCCCCCGGTGTCCCCGTCGTCCCCGCCGTGCGCGCGGCGCCCCGCGGCGCGGGCTCCTGCGGCGTGAGTTCGCCCAGCCGGAACAGCCTCATCCGGCGCGTGACCGTGAAGGCCCGCCCCGTGGCCCGCGCGAACTCCTCGACGGCCTCCGACTCCCCTCGTACGGCGCTCACTTCGCCCGCGCGGCCGGGCCACTCGGCGGCGAGCGCCCGCGCCGCCCCGGCGGGCATCCCCGCGAGCAGCGGCACCTTCGCGGGCGCGACCAGCACGGCACCCGCCACCTGCCCGTCCGCGGGGTCGGTCCACCAGCCACGCGGCCCGGCGGGCAGTCCGGGCAGCTCCAGCGCGGTGAGCATCGCGGTGTGGCGGGCGGGGTCGGCGGCGAGGCAGGCGCCGACAGCGTCCCGGAACGTGTCGTGGTCCTCGGTGAAGTGCCAGCTCATGCACCGATGGTGGTACGGGGACGGGGCGGGGGTCCAGCGGTTTGCGCGGCCCGCCCCGGCCCCGGACTACCTCAGGTGCGAGGTGTCGTTCAGCAGCCGCACCGACGCGTTCCCGTCCCCGTAGTACGCCACCGCCGAGATCGACGCCGCCGACAGCTCCATCCGGAACAGCGACTCCGGCGGCGCCCCGAGGGCGAGCCGGATCAGGGTCTTGATCGGGGTGACGTGGGTGACCAGGAGCACCGTGCGGCCCGCGTAGGCGGCGGTGAGGCGGTCACGGGTGGCGGCGACGCGGCGGGCGACCGTCGCGAAGGACTCGCCGCCGCCGGTGGGGGCGGCCTTCGGGGAGGCGAGCCAGGCGTCGAGGTCGTCCTTGTGGCGTTCGCGGACCTCGGCGAAGGTGAGGCCCTCCCAGGCACCGAAGTCGGTCTCGCGCAGGCCGTTCTCGATGCGCACGTCGAGGCCGAGGCGGGTGGCGACGGCCTCGGCGGTCTGGCGGCAGCGGGTGAGCGGCGAGCTGACGATCTCCTGGATCGTGCCGCGGGCGGCGAGCGCCGCGGCCACGGCCTCGGCCTGGCGGCGTCCGGCGGCGGACAGCTCGGGGTCGGCGCCGCCGCTGCCCGAGAACCGCTTCTCGGGCGTCAGCGCCGTCTCGCCGTGCCGCAGCAGGACGAACGTGGCCGGCGCCCCCATGTCGGGACCGGCCCAGCCCTGGGAGGCGGGCGCCGCGGGCCGCGCGGCGGGCGCGTGGGCCGCCTCCGCCTCGAAGTCGCCGGCCGCCGTCGCGATGCCCGTCGCGGTCGCCGCGTCCCGGTCCGTCCCGGTCGCGGTCGTGAGGCTCGTCCCGGCCGCCGCGTCCCGGTCCGCCTCGGTCGCGGTCGTGAGGCTCGTCCCGGTCGCGGTCGTGAGGCTCGTCCCGGCCGCCGCGTCCCGGTCCGCCTCGGCCGCCGCGGCGAGCGAGGCGCGCGCCGCGTCGGGCGCGAAGAGGCCCTCGGGCTCGGGGCGGCTGCCGGCCAGGGCGGCGCGGGCGCGGGCCGCGCCGGCCGTCGCGTCACCGGCGGCGCCGCGCGCGGCGGCCAGGTCGGCGGCCGGCGCGGGGCGGGGCGCGGTGGCCGACGGGGTCCACTGCTCGCCGCGGCGGCCCGCGTCCATCGCCTCGTTGGCGAGCCGGTCGGCGTGCTTGTTGCGCTCGCGCGGGATCCACTCGTAGCGGACCCGGCCCGCCGGGAAGACGCGGGCGGCCTCGGCGGCCAGCGGCTTCATGTCCGGGTGCTTGATCTTCCACCGGCCGGACATCTGCTCGACGACCAGCTTGGAGTCCATGCGGACGTGGACGGCCGCGTCCGGGAAGAGCTCCCGGGCGGCCTGCAGGCCGGCCACCAGGCCCTTGTACTCGGCCACGTTGTTCGTCGCGACGCCGATGTACTCGGCGCGCTCCGCGAGCGTCTCGCCCGTCGCCGGGTCCAGGACCACCGCGCCGTAACCGGCGGGGCCCGGGTTGCCCCGGGAGCCTCCGTCGGCCTCGACGATCAGCTCGCTCGGCGCGGTCATCAGAGGCCGGACTCCGAGGTGCGGACCAGGATCCGGCGGCAGTTCTCGCAGCGCACGACCGCGTCGGCGGCGGCGGCGCGCACCTCGTTGAGCTCGGTGATGTTGAGCTCGATGTGGCAGCCCTCGCACTTGCGCTGGTAGAGCCGGGCCGCGCCGACGCCGCCCTGCTGCTCGCGCAGCTTCTCGTACAGCTTCATCAGGTCGGCCGGGACGGAGCCGGCCACCAGCTCGCGCTCCTTGGCGACGGAGGCGGACTCGGCGTCCAGCTCGGTCTGTGCGGCGTCGCGGCGGGCGGTGGCGTCGTCGACCTTGGCCTGGACGGCGGAGGTCCGCTCGGTGAGCTCGGCGACCCGCTCCTGGGCGGACTCGCGGCGCTCCATGACCTCGAGGACGATCTCCTCCAGGTCGCCCTGGCGCTTGGCGAGCGAGGTGATCTCGCGCTGGAGGTTCTCCAGGTCCTTCGGGGAGGAGACGGCGCCGGAGTCGAGCCGCTGCTGGTCGCGGGTGGCGCGCTGGCGCACCTGGTCGACGTCCTGCTCGGCCTTGGTCTGCTCGCGGGCGCAGTCGCTCTCCTCGGTCTGCGCGGCGACGAGCAGGTCGCGCAGCTGCGTGAGGTCCTTGTTCAGCGACTCGATCTCGGCGTGCTCCGGCAGCGACCGGCGCTTGTGCGCGAGCTGCGAGAGGCGGACGTCCAGGGCCTGGACGTCGAGGAGTCGGATCTGGTCGGCGGGCGCGGCGTTCAGTTGGGGGCTCCAGAAGAGGTGTGGTGGAAGGACCAGGGGTCGGTGACCGTCTTCGAGACGTGGACGCGGAGGTCCCAGCCGTGGCGGTCGGAGATCGAGTCGAGCTGCGCGGCGGCCTGCTCGCACCAGGGCCATTCGGTGGCCCAGTGGGCGGCGTCGACGAGCCCGAGGGGCGCGTCGTGCCGGGTCGCGTGCTGCGTCGCCTCGGAGACGGGGTGGTGGCGCAGGTCGGCGGTGAGGAACGCGTCCACGCCCGCGGCGCGCACGGCGTCGAAGAGGCTGTCGCCGGAGCCGCCGCTGACGGCGACCCGGCGCAGGATCATGTCGGGGTCGCCGGCGACCCGGATGCCCTGGGCGGTGGCCGGGAGGCGCTTCGCGGCGCGGGCGGCGAACTCGGCGAGGGTCTCGGGCTGGTCGAGCTCGCAGATCCGGCCGAGGTTGTTCTCGGGGACGAGCGGACCGGTGACCCGCAGGTCGAGCGCGCCGGCGAGGGCGTCGGAGACACCGGGGTCGGCGGTGTCGGCGTTGGTGTGCGCCACGTGCAGGGCGATGTCGTGCTTGATCAGGCCGTGCACGACCCGGCCCTTGAAGTGCGAGGCGGCGACGGTCGTCGTACCGCGCAGGTAGAGCGGGTGGTGGGTGACCAGCAGGTCGGCGCCGAGGCGGACCGCCTCGTCGGCGATCTCCTGGACGGGGTCGACGGCGAACAGGACGCGGCGGATCTCCGCGTCGGGGTCGCCGCAGACGGTGCCGACGGCGTCCCACTGCTCGGCGCGCTCGGGCGGCCAGAGGGCGTCGAGCTCGGCGATGACTTCAGACAGACGGGGCACGGAGGAAAGGCTACCTGTACTGCCTTTGCGCCTAAACCGGCGCCGCTCTCGCGGAGGCGGCGGGCCGCCGCCGGGGTTCCTCGATCGATGGTTGCCGATCTCCGCTGATGGGTGTCTCGGCGATCTCCGCTTTGGTTGCGGTGATCTCCGCCTTGATGGTTGCGGTGGTCTCAGCCGAGGGAGCCCCTGGCACCGGTCGTCGCCGGGAGCTCCGCCGCCGCGGGCCCCGAGGGCGGACGGGGGGGACGGGCGAGCGGGCGGCCAAGCGGCCGCGGGGCGGACGGGCGGCCAAACGGCCGCACCGGTGTCCCTACGAGCGGATGTGCGACCGCGCCGCGCGGGAGCCCCACGGCCCGCCCCGCGCGAACCGCCCCACCCGGCACCCCGGCAACCGGACGACCGGGCAGCCACACGGAATCGCGGCAGCTCGGGGCCCGTCCACCAGACCCCGAGCCGCCACTTAGGCGTGCCTTACCTCACCTGACTCTGGTCACTTCAGCACACCCCGCCCCCCGCGCTCAGCGGATTCCCGGGACCGCCACCCTTTGGTGTGAAGTGGGGTGGCTCGTGTTGTTCGGCTGGAAGTGCGAAAACTAGCTTCGTCGCCGGAGGTGACGAGTCGATGACAGCCTGTGCCATCGAGAGGGCCGCGGGAGACGCGGGAGACGGCGGTGCCATGTGGCCGCCGATGCCCGCCCACCGCCCCGGCGGGTTCACGATCACCGCGAACGGCGCCTACGCGGCGCGGCTCGCCGGGTCCGGGGACGCGCTGTACGCGGAGCGGTGGACGCTGGACGGCCCCGAGCCGTACGCCGTGCCGCTCCCGCTCGCCCAGCCCGAGGAGGCCGGCGCGCTGCTGCTGCCGCTGGCGGACGGCCGGGTGCTCGTCGGCCGCCGGGTGGACGGGCTCCGGCACACGTTCTCGCTGCTCTACCCGACCGGCCCGGAGACCGGCGAGCTGCTGCTCGGCGCGGTCGAGGCGCCCGCGCCCGGCGCGCTGACGCTGCTGCCGCCGTCGCCGGACGGCATCTGCGCGTACGCGATGTGCGTCGGCCCGGACACCACCACGCTGTGGCTGGTGGCCGGCGGGGCGTTCGGGCCGGAGCGGGTCGCCGAGATCAAGGGCCGCTGCGCGGGCGGGGTGTGGCTGGACCGTACGGGCCGGATGCTCGCGCTCGACCGGCAGCTCGACGACGGCCCGGTGAAGGCGGTCGCGATCGACCTGGAGCGGGGCGGCGAGGTCACGCCGCTGCTCCAGATCACGGAGACGAGCAACGACCGGCTGCTGCTCGCCGAGCCCGACAGCGGGCTGCTCCTGATCCGCTCCGACGCGCCCTCGCCGGGGCACGAGCGGCTCGGCTGGGGCGTGCTCGGCAGTCTGCTGCCGGTGCGCTTCCCGGACTTCCTGCGCCTGGACGACGCGGCGGTGACGCCCTTCGCCGTGCAGCCGGGCCAGGTGCTGATGCCGGAGAACTGCGGGGTCGCCGTGCGGATCGACGCGGCGGGAGGCAGCTGGGTCGGCATGTGGCGGCCGTCCGCGCGCCGGATGAGCCAGCTGGCCGCCCCCGTCGGCTGGCTGGCCGGTTCCGGGCTCTGGACGGCCGACGGAACGCTCCTGCTGCCGTACGCGACGGCCGACACGCCCTGCGGCCTCGCCGCCCTGGAGGAGCCCGCCGAGCCCCTCGTACCGGAGCCGGATCCGGCCGCCGCGGCGCCCGGCGAACCGAAGGTGTGCCGTCCGGTTCCGCTGGGTCAGGCGCCGCTGGCGGACCGTAAGCCCGGCGCGTAAAACGGCGGCGCGGGTGGCTAAACTCTCGGGGCCGCACAGCAACAAGCGACAACAACGGGGTGAGTTCCACCATGAGCAACACGGACGCGCAGGAGCCGAACGGTTCGGGCAAGCACCGCGGCCCGGCCGCACCGACGGAGGACTCCACGTCCTCCCCGCACGGCCGTCACCGGCGCGATCACGAAGCGCAGTGACCGTGCGGACCGCACGGTGAACAACGGTGAACACGCGAACGGCCCCCGGATCCTTCCGGGGGCCGTTCGCGTTCCCCACCAGACCCCCTGCGTGGTCAGTCCTTTCCGTGAGCTCTTGAGCCCGTCAGTCCTTCTTCAACCCCAGCACCTCGGCCGCCGCGAAGGTCTCCCCCGCCGGGCGGCCCGCGTAGTGCGGGGTGAGCAGCGCGTCCAGCTCCTCGTACGAGAAGACGTCCTTGGCCGTGTCGAACTTGGCGGCCACCCTGGGCCGGTCCACGATCGCCACCATCCCGCCGTGGACGACGAGCAGCTGCCCGTTCACGCCGGCCGCCGCCGGGGAGGCGAGATAGCCGACGAGCGGCGCCACGTGCTCGGGCGACAGCGGGTCGAGCTCGTCCTCGGCCGTCGGCTCGGCGAAGCCGGCGAAGACGTCCTCGGTCATGCGGGTGCGGGCGCGGGGGCAGATGGCGTTGGCGGTGACCCCGTACTTGGCGAGCGCCAGCGCGGTCGACGTCGTCAGGCCGACGATGCCGCCCTTGGCCGCCGCGTAGTTGGGCTGCCCGGCGGAACCCGCCAGGAACGCCTCCGACGAGGTGTTGACGATCCGGCCGTAGACCCCGCTCTCGCCCGCCTTGGCACGGGCGCGCCAGTGCACGGCGGCGAAGTGGGTGGTGTTGAAGTGGCCCTTGAGGTGGACCCGGATGACCGAGTCCCACTCGTCCTCGCTCATCGAGAAGACCATCCGGTCGCGCAGGATGCCCGCGTTGTTGACCAGCACGTCCAGCTTCCCGAATTCGGCGACGGCCAGGTCCACCAGACCCCGCGCGGTCTCGAAGTCGGCGACGTCGCCGAGGTGCGCCACGGCCCGGCCGCCCGCCGCCCGGATCTCCTCGGCGACCTCCTCCGCGGGCGCCGCGGAGGCCGCTCCGGAGCCGTCGCGCCCGGGCTGCCCGTAGTCGTTGACGACGACGGCCGCGCCGAGCCGGGCCAGTTCGAGCGCCTCGGCCCGGCCGAGGCCGCGGCCGGCGCCGGTGACGATGGCGCTCAGCCCTTCAAGAGGCAGTGACATGGGTCGTTTCCCCTCAGTTCGCGGTCGGGTCGCGGTCGGATCCCGGACATCGGATCCCGGACATCGGATCCCGGAGATGGAGTCCCGGATACCGGGTGCCGGGCGCCGGATATGGGGTCCCGGATCCCGGATATTGGGTCCCGGATCCTGGATCCCAGATATTGGATCCAGCGGTCAGATCTCGATGCAGGTACGCAGCGCCACGCCCGTGCGCATCTGCTCCAGCGCCTCGTTGATCCCCGCCAGCGGCACCCGGTGCGTGATCAGCGACTCCAGGTCGATGCGGCCGGCCCGCCACAGCGCGATGGCCCGTTCGTAGGAGCGGAGCACGTCGCCGCCCCCGTACATCGACGGCAGGATCCGCTTCTCGTCGAAGAACAGCTCGAACATGTTGAGCTGGAGGAAGTCGTCGAGGGCGCCCGCGCCGACGACGCACAGCGTGCCGCCGCGCCGCGTGGTCTCGTACGCGGTGCGCGCGGTGGCGGACTTGCCGACGACCTCGAAGACGTAGTCGAAGCCCTCGCCGCCGGTGACGCGCTGCTTGGCGTCGGCGAGCGCGTCGGGAGCGACGGCCTCGGTCGCGCCGAAGCGGAGGGCGGCCTCGCGGCGCGACTCGACGGGGTCGACGGCGACGATCTGGGCGGCCCCCTGGAGCTTGGCGCCCTGGATGGCGGAGATGCCGACGCCGCCGCAGCCGATGACGGCGACCGACGAACCGGCCTCCACCTTGGCCGTGTTGATGGCGGCGCCGAGTCCGGTCGTCACCCCGCAGCCGATGAGCGCGGCGATGTCGAAGGGCACGTCGTCGGGGATCGGGACGGCGCAGCCGGCGCCGACGATGACCTCCTCGGCGAAGGTGCCGGTGCCGGCGAAGCCGAAGACGTCACCGCCGGGGCGCTTGAAGTTGGGGGTGCCGGCGTTGAAGAAGCCGGCCAGGCAGAGCTGGGTCTGGCCGCGCTTGCAGGCGGGACAGCTGCCGCAGGCGGGCAGCCAGCACAGCAGCACCCGCTGGCCGGCGCTCAGTCCGGTGACGCCGTCGCCGACGTCGAGGATCTCGCCCGCGCCCTCGTGTCCCGGGACGAAGGGCGCGGGCTGCGGGAGGACGCCGGTCATGGCGGAGACGTCGGAGTGGCACAGACCGGTGGCCCGGACCCGGATCCGCACCTTGCCGGGGCCGAAGCCCACCGCCTCGACGTCGTCGAGGACTTCGAGTTTGTCCTGGCCTATCTCGTGCAGTACGGCTGCGCGCATGGTGCGGCTCCCCTCGGGGGTGGTGTTCCGGGGTGGGTCAGGAGTGGTCCACGACGGTGTCGGCGAGTACGGGGGCGTCGTCCCGTTCCACGGCGGTGACGGCGACCTGGACGGTGTGGCCGTCCAGGCGCCACATCCGGATCCGCAGGGTCTCGCCCGGGAAGACGATCCCGGCGAAGCGGGTGCGGTAGGCGCGGACCCGGGTGACGTCGCCGCCGAGGAGGGTGTCGACGACGGCCTTGAGGGTCATGCCGTACGAGCAGAGGCCGTGCAGGATCGGCCGGTCGAAGCCCGCGAGCTTGGCGAACTCGGGGTCGGCGTGCAGCGGGTTCCAGTCGCCGGAGAGCCGGTAGAGCAGGGCCTGGTCCTCGCGGACGGCCCGCTCGGCTGTGACGTCGGGCTCGCGGGCGGGGAGTTCGAGGCGCTCGGAGGGCCCGCGGTCGCCGCCCCAGCCGCCTTCGCCGCGGACGAAGATCTGGGCGTCGGAGGTCCACAGCGGCCCGTCGGCGTCGGCGGCCTCGGAGCGGAGCACGAGGACGGCGGCCTTGCCCTTGTCGTAGACGGCGGCGACCCGCGAGGTGGAGACGGCCCGGCCGGCGACGGGCAGCGGGCGGTGCAGGGTGATCGACTGGCCGCCGTGCAGGACGGCGGCGAGGTCGATGTCGATGCCGGGGGCGGAGAGCCCGCCGACGACGCCCATCCCGGCGCCCGCGACGGTGGCGAAGCTGGGCAGGACGTGGAGCCGGGATTCGAGGGTGTAGCGCAGCTCGTCGGGGTCGGTCGCGGGGACGCCCGCGCCGAGGCCGAGGTGGTAGAGCTGGACGTCCTTGTGGTCCCAGGCGATCTCCGCGCTGCGGGGCTCGGCGGCGACGGCCTTGGCGGCGTCAATGGGCATCGCGTTGCTGCTCCTTGTGGCAGGTGAAGACCTCGGCGCGGCCGTCCGCACCGTCGACCGCGCCGAGGCCGTGCGGGGCCGTTCTAGAACGCGTTCTAGTACGGCGATCCCCATGTATAGCGGAGGGGTGCGGCGATGGGAACCCTCCTGACACAGCGTCAGAAACCTTCGCCGTAACGGGTGATCGAGGACCGACCCGGCCACCCCCGGACCGGCCCAGGACATTTGTCACGGCCAGGTCCGTACGCCTGAGCCTGCCGGGCCCCCGCTCCCGCTCCGTAACGTCGTGGTCATGACGACAACAACGGGGACAGCAAGGACGACGACGGGGGCCGACGCGACGGCGGTCGAGTTCGCCGGAGTCACCAAGACCTTCGGCGCGGTGCGCGCCGTGGACGGCATCGACCTCACCATCCGCCGCGGCGAGACCGTCGCCCTGCTCGGCCGCAACGGCGCCGGCAAGTCCACCACCATCAACCTCCTCCTCGGCCTCGACGAGCCCGACAGCGGCCGGGTCCGGCTCTTCGGTGCCGCGCCCGTCCGCGCGGTCGGGTCCGGCCGGATCGGCGCCATGCTCCAGGACACCCGCCCGGTGCCCCGGGTCACGGTCCGCGAGCTGGTCGAGTTCGTGGCCCGTACCTACCCGAAGCCGCTGCCGGTCGCCGAGGCCCTGGAGCTGGCCGGCCTCACCGAGCTCGCCGGCCGCCGGGTCGACCGGCTCTCCGGCGGCCAGGCCCAGCGCGTCCGCTTCGCCGTCGCGCTGGCCGGCAACCCCGAGCTGATCGTCCTCGACGAGCCGACGGCCGCGCTCGACGTCGAGGCCCGCGAAGCCTTCTGGCACTCGATGCGCGGCTACGCCCGGCGCGGCAACACCGTCCTCTTCTCCACGCACTACCTGGAGGAGGCCGACGCCAGCGCCGACCGGATCGTGGTCGTCGACTCCGGCCGCGTCCTCGCCGACGGCACCGCCGAGCAGCTGAAGCGCGCCGCGGGCGGCACCACCGTCTCCTTCGACCTGGCCGGCCGCCCCACCGAGGGTCTGGCCTCGCTGCCCGGCGTCACCGCCGTCGAGATCCGCGGCGACCGCGCCCAGCTGCGCAGCGACGACTCGGACGCGACGGTGCTCGCCCTGGCCGCGATGGACGCCGTACGGGGCCTGGAGGTCGCCCGGGTCTCGCTCAACGACGCCTTCCTGGCCCTCACCCGCCCCACCGCCACCACCACCCGCCTTTCGGAGAACCTGGAGTCGGCCCGATGATCACCGCGTACGTCCGCCTCGAAGTCCGCCGCACCCTGCGCGACCCCGGATTCCTGATCTCGTCGCTCGGCGTGCCGGTGATGATGTACCTCCTCTTCACCAACCTCGGCGGCCAGAACGGCTCCGCGTACAAGGCGTACGCGATGGTCGGCATGGCGGCGTACGGCGCGCTGGGCGCCGCCCTGTCGCTCGGCAGCGGCGTCGCCGAGGACAAGTCGATCGGCTGGCTGCGCCAGCTGCGGATCACCCCGATGACCCCGGGCCAGGTGGTGACGGGCCGCGCCCTGACCGGCACGGTCGTGGTGCTGCCGGCCATCATGGCCGTGCTGCTGGCGGGCGGCATCGTCAACGGCGTACAACTCGCCGCCTGGCAGTGGGCCGTGGTCGCGCTCGCGCTCTGGGCCGGCTCGCTGCCCTTCACCCTCCTCGGGCTCGGCAACGGCTACCGTCTCTCCGCGCAGACGACCGGCGTCGTCAACGTCGCCTGCAACCTGGGCCTCTCGGTGCTCGGCGGTCTGTGGTTCCCGACCACTCTCTTCCCGCACTGGCTGGCGACGATCTCCACGTACACCCCGACCAACCGCTTCTCGGAGCTGGGCCGCGCGGTGACGGAGGGCACGATGCCGGGCCTGGGGGCGGTGTCGATCCTGGTGGCGTGGGCGGCGCTGTTCGGCGGGTACGCGGCGGTCTCGTACCGTCGTTCCGCGAGGACGGCGTAACGGACGGGCGTAACGGACGGGCGTAACGGACGGGCGTAACGGATGGCGTGTTGGACGGCGTAACGGTTGGCGTGTGGGACGGCATGAAGGACGGGGACGGTCATGGCAGGGTTGCGGGACATCTGGCGGCGTAGGGCGGAGAGCGCGCGGGACCGCGGGCCGACGGGAATGAGTCTGATCCCGTGGCTGCTGATGGGCCTCGGCGCGATCTCCAACCTCATCAACCACGAGGTCCCGAACCCGTGGATCGGCGGCCTCGGCCTGCTGGCCTTCAACTCCCTCTACATCACGGTCGTCATCCGCGCCTTCGCCGACCGCACCCGCGAGACCCGGGTGACCTGGGGCCTGCTCGCCGTCCTCTGCGCGCTGACCTTCGCGCTCGCCGCCGCCTACGGCGGTGACTGGCTGCTCTTCTTCCCGCTGATGGGCCTCGCGGTGGGCGCGGTCCTCCGGCGCGGCCGGCGGCTGGCACTGATGGCGTTCCCGCTGTGCGTCGGGGTCGGGGTGGTGTCGGTCTGGCGGGAGGGCTGGGACGAGTTCGGGATCGTGTACGGGACGTTCATCTCGATCATGGTGACGGCGGCGATCCTCACCCTGAACGAGACGGTGCAGGAACTGCGCGCGACCCGCGAGGAGCTGGCCCGCTCGGCGGTCGAGAAGGAGCGCCTCCGCTTCTCCCGCGACATGCACGACCTGCTCGGCCACACCCTCTCCGTCATCGTCGTGAAGTCGGAGGCGGCCCGGCGCCTGGCACCCCGGGATCTGGACGCGGCGCTCGCGCAGCTCACGGACATCGAGTCGGTGGGCCGCCAGGCGCTGACGGAGATCCGGGAGGCGGTGACGGGCTACCGCGAGGGCAGTCTGACGACGGAGCTGGACCGGGCGCGCGACGCGCTCTCCTCGGCCGGCATCGAGCCCGTCGTCCGCCAGTCGGGCCCGCCGCTGGAGCCGCAGACGGAGGCGCTGCTGAGCTGGGTGGTGCGCGAGTCGGCGACCAACGCCGTACGGCACAGCGGCGCGACGCGCTGCGAGATCGAGGTGGGCGGCGGACCGGAGCGGGTCCGCCTGACGGTCACGGACAACGGGCGGGGCACGGGGCCGGGGACGCCGGGCAGCGGCCTGAAGGGCCTGCGGGAGCGGGTGGCGGCGGCGGGCGGCACGCTGGTGTCGGGCCCGGGGCCGCGGGGCGGGTTCCGGGTGACGGCGGAGCTGCCGGTGGAGGCGGTGGAAGCGGGGGCGGGAGCCGCGGGGGCCTAGCTGCCGATGGTCTGCTCGGAGGCGTTCCCGCTGACGGTGGCCTGCTGGATCTGCTGACTCGGCCGGCTCTGCCGACTCGGCTGACTCGGCTGACTCGGCTGACTCGGCTGACCGTGATGGTCGAGGGCGTCGAGCGCGAGGAGTCCGACGAGCCCCTTGGCGTCGGCGCCGGCATCGGCGGCGAGGGCGGACGGGGCGGCGGTGAGTCCGAGGGCGGCGCCGGCGAGGAGGGCGGCGGCGAGGGTGCGCTGAGCGGTGTTCATGCCGTGCCAACGAGCGGGCCGGGGCGGGGATGCGATCCGGCCAGTCTGCGGAAGTGCGCCCCGCCACACCCGACGCACGGAACAGCAAGATCATTTCCGATGGGCGCCCCTCCCGGCGGAGGATTTCGCTCCGCAACCCCCGGAACCCCCTTCCCCAGCAAGATCAACTCCGTTCAACCTTGCACTTTTCGCGGGAGGTTGTCCGCATCGCGACCAACCGACTTGCGCCGATTTCCGCCACACCAACACCTCCTAGTACGGATGGAAACGACCGGGGGCATATGACCAACCCTCGGTCGCACAGACCATGAGGGGGTTTCCATGACCGACATCTCGCGCCGTACGGCGTTGGGCGTCGCCGCGGGGGCGGCGGCCGGTGTGGCCGCGGGCCTCGCGCTCGCGGGCCAGGCTCAGGCGGCGACCGCACCGGTTCCGGCTCCGGCGGATCCGGCGGGCTTCGACGAGATCTACCAGGGCCGCCGCATCAAGGGCGGCCCGTCGACCGGGGGCGGCCACCACGGGGGGAATCACGGCGGCCATCACGGGGGCGGCTACAGCGTCACCATCGACGGCGACGAACTGCACGTCATGCAGAACGCCGACGGCACCTGGATCAGCGTGATCACCCACTACGAGCCGGTCGCCTCGCCCCGGGCCGCCGCCCGCGCCGCGGTCCGCGAACTCCAGGGCGCCGCGCTCGTCCCCGTCACCCTCCCGCACGCCTGATCCGCTCCAGGAGCCGCACCACCATGACCGTACGCAAGAACCAGGCCACGCTCACCGCCGACGAGAAGCGCCGCTTCGTCAACGCGCTCCACGAGCTGAAGCGGAACGGCCGCTACGACGCCTTCGTGACGACACACAACGCCTTCATCATGGGCGACACGGACAACGGCGACCGGGTCGGCCACCGCTCGCCGTCGTTCCTGCCCTGGCACCGCCGCTTCCTCATAGAGTTCGAGCAGGCGCTGCAGTCCGTCGACCCGACGGTCACCCTGCCCTACTGGGACTGGACGGCCGACCGCACCACCGCCGCCTCGATCTGGGCCCCGGACTTCCTCGGCGGCACCGGCCGGGCCCGCGACGGCCAGGTCACCGACGGCCCGTTCGCCCGCTCCGGCAACCGCTGGACCATCAACGTCCGCGTCGACGGCCGCGACTACCTGCGCAGGGACCTGGGCGCCGGCGGCCGCCAGCTGCCGACGCGCGCCGAGGTCGAGACGGTCCTCGCGATGGAGACGTACGACATGGCGCCCTGGAACAGCGCCTCCGACGGCTTCCGCAACCACCTCGAAGGCTGGCGCGGCGTGAACCTCCACAACCGCGTCCACGTCTGGGTCGGCGGCCAGATGGGCACCGGCGTCTCCCCGAACGACCCGGTCTTCTGGCTCCACCACGCCTTCGTCGACAAGCTCTGGGCCACCTGGCAGGCCCGCCACCCCAAGTCGGCCTACCTCCCGGCCGCCGGCACACCGAACGTCGTGGACCTCCACGACACGATGCGCCCGTGGAACAACGTCACCCCGGCCGACATGCTCGACCACACGGCCCACTACACGTTCGACACGGCAGCCTGACGACCTCCGTCGCCCGCCCTACCCTGAACCTGTGAACGAGATGCCCCAGGACCACCGCCCCTCGAAGTCGATCCGCGTCCTCCTCGCCGAGGACCAGGGCATGATGCGCGGCGCGCTCGCCCTCCTCCTCGGCATGGAGCCGGACATCGAGGTGGTGGCACAGGTAGGGCGGGGCGACGAGATCGTCGGCACGGCCCTGACGGCGAGGCCCGACGTGGCCCTCCTGGACATCGAACTCCCGGGCCGTTCGGGCCTCGACGCCGCCGCCGACCTCCGCGACGAGGTCCCCGACTGCCGCGTCCTGATCCTCACCACCTTCGGCCGCCCCGGCTACCTCCGCCGCGCGATGGAGGCCGGAGCGGCCGGCTTCCTGGTCAAGGACGGCCCGGTCGAGGACCTGGCCGAGGCCATCCGCAAGGCCCTCCGCGGCGAAACCGTCATCGACCCGGCCCTCGCCGCCGCCGCCCTCAGCGCCGGCCCCAACCCCCTGACGGCCCGCGAACGAGACGCCCTGGGCGCCTCCGTCGACGGCGCGACGATCGCCGACATCGCGGCGACCCTGCACCTCTCGGAGTCGACGGTCCGCAACTACCTCTCCTCGGCCATCGGCAAGACGGGCACCCGCAACCGCATGGAAGCGGTCCGGGCGGCCCGCCGGCAGGGCTGGCTGTAGGCCGTGGCCGCTACCGCCGCAGCAGTGTCACCACCGCAGCCCCGCCGAGCCCGATGTTGTGCGCCAGCCCCACCCGTGCTCCCGCCACCTGTCGCGGGCCCGCCTCGCCCCTGAGCTGCCAGACCAGTTCGGCGGCCTGGGCGAGGCCCGTGGCGCCGAGGGGGTGGCCCTTGGAGATGAGGCCGCCGGAGGGGTTGACGACCCAGCGGCCGCCGTAGGTCGTGGCGCCCGATTCCACCAACTTCCCCGAGGCGCCTTCCTCGCACATGCCGAGGGCTTCGTAGGTCAGGAGCTCGTTGATGGAGAAGCAGTCGTGCAGTTCCACCACATCCACGTCTTCGATGCCCAGGCCCGAGATCTCGTAGACCTGGCGGGCGGCCGCCCTCGACATCGGGCGGCCCACGGCGTCGATGCAGGAGCCGGAGGAGAAGGATTCCTCCGTGTCCGTCGTCATCGACTGGGCCGCGATCTCGACCGCCCGGCCGGCCAGGCCGTGTTCCCTCACGAAGCGCTCCGAGACCACGACCGCCGCTGCGGCGCCGTCGGAGGTCGGGGAGCACTGGAGTTTGGTGAGGGGGCGGTGGATGGTCTTGGCCGCGAGGATTTCCTCGACCGTGTAAACGTCCTGGAACTGGGCGTTGGGGTTGTCGGCGGAGTGGCGGTGGTTCTTGGCGGCTACGGCGGCGAGCTGGGCCTCGGTGGTGCCGTGGCGGTCCATGTGTTCGCGGGCGGCGTTGCCGAAGATCTGGGCGGTGGGCGGGGTCATCTCGAAGCCGTGGGCGGCGGCCATGATGCCGTAGTGGCGGGCGACCGGTGAGGTCTTGAAGCCGACATCAGCGGCGCCGCCGCGGGCACCGGACCCCTCCGCGCCGCCGCCGAGCGCGCCGCGCGCCATCTTCTCGAAGCCGAGGGCGAGAACGCAGTCGGCCGCGCCGCCCTCCACCAGCTGCCGGGCCAGCATCAGCGCGCTGGAACCGGTCGCGCAGTTGTTGTTGACGTTGTAGACGGGCACGCCGGTGAGCCCGAGTTCGTACGTGGCGCGCTGGCCGGCCGTCGAGGGCTGGAAGCAGTAGCCGACGGGGACCTGTTCGACCAGCGCGTACGGGATGCCCGCGTCGGCGAGGGCCGCCTCGCCGGCCTCCTTGGCCATGTCCCAGTACTGCCAGTCCCGGGTCTCCGGCTTCTCGAACTTCGTCATGCCCACACCGACGATGTACGACTTCACAGCGACAGTCCCCTCAGTCTCTCGGCAGGCCGAGCAGGCGCTCGGCCACCACGTTCAGCTGCACTTGCGTCGTCCCGCCCGCGATCGTCAGACAGCGCGACATCAGCAGCCCGTGCAATGTCCGCTTCCCCGGCCGGAGTTCGTGCGTCAGCTCGGCCACCTTCTGCTGGTGCAGGGTCTGGACGAGCTTGCGGACGCTGGCGCCCGGGCCCGCTTCCAGGCCGGAGACCTGGAGCAGGGTGGTGCGCAGGCCGATGCAGGCGAGGGCGTGCGCCTCGGCGACCAAGGCGCCGACGCGGACCCGGACCGAGGAGTCCAGGGCGCCGCAGGCGGCGATCAGGGACTCCAGGCCGGTGTCGAAGGCCACCTGGTCGGCCATGTGCACGCGCTCGTTGCCGAGCGTGTTGCGCGCGACCTGCCAGCCGCCCCCGATCTCGCCCACCACGGCGTCGGCCGGCAGCGGCACGTCGTCGAAGAAAACCTCGTTGAAGAGGGAGTCGCCGGTGATCTCCTTCAGCGGGCGGATGGTGATGCCCGGCGTGTTCTTCATGTCGACGACGAAGTAGGTGAGGCCGCGGTGCTTGGGCGCGTCCGGGTCGGTGCGGGCGAGCAGGATGCCGTAGTCGGCCCACTGGGCCGCGCTCGTCCACACCTTCTGGCCGTTCACCCGCCAGGAGCCGTCCGCTCCGCGCTCCGCCCGGGTGCGCAGGGACGCCAGGTCCGAACCGGCCTCGGGCTCGGAGAAGAGCTGGCACCACTGCTGTTCGCCGCGCAGGGTCGGGCCGAGGTGGCGGGTCTGCTGCTCGGCCGACCCGTACGCGAGCAGGGAGGGGATCACCCAGGTGGCGATGGACAAGGGGCTGAGCGCGACACCCAGGTCCGCCATCTCGCGCTGTACGGCGAGCTGTTGGACCGGTCCGGCGCCGAGTCCGTACGGCTTCGGCAGGTGCGGGGCCGCGTAGCCCGTCCCCGCCAGTTCCCGCCGGGCCTCGCGAGGTGGCAACCCCACCACTTTCGAGAGGACTTCACGGGCCTGGCGATGGAACTCGGCCGCCGCTTCCGGGAGTTCGACTCGCAGCTCCCGCCGTGTCCCCGCCGCCGCGTGCCGTACGGCCGCCAGCCGGTGCGCGTCGCCCGTGCCCAGCAGCTCGCGCGCGACCAGCGCCCGCCGCAGGTACAGATGGGCGTCGTGCTCCCACGTGAAGCCGATGCCGCCGAGCACCTGGATGCAGTCCTTGGCGCAGCCGTAGGCGGCGTCCAGCGCGGCCCCGGCGGCGAGCGCGGCCGTGTACGAGCGGATCCCGGCCGCCACGTCCTCCCGTGCCGCCCGCGCCGCGTCCCACACCAGCGCCCGCGCCTGTTCGAGACGGACGAGCATGTCGGCGCAGAGGTGCTTGACGCCCTGGAACTGCCCGATGGGCCGGCCGAACTGCACGCGTGTACGGGCGTGTCCGGCCGCCGTCTCGACGGCCCGCGCGGCCGTCCCGCACGCCTCGGCCGCGCACAGTACGGCGGCCAGGTCGTGCACGGTGCCGGAGTCGAGGCCCGTGAGCAGCCGGTCGGCCGGTACGGCGACGCCGTCGGCGGCGACTTCGGCCGTGGGCCGTGTCGGGTCGGCGCAGTCGTCGTGCGGGCGGACGTCGACGGTGCCGGCGTCCACCGCCAGCCAGACGGTCCCGTGCGCCCGCGAGTGCGCGGCCAGGATCAGGAGGTCGGCGCCGGCCGCGCCGAGCACGGGCGGGGACACGCCGTCGAGGACGAGCCCGTCGGCGGTCACGGAGGGCGCGACGGTCAGGCTCCCCGGCCCGCCCCACGCGACGGCCCCGATCCGCTCCCCCGCCGCCAGCGCACCCGCCGGCTCGCCGCGTCCGGCCCGCCGCAGCAGCTCGGCCGCGAGCACGTGCGGCAGGTACGGCCCGGGCAGCAGCGACCGCCCCGCCTCCTCCAGGACCACGGCGAGGTCGACGAGATCGCCGCCCCCGCCCCCGTACTCCTCGGGCAGATGGATCCCGAGCAGGCCCTGCGCCGCGGCCGCGTCCCAGTAGGCCGGGCGGCCCGGTGCCGCCCCGGGCGCGTCGAGGTGTGCCCGCACTTCCCCGGGCGGTACGGCGCGGCTGAGCCAGCCGCGGACGGATCGGGCGAGCTCCCGCTGTTCGTGCGTGATGGCGATGCCCATGGCACCGCAGACTAGAACACGTTCCAATCTGACGGAAGGTCAGAAACCTTGTGAATCGCGGACCTTGTGGACCGCGGACCTTGCGGATCGCGGCATCGCGGACCTTGTGGATCGCGGGCCTTGCCGGCCGGGACCGACCGGCCGCATGACCGCGCGGGCTCAGGAACGCCGCCTCACGAACGCCGCCTCACGAACCCGGTGGCTGCAGGCTCAACCCGTACCGCCTGCCGATCTCCGCGATCCGCTCGAAGTCGGGAGGCTCCTCGGACAGCGGTGGCAGGGTGTTCGACGCGGCGGGCTCGCCCACCTCGGCGAAGAACTTGTCGAAGCCGCCCGGTGTGTAGACGGCCAGGATCCTGGACTCCTCCACCACCTCGGGCTGCTCGTCCGTCCCGACGGGGATGTGGAAGAAGGAACCCGGCCCGGCGTCCACCTGCTCGCCGGCGAGGTGCATCCGCAGCCGGCCCTCCAGCACGTAGACCGACTCGGCCACGTCGTGCGTGTGCGGCGGCGGGCCCCAGCCCTGGCGCAGCCACATCTCGACGATGCTGCACACGTCCCCGGACTCCTCGCCGGAGACCTTCACCGTGTACAGCCCGTTCATGAACCAGAACGATCTGCCTTCGCCGAACTTCAGCGAGACCTTCTCAGCCATGAGGACAGACCTCCTCTCCCTCTTGGCCTTGCTCCTTCCAGCGTCCGGCCGCCCGGAGCACCCCGCAACCGCCGCCCCGATCGGGTGAACATCCCCCAGGTCAGACCCGGCGGGCCCACCGGATTCCTAGGGTCCGGATCATGACTCTTGCCACCGAACCCATCGGCAGCCTCCCGCGCAAGCAGGGCGGGACCGTCGCCGACAACCTGGCCGAGCTGGAGAAGCTGGGCTGCCCCGTGCTCGTCGACGGCGAGGAGGGCCGGACGAACTCCGTCGCCTATCCGCTCACGGGCCTCGCCGGCGTCGCCGCCAGCGGCGTGACGATCCCCTACGCGGACGGGCACCTGCGGGAGTTCCCGAAGCTCACCGCCGGGCCCTTCCGGTACGGAGGGCGCGCGGGCAGCTTCGTCCGCGAGGCGAGGGAGCACACGTCCCTGCCGGTCAAGGCGACCGTGGTCTCCCCCTCCCACCTCAGCCTGCTCTACCCGGCCGACGGCATCGACGGCTACTCCCGCGAGCAGTTCCTGAGCGACGTCGCCGACGAGGCCGAGGCCGACATCCGCTCCTGCCTCGACGCCGGCGCGCACCGCGTCCAGCTGGACTGCGGCCTGCACCGGCTGACGGCGAAGCTGGACCCGTCGGGTGGCCTGCTCGACGACTTCGTCGCGCTCGACAACCGGGTCCTGGAGCGCTTCACCGAGGACGAGCGGGCCCGCATCGGCGTGCACACGTACCCGGGCGCGGACCAGGGCTCCACCCACAGCCTGGACGTCGACTACGCCGAGCTGCTGCCCAAGTTCTTCCGGCTCAAGGCCGGCAACTTCTACGTCCAGCTGGCGAGCGAGCCCGACCCCGACAGGGTCCTGGCGCTCGTCGCGGACCATCTGCCCCCGAGCGCCCGGGTGTTCGTCGGGGTGACCGACCCCCTGGACCAGCGGGTCGAGACGCCCGAGCAGGTACGGGACCGGATCCTGGCGGCCGCCCGGCACCTCCCGGCCGACCGGCTCGGCACCTGCGACGACGCCGGCTTCGCCGCGTACGCCGACGACACGTTCCTGTCGCGCGAGACCGCCTTCGCGAAGATCGAGGCGCGGGTGAAGGGCACGGAGCTCGCCGCGAAGGACCTCGGCCTGTAGGAGCGGCACGGACGACCGCGCGCCTGCCCCGGCGTTCTCGGCACCGGGGCAGGCGCGCGGCGCTGTGGGTCAGCGGCCGGAGTGGTCGATCACGGTTGCCGTCGGGGACGGGAAGCGGGACGACGGTGTGGTCCGTGTGCGGCGCGTAGGGCACGATGGGCGCCCGTACCCACGTACTCGCCAGTAGGAGCGCCCCATGCCCGCCACCGAGCCCACCCCCGAGATCCTCGCCGCCTTCGAGGCCGCCAAGGGCTTCATGCCGGTCAAGGAAGGGCTCGCGCTGTACGAGGCCGCCGCCGAGGCCGCGGAGCTGGGGCTTCCCCTCCTGGAGGTCGGCACCTACTGCGGGCGCTCGACCATCCTCCTCGCCGACGTGGCGCGCGCGGCCGGGACCGTCGCCGTCACCGTGGACCACCACCGGGGCAGCGAGGAGCAGCAGCCGGGCTGGGAGTACCACGACGAGACCGTCGTCGACCCCGAGGTCGGCGTCATGGACACGCTGCCGACCTTCCGCCGCACGCTGCGCAAGGCCGGCCTGGAGGACCACGTCATCGCGGTCGTCGGCCGGTCCCCGCAGGTCGCGGCGGTGTGGGGCGGGCAGCTCGGCTTCGTGTTCATCGACGGCGGCCACACCGACGAGCACGCGGGCGCCGACTACGAGGGCTGGGCCCCCAAGGTCGCCCCCGGGGGCCTGCTCGTCATCCACGACGTCTTCCCGGACCCGGAGGACGGCGGCCAGGCCCCGTACCGCATCTACCTCCGCGCCCTGGAGTCCGGTGACTTCGAGGAGATCTCGGTCACGGACTCCCTCCGGGTCCTCCGACGGAACAAGTGACGGAACGGGCGGGGCTCAGTACAGCGACGTCACGTACAGGCAGTTCGTGTACGTGTAGCCCGACTCGATCTTCGTGGTGCTGCCCTTCTTCACCTCCCGCGACGTCGTCGTCCCCGAGCGCTTCTGGAGCATCTGGTAGTTGCCGGGCGGAAGCATCAGCGTCCGCTTCGGGTACTTCGACGACGAACCGGAGCAGGGCTTCACGCTGCCGCCCTTGGGCAGCAGGAGCGTCGGGTAGGCCTTGCAGCCGCCGCAGGCCGGGATGGTGATGCGGCCGGTGACCGGGCCGGTGTAGAGGAGTTCGACCTCGCCGGGGCCGTCGTTGCTGACGACCATCGGCTGGCCCGAGCCGTCGGCGGTGTCACCGCTCGGGACCCTGTTGCCGGCGGCCGGGGTCTCGCCGGCGATCTCGGCGGCGATGGAGACGTTGCGGGCCTGGGCGTTCTGCGGGCTGGACGGGTACGCCTTCACGTAGTCGTCCATCGCCGACTTGGCCTCGTCGAACTCCTTCTTCTTGAAGTGGTCGAGGCCGCAGCCGAAGTCGGCGCGCTGGATCGTCGCCGCGGTGTCCTGGCCCAGGTCGCCGAACCCGGCGCCCTGCAGCCGGCTCACGGTGTCGCGGAAGCGGCGCAGTTCGAGGGTCGAGTCGCAGGGCGCGATGCCGACGGACTTGTCCCGGGTGCGCAGGCCCTCGCGGAGGGTGGGCTCGACCTTCTGCGTGTACGGCGACTGCGGGAAGGTGCTGCTCAGCTCGTTGAGCTGGTCGGCGGAGGTGTTCTCGGCGCCGGCCGAGCCGATCGTGCGCGTGCCGCACTCGAAGAGCGACTGGGCGAGCGGGTCGTCGGCCTTGCCGACGAGGCTGCCGAGCAGCTTGCGGTCCACGGTGTCGGGCAGCGAGCGCAGGTGCTTGAGCGGGGCGACGGCGGCGCAGTAGTCCTGCTTGTCGTACGGGGCGGAGACCGTCTTGTAGTAGGTGACGAGCCGGTCGGGGACCTGCTTGGCGGCGCGCGAGCCGGCGTGCCCGGCGCCGATGTCCTGGTACGTGGCCAGGGCCTGGCGGTAGACCGACTCGACGCTCGTGAAGGACTGCCCCTCGCCCTGCTTCACCTGGGTGTCCGCCGCGGCCAGGCGGTCGAGCAGCGACTGCTCGACGGCCTCGTCGCGCGCCGCGCCGTACGCGAAGGTGCCGCCGCCGGGGACGACGAGCACCAGCACGAGCGCGGCGGGCAGCACGAGGCCGCGGCGCGCGGCGGGCAGGGCCAGGGTGTCGGGGTCCGCGCGCAGACCGCGGCGGGCGCCGTCGGCGGCGGCGAGGAGCAGGAAGAGCCCGTACGCGACGAGCGCGGCGAGCGGGACGCCGTCGGGGTCGGCGGGCAGCGCGACGACGAGCAGGGCGATGGTGGCCGCCCAGCAGACGGCGGCGAGGATCCACTGCTTGAGCAAGACGTAGCCGAGGCCGAGGCAGGAGAGGTTGAGCAGGGCGACGGCCGCCGCTTGGGCGGGATTCGCGGGCCCTGGAGGGGCGGCAGGTACGGGAGGTGCCGGAGGTGCGGGAGGCGGTGCCGACGCGGGTGGCACCGCGTCGTACACCGGCGGGTGCTCGGGAGGTGGCGGCACGGACGGGCCCCCGCCCGGAGCCCCGCCCGTCCACTCCCATGGTCTGGGTGCTGATTCACGGTCTTCGCCCGTCACCGTTCCCCCTCTGGTCGTCGCGACGGTTCCACGCACTTACCCTTCACGATCCCCCCACACACACGGTTCCGGTGCAGGCAATCCCGGCCGGAAACCGTTACCGTCGCGGGGTGCCCCACCACCATCGGATGCTTCTCGCCCTCGCCGTGCCGCTCACCCTGCCGCTCGCCCTGACCGCCTGCGGCGGCGCCGCCGAGTCGGCGGGGCCGCGGAGCGCCCGTGCCGCCGACGCCAAGGCCACGGCCGCGCCCAGCCCCGCGGCCACCTCGGCCGCCACCTCGGCAGCCCTCCCCCTCGCCGGGCGGACGATCGTCGTCGACCCCGGGCACAATCCTGGCAATTTCCGGCATTCCACCGAAATCAACAAGAAGGTGGATATCGGGACGACTCGCAAGGAGTGCGACACCACCGGCACGTCCACGAACCACGGTTACACCGAAGCCGCGTACACCCTCGATGTTTCACACCGTCTTCGCGATCTCCTCAAGAAGCAGGGCGCGAAGGTCGTGCTCGTCCATGACGCCGAGCGCCCGTAC
Source organism: Streptomyces sp. NPDC004327 (assembly GCF_042873935.1). NCBI lineage: Bacteria > Bacillati > Actinomycetota > Actinomycetes > Kitasatosporales > Streptomycetaceae > Streptomyces > Streptomyces sp. NPDC004327. The sequence goes on along the minus strand of NZ_JBIAME010000002.1, from coordinate 738,680 downwards.
GGGCCGTGCATCGACGAGCGCGCCCGGATCGGCAACGCCGCCCGGGCGGACGCCGTGGTGTCCGTGCACGCGGACGGTTCGGCGGCCGGGAACCGCGGGTTCCATGTGATCCTGCCCGCGAAGGTGAAGGGCGGGGCCGCCGACACCTCGAAGATCGTGGGACCGTCCCGTACCCTCGGCGAGGCGCTGGTCACACAGTTCGCCCGCGCGACGGGTTCCAGGCCCGCCAACTACATCGGATCCGGTACCGGGTTGGACGTCCGCGACGATCTCGGGGGCCTCAATCTCTCCACCGTTCCCAAGGTGTTCATCGAATGCGGCAACATGCGTGATCCGAAGGACGCCACGCTGTTCACCGACGCCGCGTGGCGCCAGAAGGCTGCGCAGGGGATCGCGAACGGCATCGCGGCCTATCTCAAGGGGTAGGACTCGGGGCCGGAGCCGGTGAACGAACGGGCGGACGATAGATTCGATCGGTACGCTCCGTACTCTCTGTGTTCTCCGTGCTCTCCGTACGCTTCCGTACGATGGGGCCGCCCCCGTGCTTCGCGCCACCCCGACGAGACGACCCGACGAAGGATTCTTACGTGAATATCCGCTCCCTCACCCGAGGCGACGGCGTGCTGGCCGGTGCTGCGGTGTTGCTGTTCATCGCCTCGTTCCTCGGCATCTCCGGCTGTGACGCGCCGGGCGACATCTGCAAGTCGTACGACTCCGCGTACTCGTGGGAGATCTCGCCGCTCGGCTGGGGCGCCGTCTTCCTCGGCATCGCCGGTGCCGCGCTGGTGCTCGTCACGCGCGCGCTGCCGCAGCCGCGGAAGGTGGCCGGTCTGGAGCTCGGGCAGGTCGGCGCGGCGTTCGCGGTCGCCTCGGCGTGGTCCATGCTCATGTGGGTCTTCGAGTCGGCCAACGCGGGTGCCGGTCTGATCCTCGGCCTCATCGCCTCGCTCGTCCTGGCCGGCGCCGCTGTCGCGGGCCCGCTGGTCCCGGCGCTGCAGGCGCCGCTGCTCGGCGCGCCGAAGCCGCAGACCCCGCAGCCGTACGGCATGGGCATGCAGCAGGGCCCGGGTCAGCAGGGCGTCCCGGGCGGCTACGGCTACCCGGGTGCGCAGCAGCAGCCGTACGGCGCGCAGCCGGACCCGTCGCTCGGTGGCCAGCCCTTCGGCGGCCAGCCGCAGGCCGCCCAGCACCAGGCCGCTCCGGCTCCCGCCCCGGCCCCCGCCGCCGCGGCCCCGGCTCCGGCCCCGGCCCCGGCCGCCTCGGACTTCGCGCCGTTCTGGTTCGCGGTCCCGGTGGCCCGTCCGCTCTACGGCGAGGACGGCGGCGCCGCCCCGATCGCCGAGCTGGCGCCCGGCACCTGGTACCTGGCGGTCGAACAGCGCGGTCAGGCGCTGGTGGCGCAGACCCAGGACGGCCGGCGCGGTGTGCTCCAGGACACGACGGGCATCCAGCGCGGCTGACCCTCCCGTCCTGCCGTTCCCTCCTGCTTCACCGGCGGCCCCTCGGCCCGGATCTCTTCCGGGCGGGGGGCCGCTGTCGTACAGTGCCGACCTGGCCGACTTGGCTGACACACCGTCAGAAAGGCTGCGCGGCATGCGACTCGGACTCGCCCTCGGCTACTGGGGCCGCGGCCCCGCCCCCGCGCACCTCGCACTCGCCCGCGAGGCCGAGGCGCTCGGCTACGACTCGGTGTGGACGGCCGAGGCCTGGGGCTCCGACGCCTTCACCGCGCTCACCTGGATCGCCGCGCACACCTCCCGCATCCGGCTCGGCACGGCGGTCGCGCAGATGGCCGCCCGGACGCCGACCGCGACCGCCATGCACGCCCTGACCCTCGACCATCTGTCCGGCGGCCGGATGACGCTCGGGCTCGGGCTCTCGGGGCCACAGGTCGTGGAGGGCTGGTACGGGCGGCCGTTCCCGCGCTCGCCGCTGACCGCGACCCGGGAGTACGTGGACGTGGTGCGGCAGGTGCTGCGCCGCGAGGGGCCCGTCACGCTCGACGGGCGCTACCACCCGCTCCCGTACACCGGCCCGGACGGCACCGGCCTCGGCAAGCCGCTCAAGCCGATCACGCATCCGCTCCGCGCCGGCCTGCCCGTGCTGCTGGGCGCCGAGGGCCCGAAGAACATCGCGCAGACGCTGCGGATCGCCGACGGCTGGCTGCCGCTCTACTGGTCGCCGGGCCGCTGGGCCGAGGTGTACGCCCTGCCGGAGGCGCTGCCGGACGGGTTCACGGTGGCCCCCATGGTGCGGGCGCAGGTCTGCGACGACGTCGCCGCCGGGCTGCTGCCGGTCAAGGCGATGCTGGGCTTCTACATCGGCGGCATGGGGCACGCGGCCCGTAACTTCCACGCCGATCTGATGGCGCGGATGGGCTACGAGGCGGCGGCCCGGCACATCCAGGAGCTGTTCGCGGCCGGGCGGCGCGAGGAGGCCGTGCTCGCGGTGCCGGACGCCTTCGCGGACGAGATCTCGCTCGTCGGGCCGCGCGCCCGGATCGCCGAGCGGCTCGCGCGATGGCGGACGGGCCCGGTGACGGACCTCCTGGTCACGGCACCGGACCCGGTCACCCTGCGGACGCTCGCGGAGCTGAACGCCTGACGGGGCTCACCCACCGCTGAGCTGGGACGCGCTCGGCACCTTGTCGACGACATTGGCGCCCGCGCTCTTCCCGGCCTCCTTCACGCTGTTGATGACGCCCTCCAGGCCGCCGATGTCGCCGTCCGTGGCGCCGCCCTTGCGGAGCTTCGTGCCGAGCTGCTTCAGCGACTCGATGCCGGCGGAGAGCGGAGCGACCGCCTTGGACAGGAGCGGGTCGCCCTTGGCGTTCTCCACGGCGGCCTTGAGGCGGTTGTACGTGAACGCGCCCGCGAGGCCCGCCTTGACGAGGGCGAAGGTCCGGCCGTCGGCGCCCTTCTTGAACTTGCCCGCGCGATAGGGCTTCACGATCCACTGGTACGTGGCGCCGGCCGCGAGGCCCGCGTTGGCGACGAAGCGGGTCTTGGCCAGCTTCTGCTTCTCGAAGCTCGCACTGGCGGACGGGGTCGGGGTCGCCTTCGCCCGCACGTCGGCGCTCGTCGCCATGGACTGCGAGCCGTCACTGCCGCAGGCGGCCGTGGTCGAGAGCAGCGCGGCGGACAGGCAGACGGCGGCGAGGGCGCGGCGGGCACGCGTGAAGCGGGGCACGGAGGGCATGGCGTCAGCCTCGCCCGGGGGCCGGGAGGGCGCCAGCGGAGTGTGTCCGTACGGGTGCGACCGTCCCTTCCTGCACTCCACTCGATGCACATACCCGCAGGTCAGAGCCCTGGGACGTCCCTCCGCGTCCCTGGGACGGCGGCGCCTCTGGCCCTCGCCACCGGGCCGCTCGGAGAGTGGTTCCCGAGACGGAACGAGAGGTTCGAGGGATAGATGGTCAGAAGCCGCGTGTGCACCGGTGGGGGCCGGTGCCAGTGGTATTACGGGGCGCCCGACGCCCGGCTGCGGCCGGGCATCGGGACGTACCGGGGGTTCAGGACGACGGCGGGTGTGCCGCAGGAGCGTCTGGTGGTGCCGAGCGGGCGGGTGTCGCTGCTCATCGGCTTCGGGGGAGAGATGCGGGTCCGCGGGACGGGCTCGGGGCCGGCTTCGGGGACGGGCAGGGGGACGGGCGCGTGCACCGGCACCGGCGGCGCCGGCGGCATGCGGCACCGCTCGCTGGTGTCCGGGCTGCACACCCGGGCCCGGGTGCTCGGGCACGGGGGCGAGGCGTACGGCGTGGAGCTCGCGCTCGCGCCCTGGGCGGCGTACCGGCTCTTCGGCAGCCCGCTCGGCGAGCTCGCCGACGCGCTCACCGACCCTGCCGACGTGCTCGGCGCCCGCGCCCGGCACCTGGGCGAGGCCCTGGCGGAGGCGCCGGGCTGGCAGGAGCGGTTCGCGCTGCTCGACGAGACGCTGCTGCGCTGGACGGCACAGGCGGCCGCGGCGCCCGGGCCCGCGCCGGCCGTCCTGGAGGCGTGGCGGGTCCTGGAGCGCTCCGCCGGGGCGCTGCCGATCCACGAGGTCGCGGCCGAGACGGGCTGGAGCATGCGGCACCTGGAGAGCCGCTTCCGCGAGCAGCTGGGCATCAGCCCGAAGCGGCTCGCCCGCGTCCTGCGGCTCAACCGGGCGATCCGGCTGCTCACGGCGGGCACGCCGGCGGCGGAGACGGCGGTGGAGTGCGGGCTGTACGACCAGGCTCACCTGAGCCGGGAGTTCACGGCCCTGACGGGGCTGCCGCCGGGGCGGTTCCTGGCGGGCCGGGACACGGCGAGCGCGTGGATCGCGGGCTGAGCGGCCGTACGTCAGCGGTCGCAGGCCTTCGTACGGCCGCCGTCCCACGTGGGCGGGCCTTCGTACGGCCGCGGTCGCGAGCCTTCGTTCGGCCGCGATCGCCGGCGGCGAGTCCGCGGGCGTCCGCGGCCGGCTGCGGTTTTTTCCAATACGGGGGCCGGCCCCGCGCATGATCATTGATCTCGCGGGGGCATTCGCCTCAACGGATGGGCGGGGCCCGGTGCGACAGGGGTGCACCGGGACCCGCCGGTTCCGTCGCTCAGGGCTGCTGGGCGTCCTTCTCCTGGCTCGGGATGTAGCGGCCCGTGCAGGTGGGCACGCTGTCCTTGCCGGGCTTCTTCGGCAGGGCCGAGCAGACCCAGACCGAACCGTCGTCCGGGGCCGCGATCAGCGGCGTGTAGACGTCGCGGTCGTAGTGGACGACATCGGCCTGGGCGGCGCCGTCGGAGTTGTTGACGACGACGGTGGCGCCGATCTCGGCGAAGGTGATGCGGCCCCAGGCGGCCTTGCAGGCGCGGCTGTAGCGCAGCTCGATGACGAGGTCCTTGGGGATGGAGCCGGTGCGGACGGTGACCGCGTCGGCGCCGCAGTTCATCTTCTTCGGGTCCTTGCCCTCGCACCCGGTGAGCGTGCAGCCGGTGGCCGGGCCCGCGACCTTCACGACCGGCTTGGGCTTGGGCGGCGCGGGGTCGCCGGTGTGGGCGACGACCGCGTACGTGCCGGCGCCGGCCGTGAGGAGCGCGGCGAGGCCGAGCGCGGCCCAGAGGGGCCGGCGGCGCTTGCGCGGGGCCTCCTCCGGCTCCGGCGCGGCCTCCGGGGTCCCCACGGCCTCCGGCCCCTCGGCCTCCGGTCCCTCGGCCTGCGGCCCGGGCTCCGGCTCGGGGGCGGTGCGCCGGGCCTCCTCCTCGTCCCAGAGCGCGAGCAGCGGCTCCGGGTCCGTCTCGCAGAGCCGGGCCAGGCTCTCGACGGCGTCACGCGGCGGGAACTGCTTGCCGTTGACCCAGCGCTCCCACGAGGACTTCGCGTAGTGGGTTTTCTCGCTGAGCTGCGCGAAGCTCGATCCCGACGCCTTCTTCAGCGCGAGCAGTTCGCTCGCCAGGTCCTTGACCGACCCCGCACGGTCCATGTTGACCGGTACTCCTGTCATGCGTGTTCATGCCTGCCATGAACACGCACATATTAGGGGTCCGTACGGGGCTCTTTCAGCCACCGGCCGAGTGGCCGATTTTGTGCATCGTGCACAAGGGTGGCCGCCCCAAACACGTGTAACGACCACCTACAACTGTCACTTACAGCAGTCCGGTTCCAGACCCCGCGGCAGCCGCTCGCCACCGAAGACCGCGACCGTCGCCTCCTCGCCGCCGAGCGCCGCCACCGCGAGCAGCAGCGAGCCCGCCGTCCAGGTGGTCTGCTCCTCCGGCCAGACGGCCCGGTTGCCCTCGAAGACGTACCCGGTCCAGTAGTTGCCGTTGTCGGCCCGCAGGTGCTGGATCGCCTGGAGGATCTCCAGCGCCCGGTCCGACTCCCCCATCACCCAGAGCGTGAGCGCGAGTTCGCAGCTCTCGCCGCCGGTGACCCAGGGGTTGGGCAGCACGCAGCGCACGCCGAGGCCGGGCACGACGAAGTCGTCCCACAGCTCCTCGATCCGCTCCTTCGCCGCCGCGCCGGTCACCGCGCCGCCGAGGACCGGGTAGTACCAGTCCATCGAGTAGCGGGACTTGTCGAGGAAGCGCTCCGGATGGCTGCGGATCGCGTGGCCGAGCGCGCCGGCCGCCAACTCCCAGTCGGGCTGCGGCTCCTCGCGCTCGTCTGCGATGGCGAGCGCGCAGCGCAGCGCCTGGTGGACCGACGAACTGCCGGTCAGCAGCGCGTCGGTGACCGGCGTGCCGTCGGCCTCGCGCTTCCAGCCGATCTGCCCGCCGGGCTGCTGGAGCCCGAGGACGAACTCGACGGCCGCGTAGACGACGGGCCACATGCGGTCGAGGAAGGCGTCGTCGCCCGTCGACAGGTAGTGGTGCCAGACGCCGACGGCGACGTACGCGACGAAGTTGGACTCCAGACCGCGGTCGGTGACGTCGTCCGGGTCGCCGTCCTGGTAGGCCGCGTACCAGGAGCCGTCGGCGTTCTGGTGCCGGGCCAGCCACTCGTACGCACGCCGGGCGGCCTCGTGCTCGCCGGCCGTGTCCAGGGCCATCGCGGCCTCGGTGTGGTCCCACGGGTCGAGGTGGTGACCGCGGAACCACGGTATGGCGCCGTCCGCGCGCTGGGCGGCGAGGATGCCCGCGACCGTCTCGGCGGCCTGCTCGGCGGTCAGGACGCCGGGGAGTACCAGGTGCTCCGCCATCCGCTCGGTCACCGGGCCGCTGCCTTCGCGGCGTCCGCGGCGGCGTCGGCCTTCGGCAGGTGGGGCTTGGTGGCGTAGGCGACGAAGCTCTTGCCGACGACCGGGTTGAGCAGCTGCTCGGCGATCCGGGTCACGGCGGGCTTCTTCATGATGTCCCAGACCAGGAGCTTGTGGTACGCGCGGACCGGCAGCGCCTTGTCGTTGTCCACGCCGAAGGCGCACTTGAGCCACCAGTACGGCGCGTGCAGGGCGTGGGCGTGGTGGGTGCCGTAGGGCCGCAGGCCGGCCTCGCGGATCCGGGCGAGGAGCTCGTCGGCCTTGTAGATGCGGATGTGGCCGCCCTCGACCTCGTGGTACTCGTCGGACAGCGCCCAGCAGACCTTCTCCGGGCCGTAGCGCGGGACGGTGATCGCGATCCGGCCGCCGGGCTTGAGGACCCGGACCATCTCGGCGAGCACGCCCTTGTCGTCCGGGATGTGCTCCATGACCTCGGAGATGATGACGACGTCGAAGGACTCGTCGGGGAAGGGCAGGTTGAGCGCGTCGCCCTCCATCGCGGTGGCGCTCGCGCCGGCCGGGGCCTCGCCGGCCTCCTTCATGGCCGCGAACCACTTGGCGACCTCGCGGATCTCCTCGCCGTTCTGGTCGAGGGCCACGACCTGGGCGCCGCGCCGGTAGCACTCGAAGGCGTGCCGGCCCCCGCCGCAGCCCAGGTCGAGCACGCGGTCGCCGGGGGCGAGCGGGAAGCGGGTGAAGTCGACGGTCAGCACGGGGTCCCGCTTTCAGGATTGACGAAGGTGGTGGGCTGGCGTTCCGCCAGGGCGATGGGGGTCCCCCCTGTCCGGGCGGGGCCGGGAGCGTGGGGGAGGGTGGGCGCACCCGCCCACCGGGCCGCACCCGGCACGCGCGGCTCGGGCGTCACCGGCGGGCTCCGGCACCCTGACGCGCGAGCGCCTCGCGGTAGAGGTCGGCGGTCCCCTGGGCCGCGCGCGCCCAGGTGAAGTTGGCGAGGACCCGTTCGCGGCCCGCGTGACCGAGGCGGGCGCGCAGGCCCGGGTCGCCCAGCACCCGTCCGAGCGCGGCGGCGAGTGCCCCCGCGTCGCCCGTCGGCACGGCGAGGCAGGTCTCGCCGTCGGGGCCGGCGACCTCGGGGATCGCGCCGCCGGTGGTGGCGACGAGCGGGGTGCCGGTGGCCATGCCCTCGGCGGCGGGCAGCGAGAAGCCCTCGTAGAGGCTGGGCACGCAGGCGACCTGGGCCGAGCGGTAGAGGTCGACGAGCTCGGCGTCGCTGATGCCCTTGACGAAGCGGACGGCTCCGTCGAGCCCGTACCGCTCGATGGCCTGGGCGACCGGCCCGTCCTCGGCGCGCTTGCCGACGACGACGAGGTGGGCGTCGGGCCGCTCGGTGCGCAGTTTGGCGAGCGCCTCGATCAGGTGGACCAGGCCCTTGAGCGGGACGTCGGCGCTGGAGGTGGTGACGATCCGGCCGGGGACCTCGGCGACGGACGGGTCCGGGGACCACAGTTCGGTGTCGGCGCCGATGTGGACGACCCGGATGCGGTCCTCGCGTACGCCCAGGTGCTCGACGATCTCCTGGCGCGAGGTGCCGGAGACGGTGAGGACGGACGGCAGCCGGCGGGCGACCCGCTTCTGCATGCGGGTGAAGGCGTACCAGCGGCGGACGGAGGCGCGGCGCTTCCAGTCGGCGGCGGCGTCGATTTCGAGCTGCCGGTCGACGGTGATGGGGTGGTGGATGGTGGTGACGAGCGGGGCGCCGAGGGCGCGCGGGCCGCCGAGGAGCCCGTAGCCGAGCGTCTGGTTGTCGTGGATGACGTCGAAGTCGCCGCGGCGGGCGGCGAGCATGCGCCGGGCCCGGAGCGAGAAGGTGAGCGGCTCGGGGAAGCCGCCGGTCCACATGGTGCCGACCTCGAGCGCGTCGATCCAGTCCCGGTACTCCTCGCGCGCGGGCGTGCGGAAGGGGTCGGGCTGGCGGTAGAGGTCGAGGCTGGCGATCTCGGTGAGGGACAGGCCCCGCAGCTCCTCGCCCTCGTCCAGCACCGGGTACGGCTGGGAGCCGATGACCTCGACGGTGTGGCCGAGGCGGGCCAGCTCACGGGAGAGGTGACGGACATACACGCCCTGACCGCCGCAGAACGGGTTCCCCTTGTACGTGAGGAGAGCGATCCGCAACGGACGGTCACCGTCGCCCGTGGTGCCCCGCCGGGGGCTTGCCTCTATGGCTTCCGCGGTCAACGTGGACCCCCTTCGAGCGTGCGTTTCGCGGGAGCGTAACCGCCCGCGCTAACCTAGAACAAGTTACAGATCGATCCTGCGAGGAGCACTGAATCTACCGGTCGGTAGCTCGGCCGCGAGAGGCACGTCGGGTGATTCGCGCCACCACCGCCGACCCGCCATACTGTCGCCCCTTCAGCATCCGGACGGTCGCCCGGGCAGTCGCCCGGAAACCTGCACGGACACGGCACGGAATCCAGCTCGGACACCGCACGGAACGGGACCCATGACCGCGGAAGCCAGACCTGCGTCACCGCCCCTGACAGAGCGCCAGGAGGCCCGCCGCCGGCGCATCCTGCACGCCAGTGCGCAGCTCGCCGGGCGGGGCGGTTTCGACGCCGTCCAGATGCGCGAGGTCGCGGAGGCGGCCGGGGTCGCGCTCGGCACGCTCTACCGCTACTTCCCATCGAAGATCCATCTGCTGGTCGCCACCATGCAGGACCAGCTCCAGCACATGCACACCACGCTGCGCAAGCGCCCGCCGGCGGGCGCGGACCCGGCCGAACGGGTGGCGGAGACGCTGATGCGGGCCTTCCGGGCGCTGCAGCGCGAGCCGCAGCTCGCGGACGCGATGGTGCGGGCGCTGACGTTCGCGGACCGGAGCGTGAGCCCCGAGGTCGACACGGTGTCACGGCTGACGACCGCGATCATCCTGGACGCGATGGGGGCGGAGCATCCGACGCCGGAGCAGCTGTCGGCGGTGCGGGTGATCGAGCACACCTGGCACTCGGCGCTGATCACCTGGCTGTCGGGGCGGGCGTCGATCGCCCAGGTGAAGATCGACATCGAGACGGTGTGCCGGCTGATCGACCTGACGGCGCCGGGCGCCGGGCCCGCGCACCCCGGGGTGCGCGGGCGCGGCTGACGCCTCGCGGCGGGCGGGCGCCCGGGGATCCGGCGTCAGGGGGTCTTCTGCGGACCGGCGGCCTTGAGCGCGGCCTCGCACTCGGGCTTGGCGTCGGTGGCGATGAACATGTCCATCTTCAGCATGCCCATGCTGTGGTCGCTGGCCTTGAGCAGCCAGGTGCCCTTGCTGAGGGTCTTGATGGTCGAGCCGCTCTGCTCGAAGTTCTTGTCGATGCTCCAGCCGGCCTGGCCGAGGGCGGTGACGGTCTCCTTGTAGGACTTCTTCTGGTCGGCGGCCTTCGCGGAGTCGGCGGTCCACATGACCATGCACTGCTCCGTACCGGCCGGCACCTTGTCGCCGGAGGCGTCCTGCGTGAAACCGGCGCCGGTGGCCGCGGTCTCGATCTCCTTCTTCACGGCATCGGCCGTCAGGTCGCCACCGCCCGTCTCCGAACCGCCGCCGGTCGAACCGCCGGACGTGACGGACGTCTTGCCCTTGCCCGAACCGCCGTTGTCCGAGCCGCCGTTGCTTCCGCAGCCCGCGACCAGCAGCACCACGCCGGCGGCCGCGGCCACCCAATTCGCCTTGCGCACAACTCTCCCAAATACGTGCGCACGAAGGCCCCTTGCCCCCGTGACCAAGGGAGTAGTTTTGCATAAGGGAACCCGTCCTCCGACTTCCCGCGGTCCTAGTCCTCGGGCGGGAAGACCGGCTCCCCGCCGTCCGCGAGGGTGATCGTGATCGCCTCCACCGGGCAGCCCTCCGCCGCCGCGAGGACCTTCTCGTTCGCGTCGGACTCCGCGTCGCGCGGGTGGGCCTGGCGGGCGGTGTCGAGGCGGAAGCCGTCGGGGGCGTGGTTGACGCACATGCCGGAGCCGATGCAGACGGTGCGGTCGACCTCGACGTGCCAGCGGTCGCCCATCAGGCACCACTCCCCGGGCCCTCGTAGCCGGCCGGGAGGTGGATCATCTTGTGCTCCAGGTACTCGGAGAGGCCCTCGGGGCCGAACTCCCGTCCCAGGCCGGAGTTCTTGTAGCCGCCGAAGGGGCCGAGCATGTCGAGGCTGAAGGTGTTGACGTTGAAGGTGCCGGTGCGGACCTTGCGGGCGAAGTCGATGCCGCGCTCGACGTCGCCGGTCCAGACGCTGCCGGAGAGCCCGTAGTCGGAGTCGTCGGCGATGCGCAGCGCGTCGGCCTCGTCGCCGTACGGCAGGAGGCAGATGACCGGGCCGAAGATCTCCTCGCGGGCGATCCGCATGGAGTTGTCGACGCCGCCGAAGAGGGTCGGTTCGACGTACCAGCCGCGGTCCAGGCCCGCCGGGCGGCCGCCGCCGGTGAGGACCTTGGCGCCCTCGGCCTGGCCGACGGCGATGTAGTCGAGGGAGCGATGCTGCTGGCGGCGGGCGACGAGCGGGCCGACCTGGGTGGCCGGGTCGAGCGGGTCGCCGACCACGAGGGCGCCCGCGGCCGCCGCGAACGCCTCGGCGGTCTCCTCGTAGCGGGAGCGCGGGACGAGGATGCGGGTCTGGGCGACGCACGCCTGGCCGTTGTTCATCCAGGCCGCCGGGACGATGCCGGCGACCGCCGCCGCCAGGTCGGCGTCGGGCAGGACGACGGCCGCGGACTTGCCGCCGAGTTCGAGGGTGACGCGGGTGAGGTTGCGGGCGGCGACCTCCATCACGCGCTTGCCGGCCGCGACCGAGCCGGTGAAGGAGACCTTGTCGACGCCCGGGTGCCCGACGAGGTACTCGCTGACCTCGCGGTCGGCGGGGAGGATCGACAGGACGCCCTCGGGCAGCCCGGCCTCGGCCGCGATCTCGCCGAGGATGTAGGAGTCGAGCGGCGACTCCGGCGACGGCTTGAGGATCACCGTGCAGCCGGCGAGGAGCGCCGGGCCGAGCTTGGCGGCGGCGGTGAACTGCGGCACGTTCCACGGCACGACGGCGGCGACCACGCCGACCGGCTCGCGCCGCACGAGCAGCGGCCCGAGGACACCGGCCCGCCGCTCCTCGTAGGCGTACTGGCGCGCGACCGTGATCGCCGAGTCCCACACCATCATCGCGCCGAGTGCCTGGGCGAGGACGGACCAGGAGTACGGGGAGCCGTTCTGCGCGCTGATCGAGCGCGCGATCTCCTCGTGCCGCACCGCGATCGCGTCCTTGATCCGGCCGACGACCTCGATCCGCTCCTCCAGCGTCAGCCGCGGCCACGGCCCCTCGTCGAAGGCCCGGCGCGCGGCGGCGACGGCCCGGTCGACGTCGGCGCCGGAGGCGTGCGGGACCCGGCCGATGACCTCCTCGGTGTGCGGGGAGACCACCTCGATGACGTCACCGCCGAGGGGATCGGTCAACTCGCCGCCGATGAACAGTTTTCCGTGCTCCACAAGCTCGGTCATGACCGACTGCCTCCCGGAACCCGCCGCCGTCTGTCTGTCTCGTGTGTCTGTCTCGCGTGACTGTTTCGCGTATCTGGCTTCACTGATTTCTGACGATGCCTCAGAACTGATACCAGTTCTAGTTATCATCGGCAATGGCCGGGCAGGTGCCGTACCCGTACGGAGAGATGAGGACGCTCATGACGCAGGAGACCGCGCGAGTGACCGAGCACGGCGGCGGCGTCTGGTCCCTGCGGGTGCCGATCCCGGACAACCCGCTCGGCCACACCCTGGTCCACGTCGTCGACACCGACCGCGGGCCCGTCCTCGTCGACACCGGCTGGGACGACCCCGAGTCCTGGGCCGAACTCTCCGGCGGACTCGGCGAGCTCGGCCTCGCCGTCGCCGACGTGCACGGTGTCGTCGTCACCCACCACCATCCCGACCACCACGGCCTGTCCGGCCGGGTGCGGGAGGAGTCCGGCGCGTGGATCGCCATGCACGCCGCCGACATCGCCGTCGTCCGCCGCACCCGCGGGGCCGAGCCCGGCACCTGGCTCGACTACCTGGCCCGCAAGCTCGAAGCCGTCGGCGCCCCCGAGGAGCACACCGCCCCGCTGCTCGCCGCCCGCCACGGCCGCACGCGCACCCTGCCCGGGCTGCGCTCCGCCCTGCCCGACCGCGAGATCGTGCCCGGCGAACTCCTCGACCTGGCCGGCCGCCGGCTCCGCGCCGTCTGGACCCCGGGCCACACCCCCGGCCACGTCTGCCTCCACCTGGAGGAGGAACACCCGGCCGGCCTGCCCGGCCACGGCCGGCTCTTCTCCGGCGACCACCTGCTGCCCGGCATCAGCCCGCACATCGGCCTCTACGAGGACCCCGACGCCGACACCGTCACCGACCCCCTCGGCGACTACCTCGCCTCCCTCGAACGCATCGGCCGCCTCGGCGTCGCCGAGGTGCTCCCCGCCCACCAGCACGCCTTCGCCGACGCCGCCGGCCGCGTCCGCGAACTCCTCGTCCACCACGAGGCCCGGCTCACGGACCTGCTGGACCTGCTCGCCACCCCGCTCACGCCGTGGCAGCTCGCCGAGCGCATGGAGTGGAACCGCCCCTGGGACCGCATCCCGCACGGCTCCCGCAGCATCGCCGTCAGCGAGGCCGAGGCCCATGTGCGGCGCCTGGTGAAGCTGGGCCGCGCGGAGCCGGTGGCGGGGACGGAGCCGGTGCGGTACGTGGCGGTGTGAGCGGGGCGGTGCGGTACGCGGCGCTGTGAGCGTCGGCCGGTCTGAGTGGTGCGGTACGTGGCGGTGTGAGCGTCGGCCGGTCTGAGCGGTGCGGTACGTGGCGGTGTGAGCGCGGGCCGGCCTGAGCAGGCCGGTGCGGTACATGACGGTGTGAGCGGGCGCCCGAGCGAGGCGGTGCCGTACGTGCCGCTGTGAGCGGGGCGGTGTGACGTACGGCTCCGGGAGGGCGGACGGGCCGGCCGGTAGACTCGGCGGCCGTCGTCATGCCTGTACAGGGGGAAGCCGGTGGCAGTCCGGCACTGACCCTTCCCCGCGCCCAGCGCTCCGCGCGGGCCGGGGACACCCCGTGCCGTGAGCCGCCGTCACCGGTGGTGAGCCGGGATGCCCTGTACGGGACATGAGCGCCGGCACCGTCGAGGAACACGGCGCCGGAGGCCGGCTCCTCCTCGGGTGCCGGTGTCCGGTGCCCGCAGGAGAGGGACCCATGATCAGCGTTCGCCGCGCCGCCGCCGCACTCGCGGCCGGTGCCGTGCTCAGCACCACCGCCGCAGGAGTGGCCGCCGCCGCGACCGCGCCGACGCCCTCCCCCGCCCCGGTGAAGATCCCCGCCGGTCTCTACGGCACGGGCGACCCCACCTACGACGGCGTCTGGCGCCAGTCGCTCGCCTTCCTCGCCCAGCGCACCTCCGGCATCCAGCCCGCCGACCAGGCCGTGACCTGGCTGCTGGGCCAGCAGTGCGCCGACGGCGCCTTCGCCTCGTACCGCGCCGAGCCCGCCAAGCCCTGCGACGCGACGACCGTGCTCGACACCAACGCCACCGCGGCCGCCGTCCAGGCGCTCGGGGCCGTGGCCCGCCAGTCCGCCGACCCGGCGAAGACCGCGCAGGCCGCGAAGGACGGCGCCGCCTGGCTGAAGAGCGTGCAGAACAAGGACGGCGGCTGGAGCTACAACCCCGGCGCCCCCAGCGACGCCAACTCCACCTCCCTCGTCATCGGTTCCTTCGCCGCCTCCGGCGTCCGGCCCGCCGAGGTGCGGTCCGCCGCCGGCCGGACCCCGTACGACGCCCTCCTCACCTTCGCGCTGCCCTGCACGGGCGGGACGGTGAAGGACGGCGGCGCGGGAGCCTTCGCCTACCAGCCCGACAAGACCGGCAAGCTCCTCGCCAACGCCGACGCGACGGCCGCCGCCACCCTCGCCGGCCTCGGCAAGGGCATCACCGCGCGCGGCGCCGCCCCCGAGCAGCACCCGGTCTGCACCGACGCCGCCAGGCCGGCGCCCGACCGGGCCGCCCGCAACGGCGCCGCCTGGCTCGCCGCCCAGCTCGGCAAGAACCCGCACCTCTCCACCCCGCCGCTGCCCGGCGCCGCCGAGACCGCCGAGCTGCCCGACTACGGCAACACCGCCGACGCCGTCGTCGCGCTCGCCGCCGCCGGGGCGAAGAAGGAGGCCACCGGCGCCCTCGCCTGGCTGGAGAAGAACTCGGCGCCCTGGGCCAAGACCAACGGGCCCGCCGCGTACGCCCAGCTCGTCTTCGCCGCGCACGCCATGGACACCGACCCGCGCAGCTTCGGCACCACCGACCTGATCGAGCAGCTCAACGCCACCGGCCCGGCCCCCAAGGCCCCCGACAACTCGGAGGCGTCCGCGGGCGCGGACGACGAGGGCGGCTTCGACGTGTGGTGGATCATCGGCATCGGCATGGTCGTCGGCGTCGGCATCGGCTTCCTCCTGAGCGGCCGCAAGAAGTGACCCTTCGTCGCCTCGGCCGCAGGCTCGCGGTGGGCGCGGCCGCCCTCCTGATGTTCGGCGCGGCCGCCGCGCCCGCCGAGGCCGCCGGCTACCGCTACTGGTCCTTCTGGGAGAGCGGGGGCAAGGGCGGCGGCTGGGCCTACGCCACCCAGGGCCCGGCCACCGCCCGGCCCGCCGACGGCGACGCGATCGGCTTCCGCTTCGCGATCAGCCAGGACTCGAACGACGCCTCGAAGCCCTCCGCCGCCCCCGACTTCGCGTCGGTCTGCGCGGGTGTGGAGAAGAAGCCGGGCACCAAGCGGGTCGCGGTCGTCGTCGACTTCGGCGGCCCGGCGGACGCCCCGCCCGGCGAGACCCCGCCGGCGAAGGTGCTCCGGGTCGGCTGCCCGCTGATCCGCGAGGACGCCACGGCGGCGGAGGCGCTGGCGGAGGTCGCCAAGCCGCTGCGGTACGACACGAACGCGCTGCTGTGCGGGATATCGGGCTACCCGGCGCGGGGCTGCGGTGAGCAGGTGGCGTCGCGGGAACCGGCGAAGCCCGCCGGCACCGCCGGTCCCCGGCCCGCCGCGGCCGGCGGCGGCTCCTCGGGCGGTCCGTCCGTCGGGCTCGTCGCGGGCGGGGCCGCCGTGCTGCTGCTCGGCGCCGCCGGCGTCTGGCAGGCCCGCCGCCGCCGGCCGTGATGCTCGCCGCTCCGGAGGCGAACCGTTCCAACGCCCTGCACCCCGGCGCCTGGTGGCTCTGGGCGCTCGGCCTGGCCGTGGCCGCCTCCCGCACCACCAACCCGCTGCTGCTCGGCCTGGTCGTCGGCGTCGCCGGCTATGTCGTGGCGGCCCGCCGTACCGACGCGCCGTGGGCCCGCTCGTACGGCGCCTTCGTCAAGCTGGGGCTGTTCGTCGTGGCCCTGCGGGTCGCCTTCTCGCTGGTCCTCGGCTCGCCGATCCCGGGTTCGACGCTCCTGTTCACGCTGCCCGAGCTGCCGCTGCCCGACTGGGCGCAGGGCATCCGGATCGGCGGCCGGGTCACCGCCGAGCAGGTCGTCTTCGCCGTGTACGACGGCCTGAAGCTGGCCGCCCTGCTCATCTGCGTCGGCGCGGCGAACGCCCTCGCCAACCCAGCGCGGCTGCTCAAGTCGCTGCCGGGCGCGCTGTACGAGGCCGGGGTCGCCGTGGTCGTCGCCCTGACCTTCGCCCCGAACCTCGTCGCCGACGTGCTGCGGCTGCGCACCGCCCGCCGGCTGCGCGGCCGCCCCACGGGCGGCGTCCGGGCCCTCCTCCAGATCGGCCTGCCCGTGCTCGAAGGCGCCCTGGAGCGGTCGGTGGCCGTCGCCGCGTCCATGGACGCGCGCGGCTACGGACGCACGGCCAAGGTCCCGCCCGCCGTCCGGCGCACCACCAACGTGCTCACCCTCGGCGGGCTGCTCGGCGTGTGCGCCGGCTCGTACGGGCTGCTCGCCGCGGAGGGCGCGGGTTACGGGCTGCCGCTGCTCGCCGCCGGGCTCGTCGCGGCCTTCGCGGGCCTGCGGCTCGGCGGACGCCGGGCCGCCCGTACCCGCTACCGGCCCGACCGGTGGGGCCTCCGGGCCTGGCTCGTCGCCGGTTCGGGCATCGCCGTGGCGGTGGCGATGATCCGGGCGGGGTCGGTGGCCCCGGCGGCCCTGCACCCCGGGGTCGTCCCCCTTCAAGCCCCGGAGCTGCCGGTGTGGCCGGCGCTGTCCGTGCTGATCGGTCTGCTGCCCGCGTTCGTGGCCCCCGTACCGAAGGAGTCCTCGCGTTGATCCGCTTCGAGAACGTCTCCGTGACGTACGACGGCGCGGCCGAGCCCACGCTGAAGGACGTGGACCTCGTCGTGCCCGAGGGAGAGCTGGTCCTCCTCGTCGGCCCGTCCGGCGTCGGCAAGTCGACCCTGCTCGGCGCCGTCTGCGGGCTCGTCCCCCACTTCACCGGCGGCACCCTGCGCGGCCGCGTCACGGTCGACGGGCGCGACACCCGGACGCATCCGCCGCGCGAGCTGGCCGACCTCGTCGGCACCGTCGGCCAGGACCCGCTCGCCCACTTCGTCACCGACACCGTCGAGGACGAGCTCGCCTACGGCATGGAGTCCCTCGGCCTCGCCCCCGCCGTCATGCGCCGCCGCGTGGAGGAGACCCTCGACCTGCTCGGCCTCGCGGAACTGCGCGACCGGCCGATCTCCACCCTCTCCGGCGGCCAGCAGCAGCGCGTCGCCATCGGCTCCGTCCTCACCCCGCACCCGAAGGTCCTCGTGCTCGACGAGCCGACGTCGGCGCTCGACCCGTCGGCGGCGGAGGACGTGCTGGCCGTGCTCCAGCGCCTCGTCCACGACCTCGGCACGACGGTGCTCATGGCGGAGCACCGCCTGGAGCGGGTCGTGCAGTACGCGGACCAGGTGCTGCTCCTCCCGGAGGCGGCGATCGGCCCGCCGGCCCAGATCATGGCCGTCTCGCCGGTGCACCCGCCGGTGGTGGCACTGGGCCGCGTGGCGGGCTGGGACCCGCTGCCGCTGACGGTGCGGGATGCGAGGAGGGCGGCGGGTCCGCTGAAGGAACGGCTGGCGGGGCGGACGCCGGGCGCGGGTGCCGGTGCAGCTGCGGATCCGGTTGCGTCTGCGGGTGCGGGTGCGCCTGCGGGTCCGGTTGCGCCTGCGGCGGGTTCTCTCCGCAGCGCGGCGGAAAATCCAGCCCCGCCGGCGTTTGAGGCGCGGGGGTCCGGGGGCGGAGCCCCTGGTTCCGGGAAGGGGCGGGGTGGGGGAATCTCCCTGTTCCGACGGCGCCGCACCGCCCCCGCGCCCGACCCCACCGCCCCCCTCCTCTCCGTCGACCGTCTCGCCGTCCGCCGCGGCCGCGTCGAGGCCCTCCGCCGCGTCGACCTCCACGTCCGCCCCGGCGAGACCGTCGCGCTCATGGGCCGCAACGGCGCCGGCAAGTCGACGCTCCTCGGGACGGTCGTCGGGATGATCGCGCCGACCGGCGGGACCGTACGGGTCGCCGGGCTGGCCCCGCACGCCACCGACCCTCGGGCGCTGATCCGGCAGGTGGGGCTCGTGCCGCAGGAGCCCCGGGACCTGCTGTACGCGGACACCGTCGCCGCCGAGTGCGCGGCGGCCGACCAGGACGCGGGCGCCGCGCCCGGGAGCTGCCGGGCCCTGGTGTCCGAGCTGCTGCCGGGCGTGGCGGACGGGACGCACCCCCGCGACCTGTCCGAGGGCCAGCGCCTCGCGCTCGCGCTCGCCGTCGTGCTGACCGCGCGCCCGCCGCTCCTCCTCCTCGACGAGCCGACCCGTGGCCTGGACTACGCGGCGAAGGCGCGCCTGGTCACCCATCTGCGCTCGCTGGCCGCGCGGGGCCACGCGATCGTGCTGGCCACGCATGACGTGGAGCTGGCGGCGGAGCTGGCGGACCGGGTCGTGGTCGTGGCCGGCGGCGAGGTGGTGGCGGACGGGCCGACGGCCGAGGTGGTGGTGTCGTCGCCGGCGTTCTCGCCGCAGGTGGCGAAGATCCTGGCGCCGCAGCCGTGGCTCACGGTGGAGCAGGTGGAGGAGGCGATGCGCGCATGAACACGCGTCCCATCCGGCTCGGGCCCCGCTCGGTGGCCGCCCTCGTCCTGGTCTCCGTCGTCGGGCTGATCGCCATCGGCTGGCCCCTCTTCGCCGACGCGGGCTCCGCGCTGACGGACCACGCCGCCGACGCGCCGTGGTTCTTCGCGCTGATGCTGCCGCTGCTCATCGCCGTGGTCGTGGCGACGATCGCCGACTGCGGGATGGACGCGAAGGCGGTGGCGATGCTGGGCGTGCTGGCCGCCGTGGGGGCGGCGCTGCGGCCGATCGGGGCGGGGACGGCGGGCCTGGAGCCGATGTTCTTCCTGATGGTGCTGAGCGGCCGGGTGCTCGGCCCGGGCTTCGGCTTCGTGCTGGGCGCGGTGACGATGTTCGCGTCGGCGCTGCTCACGGGCGGGGTGGGGCCGTGGCTGCCGACGCAGATGCTGGCGATGGGCTGGTTCGCGATGGGCGCGGGGCTGCTGCCGGGCGCGGGCCCGGAGGGGCTGCGGGGCCGGGGCGAGCGGCTGGTGCTCGCGGCGTACGGCTTCGTGGCGGCGTTCGCGTACGGCACGGTCACCAATCTGTACGGCTGGGTGACGGTCGGCGGCATGGGGCAGGGGATCTCGTTCCAGCCGGGCGATCCGGTGCGGGAGAACCTGGTGCGCTTCGTGGCGTACGTGGCCGCGACCTCGCTCGGCTGGGACCTGGGCCGGGCGCTGCTGACCGTCGTCCTCACGCTCACCACGGGCGGCGCGCTGCTGAGGGCGCTGCGGCGGGCCACGCGGCGGGCGAACTTCGAGGCCCAGGTCACATTCGAGGCCCCCGTGGGGGCCCTCCGGGGTGAGGCCCCTCATAGGACCCACGTCACGTCCGAACCGGAATAGTAGACCGGGACGAGCCGCCCAAATCCCCCCATACGCGTCTATGACCTGCGCTTATGTCATGGACCGGACGCGCGCGGCGGGGGCACCCCGCACCCCCGGGTCTCCGAACCCTCCTCGTACAGGGGGTCGTTGCCACGGCCCCGCCGGGCTGCTTCTCTGGTGGACGTCGCCAGGCAGCCGGTGTTCGGGACTTCTCGTCCGAGAGCACCACGGCAGGCCGGTTCCCCCCAGTTCCCGGGTCTCCCGGGCCCTGGTTCCGGCATGCCGAAAGCGCCCGGCGCGACCTTTGCCCCCGACGTTAGGTAGACGTTTTGTTCCGCTCGATCGCCACTCGTGTCAACGCCCGCAAGAAGACCTTCGCCGTCTCCGCCGCCGTGCTGGTCGGCACGTCGGCCGCGGTGCTGGGCACGACGGGTACGGCCTCGGCCGCCACGGAGCAGGAGATCGCCCGCAAGATCGTCCCGCCGGCGCAGTTCGCGTCCTTCAGCAAGATCGTCGAGCACGAGTCCGGCTGGAACCACACCGCCACCAACTCGTCCTCGGGCGCCTACGGCCTGGTCCAGGCCCTCCCGGGCTCGAAGATGGCCTCCGCCGGTTCCGACTGGAAGACCAACCCCGCCACGCAGATCAAGTGGGGCCTCGACTACATGAACCAGCGCTACGGCTCCCCGAACGCCGCCTGGGACTTCTGGCAGTCCCACGGCTGGTACTAAGCCGAACAGCTTCACAGCCTGACGCAGCAAGGCCCCGTCCTCCCCAGCGGAGGAACCGGGGCCTGCGGCGTTTCCGCACCCCCGCGCACCGCGCCCGCGCACCGCACCCCCGCGCACCGCGCCCGCGCACCGCGACGGACCGGACGCCCCGGCGGGCTACAGCCGCTGGATGATCGTGCCCGTCGCCAGCGCGCCGCCCGCGCACATCGTGATCAGCGCGAACTCCTTGTCCGTGCGCTCCAGCTCGTGCAGCGCCGTGGTGATGAGCCGGGCCCCGGTGGCGCCGACGGGGTGGCCGAGGGCGATGGCGCCGCCGTTGACGTTGACCTTCTCCAGGTCCTGGTCGAAGACCTGCGCCCAGCTCAGCACCACCGAGGCGAACGCCTCGTTGATCTCGACGAGGTCGATGTCCTTGAGCGACATCCCGGCCTTGCCGAGCACGGCCCGGGTCGCGTCGACGGGTCCGTCGAGGTGGTAGTGCGGGTCGGCGCCGACCAGGGCCTGGGCGACGATCCGGGCGCGCGGCCGCAGCTTGAGGGCGCGGGCCATGCGCTTGGAGGCCCACATGATCGCGCAGGCGCCGTCGGAGATCTGGGAGGCGTTGCCGGCGGTGTGGACGGCGGTGGGCATGACCGGCTTGAGCCGGGCGAGGCCCTCCATGGTGGTGTCGCGCAGCCCCTCGTCGCGGTCGACGAGCCGCCACATGCCCTGCCCGGCGTGCTGCTCCTCCTCGGTGGTCGGCACCTGGACGGCGAAGGTCTCGCGCTTGAAGCGTTCCTCGGACCAGGCGACGGCGGCGCGCTCCTGGGAGAGCAGGCCGAGGGAGTCGACGCGCTCGCGGGTGAGGCCGCGGCGGCGGGCAATGCGCTCGGCGGCCTCGAACTGGTTGGGCAGGTCGACGTTCCACTCGTCCGGGAAGGGCTTGCCGGGCCCGTGCTTGGAGCCGGAGCCGAGCGGGACCCGGGACATGGCCTCGACGCCGCAGGAGATGCCGATGTCGATGACGCCGGCCGCGACCATGTTGGCGACCATGTGACTGGCCTGCTGCGAGGAGCCGCACTGGCAGTCGACGGTGGTGGCGGCGGTCTCGTAGGGCAGGCCCATGGCGAGCCAGGCGGTGCGGGCGGGGTTCATGGACTGTTCGCCGGCGTGCGTGACCGTGCCGCCGACGATCTGCTCGACGCAGTCGGCGTGGATGCCGGTGCGGCCGAGGAGCTCGCGGTAGGTCTCGCCGAGGAGATAGGCGGGGTGGAGGTTGGCGAGCGCGCCTCCGCGCTTGCCGATGGGGGTGCGTACGGCTTCGACGATGACGGGTTCCGCGGCCATGAGCTCGTCCTCTCCTCGCCCGGGCGGGTGTCCCGGCACCCTCGCCGGTCGACGGGTCACGTGGAACGGGTGCTGAACTGACGAGAACTAGTACGTGTTCTAGTTCCGAATGCAGTCTTATGACTGCTACCGCCGGTACGCAAGGGTCCGGGACGCAACAGTTCCCGCCGCGCGCCTTGCCACTTGTAGAACTCGTTACTACCTTTCCGGCAACCCAACTTCTGATGGACCATCAGATTTCCGGTATCTGGAGTGTGTTGCCGATGCGCTGCCCCCACCTCGCCGCCGGGGTCTCCGAAGGGTTCGACGCCACCGACCCCGACCTCCTCCAATCCCGCGTCCCCCACCCGGAGTTCGCGAAGCTGCGGCAGACCGCCCCCGTCTGGTGGTGCGCCCAGCCCCCCGGCGTCACCGGCTTCGCCGACGAGGGCTACTGGGCCGTGACCCGCCACGCCGACGTCAAGTACGTGTCCACGCACCCGGAGTTGTTCTCCTCCCAGGAGAACACCGCCGTCATCCGCTTCAACGAGCACATCACCCGGGACCAGATCGAGGTCCAGAAGCTGATCATGCTCAACATGGACCCGCCCGAGCACAGCCGGGTCCGCCAGATCGTCCAGCGCGGCTTCACCCCGCGCGCCGTCCGCAGCCTGGAGACCGCCCTGCGCGACCGCGCCCGCGCCATCGTCACCGAGGCGCGGGCCGCCGCGGGAAGCGACGGCGCCTTCGACTTCGTCACCCGCGTCGCCGTCGAACTGCCGCTCCAGGCCATCGCCGAACTCATCGGCGTGCCGCAGGAGGACCGGGCCCGGATCTTCGACTGGTCGAACAAGATGGTCGCGTACGACGACCCCGAGTACGCCATCACCGAGGAGATCGGCGCCGAGGCCGCCATGGAGCTCATCGGCTACTCCATGAACCTCGCCGCCGCCCGCAAGCAGTGCCCGGCCAAGGACATCGTGTCCCAGCTCGTCGCCGCCGAGGGCCAGGGCAACCTCTCCTCCGACGAGTTCGGCTTCTTCGTGCTGCTGCTCGCCGTCGCCGGCAACGAGACCACCCGCAACGCCATCAGCCACGGCATGCACGCCTTCCTCACCCACCCCGAGCAGTGGGAGCTCTACAAGCGGGAGCGGCCCGCCACCACCGCCGAGGAGATCGTCCGCTGGGCCACCCCGGTCGTCTCCTTCCAGCGCACCGCCACCCAGGACACCGAACTCGGCGGCCAGAAGATCCGCCGCGGCGACCGCGTCGGCCTCTTCTACTCCTCCGCCAACAACGACCCGGAGGTCTTCGAGAACCCCGAGACCTTCGACATCACCCGCGACCCCAACCCGCACCTCGGCTTCGGCGGCGGCGGACCGCACTTCTGCCTCGGCAAGTCCCTCGCCGTCAAGGAGATCGAGCTGATCTTCGAGGCACTCGCCGACGAACTGCCCGACCTGACACTCGCGGGCGAGCCGCGCCGGCTGCGGGCGGCCTGGCTGAACGGGATCAAGGAGCTGCAGGTCAGGGTGGGGTGACGGGACGGGGTGGGGTGACCGGACGGGATGGGGTGACCGGACGGGATGGGACCCGTGGGCGGGATGAGCTGACCGAACGGGGCCGCCCACCCGATCGGGATGGGGCGCGCGGGCGGAACCGGGAGGTCCGTTCGCGCGTCCGAGCAGGCATGCGGGGGACACGGAGAAACCTGACGGCGCGCGTTCTGGCCGTACTCGTCGCACTGCTCACGCTCCAGCTCGGCTCGCTCGTCGCGCCGGCGTACGCGTGCGGCTGCGGCGCCATGGTCACCAACAGGATGGCGCGGCTCGGCGTCGACCGGGAGACCTCGGTCGTGCGCTGGGACGAGCGCGCGCGAGCCGAGGAGATCGTCATGCGCTTCACCGTGCACGGCGACGCCGAACAGGCCGCCTGGATCATGCCCGTGCCGCACCGTGCCGACGTCGCCCTCGGCGACCCCGACCTCTTCACCGAACTCGACGGGCTCACCGCGCCCGAGCACCGCGACCGCGAGTACTTCTGGCCGCGCGGCTCCGACTGGCCCTTCACCACGGGCGACGGCGACGCCCTGGTGGGCGCCGCCCCGCCGGGCGCCCGCGGCCCGGGCGTCGGCGTCCTCGGCCGCGAACGGCTCGGCCCCTTCGACGTCGCCCGGCTCACCGCCACCGACCCGGACGCGCTCGGCGACTGGCTGCACCGCAACGGCTTCGAGCTCTCCGACCGGCTCTCCGGCGAACTCCGGCCGTACGTCGAGCGGAAGTGGGAGTACGTGGCCGTGCGCCTCGCCCCCGAGCAGGCCGGCCAGAAGCTCTACGGCGCGCTCGACCCGATCCGGATCCGCTTCGCCAACGACCGCCCCGTCTACCCGATGCGGCTCTCCCGGCTCGCGAAGACCCCGCAGTCGCTCGGCCTGTACGTGCTCGCCGGCCACCGCATGGAACCGCGCGACGCCATCGGCGGCAACCGGCCCGAGGTCCTCTTCGCGGGCGCCGTCACCCCGACCAAGGGCGGCGAACTGGCCCGACTCGCCGGCCCGGGACCGGTGTTCCTCACCGCGGTCGACCAGTCCTTCCCGGAACCGGCCCGCATCGACGGCGACCACGAACTGGTCCGCGCCGCCGCCGACACCCCGTACCGCGTGGTCATCTGGCACGACCGGCTGTGGACGGTCGCCGGCGGCGTCCCGGTGTGGCTGCTCACCGTGGGCGGCGGACTCGTGCTGCTCACGGCCGGCGCGCTCACGGCGGCCCGGGTACGGACCCGGGCGCGGGCACGGACGGGACGGCCCGGTCCGGGCACACCCGCGGCCGTGTGAGCACCGGGGCCGGGACTGGGGGCCGGGGAGCGGGGCCGGGCACGCGTACGGGGCCGGGGGCCGGAGGTACGTACGGCCACGTGAGGCTGGGGTACGTACGCCCACGTGAGGCCGGGGCGACGTTCGGCCACGTGAGGCCGGGGCCGGGGGCCGGGTTACGTACGACCACGTGAGACCGGGCTACGTACGCCCGCGTGGGGCCGGGGCGACGTTCGGCCACATGCCCACCGGGTCCGGTCGGCGCGGCCCCCGCCGGGTGTACGTTCGGCCGCATGAGCAACGACCACGCGCGCTGGACCGCAGTCGACCGCTACCTCACCGATCTGCTCGCCCCCGCCGACGAGGCCCTGACCGCCGCCCTCGCCGACTCCACCGCCGCCGGCCTCCCCGAGATCGCCGTCGCCCCCAACCAGGGCAAGCTGCTCCACCTCCTGGTCGCCGCGCAGGGCGCCAGGAACGTCCTGGAGATCGGCACCCTCGGCGGCTACAGCACCATCTGGCTGGCCCGCGCCCTGCCCGCCGACGGCCGCCTCGTCACCCTCGAGTACTCCCCCGTCCACGCCGACGTGGCCCGCGCCAACCTCGCCCGCGCCGGCCTCGACAAGATCGTCGAGGTGCGCACGGGCGCCGCCCTCGACACCCTCCCGCTCCTCGAACAGGAGGGCGCCGGCCCCTTCGACTTCGTCTTCGTCGACGCCGACAAGGTCAACAACCCGCACTACGTCACCTGGGCCCTCAAGCTCTCCCGCCCGGGCACCCTCCTCGTCGTCGACAACGTGGTCCGCGAGGGCCGCGTCGCCACCCCGGACCCGGACGACCCGGCGGTCACCGCGACCCGCGAGATGTTCGAACTGATCGCCCGCGAGCCGAGGTTGGACGCCACCGCGTTCCAGACCGTGGGCACGAAGGGCTACGACGGCATGCTCGTGGCCCGCGTCGTCGGATAGGGCCCGCGACCCGCGGCCTATGCTTCCCGCATGAGCATCGTGAAGATCAACGCCCTGACCGTCCCGGCCGAGCAGCGCGAGGTCCTGGAGCAGCGCTTCGCCTCCCGCGCCGGGGCCGTCGAGGGCTCGGACGGCTTCGAGTGGTTCGAGCTGCTGCGCCCCCTGGAGGGCACCGACCAGTACCTCGTGTACACGCGCTGGCGCAGCGAGGAGGACTTCCAGAACTGGATGAGCGGCTCCATGAAGGAGGCTCACCAGGGCGGCGGCGAGGGCGCCGGCGAGCGGCCGAAGCCCGCCGCGACCGGCTCCACGCTGTGGTCGTTCGAGGTCGTGCAGCAGGCGTCGCCGAAGAACTGAGCTGCGCGACCGGGTCATGCGCGCCGAGAATGGCGCGCATGACCTGGATCATCACTCCCGAGCGCTTCGACACCCCGGACGCCACCGCCCTGCGCCGCGACTACTACGGCGATGTCGCGGGCCGCTACTTCGGCCGGGTCCTGCGCGAGGACGAGTACGACGACGACATGATCGACGACGGGCTCGACCTGCTCGCCCCGCCGACCGGCGCCTTCCTCGTCGGCCGGCGCGACGGCGAGCCGGCGGCCTGCGGCGGGATCGTGCTGCTCGACGCCGAACGGGCGGAGCTGACACGGGTCTTCATCCGCCCGGCGTTCCGCGGCACGGGCGGGGCCGACCTGCTCATTCGCGGCCTGGAGGACGCGGCGCGCGAGCTCGGCGCCAAGCGGACGGTGCTGAACACGCGTCTGGACCTGGTGGAGGCACGGGCGCTGTACACGCGCAACGGGTACGAGGAGATCCCGGCGTACTGCACGGGTCCGTACATGGAGATCTGGTACGGCAAGGAGCTCTGACCGCCCCGGTGTCACCCGGTCGCCCGGCCACCCTGTCACCCACTCCGCCCCGGTATCACCCGTTATAAAGCACTCCGGGGCACAGGCGTTCACCTCACCGTGTCGGGCGGGCTGCATAATCGCTCGCAGTTGACTGGGGAGGGGCTCCAACGATGTCCGGAAACGCATGTCCTGAGTGCGGTGCGCACAGACCCGGCTGCGCCTGCGAACGCACGCAGGCGCAGGCCGCCGCACTGGCCGCGGCCGAGGACTTCGATCCACTGCGCATCCGGCCGTACGTGTCACTGGGCGCACCGGACGACGACACGGCGCTGATGACGCCGGTGCCTCCGCTGCCGCCGGCCGGACCGCTGCCGCCGGAGATGCCGCCGGGCGCCGTCACCGAGCTGCCGACGCAGCCGCCGGTGCAGGTGCGCGCGGAGGCGGTGCATCCGACCGGGGGGTACGGGACCGCGCCCGCGAGCGCGTACGCGGACGGGTACGGGACCGGGTACGGGCAGGGGTACGAGACCGGGCCGGCGGTTGCCGGGTACGAGACCGGGTCGGCGGCGAACCCGTACGCGCCCGGGCACGCGCCCGTCCCCGAGAGCGCGTACGCCCCCGAGAGCGCGTACGCCCCCGAGAGCGCCTACGCGCCCCAAAGCGCTCACGCACCCCAGAACGCTCACGCCCCCGAGAACGCCTACCAACCCGAGGGCACCTACCCGCCCGAGCCCCAGGGCGCGTACGAGAGCGCCGGCGCCTACGAGCCCGCGCACACCCTCGCGTACGCCCCCGACGGCCACGGGGAGAAGGGCCGCGGCCCGGGCCGGGCGGCCCTGGTCGCGGGCGTGGTCGCGGCGGCGGTCGTCGGCACCGCGGTCCTCGCGACCGTGCTGATCGGCGGCGACGACCAGACCGAGGACCGGGCCGACGTCCCGACGGTCACCACGAGCGCGTCCCTGAACCTCGCCGTGTCCGAGGCGCCGACCACCACTCCCTCCTCCTCGGCGTCCACCTCCGCGTCCCCGACCGCGAGCCGGACCCCGGCCTCCGCCTCGCCGTCGCCGAAGGCCACCCGCACGGCCACCACCCGGGCCCCTGTCGCCCCGACCGCGCCGGCCTCGCCGACGGCCACGGCGCCGGCGAGCGGGACCGCGCCGGCCGAGACCGGGGCACCGGACGCCGAGACGCTGCGCCAGGGGGACTCCGGGCCGGCGGTGGAGGACCTGCAGTGGCGGCTGAACCAGATCGGGCTCTACAGCGGCTCGATGGACGGGCGGTACGGCAAGCGGGTCCGGCACGGCGTGGAGGTCTTCCAGTCGTACATGGACATCACCGAGGACCCGAGCGGCGTGTACGGGCCGACCACGCGGCGCGAGCTGGAACGGATGACGAGCAGCCAGGGGAACGACCAGTAGACCCGGCCCGGACCGGCCCCTGACCCCGGCCGCGGCGGAGGGGCGGGGTCCGCGATGCGGACGGGGGTGGCGGGTTCGGCCCCGCGTTTTGTATCGTTGAGAAACAAAGTGGCCCCGCTCGCACTCCCTGACCGGCGGGCGGGACCGCTTCGTACCCTTTCGTGCCCCTGCGCGCTCCTTCGCACCCCCCGCGCGCGGCCCCGCACCGCCCCATCTCCGACACCCCTCCTGGAGATCCGCATGACCGCCACCACCCCGGCGTCGCTCACCGTCCGCGCCCTCCTCCTCGACATGGACGGCACGCTCGTCAACTCCGACGCGGTCGTGGAGCGCTGCTGGCGCCGCTGGGCCGAGCGGCACGGACTCGACCCGGACGAGGCCATGAAGGTGGTGCACGGGCGCCAGGGGTACGCCACGATGGCCGCGCTGCTGCCGGAGCGGCCCATGGAGCAGAACTACGCCGACAACCGGGTCATGCTCGCCGAGGAGACCGCCGACCTCGACGGCGTCGTCCCGGTCCCCGGCGCCCCGGCCTTCCTGGCCGCGCTCGACCCGTTCCCGCACGCCCTGGTGACCTCTGCCGACCGGACCCTGTCCACGGCCCGGATGGGCGCGGCCGGGCTGCCGATGCCCACGATCCGCGTCACCGCCGAGGACGTCAGCGCCAGCAAGCCGGACCCGGAAGGCTTCCTGAAGGGCGCCGCCGAGCTGGGCTTCGCGCCCGCGGACTGCGTCGTCTTCGAGGACTCCGAGGCCGGCATCCAGGCCGGCCGCGCCGCCGGCATGCGGGTGGTCGGCGTGGGCCCGCGCGCCGCCGCGTTCGCTCCGGACGTGCACGTGCGGGACCTGGCGGACATCCGGATCGAGGCCGCGGAGGACGGCTCGGTCACACTCGTCTTCGCGGACGCGTAACCCGGATACGTAACCCGGACGCGTATCCCGGGCAAGCAACCCGGCCCCGGACGCGCAGCCCGGGCGCACTGCCCCGAGGGGAGCCCGTACGGAGCCCCCTGAGCCCCTCTTAAGGGCCCCGCCGTCAGGGGTCCCGACGTCAGGGTCGGGGGTCCCGCCGTCGGGACTTCCCCCGTCAGGGCTCCCCGTGCCGGACCAGGCGTCCGCGCGCCACCAGTTCCAGCGTCACGGCGACCGCGACCGCCTGGACGAGCAGCAGCGCGACCAGGACGAAGAGCTGCACGGCGCCCGCCTGGAGCGGTGAGGCGCCGCCGAGGAGCATGCCGACGAAGGCGCCCGGGAGGGTGACGAGCCCCACGGTGCGGGTCTGGTCCATGCCGGGCAGGAGGGCGTCGGAGGCGGCCGTGCGGGCGACCTCCAGGCGGGCGTCGCGGTCCGGCAAACCGAGCGCCAGGCCCGCCTCCACCTCGCCCCTGCGCTTGGTCAGCTCGTCGAGCGCGCGGCGCCCGCCGAGCACGGTGGCGGTGAGCGCGCCGCCGATGAGGATGCCGGTGACCGGGATGAGCGTGACGCCCCGGAACGGCACGAGGCCGGTGAGCAGCAGCGCCGCGACGACCGGGACCACGCCCGCCGCGATCGGCACGGCGGCCCACACCCAGGCCCGGCCGGGCGCCGGGACCACGCGCCGCCCGGCGGTGCGGACGGCGACCCCGTACATCAGCAGCAGGAAACCGAGCAGCAGCGGCAGCGAGCGGACCACCGCGCCGATCACCAGCGAGACGACGACGAGCTGGACGGCGGCGCGGGCACCGGCCGCGAGCGTGTCGCGGGCGCGGCCGAGCCGGGCGAGCGCGACGACCCCGGCGGCGAGCGCGAGGAAGACGGCGACGACGACCCCGAAGGTCACATTCACGTCCAGAAGCACGCGCCAACCCTAGGCGCGCCGACTCCGGGCGCCGCCGTCCGACGCCACTCGCCCCCGCAGACGCCCCCGGCGCACGAAGACCACCACCAACTGGTCATATCGCCACACGAACTGTCATCCCGTCACACCTTCATCACACCTCCGCACCGGACAACCCTTGATGTGACGTGCACATGTCGCCACGCTGTCACCTGGCGCATCCCCAAAGGAAACGTCGCGCCCCCACGATGACCGGGCCGACCACCCGGCACCGGCCCCCACACCAAGGGAGTTCGCATGTCCGCCGCCAGTGTCTACGCGCGTCGAATAGCCACCCTCGCCGCCTCCGCCGCCCTGACCGTCGCGGGTCTCCTCGCCACCGCCCCGGCCGCGCAGGCGTCCCCGCCCACCCCGGTCAGCGCCGCCACCGCCCGCACCTACCTGGCCGCCCTGACGGTGCAGCCGGCCGGCTCCACCACCGGCTACAGCCGCACCCTCTTCCCGCACTGGATCACCCAGTCCGGCACCTGCAACACCCGCGAGGTCGTGCTCAAGCGCGACGGCGTCAACGTCACCACGGACTCCAGCTGCGCGGCCACGAGCGGCAGCTGGTACTCCGAGTACGACGGCGCGACCTGGTCCCTCGCCTCCGACGTCGACATCGACCACGTCGTCCCGCTGGCCGAGGCGTGGCGCTCGGGCGCCAACTCCTGGACCACCGCCCAGCGGCAGGACTTCGCCAACGACCTGACCCGCCCGCAGCTCATCGCGGTCACCGACAACGTCAACCAGGCCAAGGGCGACAAGGACCCGGCGCAGTGGCTGCCGCCGCGCACGGCGTACCACTGCACGTACGCCCGCATGTGGGTGCAGGTGAAGTACTCCTACGACCTCACCGTCGACTCGGCGGAGAAGAGCGCCCTGCAATCGATCCTCAACGGCTGCTGAACCGGGGCGTGGGCGACACGCCGTCCGAATGTTGAACTTGCAAGCAATAGTGAGGGCTGCCTAACCTAAGGTCTCAATCGGTTCACCGTCCCCCCACGGCCGAAGGAGTCCTCCCCTCATGCATGC
Source organism: Streptomyces sp. NPDC004327 (assembly GCF_042873935.1). Classification (NCBI taxonomy): domain Bacteria; kingdom Bacillati; phylum Actinomycetota; class Actinomycetes; order Kitasatosporales; family Streptomycetaceae; genus Streptomyces; species Streptomyces sp. NPDC004327. The sequence goes on along the minus strand of NZ_JBIAME010000002.1, from coordinate 708,117 downwards.
GCTTGCCAGCCGTCTGAACCAGGCCCAGCCCTACGCGCTCGGACTGTTCCGGGTCGTCGTCGGCCTGCTCTTCGCCTGCCACGGCGCCGCCTCGCTCTTCGGAGTGCTCGGCGGCGCCATGGGCGGCGGCACCGTGCCGGCCGGCAGCTGGCCGGGCTGGTACGCGGCCGTCATCCAACTGGTCGCCGGCGTCCTGGTCCTGGTGGGCCTGGGCACCCGCGCGGCCGCGTTCATAGCCTCCGGCTCGATGGCGTACGCGTACTTCTCGGTCCACCAGCCCGGCGGCCTCTTCCCGCTGCAGAACGGCGGCGACGGCGCGGCCCTGTTCTGCTGGGCGTTCCTGCTCCTCGTCTTCACCGGCCCGGGCGCGTTCGCGCTCGACGCCCTCTTCGCCGGGCAGCGGGCCGAGCAGCGACAGGAGAAGGGCGAGGCGGCGGTCGCCGCGTAACGGACCGGCCCCCACGGCGGTTTCCGGCCCCGGCCGGCGGCCTGGAACCGCCGCCCGCGTAGGCTCTGGCGCTGTGAACGTGCTCGACGGCACGGGGTGGTCACTGCAGGAGCTGACCGCGGGCCCGTGGATCTACGCGGCGGTGACGACGTCGATCCTGCTCGACGTCTTCCTGCCGGTGCTGCCGAGCGGAATCCTCGTCGTCACGGCCGCCACGGCGGCCGCCGGCACCTCCGCCACGGCGAAGGCGGGCGCGGTGGCCGTCCCGTACGCCCCCTCCCTCCTCCCGCTGCTGCTCTGCGCGGCCACGGCCTCGGTGCTCGGCGACCTCGCCGCCTACCGCCTGGCCCGGCGCGGCGGGTCCCGCTTCGGCCGGGCCGTCGCCCGCTCGCGCCGCCTGACCGCGGCGCAGGAACGTCTCGGCGAGACGCTCGCGCGGGGCGGCGGCCTGCTGGTCGTCCTCGCCCGCTTCGCCCCCGCGGGCCGCTCCGTCGTCTCCCTCGGCGCGGGCGCGACCGGCCGCCGGCCGCGCGACTTCCTGCCCTGGTCGGCCCTGGCGGCGGTGATCTGGGCGACCTACGGCGTGGGCCTCGGCTGGCTCGGCGGCCGCTGGCTGGGCGCGACCTGGCTCGGCGCCTGCGTACCGGTCCTGGCGCTGTTCCTGGCCGGGACGCTCGCGGCCTTCGTCATACGGCGTCCGGCTGAGGCTCCGGCACCTGCTGCCTGACCGGGTGCCCTCCTCTGATCTGCAGCCCGGCCAGGAGCCGGGCGGTGGCCTGCGCCATCTCGTCGACGGCGCGGTCGAACACCTCGCGGTTGTGGGCGGCGGGCGCGCGGAAGCCGGAGACCTTGCGGACGTACTGCAGCGCGGCGGCGCGGATGTCGTCCTCGGTGGCCTCGTGGGGCAGCGCGGGCGGGCGGAGGGTCTTGATGCTTCGGCACATGCCTCCAGTGTGGCGCGCGCCACTGACAACGCCAGGCCGGCCCGGATTCCCGGGCCTCAGCAGCCCCAGGCGCGCCGGCTGCGGGCGTTGATCTCGGCGGCGCGGGCCCGCAGCTCCCGCAGGGGCGTGGCGGGCTGGACGTCGGCGGGCTCGGCCTCCCAGGCGTGGCCGCCGTGGACGGGCCGGATCAGGAAGCGGCCGGCGACGGTGCCGACGTAGAAGCCGACCTCACCGGTGGCACCGTCCCGGACGAGGTCACCGACCTCGGGCACTGGCTGCATGCGTCCCTCCCGTCCAACCGTCCGTCCATCCGCCGGCCCAACCGTCCGCCTTTCCGTCCGGTCCAACCGTCCGCCTATCGGTCGGTCCGCCCTTCCTTCGACGACGGCGGAGATCGGATGGACACCCCCAGAGAATCGCCGAGACCCTCCTCTGTCAACGCATCTCTAGAGATGTCCCCCGAAGGATGGATCGGCGGCGCGGGCCCGCGCACCGCTGTGCACCGGCGCCGAGAACAGGGCCTTAGGGTGTCCCGCAGACGGAAGGGAGTGGTCCACCCATGACTGACCAGACCGACCAGGACGCCGGTCGTCGGCCCAAGTACCAGCGCATCGCCGACGAGTTGAGGACAGCGATCCAGTCGGGCACCTTCGCGCCGGGCGACCGCCTCCCCGGCGAGAACGACCTCATGTCCACGTACGACGTGGCACGGATGACCGCCCGTCAGGCCCTGTCCGTCCTGCGCAACGAAGGCCTGGCCGAGGCCCGCAAGGGCGCCGGGGTCTTCGTCCGCGCGTTCCTCCCGGTGCGCCGCCGGGGCATCCCGCGGCTGGCCGGCGACCACTGGGGCAGCGGCCGTTCGGTGTGGTCGGCCGACATCGAGGACCGCGCGCTCGTCGTCGACCAGATCGAGGTGACGCCGGCCGCTCCGGCGGGCGCGCGGGTGGCCCGGGTGCTCGGCCTGGACTCCGCCGACGCCCCGGTCTGCGTGCGCAGCCGCCGCTTCGTGCTCGACGACCGGCCGGTGCTGCTCTCGGTCTCGTACCTGCCGGCCGCCCTCGCCGCGGGCACCTCGATCACCGAACCGGACACCGGCCCCGGCGGCACCTACGCCCGCCTGACCGAACTGGGCCACCGGCCGGCGCACTTCCGGGAGGAGATCCGCTGCCGGATGCCGAGCTCGGACGAATCGGCGCGGCTGGCCCTGGAGTTCGGCACGCCGGTGATCCTGATCGGCCGAACGGCGGTGACGGAGGCGGGAGTCGCGGTGGAACTCAACGAGATGACGCTGGACGCGTCGTCGTACGTCCTGGAGTACGACTTCGACGCATAACGGCCAGTGGCCGATTCCCTTCCTTCACGGAGAAGTTGTGAAGACTGTGCGTACTCTGTGAATGCGCCGGGATGGTTGAACGGGGGACAACACCCTGCGCGCGCTCATCGCACCCTTCCGAACCGTGATTGAGGGACACCCATGTTCCGTACGCGCACGATCGCCGCGGCCGCCACGGCCGCCGCCGCGGGCCTGCTCCTGCTGCCCGCGCAGGCGCAGGCCGCCGGCTCCGTCCACCTCTACAAGATCTACTACGACAGCCCGGGGACGGACACCCGCTCCAACACCAGCCTCAACGGCGAGTGGGTCCAGATAAGCAACACCACCGCGTACGCGGTCAACCTGCGCGGCTGGACGCTGACCGACGCGTCCAGCCACACGTACACCTTCGGCAACTTCACCCTCGGCCGCGGCAAGACCGTCACGGTCCACACGGGCCGCGGCACCAACACGGCCGCCCACCTCTACCAGGGCCGCGCCGCGTACGTCTGGAACAACGACCGGGACACCGCCACCCTGAAGAAGGCCAACGGCACCCGCGTCGACACCTGCTCGTACAACTCGACCCGGGTCGACTCCGTCATGTGCTGACGTCACGCCTTGACGTCGGCCTCCGGGCTCTCCTCGCGCTGCGGGGGGAGCCCGTACTGCTGCAGCTCCGAGTTGACCTGCCCGCCGAGCGTCATGACATTGAGCGTCGCCGAGTTCTCGCTCGCGATCGCCTTCTCCACGCGCGCGACCAGCGTCGTGAACGCGTCCCGCTCCGACTGCCCTTGATACGGCCCCACCCGGGCCGCGAAGTACACCCGCTCATGCCCGAGCAACTGCTCGGTCGACCGGTAGTTCTTCCACTGTTCCCGGAACCGGTACACGCTCTCCAGCGACACCGACGCCACCACGACCAGACTCAGCACGGTCGCCGTCACGCGCGCGAACCCCATGTCCAGATTCACGAGCACGGGCACCAGCGCGCCCCCGACCACCGACACGGTCCGCATCCGCAGATGCATCGCCTTCATCTTGGTGGCCTTGCGGTCGTACCACGCCTGATACTGCCCGAGCCGCTCGTCGACGTACGCCTGGGCCGTCATCTCCCCGCTCTGCGGCCGCACTTCAGGCCCGTCCCCCATGTTCTCCATGCGGCGAGTATGGCACTGTCGGACCCCCTCGCTACGGTGCCCTCATGGCGATGACGATCGACGAACTCCAGCAGCTCCGCACCCTGCCCCCGCTCCGCGAGGCGGCCACGGCGACGGACGGCACACCCGTCTACGCGGGCGAGGTCGACGGCGTCGACGCCTTCCGGCTCTGGAGCGACCTGCGCCGGCTGCACGAGCACACGGGCTGGTGGCCCGTCCTCGCCGGCGAGCCGGACGAGCTGGCGAGCGTCCTGATCGGTCTGTGCCCCGACTTCGCGCCCGGGACGACGACCCCGAGCAACCCCGACCTGCTGTCGGAAGAGGTGACGGCCGACGCCGTCCACGCCCTCGCCGCCCATGTCGAGGCCGAGCTCGACCTCACCCAGGCCGGCGGCATCCACGTCTCCGCCCTCGGCCAGGACCGCACCACCCTCTGCCTCGTCCAGGCCCCCGCCGGCCACGACGTCCCCGCCCTCCTCAACTGGCTGGGCGCCTGCAACTACGATCTCAACGGCGCCGACCACCAGGCGGTCCTGCGCCACTTCCACACCCACTACGGCGCCGACCTGGTGACCCTGGAGCCCGACATCATCGAACTCCTCGTCCACCGCCGCCCCGCCACCCCCGAGTCCCTGGCAACCGCCACCCTGGAACACCTCGCCTACTGCCCCGACATCGTCTCGCAGGGCGTCGGCTCCCTGGAGGCCCTCGCGGCGGGCCAGCTGCGGGCCGGCAGCTGGTACTTCTGGTGGGACTGAGCGGGTCACGTCGGTACCCGGGGCAGCTCCGCAGGACGTCGTCGAGGTCGGCGACAAAATGACGGTCGTCATCACAGCCCTCGACCGGGAGCAGCGCAAGCTGACCCTGTCCCGCCGGCAGGTGTCACGTGACTCCCAATCGCACCGGCACGACACCCGCTGGCACCAAGACGCCCCAGGGCATGAGTGACCGTCCGCGTTGCCGTCAGAAACGGACGTCAAAGGCCCCTCGCCATGATCGGCGAGGGGCCTCTGTCCTGGTGGGCGCGGACGGTTTCGAACCGCCGACATCTGCTTTGTAAGCTCGCCCTGCGCCCGACGTTGGGCCGCCGCAGGCAAGCAACCAGGAACATGAGTAACCGCGGCAGACCGCTGCTGTACACCCGTGTTGATGTCACCTGTGGATGTCAGCCTCACCATGATCAGCCCTCTCCTGTTCCCTCTGCGGCACCCCAGAACGCTCGAGGTCAACTGCCGAGAGCTTCACCGCAACGGGGGCCGATGCACACGGCCCGTCCAGCGGCGGACAGTTCGGGCGGCACCCGCATCGACACGGGGTAACGCCGGCATACAGCAGGCTCCTCGGCACGCCTTGCCATGACGAGAGGTCGGCCATGGCAACGACGGGGACCTGACTGGCCATCGAGGACTGCGACGAGGGAGGCTTGACCGCCGTAGCTGAGGCCTTCGCCGGAGGAGCCAACTACCCGTGGCCTTCGTCGCTGAGCCTTGCGACACTAGAATGCTCTGCATGGCTGAGTCTCCCACTCTTGAGAACCTCGAAGAGCAGTTGCGCGGAGAGCGTGGACGAGTCGATGTGGCTGTACACAACTTCTCCGTACGCGAATTGGTGCGCATGATCTTCGACGAGGAGCTAAACGCATCTCCGAGCTATCAGCGAAAGTTTCGCTGGACAGAGGACGATGAGTCCCTCTTCATCGAATCAGTCTTCCTGGGACTTCCGATCCCGCCAATCTTTGTCGCTACAAACGTCGGGTTCCAATGGGAAGTAGTCGACGGGCTCCAGCGGCTTTCGACACTCGCACATTTCCTGGCACGCGACTCTGATGAAGCGCAACTCACCGAACGGGACGAGCCTCTACGCCTGCGGGGACTGGAAAAGCTCACCGAGCTTAACGAGTGCACCTTCTCCGACCTTCCCAAAAACCTGCAGGTATATTTTGGCAGGCAACCTCTACAGGTCACCTCACTAACAGACAAGAGTGACCTCCAGGCGCGCTTCGATGTCTTCGAGAGGCTGAACCGGGGAGGAATTCAGCTCACAGCCCAAGAGGTTCGGGCATGCGTTTACCGGGGGCGCTTCAACGAGTTCCTCGAAGAACTCTCAAAGGATGAGCGCCTCACCGATGTCCTGAAGCTGCAAAAAGCGCGCCAAGATGATGGGACACGAACGGAGCAAGTCCTTAAATTCTTCGCCTACAAGAATTACAAGGATAAGTTCGACGGGAAGGTCGAGACCTTCCTTAATAAATACATGCAGGAAGCCAACAAAAATTTCAATTATGCCGCCGAGCGCGACATCTTCGACCAAGCACTGGCAGCCCTACACAGGGCATGCGGCGGCGGGGCCTTTCTCCGCAAGCAGACCCCAGTCACCCCCCTTGTCCAGTTCGAGGCATGCTTCGTCGCCGCAGGAGAAATGGTGCAGGAAGGAATCGCCTTTTCTGACGTTGCTCCGGATTGGCTAGAGGATCCCGAACTGCGGGCTTCTACGGGCGCAGGCACGAATACTCGTTCGATGCTGCGCCGACGCCTGAAGCGAGCCAAGGAACTGCTCAGTGGCGCCGCATGAAACGCTCGTGGCGGAGATACACGATCGGGCCGATAGGTTCCTGCGGAGAGTTGACGACCTAAAGAACTTCCTGGCATTAGTCACAGGAAGGTCCGCAACAGGGAATCTTCAATGGGCAAGCGAGAGTCGCGACGCGAGAGCACTCGCCATTGTGTGCTCAATGGCGGAGCTCGAGTCGTTCACGAAGTACTTGATCCAGGATACTCACTCCGCCCTGAACGCCTCTACCATCCAGGTAGGGGACTTGAGGGCTACGCTGCGACAGCTCGCCGCCCACACCACCTTCGAAAGCCTTCGCGAACTCAATGACCACGGGAAACTATGGGAGCGTCGAAGGTACGCAACAACCCTGGATGCATGTGCTGAGCCGGCAGAATTCCCCATCAATAGAAAGCAAGCCCAGCCGCCGCTCGACGGAAAAACGCTAAAACCTGAGCATTTCAATCGCCTCTGGGAGATATATGGCCTTCCTGGTGTTTCGTTCCCCGTCGCATCTTGGGGGGCCTCGCTACAAAAGATGGCGATGCTCAGAAACGACGTTGCTCACGGAAACATCGCCTACACTGAAATTTTCCAGCAAGCAGGCGTCGCCATCGCGGATGTTGAGAGGTACGTCGACGATATCGTCGAATTCCTAATCCATCTAGTTGATTCCTGGAGTCAATACCTCAACGCGAGGGGATACCTGAAGTCGCCCTAGGTTAACGGTGGAAGGACGGACAGCAAGGCGTGGCGATCATCCCAGGCGCCCTCGCTATCATCCTGTCCGCCGTCGACCCATCGCCCATCGGAACTGTGTCTGTGCGCCGACGTTGATGTCGGCATTGGAGTCAGATCACGTGCTCGGCATCTGCTCGTCAGCCGCCCTGCGAGGCCGGGCAATGGCTTCCGCGGCACGCTTGTCAGCTGCATGCTTTCGCGCGATGGAGGCCCGCAGCTCCTCAGGGGTCGGCCATGGCGCACGCCGGTGAATCATGCGGTGGCAGTTGGCACATATGAGGGCGAGATCGCTGAGCTTTGTCCGCCCCTCGCCTGCTTCGTGCAACGGCACAACGTGATGGCACTCGATGTACCCAGCACCGCGGTCGCCGTAGACCTCCTCGAAGTCGAACCCACACGCCTCACACGCCAGCCGCCCACCGCGCTGAACCACAGAAGCGATCTTCTTCCTCCGCAGGCTCTTGTTCCGCTCGCGGGCCTGGTGCCGGCGCATGAGGAGCCGTCCCTCAGGAGCGCTGTAGTCGTCGAACTCCTCCTCCTCGGTCGGCGCAAGGCTCTGCAGCTCGCCGGCCGCGATGCCCTGCCGAATGAGACGAGCGACCTCGGTCATCTCGTCGGGCCGGGCAAGGAACTCCATCAGCACTGCAACATCGAGGGCGCCGCCGTTGGTGGGCTTGCCCTGGTACTCCGGATGTCGCGTGGCGATGTCGAACGTCTTGCGCGCCACTCCGTTCGGGTTGCGGAACTTCTCGTTGCGCTCCGCCTCCGCGTGGATGGGAAGCAGTTGGAGCAGGGCTGACAGTTCGACCACCGTGGCGTCCTGAGCGTCCAGCCCCTTCCAGCCGTTCTCCATCACGAGCTGACAGGCAAGGATGATCTCGTCCCGGGCCCAGTCAGGATTCTTGACGGCCTTGACCTGGAAGCCTGCCCGCTTCAGCCACGCCGCGGCGTGCTCCTTGCCTCCGCTGAACTCATCGGCTCTGAGTGCTCGTCCTTGATCCCACTGGTGCGCCACGCCGGCTACGGCTTTGGAGTCGTACTCCCGCCCGTCGTGCAGCACAACGTACGAACGAGCCTCGCCAAAGCCGTACTTCGCCAGGAACGCTGCCTGTCCCAACTCGTCGTACTCCGCTATGGCCTTGAGCACGGATCCCTGTGTGATCGCTCCTCTGCGCATGGCGGCAGCGTACGGCCCACCACTGACGACCACCGGCCACCCGAGGCAACCAATGATGGCCACCGTGCGCCCGGTCATGCGCCGGATGCCCTCTTGCGCGGCTCACACCCAACCTGCACGGTTTCGTTGAATGCTGCTCGGCACTCAGGTGCCACAAGGGGGAAGGGCGGTAGTAGGCCATGCCAACCGTGACAGGATGGGCCGAGAAGACCTTCGGCGACGCCGCCGGCCCGTTGGTCGAACTGATCCCCTCCAGCTTGGTTCGAGCTCATGCCCGAGCCCGTAGCGGCCACGAGGGAGTGCAAACACAGACTCTGGAGGCATACGGACACGGCCTGTACGCCGCACAGTACGAGGAACTGGAAGTGGGCCTCGCCTCGCTCCCCACGGCTGCCCCTGTGCGCTTACAGGGACGAACGCTCATGCCCCTTGGCGACCATGTGATCTATCCGTTCCGCTACGCGAAGAAAGACGTCCCCGTCACGACGGCACGACTGCGACGCGCCACGGGATTCCGTGCCGAGCTGATACGCCGGCATGGCCCCGAGCCCATGCAACAAGCCTTCGACCTGGGCCTCGACGAGTTGGACGAGCAAGAACCCCATCCGGACCTCGCCGTGCTGTCAGAGGACGTGAAGCTCGTACTCGTCGCCTACGCCTGCTCCATGACCCAGGGCGTCATGCGCATCGAGTGGGGTTCCGCCGAACTGCGCCGCGAGGACCGCTACCTCATCTGGCACCACCACGAGCCACTCAACCTACCGCCGCGGCGAGAAACACCCCATCTCGTCTGACCGCCGCCCCTAGGTGCGAACCAGTGGGTGAGGGGCTCCTGAGCTGCGTGCTTCCCGGGTCACCTTGGCCGTCGACTTGTCACTGTCGGTCCCCACCGGTCACCACTAAGGCTTCTCGGAAGGTCCACAGATGGCCCAGCCATCGCCGCCCGCGAGCCGTGCGCCGACGCTTCCTCGTCGCTGCGCTCCCGCACCAGGGTGACGGACCCGTCCTCCAGCTCATTACTGTCTTCGAGATGCAGATGGGCCCCATCGGGAACGCCGTCCCCGGCCAGCACCAGCAATTCCCAGCCGGCGTCCTGAGGCCGGCTGCATGCACCTCGATGACAACCTGGCCCCCAAAGTCTCGTACCTCGATGCGCGCGTTCGCGTCCCACGCGGATACCAGTCCGGCACCACCCCACGGCCGTAATCTGGGGCTCTCCGTCGGAGCGCTGCTGGATTCAGGGTTCATGCCGACCATGATGACCGCGATCGCACGAAGCTCCGGAGGACCCGTGCGTGTCGATCATTTGCGCAGGTCAGATCCCCATAACTGTCTTTGGTTTGGCGCGCCTAGTCCACGAATGGGCCGCAAGGCTGCAACCCCGCCCTGAGTTCATTACTCGGGTGCACATAGAGTGCCTAGCGGCGGTGCCTGCTGCCCATATACAGGCGATACGGGGGACTGTTGAGGTAGTTATTAAGCAGGTCGAAGGTTCGGAGCCCGACGGGGAGCCGTTCATACCAAGCGAGCGCTCTGGTGTTGCAGGGGGGACACAGAAGGCCCCTGATGCACTTTCCGCACGTAATCGTGGCGTCAACAGGACAGCAGGCGTGATCATGATCTATGTGCCAAATAGAATCGTCTGGGTGCGCAACGCCGCATATCGCGCAACCGTTTCCCTGCAGTTCAAGGAGTTCAGCGTAAGCGTCTTCCGTCATTCGAAACTTACGGAGACGCATTTTCATGTTAGAGCAGGTGCGGCAGTATGAAGCAGGAGCGCCGGTGGTGGATCTACCAAACTCTTCAACTGGTGCTCTGTGATTGCATAGGCAGCACTCCCACAGGCCTTGATTTAGGAGTTCTGCAAGCATGCTCTTGCTGCGCCGCCGTCGCGAACGATCGGTTGTCATACCAGTCTTCATGAACTGCAGATAATGCAGGTTGCAGTAACCTCTCGCCACGGGAGTTCCCTCGCACCCAGTATGCTTGCAGGGATGCGTCCTACCTTTTCTATCCTGGAGCGGAGTGAATTCCCCTCCACGTTGCTTTTGCTTGTAGTGCCCTCGACACAACCCTGCCGCCCAAAGTGGCGCCTCACAATATTCGAGACTGCAAGGCTGCTTGGGCATCGCGTTTCGGCGACGCTGGTAGTGCTTGCTGCAAAGTCCGTGGCCGTGTTGGTTTCCCGCACAGTCCCCCTCTTCGCACTTTCTGTAGATTCGACTCTTGCGGTCCTTTTCGTAGCAGGTGCCGCAGAGGCCCATGGCGTACACCGCGCGAGCGCAACCCTCGGACCTGCAGAAAGAATCCGGTGAAATCCTCGTCACTCTTCTCTCGCTAACATTATCCGGCCCCGACGCCTTAAATCATCCTTCCTCTTGCTGTGGTTCGCGTGTGGGGCGAAGAATAGGATGCGCCGTCTCCATCCAGACGCGCGTGCATGAGGGGATTCCCTTTGCCGCTCCAACTGTCGCCCCGAATTTCCTGCCGTCTTCATGGACGAAATTGAAGTCGTACCGCTCCGCCTCGGCGTCGATATCGGACCTCGAAACGGTTAGCTTGTCCATTGCGACGTCGTAATGCAGGTGCAGTCGAGACTTCGCTAGACGTGAGGCTTCCTCGGCGGATGGGATATTGCTCCAGGTCTCACCCTGCGATCGGGCCCTCAATTTTGCATAAATGGCCTTTATAGAGCCAGCGATAGCCGCGGCTCCAACTCCTCCCATTGCCCCAGTGGAAACCTGCATGATGATTTCAGAGAACGAGCCTGATGCGCCCCAGTTGTGTTGCGTTGTATTCGCTGAGACCGTGCTGTGGGTGGGCCACTCGGAAGTTTCAGCCCAGCGGATGATTGCGAGTTCTTCCAATACTTCCTCCGTGTACATGTCGAGGTGGTCAAGCTGAATGTCCCATGCTTCTTGGGGGTAGTAGACCGGGTGATCCACAAGCCTGACTGAGATGAGTGCTTCCTGAGCCTTCATGTGCCCTCCCAACTTGGGATCAGTATCGTGGCACGGGCACCTTTGTCTTCGCTGCTGTTCCGCAAGAAAGGGAACGGCCTCGGCCGTCACTCACCTCTAACTCCCGTCCCGTCTGCCGTCGGCCCACACGTATGTGGAGCGGGCGCGGTGCCGGGCGTCCAGGTGGAGCGCGCCACTGTACGAACGACCTGGACGCCCGGTGCCGTGGCTGCTCGGCTTGTCCTGGGTCGACGGCAGACGGGATGGGAGTTGCCCACCGCCACACCCCACGGGCCGGCACTCGCGTACGGTGCCCCCGCCATCCCGGAGTCGGAGCGCCCCCGCCGGAGGCATGTCGGTGACCGTGGGAACCCGGCGGCCGTTGGGACTCGACTCATGCCCTTGGGCCTATCCCGTCTTGCAGGGGCGGGCGTCGGCGCAGCGCGCGCGGAGCGGGCCGCAGGCAGGAGCGTCGCGCGGAGCGGAGCCGGGAAGCCCGCCCGGCGGAGCGGTAGCGCAGCCGGGTGCCTTGATGAGGTAGAGAAACCTGTAACAGCTCCCTCGGGCCGGGCGGTCTTGTCGGCGTAGCCGCCAGCTGCTGGCATGTGTGTGGAGACGGCATGCATGGGGGGATCGATGAGCGATCTGACGGTGAATCCGTGGAAGCGGCACGGCAAGGATCGGCTGTACGTGAACCTGCCGAACGGCGCTGCTGTGGCATGGGCAGACCGAGCCACCAAGGTCGTGACGATCAAGGTTCAGAAGTACCAGGATGAAGCTCTGGCTCTACTTCGAAGGCACCTCGGCGACGGGGTCACCGTTGGCTCCTCACTTGCCGGCGCCTCACCCCCTGCGCCTCGCGCGCAGCAGTCCCCGCCAACACCTCAGCGACGCGCTCCTCGACCGGCAGCCCTCCCACCCCTGTCACCCAGCGAGGACTTGGCGAAGAACCGTCCAGGTGCTCGGCTCCTTGGGCTGATTGCTGAACGGGGGGCCCTTCAACCGCTCAACGCTTGAGAGCGAAGCTGCTACGGCAGTTTTCCGAGTGGGACACCTGGTACACCGGGCTGGAGGGGGAACAGCGGGTTGGTCGAGAGCTGGCACGCCTCTCTTCCCTCGGCTGGCGGGTCCTTCACGGCATAGAGAAGAGCAACGGTGGCGACATCGATCACCTGTTGATCGGTCCCGGCGGAGTCTTCAGCATCAACACCAAGACCCATCGTGGCGCTTCGGTCTGGGTCGGCGACACGATGGCCAAAGTGAACGGTGGGAAGCCGCACCCCTATGCCACCGCAAGCAACGCTGAGGCCGAATACGTCCGAGGCGTGTTGGGACGGTACTGCGACTTCGACGTGCCTGTTGAGCCGGTGCTGGTGTTCGTGGGCGTCGAGTCCTTACGGCGAGCAGCTACCCAGTACACGGTCCGGGTCTATCAGGAGCGTGAAGTCGCAGCTCTCGCCCCTCTCGCCGGCAAGCTCACCTCTGAACAAGTGGAATCCGTGTATGCCGTTGCCCGTCACCGACGCGCCTGGCTGAGGACGTGACCGTCCTTGTCTCGGATGAGGCGACTCGTGAAGCCGCCTCGGCACAGTCGTTCGTACGCACCGATCACATCATCTGGCACCTGCTGGCTGATCATGAATCCCAGCTCCGGGTAGATCAGCAGCCGCTGCAATGCGCCGACAAGCATGTCGATCACCAGCCGAGCGTCACCAATGGCGTCTACGTAGTCCTGGAGCGTCATTGGGCTGGAAGCACTGACGATCTCAACCTCGGGCCACAGCTTCCGCGCCGTGGCGTACGCCCGTCGTTCCTCGTAAGGCTTGCTGATCAGCAGAACGGACGACACGTCAATGCCGACTTCGGCCAGCAGCTCCCGAGAGAAGCGAATGTTCTCACCGGTGTTTCGGGCCCGCGGCTCCACCAGCACCGCCGAGCTAGGAACACCAAGCTCGATCGCCCTCTCCTGGTAATGGACGGCTTCACCGCGGGGCATGCGTTCCCGCGTCGTCGGGCTGGTGGCGCCGGTGAACACGAGCAGTGGAGCCATGCCGCGCCTGTACAGGTCGACTGCGGTGTCGGCCACCCCCAGGTCGTGGCTGCCGAGCCCGATCGCCACCGAGCACGGCCGGGGCACGTGGCCCATCTGGTGGTAGTCCCACAGGCGCTGCGTGTCTGCCCAGTTCTGCGCTGAGATCACTCCCGACCTTCCCTGTCCTTGGCTGAGTCCGGGACCTTGAAGTCGTACTCCCATGCGAAGCGCGAAGCAGCATGGATCCCGATGGCGAACTCGACCACTGTGCCGGAAGCCGTGTACGTCGTCCGGTGCAGCTCGACTACTGGTTCACCGGGTGGCAGCTGCAGGAGCTTCACCTCGTCCGGGGTGGGTGTACGCGCGAAGAGCTGTTCCTTCATGTGGTCGATCTCGTAACCCGCGTCGTAAAGGACGCGAAACCCGCCACCTCGGCCGGCCGGGCCGGGCGTCGGATCGACGATCCGGGTTCCTTCAACGTGTTCAGGCCGGTAGTAGCTGGTCAGCGAGTGTGTTGGCCGGTCGCCTTCCTTTACCAACCGTGCGCGGGCGTAGACCGGATCGCCGGCCGTGAGGCCGTGTGCGGCCGCTACCTCTGGTGAAGCTTCGACGAGGCTGACCGTCTGGGTCTGTTCGTTGCGGCGGTACGCCCGTCCGGTGGCGACGCGATCAGCGATGAACGCAACCTCGTCGCCGTCTCGCCACTTGGCCTTGTCGTACCGAGCGATGCCGAGCCGCTTAAGCGGTACCTGCTGACGCACGACAGTCCCATGGCCACGGGAGGAAGTGACCAAGCCCTCCGCCTCCAGTGCCTTGTAGGCGGCGTGGACGGTGGCCTTGGAGCCTTCGCCGGCCTCGACCAGCTCTCTGATCTGCGGCAAGCGCTGGCCTGGCTCGTAGTCGCCCCTCTTGATCTGCTCAGCCAGCTTGTCTGCCAGCTCCCGCCACTTGGGCGCCATCTCGAACCCCTCTCGACGAGATCTAGTCAAACACAGTCCTAGGACTGCGGGGCACTATCTACTCAGGCCGCTCGCAGTCCTAGGACAGCGGGCCTTGCGGCCCTCTTCTGGGCTGCTTCGACAATGTAGGGGAGTGCTCATGCCGTCCTTCAAGATTGACCTTTCGACCGCCGTGGTGTTCGTCGCGACCGCGCCGGCGCCGAAGCTCGTGAGCAAGCAGACCGGTGAGCGCGCGATGGACCGGGAGACCGGTGCCGGGCTGTCCACGGTGGGCCTGCTGATCTCGGACGAGGGTGAGGGCAACCTCTACCAGGTGACCGTCCCGGAGACCGGGCTCCCGGAGAACCTGACGCCGGGCACGCCGGTGTCGGTGATCGGGCTCAAGGCGCGGGACTGGGAGAACACGTTCAACGGCCAGACCCGGCACGGCATCTCGTTCCGCGCCGTCGCCGTCACGCCGATGGGGGCCTGACCATGACGGACCTGTCGACATTATGGGAGGTCGGCCTCCCGCTGGCCGGCGCCGGTGGCCTCGGGGTCGCGAAGGTCCGCGCCCCGCGCCTCTACTGGTCGCTGGTCGGACTGCCGATCACGCAGGTGCGGTTCACGATGACCTACCGCTCCACCATGGACGTGTGCGGGCTGACGGTGCAGCCATCCCGCTTCCGGGCCTTCCTCGTGCGCAACGTGGCCCGTCGCAGCGACGTCCAGCCGGTGCCGCCGAAGATCCGGCGGGTGCGGGGTTCCTCGACCGGGATGCGGGTCACGCTCCGTCTCCCAGCTGGTCTTGAGCCCGCCGACGTGATGGCGGCCTCGGAACGGCTGCGGCACGCCTGGGGCGTCCACTCGGTCAACGTGGTGGAGACCAAGCCTGGGTTCGTCGAGCTGCGGATGACTGGCTATGACGTCCTGCGTCGGGTGCGAATGCCGCGCCGGCGCCCGTCCGGGCCCATGACGGTTCCGGTCGCGCTGCGGGAGGACGGGACCGCGTTCGTCCGCGACTACCTGAAGGTCCCCCACGCGCTGACGCTCGGGGCGAACCAGTCGGGCAAGTCCATGTATCAGCGCAATCTGATCGCCGGGCTCGCGCGGCTGAACGTCGCGCTGGTCGGGATCGACTGCAAGCGCGGTGTCGAGCAGCGCGGGTACGCCCCCAGGCTCTCCGCCCTCGCGATCACCCCTGAGGAAGCTTCCGGTGTTCTGGATGCGCTCGTGGGCGAGATGGAAGACCGCTTCGACCTGCTCAGCGAGCATGGCGCTGGCGATATCTGGGACCTGCCCGACACGGTTCGTCCCGTGCCGGTCGTGCTCCTGGTGGACGAGGTCGCGGAGCTGTTCCTCGTCGCAGGGAAGAAGGACGAGGAACGGCGGGACCGGATGGTCACGCAGATGATCCGGCTCGGGCAGATGGCCAGTGCGGCCGGCATCTTCCTGGAGGTCTGCGGGCAGCGCTTCGGCTCGGACCTCGGCAAGGGTGCCACCACCCTGCGTGCTCAGCTCACTGGCCGTGTCGTTCACCGGGTCAACGACAAGCAGACCGCCGACATGGGCTTGGGCGACATCGCCCCGGACGCCGTGGTGGCGGTGACGACGATCCCGCCCGACAAGCCCGGTGTCGCGGTGGCGGGTGACTCCTCCGGCGGCTGGTCCCGCATCCGCACACCCGAGCTGAGTGCGGCCAAGGCCGCTGCGATCTGCGTGGAGTTCGCGCACCTCACCCCGCACCTCCCGGCCCTCGCCCCGTACCGGCCCGTGGTTCCCGCTGAGGTCCCGCCGGTGGAGTCCGTGCCGCTGGTGAAGCCGGTCCCGGCAACGGACTGACAGCTGCCTCGCCTGACCCAAGAAAGGAGGTGACCCGGTGGCCCGAACCCTCCGCCTCGACGCCGTCCTGATCCAGGCCGTCATCGCTGGTGCTCTGTCCTTCGCCCACCTGCACGACCTGGCTGCGGCGGCCGGGCAGGACGGCTGGAAGGCGTGGGCCTACCCGGTCAGCGTCGACCTGCTCTTGGTCGCCGCCTGGCGCCGGATGCGTACCGAGGCGGGCAACCGTGACGCGTGGCTGTGGTTCGCCATCGCCCTCACCGCTTCCCTCGGCGCCAACGTCGCCACCGCCGGACTCCTCGACATGCACCACGTCCCGGCCTGGCTGCGCATCCTCGTCGCCGGATGGCCCGCCCTCGCCTTCCTCGGCGGCACCCTCCTCGCCCACACCCACACCCCGACACTTGAGCCCGATCCGACCCCGGCGCCGCTGGAAGAGCCCGACACCGAACCGGTGCCGGATCTGACCGTGGAGCGCGCCCCGGAACCGGCGCCCGAACTTCCGCCGGCCGCGCCCACACCGGAAGAAATGGCGCCGGAGCCCACCGTCGTACCGGTCCCGCCGGTGCCTGCCCCGTCGGCTCCGGCCGTGCCTGTCCCGCCCGCACTGCTCGACCACGCGCGAAAGATCGCGGACGTCCACCGCTCCCAGACCGGTGCCCCGATCGACGCGGCCACGCTCCGCGCCCGCCTCGGTGTTCCGCCCGCCCTGGCTGACTCGATCGCCCTCCAACTCGCCTGACCTCGAAAGGAGATCGGCCTCTTGCGTCCGAATCGCTTCTACAACGTCGTCCGCTTCGGCCCGGTGCTGGTCGGCACCCACCACGACGGCCGGGGCCGCACCAAGCACACCGCCGTGTGCACCGCCCCCGGCTGCGACTACTCCGCCGACTACCCGACCCGCGCCGGCGCCGAACTCGCCGCCCGCACCCACCGCTGCAACGCCTGAGAGGAGACCCGCTCGTGTTCACCCCGAAGTACCCGACCCCGGACACCTACATCCCGGTCCAGCCCATCGCGCCCGATCACTCGACGGCCCTCACGCCGGCCACCCCGGCCACGGCGCCGGTGCCGGTCGCCGCCTCCCACCCGACGGTTCAGCTCACTCCCGGTAGCGCGGTCGCCCTCGCCGCCGGCGGCGGGGCCGTGGTCCTGGTCGTCGGTGCCGTCCTCGTCTCCCTGCTGCTCGCGGTCGCCATCACCGGCGTCTCCGTCGCCGTCGTGGCGGTCGTCCTGCGGCTGCTCATCCGCGACGTGCAGAAGGGCCGGTGACCACCATGGACACGTACACGCTCGCCGCCGCCGGATTACCGGCCCTCGGCTGGGCTCTGCACGGCGGACTGCTCATCCGTCGCCTGGCCACCGCACGCCGCGACCCCCTGACCGGCCTGCACACACGCGCCGGATGGACCACCCGCGCCGACCACCTCATCACCCGGCACGCGAACGCGCTCGTGGTCCTGGTCGACTTGGACGACTTCAAGGCGATCAACGACACCCACGGCCACGCCGCCGGAGACGCCGTTCTCACCACGACCGCTGACCGTCTGGCGGCCTGGTGCGGACGCCACGGCATCGCAGCCCGCCTCGGCGGAGACGAGTTCGCCGCCATCGTCACCTACCCCGACCACACCCCTGGCCTCCCGGCCCTCCGCGCCGCACTGGACCAGCCAGTCACGCACAACGGCCACACGCTGCGGGTCTCCGCCTCGGTCGGCCACTGCCACCGCGAACACCTGCCAGTCCCGATCCTCACCGACGCCCTGTCCGCCGCAGACATGTCGATGTACGCGGCCAAGGGTCACGGCAGGCGCAACACACGCTAAGCGGCCCCCGGGGCGGCCTCTGTCGCCAAACTTCCGCCGCCCCGGGCGCCTGAACCCCATTCCAGATCCAACGGACCCGAAAGGGAGACCTCATCATGCCCCAGACCATCCAGGCCCCGCGTATCTGCCGCGACTGCGACGGCTTCGCCACCGCCACCATCACCACGGGCCTGAAGACCGCCGATGGCACCCGCGACACCATCCGCGTCAACTGCCGCACGTGCCGGGGCCTCGGCCACACCGTCCCCGCCGCCCTCGCCCGCGCCGGGAAGTGACCGCCGTGGCTGGCCTCGCCCCCACACAGAGCGCGCCCGGGCTGCACATCAGCAAGCCCTCCCCGTCCGAGCCCGCCACCGCCTCGGCTGTCTGCCACTGCGGCGCCACGGCCTCCGCCGAGGGAGACGCCCAGGTCGGTGCCCTGGTCGCCGGATGGAACGCCAACCACGGCCTTGCGCACGGGAAGTGATCACGTGACCGACACCGCCACTGCGGCGGGCCTGGACCCGACCACCCTGAGCGATCTGCTCCGGGTGGCCGGGTCACCCGGCTTCGACCGCCTCACCGAACAGATCCGCCACACCGGCGGATGCGCCGCCCCCATCCGCCTGACCGGCGGCACCAAGCTCCTCGACCCGGCCACCAAGACCGTCCTCCACGCCTACACCACCGACGCCGAGCCCGGCGGGGTCCTGCGGGTCGCCTGCGGCAATCGCCGCGCCTCCCGCTGCCCGTCCTGCGCCTGGACCTACGCCGGCGACACCTACCACCTGATCCGCGCCGGACTCGTCGGCGCCCCCGACAAGGGCACCCCGGAGACCATCCGGGATCACCCCCGCGTCTTCGCCACCCTCACCGCCCCCTCGTTCGGCCCCGTCCACAACCGGCCCAGCAACCGCCCCTGCCGCTGCGGCACCCGCCACGACGAGGACGCCCCGGAGCTGGGCACACCGCTCGACCCGGCCACGTACGACTACGCGGGCGCGGTCCTGTGGAACAACCACGCCTCCGAGCTGTGGCGCTACTTCACGATCTACCTGCGCCGGGAGATCGCCGCCCGCGCCGGCCTCACCCAGAAAGCCGCCCGCGAGCAGTCCCGCGTCTCCTTCGGCAAGGTCGCCGAGTACCAAAAGCGCGGCGCCGTCCACTTCCACGCCGTTATCCGCTTCGACGGACCGGACGGCCCCGACACCCCGCCCCCGGCCTGGGCCACCCTCGACCTGCTCACCAACGCCATCAAGGCTGCCGCACGCGTCCGCGTCGTCGTCCCCGCCGCACCCGACCACGGCGTCGACCAGGACATGACGCTCACCTGGGGCACCCAGATCGATGTCCAACCCATCGGCGCCTTCGGCGACGGCGAGGAACTGACCGAACAGGCCGTCGCCTCCTACGTCGCCAAGTACGCCACCAAAGCCGCCGAGACCACCGGCACCGTCGATCACCCCGTCGGCAACAAGGAAGCGCTCGTCCTCCTCGGCATCCCCGACCACCCCCGACGCCTGATGGAAGCCTGCATGGACCTCGATGCGGCCTACCCCGACCGGCGGCTTCGCGCCTGGGCCCACATGCTCGGCTTCCGCGGCCACTTCTCCACCAAATCCCGCCGCTACTCCACCACCCTCGGCGCCTTACGCCAGGTCCGCGCCGACTACCGCGCCCACCAACAACGCACCGCTCTCGGCCTGCGCGACCCCGACGAACACCCCGAGGCCACCGTCCTCGTGGTCGCGCACTGGGTCTACGCCGGCCACGGTCACACGCCCGGTGAGTCGTGGCTCGCCGCCAACATCCGCCGCGACATCCAGCACAACCGCGAACACGCCAGAGAGATCCGAACCGAACTAGCCGCACTGGAAGGGGAGCTGGTGTGACTACGACCACCGCTGAACTGCTGACCGTGCCCGAAGTTATGGCACGGCTCAAGCTCGGACGCTCCACCGTCTACGACCTGATTCGGTCGCGCCGACTGGTCTCGATCACGATCGGTCGGTCGCGCCGCGTTCCCGCTGACGCCGTCCGGGACTTCATCGACAACCAGATTGAGGAGGCTGCCTGATGGCGACTCAGCGCAAGCGCAACCCCAATGGTGCCGGCACCATCACCCAGCGGAAGGACGGCCGCTACCAGGCTGCCGTCTACGTCCTCCAGCCCGACGGCACGCGCGCCCGGAAGTTCCTACGGCAAGACCTGGGCGGAGTGCGACGCCAAGCGCCGTGCGCTCCTCGACAAGGTCGACAACGGCATTCCCGTCCCAACCCGTTCGATGAAGCTGTCCGAGTGGCTGCCGTACTGGCTCGACAACATCGTCAAGCCTCATCGCAAGAAGACCACTGCGGCCAAGTACGAGGTGCACGTCCGGCTCTACCTCGTCCCGATGATCGGTTCCAAGCGGCTGGAATCGCTCAGCGTCGCCGACGTCCGGCGCTTCCTGGTCCAGCTACAGAAGAAGACCAGCGCCGCCACGGCCAAGGAATCGCACCGCGTTCTGCGCACCGCCCTCACCGCGGCCTGCCGTGAGGAGCTGGTGAGCCGGAACGTCGCGACGCTCGTCGAGCCTCCGACCGTCGCCGCCCGGGAGCTCTCCCCCTGGTCCCTGGACGAGACGCTCGACTTCCTCGCCGCCGCCCGTAAGGACCCGCTGTACGCCGCCTTCGTGCTCGCCATCGCCCTCGGCTTCCGCCGTGGGGAAGTTGTCGGCCTTCGATGGGAGAACGTCGACCTCGACAAGCGGGAGATCCGGGTCAGGACGCAGCGTCAGCGGGTCGCCGGTGAGGTGTACGAGGACGATCCCAAGGGGCGCCGGCGCAAGCAGACGCTTCCGCTCCCCGCGATCTGCGTCGCTCCCCTGCGGTGGCAGCGTCTCAAGCAGGCCGCTGCCCGCGAGCGTGCCGGGGAGAAGTGGGCGGAGACCGGGTACGTCTTCACCACCCGCACCGGGCAACCCATCGAGCCGCGGAACCTCTACCGCTCGTTCACCCGCGTCGCGAAGAACGCCGGCCTTCGCGTTGTCCGGCTGCACGACGCCCGGCACGGCACGGCGACGCTCCTCACCGCCGCCGGCGTCCCGCCCCGCGTCGTGATGGAGATCCTCGGGCACAGTCAGATCGCGGTGACGATGAACGTCTACACGCACGTCGTGCAGGACACGCAGCGGGAAGCCGTGAGTCACATAGATCGGCTGCTCAGGAGCCGTCCCCGGTCGTGATCGACCGACTCCGTTGATGTCAGAAATAGATGTCAAAGGCCCCTCGCCATGATCGGCGAGGGGCCTTTGTTCTGGTGGGCGCGGACGGTTTCGAACCGCCGACATCTGCTTTGTAAGCCTGGCGCCCGCAGCTGATCCGTCATGGCAGCTCAGCCCCTCTGTGCGCTACGACGGCTGTCACAAGCAGTGGACGCCGTCGCTATCCTCCAGTGACCGTGGCTGACCGTTCGTTCTGGCACGCATCTGGCACGCATGCTCAGAGGTCAACCCGCTCGCTCACGACATCGTCAGCAGGCTCCCCGTAGCGGAGCACGACGTGCGCCGGCCGAAACGGAAGCGCACGCAAGCCTGACTCCATCACCTGGTACAGAGCGTGTGCGTCAGGCCCATAGGCGAAGATGACCACCTCGCCCCCACCGAACTCATTGCCGTCGACCTCACCAACACCCGCAGCCGCGACCACGACCCCGATGAGCCGCTCGGCCTCAAAGGCCAGTGACCACTGATCGGGTTCACCGAGATCGTCGCCACCCAGCTGGAAGTGTGCCGTCACGGCATGCTCCGGAGGTGTCTCCGGCAAGTCAAAGAGTGTGTCCTGCATGGCGGCACCCTCCCACCGGGCACTGACAGTCGGCCGCTGGCGGGGGTGGGCCACTGCTCGCGGCTGCCGTGGCAAACCGTGCCGGACTGCCGTCATCCCCCGTCATCGATGTCAGTTGTGGATGTCGGCTGTCGGCGGCCTGCGAACGGCCGGTGATAGTCCGAGGCCTCCCCGATCGGGGGATAGTCCCTGCCGAACATGACGTAGACGGGGAACTCGGGGTCCCCGACCTCCAGGTTCAGAAAGATGTCCACGTCGTGGTTCGCGAACCGGTGCAGGTACTGGATGAAGAGCTTCAGCTCGTCGTCCGACAGACGCTCGTCGTGCCGCTCCTTGTGCATGTCGCCCCCCCGCTAACGGTTGATCGGAATCTCGTAGACGATCTCGCACAGGGCGGCGGGGACGACGATGTCCGCCGTCTCGACGGGCTGCCCCTGGTCGCTGTAGTACGTCCGCCGGATGTGGGTGACGAGAGCGGCCTTCTGGATCCCGAGCAGTGACGCCTCTTCGGCGGTCGCCTGCCGCGGCTCTGGCTGCTCGACGGCATGGCTGACGGTGATGCCGATCTGAGCCATCCGGTTCGCGACGCCGGCCCCGGCGTGCGGCCCGCCCTCGGGAAGGACGACAAGGGTCCCGCCGGTGAGGTCGTACGGCTCCCAGCTTGTCGACAACTGCACAGGCCGACCGTCGGCAAGGAACTCGTACACGGTCCGGACGCACAGCTCGCCGTCACCGATACCGAGCCGTCCGGCGATCTCCGCCGGCGCCGGAACCTTGGCCTCGGTCCGGCTCTCCCAGTCCCCCTGCTTACCCAAGGCCTTCATGTCGGCCCGGAACGGCGAACCGCCGCCCTGCTCACGCGCTGACGAGCGAACCACACGCACACGCTGACGGGGCTCCGCGACGTATGTTCCGGATCCCGCCCGCCCCTCCAGGACCCCTTGGGAGATCAGCAGCTCCTGCGCCCGACGGATGACGTTCTCGCCGACGCCGCACTCCTGTCCGATCTGGGCACGCGAGGGAAGACGGTCTCCGGGCTCCCACTCGTGCTCCGCGATCCTCCGCCGGAGTTCGTCAGCGATGCGGAGATACGGCGGCTGCTGCTCAGGCATATGGAAAATCTAGTCCACTAGCTCTAATCTAGTTAACTAGCTTCACGCAACGTGATCCCCTGGCGACGGAGGCTCTCCTGTGCCCGCTTCGGCAGCAAGCGCAGAGGACATCGCCGCCCGGCTGTCCGCCCTCGGACTCACCACGCGCGTGGAGGAGCAGGCCCGTCACACGTCGATCGAAGCGGAGGTGCCGGAATCGCTCCCCGCCGAGACATGGCGGGAGGCCTTGGAAGTGGTGGCGGAGGCCGACCGATTCGGGCTCCAGGCCAGCAGCTTGAACGGCCGCACCTTATGGGCCGCCGTACGCAGAACGGTCCCCGCGACGGGCGATGTCCGGGGACCTGGCCATCAGCGATAGGAGCTGATCAGCGTGTTGAACCGTATCCGCCACGCAGTCGGACGCACCAGAGTGCGCCCCTTAAGGCCGCCGCACTTCGTGTCGCAGGAGGTCAACTGATGCCCACGCAAGCCACCCCCTACCGATCGAGCTCGTGTCGGATCGGCACGCACCACGAGTGCGCGCAGTCCTCACCCTCCCTGGCGCCGGTCGGCGTCCCCGTGATCTACGAGGCGTGTGACTGCCCCTGCCACCCGACGGCCGACCGGGAAGCGCCGAAGGAGGCGACCCCATGAGGAGCTGGGCGCCGAGCGGCGCGCTGGCCTCCAACGTCGAAATCACCTCGGCCAACGTCCAGCGGGGCGACGTCATCCAGATCGGCGGCCAGCCGTGCCGCGTGGCCGACCTCATTCAGCTGCCCGGCGGGGCGAAGCGTCTCCTCTTCGAATCGGGCGAACTGCTGACCATGCACTCCCGAACCCGGCTCATCGCCCTACGGATGCAGAGAGTTGGTGATCAGCTCCGTGGCTTCTCGCCGTCACGTCATCGCCGATGACCTCAGGGCCAAAATCTCAACCGGGCGCATCAAACCCGGCGACCGCCTCCCCTCCGAAGCCCAACTCGCCGCCTGCTACACGGTCAGCACGCCGACCCTACGGAGCGCCCTCGCGCTCCTCCAGGCCGAAGGCCTCGTCGAAAAGGTCCACGGCAAGGGCAACTTCGTCCGTCCCCCTCTTCGCAGGATCACGTACCTCGGCGGCGGCCCGACACTGCCGACTCCGGGCTTGCAGATCAGCGTCCGCACCACCAAAATCCGGGCGCGCGGCCACCTGTCCGTCTTGCTGCGGGTGCCGGCTGGCAGTCCCCTCACCGAATTCCAGTGCCTGAGTCACGACGGAACCTCGCCGCACAGCCTGTCCCGCGTCTACATCCCCCGCGATCTGGCGCCGGCTGTCGTACCCGACGAGTCGACCTGGCCCACAACCGTGGCGACGCCACTGGCCGAGGTCGAGGAGAGACTCTGCGCTCGCCTCCCCACCCCGGTAGAAGCAGCAACCCTCCGAATCAGCCCGACCCTCGCCGTTCTGGCGATCACCCGCGTAGCGACCGACACCGCCGGCCGCGTCGTCGAGGCCGCGCTCCTGGCCCTCCCCGGCGACCGCGCGGAAGCCGTCTTCACCACCCACCACACGCCCGAAGGCAGAAGGGCCGAAGGATGACGCCCCACAACGAGCTCCGGCTCCTCCCATGGTCGGGCCCCGATGGCAAGCCCTGCTTCCTGAGCACCGACGGCACCGGCGGCCCCTTGTCCCGTCTGGCCGACCGCGCCGAAGCCGCCCAACTCGACATCGCCGCCGAGCTCCTGGAGCACGCCCGAGAGGTACTCGCCGACGAGTCGTCGGCCCCGGAAGAACTCCGTCTCGTGGCGTCAGACCTCGCCGGCGCCCTGCGAGACGCACTCCGCGTAGCCTCAAGCCGCGGCCACCGCCTCCCGACGCCGGGCACCTCCGACCACGGAGACTGCAACGAGGTCCCCCACCTGCCGGCAGGCGCCTTCGGCTAACAGCCACGCGCCACAACGACACGAAGCCCCGGGCCAACGCCCGGGGCTTCGCGCACACGGCTCCGGAGGCCGCGTGAATTCTGCACATTGTTACTGTTCAGGGGCCTGCGAGGCCTCGGTGACGCTCCCGCCACCCGCAAATAGGCCGCGCGAGACCTCAATGCCCCCGCCGCGATCATCCTGGTCCCTGCAGCCAGGTCCTCAGCGTGGCGGACGCTTGGGTGGAACAGGCCCCGGGATTACGTCCTTCCCGAGATGCTCCTTGATCAGGTACTTGAGCTCCGGCCCTTCGATGAGTTGGAGCCGGCCGTGCTGGCGGGCGAAGTCGTGGCTGGCCCTACCAAACCAAGAGGTAGTGATGAGGATGCCCTTGGCGGCACGCTTGTGCTCCACGACGCCAGCCAGCGCCTGGACAGCCTCGACACCGACGAGCTTGCCGTAGCGCTTGGCCTGGATGATGCACTCGCCGTTGAAGACTGGGTCCTTACTCACCGCTACCGCATCAACGCCCTCATCCTTCGAAGGCTGGGTGTTCCACGCCTCCATGCCGATCGCTTCGAAGAGTTGGCGGATGAGGTGCTCGAATTCGGTCGGGGTCAGCTTGACCAGTACGGGCCTGCTGTCGAGATCTGCTACCACGTCCATGCTGTCCATGAGGCGGTACTTAGACAGATCGAACTCGATGATGGGCCGGATCGGTTCGAGGTCGTAGGGATTGGGTGATACCAGCGCATTCAGGCCCTTGAGGCAAGCGGCCGGGTCAACCTGGCTAAGGCGCAGCTTCCCGAACTGTTCCCTGCTGGCACTGAGGGTGACCAGACAAGGTGAAACTTCCTGCCCAGTAGCTCGGTCGATGGTCTTGACGTGACCGTTTAGGGTGACGCCGTTGACTACTCGGTCCGGATCGCTGGCCAGGATCTCGTAGACCGTCCTCAGAGCGACCTGTGCCAGGACGGACGAGTAGATCTCCTTGCGTTCCTTCTCCGGACGAGGCACCACAGTCATTTCGTCTCGACTCTTTACGTACCTGTACTCGCGTGCGGCGGGAACGATCGACTCCGGCGGCAGTTGAATTTCGACGAGGACGTCGCCCGTAGCGGGGCGAAAGGCGATCCGATGCTCGCGCGGAAATCCCATCGGGTATGTCGATGCGTCAAGGACGGCCCCCACGTGATCTTCCACTGCCGCAGGATCACCGGCACGGTACGCCTCACGCTCCTCGTCCAACTGGTTGTTGAAGGCAGCGACATCCTCAGCGGCACGCTCCTCGGCCCGGCGGTGCTCCGCGCGCTTCTTCTCCAGCGTCTCCCGGCGCTTCTCCTCTGCTTGCGTGTGCCGCTCCTGCGCTTCGTCGAATCGCTTGCGAGCCTCAGCGACTTCTGTCTCGTGTCGCCTCCTGCCAAGGCCCAGGACGGCAGCAAGGCCGCTGGGCTCTGGGGGTGCGAAATCCTCCCAGCGCGGTGAAGGCTCCGCACGAGACCAAGAACGTTCATCTAACGCTGTCGGCGTGTGGGCCCTTCGCCGGCGTTCGAAGGTTGTGGGCGGGTCACCTACCAGAGCATTACGAAGCAACTGCCCGAGTTGCTCAACCTCGTGCTCGACACCAACTGTCTGCACTCTCGCCTGCTCTGCCTGCTGCTCCTGGTACGCGACCTTCCGCTCACGCTCCTTCCGTTTGCTGGCAGCCTCAGCAGCCTTGCGCGCCCGCTCCGCCTTGCGATCCTGTTGCTCCTGCGCCCGCAGCAAAGCCTGCTGCTGCCGCTGATAGTCGTTGCCTCGGCTGCTACCCCGCTGCACCACCTGATAGCCCTCCCCTGGCTTGATCCCCAGAACGACATTCCCCGCTCACCTCGCAGAATCACGCCCCGGAGACTTGCTCTCACGTTGGCGTGGCACCCCCACAGTGGGAGTGCTTCCAGACAGCTCCCCCGCAGCTACATGCCCCACGAGCCGGAAGCAGAAAAGAAGTCAAGCCCATCGTGACATTCAGCGTTGAGCTGGTGCGTTAATCTATCGCGGGGTGATGTTGTAGTGATTCGAGTAAACGCGCAACTTCTTCATGATGTACGCCGCGATCGAAGCCGCTTTGCAGTGAGCATCACTCAAGTGATGGAATTCTAGATTCAATTCTCGATCACCGAGAAGGATTACGGCGTCAGCATAGGTGTCCTGATCGCCCAGATCCACCTCGAATCGGCCAGAGCTGGCCGCGAATTCTGGGACATTCTTCTCCGCCAGGGCGCAGATTGACTGATTAATCACCTTATGA
The DNA here is from genome assembly GCF_042873935.1 of Streptomyces sp. NPDC004327. Classification (NCBI taxonomy): domain Bacteria; kingdom Bacillati; phylum Actinomycetota; class Actinomycetes; order Kitasatosporales; family Streptomycetaceae; genus Streptomyces; species Streptomyces sp. NPDC004327. The sequence goes on along the minus strand of NZ_JBIAME010000002.1, from coordinate 681,099 downwards.
CGCCGCGCCGAAGAGCCTTGAATGTACGAGAAAGACGCCAAGACGGAATCCGACGTCTTCCCCTTTGTTGTTGACGTAAGTTCATTCATCCCCGATCCGCTGATGAATTTACAGAAGTCTGTACTCCGGAAGGTAGTGTCCGCGTTTGTCGTGCTTTTAGTCATCCCCTTTTCTCGGATTGCATCCCTCATGTCTTCCGGTCCATATTCGGAGATTGAATACACCACGGAACTTGGGGTCATGGTGGTCAGTTTTGCCCGGAAGAGTGAAATGACGTAGGCCAAGTGGTGCTGTGGAGAGTTATTCCGCTCCTGCCACCATTTGCCAGCTTCTGACCGGGGCGAGTATCCGACGAGCTCTTCAGCCTTGAGGATCATGGTCCCGGCCCGGCGAAGGCGATTCGCTTCGCCCACCACGGCACTGGTTGAGGTTACTACGAAGAGGATCTCAGGTAGGTCCTGGGCGATCTGTACCATGTCGACGCGATTGGCAATGCCATCACGGACGGAACCGAGGAAGTCACCGACTGCTTCGTTCGATTCGACCGCCTCGGCGATGTATTTTTCGCTCATCCCTAGGTCTTCGAGGCGCTGGTCAAGCTGAATGAACAGTCGTTCCAGGACATCATGCCAGGCGCTCTTTGGCGGGCCCGAAATGGTAACGTCTGCACTCGCCGGCGTCAGTGAACTCCCGCCGACAGTCCTGGCCATTTCAATAAGCTCCCCCTTCCATTCTTCGCTTGTCGTGGGCCAGCACACAATGATGTCGGCGCGCTCGCGGAGGAATTGATTCAGTGAGGCCATGAACTGGCGTAGGCCGACTGTGTCATCCGATGCCTCTCGGCCATCCATTAGCACAAGCAGCGACTTCTTTGTTCTTGGTGGAGTGTTGGTCGTGAGCCATTCGCTTACTTCGCGGAGTGGGACAGTCGCTGGCACGGCGATGACCTGCTCGAAGCGATCCGACAGGTTGATTGAGGCCGACCAAACGGATGTCGTCTTGCCGCAACCGCTTGCGCCACTCAAAAAAGAAAGGACTCCGCCACCCTGGATTTCCGTGGTGCGGCGGAGAATCTCAAACTGCTTCATGTCATCCGGGACGCGGACGATCAATGGCGTCGAACTGAACCGGTCATCACCCAAGATGTGTTCGAACCGGGTTGGAATCTTGACAGTCACGTTGTTCCCCCTGCCCTGGCCATGCACGCGCGATCTTGCTGAGAGGATACGCAGAAGGCGGGCATGGCGGAGCTGCTTTGGCTGGTGTCCTGTTCGAGCTGGAGGCGAGCACGATCAGGGGGCAGTACTGCGGCGAAGCCTCTGCCTCTTGGCCTGCTGGGAGACGACTGGACGACACGCTCATCAGCCACAATGAGGCCGGTACCGACGCGGAGCGACCACACCGGCCGGCGCCACATCGCGGCAGCAGCTGCTCCCCACACGCCCATTCCCGGTGGTGTGTTCGCCTCACGCACCCGTCATCCGTGACGGCGGGGGTACGGCGCCTGGCCCTACTCAGGCCCGGTGGTCGGCTGGCCATGCGCAAGAGGCAACCCCTCCTCCGCCGCTGGCCGTCTTTGGGGCGCCCATCTTGGCCGCAGTCGGCGGCGCTCCCGGCCACGCATGCCATGTGGCGGTTGCCGTGCCTGAACGGCGCTGCGGCGCAACCCATCAAACCTGAGCCGTAGGCGTGCGGTCGGCGGCCGGGCTGGAGCGGGGCGCAGACAGGAGCGCAGGCCCGGGCGACGGGCCGCGCGCGCCGCGCCGTGCGCGGCGGGTGCCTTGATGAAGTAGAGAAAGTCTTACCGCGCTGCCCTCAGAGGGCGATCGGCTTGTAGGCCAGGGCCCTGTCGACGATCTTCTCGGCGGTCAGTTCCGGATCGAAGTCCCAGAAGATGTAGTCGCTGACGTGCGGGCAAGCCAGGCCCCGTTGGAGGGTGGCCATGATCTCGGACGACTCTTCCTCAGACGCCTCTGCGTTCATCAGGCGCTCGACGAGAGGAATCGCTTCCTCGCGAGTCATCCGATCAGCTGGCGGCCGTCGTGGCTTCGGACGTGGGGGCCGTTTCCGTCGAGTGCGTCCAGGAGCCGGATCGCGTAGACCTCTGCCATCCGCTCCTCGACCTCGGCCGGCGTCAGCCAGTCGACCGCGGTCGACTCCTCCGAGAGCCGCTCGGTGCCGCCGGACGGCTTGCAGCGGAAGACCAGGGCGACGATGCCTCGCGTCGTGTTCTTGTAGACGCCGGTCAGCTCGTCCACGTCCACGTGGATGCCTGTCTCCTCCAGGACCTCGCGGGCTACGCCCGCTTCTGGTGCCTCGGTGAGTTCGAGGACTCCGCCCGGGAGCTCCCACGTGCCGTTGTCCGCTCGGCGGATCGCCAGGAGGCGCCCGTCTTCGCGCACTACCGCTCCGGCCACGGACACCGAGTGGAGTGGCGTTGACTTTGTTCCCGCGCTCCCGTTACTCATGTACAGGAGCATAGGAGAGTGGGTAGGACTGTGGGAACTCCAGCAGGAGCCGGCAAGGCCGTACCTCGGTACGTGCAGATCGCGGACGACATCGTCCAGCAGATCCGGTCCGGCGCACTGAAGGCCGGCGACATGGTGCCCAGTGAGTCTGAGCTCGTTGAGCGGTACGGGGTCGCCGGCGGGACGATCCGTAAGGCCATGGTGGAGGTACGGGCCAGTGGGCTCGTCGAGACCCGGCACGGCAAGGGCTCGATCGTGAAGGATCGGCCTCCCGTACGGCTCCGCTCCTCCGACCGCTTCCGGGCCTCGCATCGCCGCGGCGGCAAGGCTGCCTACCTCGCGGAGTCCGCGCAGTCCGGAGCCACGGCCAAGGTGAGCGTCCTCTACATCGGGCCAATGGAGGCGCCGGCGGACATCGCCGTACGGCTCGGTGTCGACGCGGGGACTCAGGTGCTCGCGCGGCGTCGGCTGTACTTCCGGAACGGGACGCCCGTCGAGACCGCCTCGTCGTACCTGCCGTGGGACGTGGTGAAGGACATCCCCGAGCTGTTCGCCGAGAACCCGGGCCCTGGTGGCATCTACGCCCGGCTCGAAGACCACGGCCACTCCTTCGCCGAGTTCGTGGAGACGCTTCAGGCTCGGCCGGCCGCTAAGGCGGAGGCATCCGAGCTAGCGCTGAGCCCTGGGGCGCCCGTCATCCACCTGCTGCGGGATGCCGTCACGAAGAAGGGGCGGGTCGTGGAGGTCTGCGACACGCTCATGGCTGCTGACCAGTTCGTCTTCCAGTACCGGATCCCCGCGACCGACTGACGCTCGCTCAACTTCCCTCAACCCGCTGCGGTTTCTTTTCGTGGCGGGTTGACTCATGTACAGGAGTGGTGCACTCTTCTTCATGTCACTCCTATACAGGAGTGAAGGAGCTAAGCCTCTATAGAGGAGTGATCCACTGTGCGTCAGATCCCCGTCGACACGTCCGCCGCGATGGTGATGGTGGCCCAGCCTCCGGCCCCGAAGATCGCGAACCGCCAGACCGGCGAGATCGCCACCGACCGCGACACCGGCGCCCCGCTGATGACGGTCGACGTCATGTTCGTCATGGACGGCAACGCCGAAATCCTGAACCTGACCGTGCCCAAGACCGGCATCTCCGAGGAGCTCGCGATGGGCACCCCGGTCGCCCTGACCGGCGTCGTCGCCCGGCCGTGGGAGAACGAGTTCAACGGTCAGAAGCGCCACGGCATCAGCTTCCGCGCCGTCGCCGTCACCTCGCTCGCCGCCGCGAAGGTCGGCTGACCCATGACCGCTTTAACGGTCACCCTCGCGCTGGTCGCCACGGTCGCCCTGCTTCTGCGGTGGCAGCGTCCGGCCTGGTACTGGATGAGCTTCGGCGTCGTCTTCGCGGTGGTGCGGATCCTCGCCCGGTACTCGTCGGTCATGGACGCATGTGGGCTGACCGTCCCGCCCTCGCGCTGGCGCCTGGCGCTGGCCCGGATGACCGGCCGGCCCATGCCGGAGTCGCGGGCGCCCCGGATCCTGCGGCTGCGGCCGACGCGTACGGGACTGGTCCTGCGGGTGAAGTTGCGGCCCGGTCAGGACGCGTTCGACTTCTCGGCCGCCTCGGACCGGCTTCGGCACTCGTTCGTCATGCAGAACGTCACGGCCCGGGAGATCCGCTCGGGTGTGGTGGAACTGCGGATGACCGGCTACGACGTCCTCAAGCGGGTGCAGATGCCGGCGGCTGCCCGTGGCGGGGTGATGCGGGTACCGGTCGCCATGCGGGAGGACGGAGAGGTCTACTTCCGCGACTACCGCCAGACCCCGCACGCGCTGAACATCGGTGCCACCCAGTCCGGCAAGTCCGTCTATCAACGCAACCTCGTCGCCGCGCTCGCCGCGCTGGATGTCGCTCTGGTCGGGATCGACTGCAAGCAGGGCGTTGAACTCGCTCCGCTCGCCCGGCGGTTCACCGCCCTGGCCGACAACCCCGACGCCGCCGCCGACCTCCTCGACGCGCTCGTCGAGCACATGGAGGAGGTCTATCAACTGATCCGCCGCGAGCAGAGGTTGAGCGCGGATCTGCCGGACGCGGAGATCACCTCCGACATCTGGGACCTGCCCGACCACCTGCGACCGACCCCGATCGTGCTCCTTGTCGATGAGGTCGCCGAACTCGCCCTCTACGCCACGAAGGAGCAAGAGAAGCGGCGCGACCGGATCATCACTGCCCTGGTCCGGCTCTCCCAGCTCGGCCGCGCCGCCGGCATCTACCTGGAGATCTGCGGGCAGCGCTTCGGCTCGGAGCTCGGCAAGGGCATCACCATGCTCCGAGCCCAGCTCACCGGCCGCACCGCACACCGCGTCAACGACGAGACCAGCGCCAACATGGCCTTCGGCGACATCGCCCCGGACGCCGTGCTCGCCACGATCCAGATCCGCACAGACCGCCCCGGCACCGCCGTCGCCGGCGACTCCTCCGGTGGCTGGGTCCGCATCCGCACTCCCCACCTCACGCTCCGGCGAGCCGTGAACATCGCGAACTCCCACGCCCACCGCACCCCGGAGATCCCCGCGCTGGACGCCTTCCGGCCCGTGCTGCCGCCTCTGGGTAAAACCGCGGCGCCGTCGACCGTCACGGCTCCCGCGATCGCCTGAGTCCCCTCGCTCCACGGTCGGCGTGACCGCTTCGCGCCAGGTCCCTACCCCGCCCATGCCCGAAACCGGAAGGAGGACCCGCGATGCGTCCCATGCGACGACCGGACGCAGTCCTCGTACAAGCCGTGATCGCCGGCGCCCTGTCCTTCGCTCACCTTCACGACCTGGCCGCGGCTGCCGGGCAGACCGGCTGGAAGGCGTGGGCCTACCCGGTCTCCGTGGATCTGCTGCTCGTCGCCGCCTGGCACCGGCTGCGGACCTCGCGGGCCGCCGGTGTGCCTGCCCGCTCGGCCTGGACGTGGTTCACGGTCGCCCTGGCCGCGTCGCTCGGCGCGAACGTCGCCACCGCCGGCCTCCTCGACCTCGGTCACGTACCCGCCTGGCTGCGCATCCTCGTCGCGGGCTGGCCCGCCCTCGCGTTCCTCGGCGGCACCCTCCTCGTCCACTCGCCCTCCGTGGCGGCGGTCGAGCCCGCTCCCGAACCGCCGCTGCCGTCCGTCGATCCGGTACCTGCGCCCGAGCCGACACCTGAACCGACACCGGTACCGGAATCAACCGCCGTCGCCGTGCCGCCCGCCCTGGTTGCCCACGCCCGCAAGATCGCCGACGACCACCGGACCCGTACTGGCTCTCCGATCGACGCCGACACCCTGCGCACTCGCCTCGGTGTCCCGCCCCTGATGGCCGACGCCATCGCCGCCCAGCTCGCCTGAAGGGAGAGCTCCTCATGGCCGCTCGTGACCACTTCCACTCCGTGATGCGGATCGGTCCGGTGCACATCGGCACCCACCGCGACCGCCACGGCCGCACCAAGTACGCCGCCGTGTGCGCATCCGACGGCTGCGGCTGGTCCGCGGAGTACTCCAGCTCCTCGGCCGCCCAGCTCGCCGCCCGCACCCACCGCTGCAAGCCCCGCTGACCGCGAAGACCTCGAAGGAGATCCGCGTCATGGAAGTCCCGCTCTGGCTCGCCCTGATCGTCGTCGGCGGTCTTGGCATCAAGCTCATCCGCCCGCCCTGGTGGCTCGTCGCAGTGATCCTCCTCGGCGGCTACCTCCTCGCAGACAGCGTCCTTGCCCCGCTCATCGACAGCACGATCAACAAGTAGGGAGAACCGTCATGTTCCGGCCGCGCATCCCGGTAAACCCGCTCCCGACCGGCATCGTCACCCCGCTCGTCCAGCCGACCGTCACCGGCGCCATCGAGCCCCACCCCACCGCCCACGCTGCGGTCTGCAACCACCACCACGCCCCGGCCCCCGCTCCGGTCCCGGCGCAGTCCTCCGCCCTGCGCCTCACCCCGGCCGGACTCGCTGTGGCCGTCGCCGGTGGCGCCGGAGCCGTCCTCGTCGTCGGCGCGGTCCTGGTCTCCATGCTGCTCGCCGTCGCCATCACCGCGGCGTCGGTCGCCGTCTGCGCCGTCGTTCTGCGCTCGCTCCTCAACGGCCAGCACCGGGACCGCTAGTCGGGCCTCCGGGCAGCTCAACCGCCAAGTCTCCGCCGCCCGGAAGCCCCGCTCCTGCCCAGTTCGCAGAACCAGAAGGAACCGCCCCATGATGACCGCTCCGGCCGCCTCGTCGGCGGGATTGGACACCGCCACCCTGAGCGACATGCTCCGGGTGGCCGGGTCCCCCGGCTTCGACCGCTGGCGCGAGCAGATCCACCGCACCGGAGGCTGCTCCCACCCCATCCACCTCACCGGCTGGACCCTCACCCGCGACAAGACCACCGGCGAGACCCTCCACCGGTACTCCACCGAAACCGAACCGGGCGCTCGCCTCCGGATCGCCTGCGGCAACCGCCGGGCCTCCCGCTGCCCCGCCTGCGCCTGGACCTACGCGGGCGACACGTACCACCTCATCCGCGCCGGCCTCGCCGGAGACAGCGCCCGGGAAATCCCCGCCGCCGTCCGCGATCACCCCCGCGTCTTCCTCACCCTCACCGCCCCCTCCTTTGGCCCGGTCCACAACCGCCCCGGCACCCGGCCCTGTCGCTGCGGCGTCCGCCACGCCGAGGACGACGCCGCCCTCGGCACGCCGCTCGACCCCGACTCGTACGACTACGCCGCCGCCGTCCTCTTCAACAACCACGCCGGGCAGCTCTGGCAGCGATTCACGAACCGCCTCCGCCGGGAGATCGCCGCCACGGCCGGCCTCTCGCAGAGGGAGCTGAAGGCCGTCGCCCGGATCTCGTACGGGAAGGTTGCCGAGTTCCAGAAGCGCGGCGCCGTCCACTTCCACGCCGTCATCCGCATCGACGGCCCGGACGGTCCCGACTCCCCGCCGCCGTCGTGGGCGACCACCGAATGCCTCACCGACGCCATCCAGGCCGCCGCCACCCACGCGTACACAACCGTCACCGTCCCCGCCGCTGGCCATCAGCCGTTACGTCGCCTCCGCTGGGGCACGCAGCTCGACATCCGGCCCGTCAAGGCCTTCGGTGACGGCTCCGACATCACCGAGCAGGCCGTCGCCTCCTACATCGCCAAGTACGCCACCAAAGCCGCCGAGACCACCGGCAGCCTCGACCGCCGCGTCGGCAACCGTGAGGCCCTGGTCCTCCTCGGCGTCCCCGCCCACACCCGTCGCCTCGTCGAAGCCTGCTTCGACCTCGGCCCGCTCTACCCGGACCTTCGGCTCCTCGCCTGGGCCCACATGCTCGGCTTCCGGGGCCACTTCTCCACCAAATCCCGCCAGTACTCCACCACCCTGGGCAACCTCCGCCAGACCCGCGCCGACTACCGCGCCGCCCAGGAACGCACCGCCCGCGGCCTCGACGACACCGAGCCGGACACCGTCCTCGTCCTCACCTCCTGGTCCTACGTCGGTCAGGGCCACTCCCCCGGTGAGGCAGCCCTCGCCGCCTCTATCGCCAGGGACATCCAGCTCAACCGCGAAACCGCCCGCGAAGCCCTACGCGACCAACTCGCCCTGGAAGGAGCAACCACATGACCGGCCGACTGCTGACCGTGGGCCAGGCCGCCGAACTCCTCGGCACCAGCGAGAGGTTTCCCCGTCGGCTCATCGCCGAGCGCCGGATCGTCTTCGTCAAGGTGGGCCGGCATGTCCGCATTCCTGAGCGGGCCTTGGAGGAATTCGTCGCCGCCCACACCGTCCAGCCGATCACCACTCGTCGACGATTCGCGGCGGTGGCCTGATGGCGAACAGCAAAGGCAAGCGTCGCCGCTTCGGTGCGGTGCGCAAGCTGCCCTCCGGACGGTTCCAGGCTCGCTATCAGGGGCCCGACGGGATAACGCGATCGGCTCCCGAGACATTCGCCTCGCAGACCGATGCCGATCGGTGGCTCGTCCGCAAGGAAGCGGAGATCCTCGACGGCAAGTGGAAGAACCCGGACGACAAGGTTCTGTTCGGGGTGTACGCCGACGCCTGGTTCAAGGAACGCGACTACGCGGCCACCACTCGCGAACGCAACGGCAGCGCGCTGCGGCTCCACATCCTGCCGACCTTCGCGGACGTGGTCCTGAGTGAGATCACCACGCCCCAGATCCGCCGTTGGCGTGCCGGCCTCCTGGAGTCGGGTGTCGGTGAGCCGACGGTCGCCAAGGCGTACCAGATCCTCCGAGCCATCATGAACACCGCGGTCGACGACGAGCTGATCCAGCGCAACCCCTGCCGCATCAAGGGCGCCGGAGCGGCCAAGACGGCTGAGCGGCCGTTCCTCGATGTCACCGAGGTCTTCCAGCTCGCGGACGCCGTGCCGGCGCGCTTCCGGGTGTTCATCCTGCTGGCAGCCTTCACCGGGCTCCGCTTCGGAGAGCTTGCCGCGCTTCAGCGCCATGACATCGACCTCGACCGACGGACCGTCGCCGTACGGCGTTCTCTGGCCGAGACGCGTACCGACGGCATCGTGGTCAAGACGCCCAAGAGCGCGGCCGGTGTGCGCACCGTCGCCTTCCCGGACTCGCTGGCGGAGAGCCTGGCCACTCATCTCGCCGTCTACGCCGAGCCGGGTCGGACCGGGCTGGTCTTCACCGGAGCCCGCGGCGGGGAGCTGCGGCGGAACAACTTCCGCCGACTGTGGCTGCGGGCCCTGAAGGACACCGGCCTCCGCGACGTCCACTTCCACGATCTGCGCCACACCGGGAACACCCTCGCCGCGACCGGCGGCGCCACGACGCGTGAGCTCATGCAGCGGATGGGGCACTCGTCGGTGCGGGCCGCGCTGATCTATCAACACCTGGTGAACGGGCGTGACCACACCATCGCCGCCCACGTCGACGAGCAGATCAGGAAGGTCCGGCCGACGGAGCCCGGCGAGGCATCTGGCACGTAACTGGCACGACGCCTCTCCCCCGCCCCTGCGGCCAGGGAACGGACAAGGCCCAGGTTCCCGGTTCAGTACCGGTGACCTGGGCCTTTGTCTATCTACCTGCTGGTGGGCGCGGACGGTTTCGAACCGCCGACATCTGCTTTGTAAGAGCAGCGCTCTACCCCTGAGCTACGCACCCGTGGAAGTGAAGCAACAGCGTACATGGCGTACCGGTGGGTACCGCAAACCGATAGGGGGGGGTGGTACGGGGGCGGCTGGGGCAACCGATGGGGTCGTGTGTTCGTCCAGGGTGGGTGGGAGAATGTAGCGGTCCGGACAGGGCGGCTCAGAGAGCGCGGGAGAGGGAACGTGGCGGCGACCGAGGGCAGGGGCAGGGCGACGCGCGGGAACTCCGGGGTGTTCGGGCTGGCCGTCGTGTTGCCGCTGGTCGTGGCCGCGATGGTGCCGCATGCCTTCGCCGGGGGCGGGGGCGGCGGGCGGCGTTGGTTCGGGGGGCGGGACGAGGGCCGGCGGGCGGCGGCGCAGGCGGCGAAGGATGCCGCGGCGGCCGCGTTCTACGAGCTCGACACCGCCCAGCGGGGGCTGCGCATCTCGATCGAGACGATCACCGCCGTCGACGACTCCGCGGACGCCCGCCGCGCGCTCGACGGCTTCGCGGCGCTCGGTCGGCGGATCGACGAGGTCAGCGGCGGGTACATCACCGCCGTCGACACCCATGACCTGGACCGCGACGAGCTGGACGCGGCCGCCGCCGGGCGCGCCCGGGCGGATCTGGAGAAGGCCAGGGACGAGCTGGTACGGGTCAAGGGCGAGCTCGACCGCTTCGAGCAGGGGCTCGCGCCGCTGCTCGGCCGCGCCGAGACCCAGCTGGCCCGGCTCGCCCCCGCCGTCGAGCGGGCGCGGCAGGCGCTCCGCGGCGCGAGCGACGCCCTCGACGCGGTACGGGAGGGCGGCTTCCGCGCCGACGACCTCGCCCTCCGGCTCGCCCGGCTCGGCCCCGAGCTCACCCGGCTCAACGAGGGCGCCGGCCGGCACGGTGTGACCGAGACCCTGCAGCGCGCCGACCAGGTGCTGCGCGAGGCCGAGGCCGTGCGGGCCGAGGCCGAGCAGGTGCCGGAGCGGGCCGCCGAGATCGACAAACGCCTGGTGTCCCTCCGTACCCGCGCCCAGGCCCTCGCCACCCGCGCCGCCGGCGTCGAACCCGTCCTGTCCGAGCTGCGCCGCCGCTTCTCCGCCGCCTGCTGGCAGGACCTCCAGCACGTGCCCGAGCAGGCCGGCACCGCCGCCCGGCAGGCCGAGGAACGCCTCGCCGAGGCGACGAAGGCCCGCGACGAGCAGCGCTGGCCCGACGCCACCTCGCTCCTCTCCACCGTCCGCGCCCTCCTCAACACCGCCGACGAGGGTGTCGCCGCCGCCGGCGAGCGGCTGCGCCGGCTGAACGCGGTCGCCAAGGACCCCCACGACGAAATCGAGCGCACCCGCTTCGCCGTCCGCGACGCCCAGCGTCTCGCCATGTCCGGCCGCACCACCCCCGACCCCCGGCACGCCGGCCCCCTCGACGCGGCCGTCGCCCGCATCGACCGGGCCGTCGGCATGCTCGACAGCGGCCGGCACCCCGATTACTGGGCCTTCCTCACCGAGCTGGAGGCCATCCGCGCCACCGCCGCCCGCGTCGTCGAACAGATCCGCGAGGAGCGCGCCACGCACTGACCGGCACGCCGTAACCTGTCGCCATGCCTCGTTACGAGTACCGCTGCCGGACCTGCGGCGACACCTTCGAGCTCAGCCGTCCCATGGCCGAGTCCTCCGCCCCCGCCGCCTGCCCCGCCGGGCACGACGACACCGTCAAGCTGCTCTCGGCCGTCGCCGTGGGCGGCAGCAAGTCCCCCGCCCCCAGTGGTGGCGGCGGTGGCGGTGGCGGGTGCTGTGGCGGTGGGTGCTGCGGATAGTTGCGGTGAGCTGCTGGTAGTTGCGGCTAGCTGCCGATAGCTGCGGCTGGTCCGCCGGGTGTCCGGAAGCGGGCTCCGGCAGCGGGCCCGGCGCCGGGCCACTCCGCCCGGCCGCCCGGTGGCCGGTCCGAACTGGGCCCGGCGCCGGGCCATGCCGCCTGACCTAGCTGTCCAGGTATCTCAGCACCGCCAGTACCCGCTTGCTGTAGCCCTCGCTCCGGCCCGTCAGTTCCAGCTTGTCGAAGATCGCGTTGATGTGTTTCTCCACCGCGCTCCGCGACACATGGAGCCGCGCCGCCACCGTCGCGTTCGTGTGGCCCTGCGCCATCGCCGCAAGGACCTCGCGCTCGCGCGGGGTGAGCCGGGCCAGTGGATCGGTGTGGGAGGAACGGGCCAGCAGACGGCGTACGACCTCCGGGTCGAAGGCCGTGCGCCCCTCCCCCACCCGGTCCAGGGCGTCCAGGAACTCGTCGACCTGTGCCACCCGGTCCTTCAGCAGATAGCCCACGCCGGCCCCGTCGGTCCGGTCCGCTCCGCCCGTCAGCAGCTCCGTCGCGTACCGCTTCTCCACGTACTGCGAGAGCACCAGCACGCCCACCTCCGGCCACCGGGCCCGGATCTCCAGGGCCGCGCGCAGGCCCTCGTCGGTGTGGGTGGGCGGCATGCGCACGTCGGCGACGACCACGTCCGGCGGGTCGGCCGCCACGGCCGCGAGGAGTTCGACGCCGGTGCCGACGGCGGCCCGTACCTCGTGCCCCTCCTCCGCCAGCAGCCGTACGAGCCCCTCCCGCAGCAGCGTCGAGTCCTCGGCCAGCATCACGCGCACGGCAGCACCGCCCCGATCACCGTCGGCCCGCCTGCCGGGCTTTCCACCCTGAACCGCCCGTCGAGCGCCGCCACCCGGCTCGCCAGGCCCGCGAGGCCACTGCCCCGGGCCGCGTCCGCGCCGCCCGCTCCGTCGTCCCGTACCCGTACGTCCAACACTCCGTCCTCCTCCGTCACTTGTACGTCGACCGTGCTCGCCCCCGCGTGCTTCACGACGTTCGTCACCGCCTCCGCGACCACGAAGTACGCGGCGGCCTCCACGGCCCTGGGCAGCGCCCCCGGCACCGCGTATCCGATGCGCACCGGCAGCGGACTGCGCTCCGCCACCGCCTCCAGGGCGGTGCGCAGACCGGCCTGGTCCAGGATCGCCGGGTGCACCCGCCAGGCCACCTCGCGCAGTTCGTCGAGCGCCCGCCGGCTCTCCTCGTGTGCCTGGCGCAGCAGTTCGGCCGCGCGCTCGGGGTCCTGGCCGCGGCGGGCGCGGCCGATGAGCATGCCGAGGGCGACGAGCCGCTGCTGAACCCCGTCGTGGAGGTCGCGCTCGATGCGGCGGCGTTCCTCGTGGACGACGTCCATGATCTCGGCCCGGCTCGCGGCGAGTTGGGCGATCCGGGCCTCCAGTGCGTCCGCCTGACTCGGCCCCAGCATCCGCATAGCCAACTCGGCCTCCATCCGTGCCACTTGGCCGAGGCCCTGGACGGCGAGGAAGAGCAGGAGCAGCCCGCCCAGGCCGCCGAGGACGACCGGCAGCGGTTGCCTGATGTCGACGAGGAGCCAGCCTGCGAGCGCGAAGACGGCATACGCGAGGCCGGTCGCCGCGCACCCGAGGACGACTCCGCCGAGGATGCCGATCGGCCAGCGGGAGAGGAGGTAGAGGAGGGAGCGCGGGTGGGACGGCTGGTATGGCGCGGAGTGGGGTAGGCGAGGTGGCGCCGCGTGGGGCGCCGAGTGGGGATGGTGGAGCGGCTCATGTGAGCCCGAGTCGTGCAGGTGGGAGGCCTCGGGGGCCGCGTGCGGCAGGTGGGGCGGCTCATGTGACGCCGAGTGGGGCAGGTGGGGCGGCTCATGTGACGCCGAGTGGGGTAGGTGGGAGGGCTCGGGGGCCGGGTGGGGCGGGTGGGAGGGCTCGGGAGTTGCATGGGGCAGGTCGGAGGCCTCGGGGGTCCCGTGCGGCGGGCGCGGCAGCTCGTGGGGTACGCGCGGCTCGCGGGGTACGCGCGGCTCGCGAGACGGCTCGTTGGGTACCCGCGGCTCGCGAGACGGCTCGCTGAGTGTGCGATGCGCGTGAGGTGCATGGGGCGCGTACGGCGGCACCCTTGCGCCGAGGAGGCGGTCGAGCCGCCACCGCTCCGCCCGTACGACCCGGTCGACCGCCCCGGCCGCCGCGCGCCGGCCGCCCGGCCGGAGCGTGAGCGGCAGCAGGAGCAGCCCGGCCACCGCCTCCAGAACCACGAACAGGGCCCCGAGCGCGAGCCCTGCCGCGCGCCGCGGCGCCGACCGGCCAGGCATCGTCGTCCCCGTCCCCCCGAACCCCTTCATGATCAGCCACGCTAGCGGGACCCCGCCCGTCGCACCCTGCGGAAAACCACACCATTCCCTGCGGCCCGCAGCAGTCCCCCGCGCCGCGCCCGTTCATAGCGTCGACGTCATGAGCATGGAAACCTGGATCAACAGCCTCATGGACACCCTCGGCGCGCCCGGTGCGGGGATCGCCGTCGCCCTGGAGAACCTCTTTCCGCCCATCCCGAGCGAGGTCATCCTGCCGCTCGCCGGGTTCGCCGCCTCCTCGGGGCGGATGAACCTGCTCGCCGCGCTGCTGTGGACCACGGCCGGGTCGGCGGTCGGCGCGCTCGCGCTCTACGGGGCGGGGGCGCTGTTCGGGCGGGAGCGGGTGCTCGCCGTCGCCGCGCGGCTGCCGCTGGTGAAGGTCGCGGACATCGAGCGGACCGAGGAGTGGTTCGCCCGGCACGGCACGAAGGCGGTGCTGCTCGGCCGGATGGTGCCGATCTTCCGCAGCCTGATCTCGGTGCCGGCCGGGGTCGAGCGGATGCGGCTGCCCGTCTTCCTGGCCCTCACCACGCTGGGCAGCGCGCTGTGGAACACGATCTTCGTGCTCGCCGGGTACCTCCTCGGCGAGAACTGGGAGGAGGTCACGGAGTACGTCTCGGTCTACTCGACGGCCGTGCTCCTCCTGGCGCTCGCCGCGGTGGCGTGCTTCGTCGCCGTCCGGGTCGTACGGGCGCTCAGGCCGGGTCCGGGAGCGCGCCGGGCTCGCCGTTGAGCCGGGACCGGGACCGGGACCGGGTGTGGTCGCGCGCGGCCGCCCGGAGGCGGCGGAGGATCTCCTCGCCCGCCGCCACGCCCCGCTCGGGCAGCGCCTCCACGTGCGGTGCGGTCCAGTCGGTCTCGGCGAGTTCGCCGTGGCCGGGGCGCCAGGCGCGGTCGGCGGCGAGGAGCAGGTCGGCGTCGAGGAGGGAGTCGCCGGCGGCGAGGGTGAGGGTGGCGCCGGTGCGGCGGGCGACCTCGCGCATGGCCGCGCTCTTGGTGAGCGGCTTCGGCACCGCGTACACCTTCCGGCCCTGGAGCGAGACCGTCCAGCCGCGCTCGTCCGCCCACGCGGTGAAGCCGGCCAGCCACTCCTCCGGGAGCCGGTCGCGCTCGACGACGAGATAGGCGAACAGGTCCTCGGCGACGCGGTGCTTGCGTACCCAGGACGGGTCGGTGGTGGCGGCCAGGTGGGCGCGGACCTCGGCGAGCGGGGCGCAGGCGGCGTCGACCCGGCGGAGCACCTCGGCGTGCCAGTCCGGGTCGGAGACGCCGTCGACGAGGAGGTGGCCGCCGTTGGCGCAGATCGCGTACCGCGGGGCCGGGGTGCCGGCGTCGCCGAGGAGGCGGATGCGCTGGTACTGCTTGCGGGTGCGGGTGGTGGTCGGCACGAAGACGGTCTCGGCGGCGAGTGCGCGCAGCTGGGCGGCGGCGTGCTCGGTGACGTACGAGAGCGGCTTGGCCTCGTGGACCTCGACGCAGAGCAGGCGCGGGGCCTGCGGGTCGGGCATGCCGAGGGCGAGGGCCGCGGCGGAGTAGATGAGGGTGCGGTCGAGGTCGCTGGCGACCAGGACGGTGGGGGTGGCCGTGTTCACTTCGACCCCACCGCCTTGCCGTCGGCGCCGGTCGCTCCGCGCGTGTACCGGGGGTGGATCAACCCGACGCAGCTGTACGGCAGTTCGTCGACCTCCTCGACCGGTACGCCGCGCTGCTCGGCGAGCAGCCGTACGTGCGCCAGGTCGGCGCCCGCGCCCCGCTTGGCCAGGATCTTCCACGGCACGCGGCGCAGCAGCACCCGGGTGGTCTCGCCGACGCCCGGCTTGACCAGATTGACGTCGTGGATGCCGTACTCCTCGCTGATCCGCTCGACGGCCGCCCAGCCTTCCCAGGTGGGCGTGCGGTCGGCGGCGAGCAGCTCCTTCACGTCGGCGTCGACGGCCGCCCCGACCTCGTCGAAGCGGTCGGCGACGGCGTCGAGGAAGGCGCCGGAGACGTCGGCGCCGGCCAGTTCGCGGTAGAACTTCGCGCCGTGGAAGTCGTGCGGGCCGACCAGGTCGGCGCGCAGGACGGTGCGCGATATCAGGCCGGAGACGGTGGAGTTGAGGCAGGCGGAGGGGATGAGGAAGTCCTCGCGGGTGCCGTAGGTGCGGACGCAGGATCCGGGGTCGGCGAGCACCGCGATCTCCGGGTCGAATCCGGGGAACTCCCGTACGGCCTCGGCCAGTTCGCGGGTGATGGCGCCCTTGCCGGTCCAGCCGTCGACGAACACGACGTCGGCCGGGTCGTGGTGCTCGGCCAGCCAGCGCAGCGCGTTGGCGTCGATGCCGCGGCCGCGCACGATCGACACCGCGTAGTGCGGCAGATCGAGGCCGTGCCGGTGCCGCGCCCAGCGGCGCATCAGCACGCCGACGGGCGTCCCGGCCCGGGCCAGCGACACCAGGACCGGGCGCGGCGACCGCTCGGCGAGCACGGTCTCCGTGACCGTGCCGACGGCCCGGGCGATCCGGGACGCCGAGGCGTCGAGCGCGCTGTGGAACAGCTCCTGGTACGCCGCGCTCGGCTGGTACTCCACCGGCAGCGACTCCGCGTAGTGCGCCCCGCCGCTCTGGATCGCCTCCTCGCGCTCCTCGGTCGGCGCCTCGAGGTGCGCGTCCGAGAGGTCCTGGAGCAGCCACCCCACCTCCTCCGGCGCGTACGAGGAGAACGCGGGGCCGCGCAGGGGTTCGGGCAGCACGGGCGGCATGGAGCTCCTTCCAGGAGCTTCGGGGGCTTCGTGGGCTTCGTGGGCTTCGTGGGCTTCGTGGGCGCCGGGAGCTTCGTGGGCGCCGGGAGCGCCGGGAGTCCGGGGCTGGGGTGCGTGGGAGGGCACGACGGCGAGGACGACGTGCGGGACGTGGGCGGCCAGCTGCGCGAGCAGCCCGTCCGCGGCGTGCAGTTCGGGCGTGTCGGCGACGGAGTCGACGACGGCCACGACCGCGTCGAAGCCGCTGCCGGCGACGTTGTACGCGTACCGCTCGCCCGGCCCGTCGGCGGGCGCGTCGTGCGCGGGGAAGACGAGCCGGGTCCGTATCGCGTACCCGGGATCGTCGACGGCGAGCACGGGCGAGCGGGTGGTGGTCGAGTACCGCACGTCGTGCCCGGCCGCCTCCAGCTCGCCGGCGAGCCGCAGCGGCGCGTACATCAGCTCCTCGAAGCCGAGCACGAGGACGCGCCCGCCCGGCCCGTCCGGCCCCGCGCCGCCGGGCAGCGCCTCGGCGATCCGCGCCGCCATCCCGGGCAGCGCCGCCTCCAGGCGGTCCCGGTGCCCGGGCGTGAAGCCGTGCCGCCCACCGTCGGGTACGCCACCGGGCCAGGCGAGGTCGACCCGGACGGGGGTGGAGGTGGGGACGGGGGCAGGCGTGAAGTCGGGAGCGGATACGGGCGGGGCGCCCGGCGTCTCCCCCAGGCCCCTCTCGTACCTCGCCACCAGCTCCTGGCCCTTCGCCAGGACGCCGTCCGGCAGGGCGACCGTGCCCGCCGCCAGGGTGATCAGGTCGACCTGGGCGCCCAGCTCGCGTGCGAAGTCCGTCAGGCGGGCGCGGTCGGCCGGGCCTCGCATGTCGACGAGGGCCACGATCACGTAGCGCTCGCGCGGGTAGCGGGCGTGGAGGGCGCGGATGGTGTTGAGGACGGTGTTGCCGGTGGAGAACTCGTCGTCGACGAGGACGAGCGGGCCGGGAGCGGTGAGGAGAGTCGGGTCCTCGGGGAGGAGGAGGTGGGAGGTGGCGTGGGAGTGGGACTCCTCGAAGCCGCCGGCGGGGGCGATGCCGGGGACGGGGCGGCGGGTGGAGTGCAGGTAGGGGGCGAGGGCGAGGCCGTCGGCGACGCTGTGGCCGAGGCCGGTGGCGGTCTCCGCGTAGCCGAGGACGACGGCGCGGGCGGCCTCGGTGTCGCCGAGCAGGCTGCGGACCCGTACGCCCAGGTCGTGGCCGGCGGCGCGGACCACGGAGGGCCGCTGCGGCACGTGCTTGCCGAGGACGTTGGAGACGAGCAGGTGTGCCCGCTTGGGGTTGCGGCGCAGGGCGAGGCCCAGCAGGTCGGGCAGCCGCTCGTCGCCCATCAGTTCGACGCCCAGTCGCTCCGCGACCCAGGTTCCGGTCCACACCACGTCGTCGTCTTCCTTTCCCGTGCCGGTCGCTATGCGGCGAGGCCGGCGGTGAGCAGCTCCACGAAGCCGACGTCCTCGCGGGCGACGCCGAAGACCTCGGCGCGCCGGAGGGTGCGCTCGGCCCAGGCGCGGTGCGGCTTCACCTCGTTCATCTTGTTCGTGTACGCGGAGCGGAGCACCCCGCCGCCGTCGCGTTCCGGCCGCAGGATGTCCTGGGCGTCGCTGAACTCCTCGTGGGTGACCACGGACAGCGCGTGCACCGGCACCACGTGGCTGGGGTGGATGCAGGTCTTGCCGAGGAGGCCGTTGGCGCGGTCGAGTTCGATCTCGCGGAGCAGTCCGTCGAGGTCGTGCTGGATGAGCGCGGTGCGCAGGTCCTCGGCGCGCCCCTCCAGGAAGGGGCTGCGGCGCAGCTGGGGCTTGAACATGCGCTCGCCGGGCCGGAAGTACTCCCAGACGGGTCCGGTGACGGTGAAGCCGCTGCCGTCGGAGCGGCCGAGGACGTTGACGACGTCGCCGATGACGGAGGCGACGATCTGGACGTCGTACGCGGTCATGTCGGGCGAGCGGCGCAGCCCGTAGGCGGAGCAGAAGTCGGTGACGCCGAGGCGGAGGGCGAGGATCCGCTCGCGGTACTTGTCGGTGAGGGAGGCGATTCCGGCCAGTGTCCCGGCCCGGGTCTCCAGGTGGAGCAGCTCGGGGGACTCCAGGACGGGCATGGCGAAGAGGCGGCGGCCGCAGCTCTCCTCGGCGGCGCCGAGCGCTTCGAGGAAGGGCCGGCCGCGGGTCTCGGTGAACTTGGGCAGTACGAATCCGGACAGCAGCCGGATGCTCGCGCCGAGCCGGGCGACCAGTTCGGTGATCTGGTGCGGCTCGCGGACGCGGATGAAGAGCAGGGGCACGTCGGTGCCGGCGCCGGAGCCGTCCGCGCCGGTGGCCGCGAGCTCGGCGAACTGCCGGACCAGGTTGTCCTCGCCCGCCGCCACGTCCTCGTCGCTGATCGAATCCTCCAGGCAGAGGACCATGGACACGACCCCGCGGGCCGCCTGCTTGCGGATGTCGGCGGCGAGCCGCGGACGGGTGGCGGGGCTGTAGAGCGTGGCGCCGAGGGCCGCGGCGAGCGTGGGCGCGGGGGAGTCGGCCGTGAACTCGGCCGGCTCCTGGTGGAACAGTCCGGCCCGCGCAGCGGCCGGGATGTGCCCGAAATGACGCATGTATCTCCCCCGACTGGGCTCGCGGCCGATGACGACATGTGGCCGGTAATAGTACGTAGGGGAGGGTGTCCTTAGTTCCCCGCGCGCATGAAGTTCAGGTAACTCGTCCGCTTCCGGCCCCCCGCGTTGTCCGGATGATGGGCGGGCAGGGAAGATGACGGGCATGACGCACGCGATGCTGAAGGGCTCCAACGTCCCTCTCGACACCGCGGCCGTACGGGCCGTGCTCCGCTGGACCCCGGGCCCCGGGGTGCCCGACGTGGACGCCTCGGCGCTGCTGCTCGGGGTGGACGGGCGCGTGCGCTCCGACGAGGACTTCGTCTTCTACAACCAGCCCCGGCATCCGTCGGGCATGGTGCGGCGGCTCGCGAAGAAGCGGGAGCCGGAGGGTCTGACCGACCCCGTGGAGGCCGATCTGGGCTCCCTGGACGCCTCGGTCGACCGCGTGGTGATCGCGGCCTCCTCCGACGGCGGCACCTTCCGGTCCGTCTCCGACCTG
Organism: Streptomyces sp. NPDC004327; assembly: GCF_042873935.1. Lineage (NCBI taxonomy): Bacteria > Bacillati > Actinomycetota > Actinomycetes > Kitasatosporales > Streptomycetaceae > Streptomyces > Streptomyces sp. NPDC004327. The sequence goes on along the minus strand of NZ_JBIAME010000002.1, from coordinate 661,512 downwards.
CGGATCCTCGTGTACGACGCGGCCGCGGGCGCGGCGGGCGGCGAGCCGCTCGCGCTGTTCGACGTGTCGGCGGAGACCGGCGAGGAGACGGCGATCATCTGCGGCGAGCTGTACCGGCGCGGGGACGGCTGGAAGTTCCGGGCGGTGGGGCAGGGCTATCCGACGGGTCTGGTCGGCCTGGCCACCGACTTCGGGGTGTCGGTCGACGACGGCGTGGAGGCTCCCGGCGCGGCTCCGAGCGCGGCTCCGGCCGCCGAGGCGCCCGCGCCCGCCCTGGGGCACGACCCCGACGCCACGGTCGTCCACACCCCGGCCGTACCGCCGCAGCCCACCGCTCCCCCGGCCCCGGCGCAGCCTCCGGCGTACGGCTATCCGCAGCCGACCGGCGCGCCGGCCGCCTCGCCAGCGCCCGCGCCCGCTCCCGCTCCCGCTCCCGCGTACGGCTATCCGCACGCGGCGCCGGAGTTCCGGATGCCGCCGATGGGGCCGCAGTTCGTCGGCCGCTGACGGGGGTCGGCCGCTGACGGCCTTCACCACTGGCAGCGCCGGCTGCTGACGGCCTTGACCGCCGACGGCGCCGGCTGCTGACGCTTTCACCTCTGGCAGCGTCGACTGCTGACGGCCTTCCCCGCCGCCGACGGTGCCGGCCGCCGACGGTGCCCGGCCGCCCGCACACGCGGCGGCCCGGCAGTGCCCGGCCGCCCTCCTGCGCGGCGGCCGGCCCGCCTGTCAGGTCTTCGTCTTGAAGCCCCGGCCCCACTGCATGCCCCACCCGTACAGCCGGTCCAGCTCGGCCTGGAAGCCGTACACGAACCGCACCTCGCGCCGGACCATCAGCTCGCCCTTGACGTTCTCGACGGTGAAGACGGCGCAGGAGCGGGCCTGCGGGGCGTGCTCGTCGAGTTCGATCTCGATGCGCGGGCCGTTGCTGGGGTAGAGCGTGACCTTGGCGTGGGTGCGGTCGAAGGCGGGTGTCTGGTCGTAGATGTAGACGAAGAACAGCAGGCGCTTGATCTCGTCGCGGTGGTCGAGGTTGACGAAGATCGTCTCACCGGAGGGCGCGCCGAACCGGTCGTCGCCGCTGAGCTTCACGTACGGCGCCTCGTTGAGCTCGCCGAAGAAGTTGCCGAGCGGCTGGATCACGCCCTTGCTGCCGTCGGTCAGCTCGTAGAGGCAGCCGAGGTCGAGGTCGACGTTGACGACGCCCTGGGTGTGGGCCTGGACCTCCTCCGGCTTGAAGAGCTTGAGGGGGTGGCGCAGCAGGCTGGTGGAGCGGCGGGGGCCGCCGATGTCGGAGGTGCGCATCCGCCAGGAGAGGTTGACCCGGAGGTTGCCGGTGGCGGCGCCCTGCTTGGTGAGGGAGACCGTGGGGTGGCGGCGGGTCAGGTCGATGGAGTTCGCGGCGGCGCCGCCGGAGTCGAACGGGTCCCGGCCCGGGAAGAGATTGTCGAAGAAGCCCACGGGCCCCCACCCCCACTGTCGTCGCGTTCCTGCTCCTGGACATGCCACTCGCCGGACATGCCTGCGGGGCGGCCGGGTGCTCCGGCCGCCCCGCAGTGAAGCGTTCCTCATTGTCGGGGCTGTCACACCCCGGATACGCACCGGATACGCCCCGGGTGCGCCCCGGACGCGTCGATGCGTCCCGGATCAGACTCCGGATGGCACCTCGGCCTTGTCGTCCGAGGCGTCAGCTTTTCCCTCGGCCGCCGCGAGGGCCTTGTTGCGGCGGACGGAGGACCAGAAGGACAAGCCGATGAGCGCGACGCCGATGCCGCCGGTGACGATCTCGGGGATCTCGTACTGGATGGTGACCATGAGGACCACGGCCAGGGCGCCGATGGCGTAGTGGGCGCCGTGCTCCAGGTAGACGTAGTCGTCGAGGGTGCCCTGGCGGACCAGGTAGACGGTCAGCGAACGGACGTACATGGCGCCGACGCCGAGGCCGAGGGCCATCAGGACGATGTCGTTGGTGATGGCGAAGGCGCCGATGACTCCGTCGAAGGAGAAGGAGGCGTCGAGGACTTCCAGGTAGAGGAACATGAAGAAGGCGGCCTTGCCGGCGAGCACGACGGCCGGGACCTGCTTGCCGGAGCGCTTGGCCTCTTCCTCGGCCTCGTGCTCGGCTTCCTCTTCCTCCTCCAGCTTGTTCTCGAAGTAGCCGGAGAGACCGCCGACGACGAGGTACGTGATGAGGCCGGCGATGCCGGAGACGAGCACCGTCTGGGCCTTGTCGACGTGCAGGCCGCCGTGCTGGTGGGCCTGGGTCGCGAAGGTCATCGAGGTGATGAGCAGGACGATCAGCGCGATGCAGACCGACAGCATGTCGACCTTGCCGAGCTTGGCCAGCGGGCGCTCGATCCAGCGCAGCCACTGGATGTCACGGTCCTCGAAGATGAAGTCGAGGAAGATCATCAGCAGGAACATGCCACCGAAGGCGGCGATCGACGGGTGGGCGTCGGTGACGAGCTGCTGATACCGGTCGGCATCGTTCAGCGCGAGGTCGACCGCCTCGATGGGGCCGATCTTGGCGCTGATCGCCACGATCACGACGGGGAAGACCAGTCGCATGCCGAAGACGGCGATGAGCACGCCGACCGTGAGGAAGATCTTCTGCCAGAAGGCATTCATCTTCTTCAGGATTCCGGCGTTGACCACCGCGTTGTCGAAGGAGAGCGAGATCTCGAGGATGCAGAGGATTGCGACGACCCCGAAAGCCTCCCACCCTCCATAGAGCACCGCGGCGATCAGGCCGAGGGCGGTGATCGCGAACGACCAGCCGAAGGTTTTCAGAAGCACTGTCTACCCCATCGTGATATTTACGCGGCTTTACGAAACGTTGACCCCGAAGTCTAGAGCGATGCCCCGAAGTCCGGACGCGTACCCCTGTCCGACCGCCCGGAACTTCCATTCGCCGTTGTAGCGGTAGAGCTCGCCGAAGATCATCGCGGTCTCGGTCGAGGCGTCCTCGGAGAGGTCGTAGCGCGCGAGTTCCTGGCCGTCGGCCTGGTTCACGACCCGGATGAAGGCGTTGCTGACCTGGCCGAAGGACTGGCCGCGGAGGTCCGCCTCGTGGATCGAGACGGGGAAGACGATCTTGTCGCAGGCGGCGGGGACCTGGGTGAGGTCCACGATCAGCGACTCGTCGTCGCCCTCGCCCTCGCCGGTGAGGTTGTCGCCGGTGTGCTCGACGGAGCCCTCGGGGCTCCGCAGGTTGTTGTAGAACACGAAGTACTCGTCACCGAGGACCCGGCCCGACTGGCACAGCAGGGCACTGGCGTCGAGGTCGAACGGGGCTCCGGTGGTGGAGCGCGCGTCCCAGCCGAGACCCACGAGCACCTGGGTGAGGTTGGGTGCGGCCTTGGAGAGGGAGACATTGCCTCCCTTGGCGAGCGTGACGCCCATGATGATGGTCCTCCCCGAGGGTTCTGCGAAGGCGCGGTCGGGCAGGGCCCGACGGTGCGATGAGGCACGTCCGGCGCCGCACCGAGGGTGCGGCGCCGGACGGGGTGCTGACGGCCTGTGTCAGGCGTCGGCGTCGGCTCAGACGTTGACGCCGAAGTCCTGCGCGATGCCGCGCAGGCCCGAGGCGTACCCCTGGCCGACGGCGCGGAACTTCCACTCCGCGCCGTGGCGGTACAGCTCGCCGAAGACCATGGCGGTCTCGGTCGAGGCGTCCTCGGAGAGGTCGTACCGCGCGATCTCGGCGCCGCCGTTCTGGTTCACGACGCGGATGAACGCGTTGCGGACCTGGCCGAAGGACTGCTGGCGGTTCTCGGCGTCGTAGATGGACACCGGGAAGACGATCTTGGTCACGTCGGCCGGCACGCCGGCCAGGTTGACCTTGACCTGCTCGTCGTCGCCCTCGCCCTCGCCGGTGAGGTTGTCACCGGTGTGCTCGACGGAGCCGTCGGCGCTCTTCAGGTTGTTGAAGAAGACGAAGTCCTGGTCGTTGCGTACCTTGCCGGTCTCGTTCACCAGGATGGCGCTGGCGTCGAGGTCGAAGTCCGTACCGGTGGTGGTGCGGACGTCCCAGCCGAGACCGACGGTGACGGCGGTCAGGCCAGGGGCCTCCTTGGTCAGCGAGACGTTGCCGCCCTTGCTGAGGCTGACTCCCACGAGTCCCTCCATTGTGTTCCAGGGGCAGCGCCCCCAGTCGTGCGTTGGCATCGGATCAACGTCTGGATCCTAGTGACGGGTTCCCCGCACAAACAGACGTTTCGCCCGAGTGGCGGGGAGCACCGCCCGTCCGGACCCGGACGGCGTGGCTCAGAGCGCCGCGAGCGCCTTGAGGTAGTCGTCGAGGTCGCGGGCGTCGGGCAGGGCGTTGACGACGGACCAGCGGACCGTGCCGGCCTTGTCGATGACGAAGGTGCCGCGCACCGCGCAGCCCTTGTCCTCGTCGAAGACGCCGTACGCGCGCGAGGCGGCGCCGTGCGGCCAGAAGTCGGAGAGCAGCGGGAACTCCAGGCCCTCCTGGTCGCCGTAGACGCGCAGGGTGTGGATGGAGTCGTTGGAGACGGCGAGCAGCTGGGTGTCGTCGTTGACGAAGGAGTCGAGGTGGTCGCGCAGCTCGCGCAGCTCGCCGGTGCACACACCGGTGAAGGCGAAGGGGTAGAAGAAGAGGACGACGTTGCGCTCGCCGCGGAAGGCGGAGAGCCGCACGGTGCGGCCGTGGTTGTCCTTCAGCTCGAAGTCGGGGGCCTGGGCGCCGATCTCGATCGCCATCGCGTACGCATCCCTTTCGCCGGCGGGCCGGCCCTTGGGCCGAATCGGTGAAACCCACCCTAAGGGGCACCCTACGGGGCGGCCGGGGCGGGACGCGCAGAGCCCCCGCCGGGGTGTCCGGCGGGGGCTCCGTGCAGCGTATGGGGGGTCAGCGCTTCGGGGTGGCGAGCTTGGTGCCCGACCAGTCCTTGGCGACGCTGATGCTCTTGGTCTGGGAGAGACCTGCGGTCTGCGCGGCATCCTGGATGTCGCTCGGCTCGATGTAGCCGTCGCGACCGGTCTTCGGGACGAGCAGCCAGATCATGCCGCCCTCCTCCAGAAGACCGATGGCGTCCACCAGGGCGTCGGTGAGGTCACCGTCCTCGTCGCGGAACCACAGCAGCACGACGTCGGCGACGTCGTCGTAGTCCTCGTCAACGAGTTCCTGGCCGATGATGGACTCGATGCCTTCACGGAGATCCTGGTCGACGTCGTCGTCGTAACCGATCTCCTGGACCACCTGTCCGGGCTCGAACCCCAGCCTCGCTGCCGGGTTGGTCCGCTCCTCCGCGTGGTCCGCGGTCGCGCTCACGGCTTGCCTCCTGATCATGTATCGGAAAATGCTTCGTCCGCGCGCGTACGCGCGGCACTGGCCGTAGTCCACACGTGCCGGGGCGGATCGCGCAAGTACCCGGCCGATGAGACCGCCGAAACGGTGACGTTTGGGGCCGTCTCGCCGCAACTTCCGGCGAACACCCGTCGCGCTCCGTGACGAGACATGCACGCTTCGCCCTGCAATGTGAGCTTCTGCGGCTTCAGTCTGCCGAACGAGCTGCCGAAACGCATGCGCGGGATGAGCGTAAGGTTGCGATTTGACCGAACAAGGCACCCCGAGAGGGTTACCGCTCGGTAAAGATGACGTTTGCCGTCGGCGGGGTAGACGATGAACATCCCGGCCGCAGCGGGGCCCCCTCCCCCGCGGGCTCCACCGACCAGCGAAGGAACAGCGTGGCTTCCGCATCCGATCGCAACCCGATCATCATTGGCGGCCTTCCCAGCCAGGTCCCGGACTTCGACCCGGAAGAGACCCGGGAATGGCTCGACTCCCTGGACGCCGCCGTCGACGAGCGGGGCCGGGAGCGCGCCCGCTATCTCATGCTCCGGCTGATCGAGCGGGCCCGCGAGAAGCGCGTCGCCGTGCCCGAGATGCGCAGCACGGACTACGTCAACACCATCGCCACCCGGGACGAGCCCTTCTTCCCCGGCAACGAGGAGATCGAGCGCAAGGTCCTCAACGCCACCCGCTGGAACGCGGCCGTGATGGTCTCGCGCGCCCAGCGCCCCGGCATCGGCGTCGGCGGCCACATCGCGACCTTCGCCTCCTCCGCCTCGCTCTACGACGTCGGCTTCAACCACTTCTTCCGCGGCAAGGACGAGGGCGACGGCGGCGACCAGATCTTCTTCCAGGGCCACGCCTCCCCCGGCATCTACGCCCGCGCCTTCCTGCTCGACCGGCTGAACGAGCGGCAGCTCGACGCCTTCCGCCAGGAGAAGTCGAAGTTCCCCGACGGCCTGTCCTCCTATCCGCACCCGCGGCTCATGCCGGACTTCTGGGAGTTCCCGACCGTGTCGATGGGCCTCGGCCCGCTCGGCGCGATCTACCAGGCCCGGATGAACCGCTACATGGAGGCGCGCGGCATCGCCGACACCTCCAAGTCGCACGTGTGGGCCTTCCTGGGCGACGGCGAGATGGACGAGCCGGAGTCGCTCGGCCAGCTGACCCTCGCGGCCCGCGAGAACCTGGACAACCTCACCTTCGTCGTCAACTGCAACCTGCAGCGCCTCGACGGCCCGGTGCGCGGCAACGGCAAGGTCATCCAGGAGCTGGAGTCGGTCTTCCGCGGTGCCGGATGGAACGTCATCAAGCTGATCTGGGACCGCTCCTGGGACCCGCTGCTCGCGCAGGACCGCGACGGCATCCTGGTCAACAGGATGAACACGACGCCGGACGGCCAGTTCCAGACGTACGCGACGGAGACCGGCGGCTACATCCGCGACCACTTCTTCGGCGACGACCAGCGGCTGCGGGCCATGGTCGAGGGCATGACCGACGACCAGATCCTGCACCTGGGCCGCGGCGGTCACGACCACAAGAAGATCTTCGCTGCCTTCTCCGCGGCCAAGGCCCACAAGGGCCAGCCGACGGTGATCCTCGCCAAGACCGTCAAGGGCTGGACGCTGGGCCCCAACTTCGAGGGCCGCAACGCCACCCACCAGATGAAGAAGCTGACGGTCGACGACCTGAAGCGCTTCCGCGACCGGCTGCACATCCCGGTCACGGACAAGCAGCTGGAGGAGGGCCTGCCGCCCTACTACCACCCGGGCCGGAACTCCGAGGAGATCCAGTACATGCACGACCGCCGCAAGGCGCTCGGCGGGTACGTGCCCACCCGTGTGGTCCGCGCCAAGCCGCTGGTGCTGCCGGACGACAAGACCTACGCGGCGGTGAAGAAGGGCTCCGGCCAGCAGCAGATCGCCACCACGATGGCCTTCGTCCGGCTGCTCAAGGACCTGATGCGGGACAAGGAGATCGGCAAGCGCTTCGTGCTGATCGCGCCCGACGAGTACCGCACCTTCGGCATGGACTCGTTCTTCCCGAGCGCCAAGATCTACAACCCGCTCGGCCAGCAGTACGAGGCCGTCGACCGCGAACTGCTGCTCGCCTACAAGGAGTCCCCGACCGGCCAGATGCTGCACGACGGCATCTCCGAGGCGGGCTGCACCGCCTCGCTGATCGCCGCCGGCTCGGCCTACGCCACGCACGGCGAACCGCTCATCCCGGTCTACGTCTTCTACTCGATGTTCGGTTTCCAGCGCACCGGCGACCAGTTCTGGCAGATGTCCGACCAGCTCGCCCGCGGCTTCGTGCTCGGCGCCACCGCCGGCCGCACGACGCTGACCGGCGAGGGCCTCCAGCACGCCGACGGCCACTCCCACCTCCTCGCCTCGACGAACCCGGGCTGTGTCGCCTACGACCCGGCCTTCGGCTTCGAGATCGCGCACATCGTCCAGGACGGTCTGCGCCGCATGTACGGCCCGCAGGCCGAGGACGTCTTCTACTACCTCACGGTCTACAACGAGCCGATCCAGCACCCGGCCGAGCCGGCGGACGTGGACGTCGAGGGCATCCTCAAGGGCATCCACCGCTACCGGCGCGGCGAGGCCGGCTCGATCCCGGCGCAGATCATGGCCTCCGGCGTCGGCGTGCCGTGGGCCCTGGAGGCCCAGCGGATCCTCGCCGAGGAGTGGAACGTCCGCGCCGACGTCTGGTCCGCTACCTCGTGGAACGAGCTGCGCCGCGAGGCCGTGGCCGTCGAGGAGCACAACCTGCTCCACCCTGAGGAGGAGCAGCGCGTCCCGTACGTGACGCGCAAGCTCCAGAGTGCCGAGGGCCCGTTCGTGGCGGTCTCGGACTGGATGCGCTCGGTGCCGGACCAGATCTCCCGCTGGGTGCCGGGCCGCTACACCTCGCTGGGCGCGGACGGCTTCGGCTTCGCGGACACCCGGGGCGCGGCCCGCCGCTTCTTCCACATCGACGCCCAGTCGATCGTGCTCGCGGTCCTGACGGAGCTGGCCCGCGACGGCAAGGTCGACCGCTCGGCCCTCAAGCAGGCCATCGACCGCTACCAGCTGCTCGACGTCACCGCCGCCCACCCGGGCGCGGCCGGCGGCGACGCGTAGCACCGTACGACGCACGACCCAACACGTCGTGCCTGGTGAGGGCGGCGGGGCCCCGGTCCCGCCGCCCTTCGGCGTCCCCGGACCTTCCCTACGATGCGGTGCATGAGAGATCGCTGGGAGAAGCACACCCAGGTGCCGCTGCTGGTGCTGGCCGTGGCGTTCGGCGCCGCGTACGCCGTGCCGATCGCGGCGCCGGGCGCCGCGCCATGGGTGCACCGGCTGTGCACCCATGTGGAGTGGGCGGTGTGGGCGGCGTTCGCCCTCGACTATCTCGTGCGCCTCGCGCTCGCGCCGGCCCGCTGGGCCTTCGTGCGCGGCCATCCGCTGGACCTGCTCGCGGTGATACTGCCGATGGTGCAGCCGCTGCGGCTGCTCAGGGTGGTCTCCACGCTCCTCCTGGTGGGCCGGCGGGCCCGGATGGCCCCGCAGATAACGCTCACCACGTATGTGGCGGGCGCGGTGGTCGGGCTGTTGATGTTCGGCTCGCTGGCGGTGCTGCACGTGGAGCGGGACGCCCCGAACGGCAACATCAAGACGCTCGGGGACGCGCTGTGGTGGTCCTTCACCACGATGACCACCGTCGGCTACGGCGACCACTCCCCGACGACCGGGCCGGGCCGGGTGCTCGCGGTGGGCCTGATGCTGTCCGGAATCGCGCTGCTCGGTGTGGTGACCGCCAACATCGCGGCCTGGTTCATCTCCCGCTTCGACCGGGACGACGAGGTCGAGCGCCGGCAGACCGAGCTCCTGGAGACGCTGACCGCCGAGGTGCGCGCCCTGCGGGCCGAGGTCGCCCGCCTCTCGGCCCCGGCGGCGGCCCCGGACCGGGACCAGGGTCCGGCCCGCGCCCCGCACTCCCCCGAGGTCCCGGCCCCCGCGCCCGCCTCCGCCCCTTCCTCTACCTCCTCCTCTACCTCTCCCAGATCTTGAACGCCCTCACCTGATAGGGCATCTGGGGCGCCCAGGTGCCTCTGCCCGGGTAGGTCTCGAACTCTCCGGTCTCCGCGCACTCCGCGGACTGGTAGGTGGTGACCGGCCGCCCGGTCCGGTTGGCCAGGGACTGGGCGCTGGTGCCGGCCGGCAGGGCGATGCAGCTCTCGATGTCGACCGAGGACAGCTCGTGGACCTGGGCCTTGCCCTTGAAGTCGGCCTTCGGCCACAGGCACAGCTGGCCGGGCCCGCAGGCGCCGAGCGCGGTGCCGCCGCCGGCGGCGGTCGCGGGTGCCGCCAGGAGGGCGGTCAGGACGGCCGTGGCGGCCAGGACGGTCTTCGTATACATGCTGGTGAACCCCCGTTTCGTAACTCTCTGTAACCAAGAGCATGACGGAGAGTCCGGCCCGAAGGGAAGAGGGGCCGCCCCCGTTCACGCGAACGGGTGACGGCCCCCCATGGGACCCCCTGAATGACCTGCGATGACCTGCGCGTTCTAGATGTGGGCCGCGCCCGCGCCCGCCTCCGCGTTCTCACCGCGCTTGGTGAGCGTGGCGACCAGCGCCGCGACGACGGCGACGACACCGGCGACGGTGAAGGCGAGGCCCATGCCGTCCATGAAGGTGTCGTGGATGACCTTGCCGATGACCTGGACGATCTCGGGCGTCATGCCCGGCGCCTTGGCCAGCTCCGGCGGCACCATCCCGAACTCCGCGGCCTGCTCCAGACGCGGGTCGGCCGGGCCGGGCAGGTGGGCGGCCTGCCAGTGCTCGCCGAAGGCGGTCGACACCTTGGAGGACATGACGGCGCCGAGCACCGCCGTGCCGAGCGCGCCGCCGACCTGCATCGCGGCCTGCTGCAGACCGCCGGCGACACCGGACAGCTCCAGCGGCGCGTTGCCGACGATGACCTCGGTGGCGCCGACCATGACCGGGGCCAGGCCGAGGCCGAGCAGCCCGAACCACAGCGACATGGTGAGGGTGCCGGTGCCGGGGGTCAGGGTGATCATGCCGAACATCGCGACGGCGGTGCACACCATGCCGCCGACCAGCGGGACCCGCGGGCCGAACTTGGTGATCAGCGCGCCCGCCAGCGGCGAGGAGACGATCATCATGCCGGTGAGCGGCAGCAGGTGCAGACCGGCGTCGACCGGCTTGAGCCCCTTCACGCCCTGCAGGTAGAAGGTGACGAAGAAGAGGCCGCCCATGAAGGCGAAGGCCATCAGGACCATGAGGACCACGCCGGCCGACAGCGGCACGGAGCGGAACATCTTCAGCGGGATCAGCGGCTCCTTGGCCCTGGTCTCCCACACCGCGAACAGGACGAAGAGCACGACCGCGCCGATCAGGCAGCCCCACGTCTTGGCGCCGCCCCAGCCCCAGGACTCGCCGGCCTTGATGATGCCCCAGATGAGGGCGGCCATCGCGGCGGAGAGCAGCAGGATGCCGAGGACGTCGAACGAACGCGGCGCGTTCTCGGCGCGGTGGTCCTTGAGGATCACGAGGCCGAGGACGAGCGCGAGGACGCCGACCGGCACGTTGATGAAGAAGACGGACTGCCAGCTGACCTTCTCGACGAGCAGGCCGCCGACGATCGGGCCACCGGCGGTCGAGGCGCCGATGACCATGCCCCAGATGCCGATGGCCATGTTGAGCTTCTCGGCCGGGAAGGTGGCGCGCAGCAGGCCGAGCGCGGCCGGCATGAGCAGGGCGCCGAAGAGGCCCTGGAGGACGCGGAAGGCGATCACCAGCCCGATGGAGCCGGACAGGCCGATCAGGCCGGAGGCGGCGGCGAAGCCGGTGATGCCGATGAGGAAGGTCTGCCGGTGGCCGAAGCGGTCGCCGAGCTTGCCCGCGGTGACGAGGGCGACGGCCAGCGCGAGCAGGTAGCCGTTGGTGATCCACTGGACCTGGGCCAGCGAGGCCTGGAGGTCTTCCTTGATGGCGGGGTTGGCGATGGCGACGATCGTGCCGTCGAGCGCGACCATCATGACGCCCACTGCGACGCTGAAGAGGGTCAGCCACGGGTGACCGCGCAGTCCCTTCGCCGGAGGCACGACGGCCTGCTCCGGCTCCGGGTCACCCCCCTGACCCTGCGGGGCCTTTTCCACGGTGATCTGACTAGTCATGAAAACGAGGCTAGTGTCAGCCGCTGACAATTGACAAAGCGATTCACGCGCCGGTAACTGTCACGTAGCTCACAGGTACGCTGAGCAGGACCAAACGGCGAAGGCATGACGGAAGAGCCGACGGAAGACCCGACGGAAAACGACGGAAGAGGGGCGCCGGACGTGACGGTTCCCGGCCTGCGCGAGCGCAAGAAGCAGCGCACCCGCGACGCGCTGATCCGGGTGGCCCTGGAGCTGTTCACCACCCAGGGGTACGAGCGGACCACCGTCGACGAGATCGCCGACACGGTGGACGTCTCCCAGCGGACCTTCTTCCGCTACTTCGCCACCAAGGAGGACGTGGCCTTCGCCGTCCAGCAGATGGTGGAGGAGCGCTTCCTGCGCTCGCTGGCCGAGCGGCCGCCCGAGGAGGGCCCGTTCGACGCGCTGCGCAACGCGGTGCTCGGCTCCTGGGACACCATCGGCGAGGCGATCGAGGAGGTCGTCCCCGTCGAGCTGTACATCCGCACCTTCCACCTCATCGAGTCCACGCCGGCCCTGCTCGCCGTCCACCTGCGCCGCAGCACGGGGATGGAGGACACCCTCGCCCGCGTGATCGCCGAGCGCGAGGGACTGGACGTGGACAAGGATCCCCGCCCGCGGGTCGCGGTCGCCGCGTTCGGCGGCGTCATGCGGGTGACCGGCCAGATCTGGGTCCGGGGCGAGGAGATGACCCTGGAGTCGCTCCGCATGGTCACCGAGCGGTACCTCGACCAGCTGGGCGCCGCGCTCGCCCCACGCTGGCGCCCCTGACCCCGCCGAATCCGGACGGGCTGGGACCGGCCCGGGCCTGCCTGCGACCGGCCTGGACCCACCGAGACCCGCTCGGGGACCCGCTGGACCCGCCCTCGCTCCCCCGCCTCGCGCCTTCCTCCGCACCCGCCCCGGCACCCGCCCCCACGCGCACGTCTCCTCACCCCGCGTCACCGCGCCCCACCACTCCGCGTGATCCGCGTCACTCGCGGCACGGTCGCCCCGGGGCGGCCCCTAGGGTGGCCCCCAATGTCTTCCTTCGACTCCGACCCCGCTCTCTCGGTCGCCCTCTCCGTCTGGCGCGCGCTGCTCGCGCTGGCCGTCGTGTTCGTACTCCTCGCCACCACCGGATGGACGACGATCAGGCATCAGCCCAGCCCGGGCGACACCCGGGCGCAGGCGCTCGCCGCCTGGGCGCGCGACCGGATGGGCGGCCGTCCGCTGCCCGACCCGTCGGCCCCGGCCCGTACGATCGCCGCGTTCTTCGCCGGCGCGGGCCCCGCGCAGAGCGCCCGGCTCGCCGCCGCACACCCGTTCGTCGTGGGCAATCTCAACGGCGCCCCCGTCACCCTGCGCTACCGCGCCAACCGGATCTCGCTCGGCCTGGCGCTGGCCGCCGAGCGGGGCCGGGTCGACGACCCGAGGCTCACCGACGACGGCCGCCACGAGGCGCAGCGCCGGGTCGACCGCTTCCGGTCGCTGATGCTGCCCGGCCGCCAGATACTCGCCTTCGATCCCAGCGGTACGGGGCGGACGGCGGAGGTCCTGGGCGACCTCCAGCGGGCCCGGCGGGTCTCCGTGATCGTGCCCGGGGTCGACACCAACCTGCTGAACTTCCAGAAGACCAACCGCCCCTACTCGGCGGTCGTCGGCATGGCCGGGTCGCTGTACGCCGCCGAGCGCCGGGCCGATCCCGGCACCCGTACGGCCGTGATCGCCTGGGCCGACTACACCGCGCCGGTCGGCGTGGGCATCGACGCGGCCATCGGTGAGCTGGCGGAGCGGGGCGCGGTCCGGCTCGTCGACCTCACCGGCGCGCTGCCCGGGGACTCGCGGATCACGCTCTTCTGCCACAGCTACGGCTCCGTGCTGTGCGGCGTCGCCGCGCCCCGGCTGCCCGCGCGGGTGACCGACGTGGTGGTGGCCGGCAGTCCCGGGATGCGCGCCGAGAAGGCCGCCGACCTGGACACCCCGGCCCGGATCTGGGCCATGCGGGACTCCGGTGACTGGATCGCGGACGTGCCGCACCTGGAGCTCGGCGGGGTCGGGCACGGCGCCGACCCGGTGGCTCCGGAGTTCGGCGCGCGGCTCCTCTCGGCGGCCGGGGCGGACGGTCACGCGGGCTACTTCGTGCCGGGCACGGGCAGCCTGGAGAACTTCGCGGCGATAGGCGTCGGCTCGTATCGTTCGCTGACCTGCTCGACCGCAGACAGCGCTTGCCTCCGTGGAATCTTCGGCGCCGAAGCCTCCTGACGCGCGTAGCGCTCCGAGTGGCACCGGTGCGTCGCGGCGGATTTACGGTGGTTACGGAGGGGCGACGTCGGGGCATACGCCGCATACGATGAGGCGTATGGGTGATGTGCTGGCCGGAATTCATGCCACCTGGGAGTTCGAGAGCGACGCCGTCGTCATCCGCTTCGAACGGGGGATCCGCGCACCGAAGCTCTTCCAGGCGCTGCGCGAGAGGCGCGTCCCGCACGAGGCGCTGGCGTCGGTGACGCTGACGCCGGGGGCGCGGGGCACCGTCGTGCTGCACGCCGTGCCGCGCGCCGGAGCCGATCCGCTGATGGAGGCGGCGGCGGGGCAGCTGAAGGACGGGTCCGACCCGTACCGCCTGGTGCTGCCCGCCGACAAGGAGACGCTGGCCGAGTACTACCGCGACGAGCTGCGCGCGGTCCTCCCGCCCGAGGACGACGGCCTGCCCGCGGACGGCTTCCTGGTGGCGGCGCCGGAGGGGCCGCAGTCCTTCAAGGCGTACGACGGCAAGGCGAGCTTCGACGGGGTGTCGGAGGTGTCCTTCCGCTGGTCCTGGTCGGGCGCGTCCTCGGAGAAGTGGAAGGCCGGCGACCAGACCTTCCGGGTACGGGAGCTCAGCGGCGTCGAGTGGCGCTCGCCCGAGATATTCGACGGCTATCTGCGGCTGGTCACCCGCGACGGCGCGGCGGACGGCGCGCTGGGCACACCGGGCGGCGGGACCGTGGGCGGGGCCGTGCGCGGGACCACGGACGGTGCGGACGGCCGGCCGGTGCAGCCCGACCACGACCCGGCGTCCGTCGTCTTCGGCCTCGGCTACGGGCCGGTCCACCAGTCCCTGCCGTTCGCGGCCTCGGTGCTCGCGGCGATCCGCGGGGCGTCGGCGCGGGTGCCGGTGACGGTGCCGCAGCGGGATCCGGCGGGCATTGCGGAAAGGATTCGCCACCTGGGCGACCTGCACCGGGCGGGGCTCGTCACGGATGAGGAGTTCTCCGCGAAGAAGGCGGAACTGCTCGCGGAGCTCTGAGCGGCCCCCCGAACGGGTGTCGGACGACGGGTGCCGGGGGTCCCAAACAGGGGCGGAATCCCGGGCAGGGCGGGGTTCCGAACAGGGGCGGGGTTCCGAGCACAATCGACGGGGTCGGACTCCCGAACCGGACCGGGCTCCCGAGCACCCTCGACGGGGTCGGGCTCCCGAGCACCGTCGACGGCGTCGGGGTCATACCGGAGTACGACCCCGAGGCCCGCACCCCGGTATGACGTGAGGGTCCGGCTCCGCTGCCTAGGCTGAGCGCACCATGAAGGACACGAAGCGGCACGCGCCGCACATGCCGCAGGCCGCGGTGCGGGCCCGGGAACTGGTCAAGAGCATCGGCGTCGCCCTCGCCACCCCCACCGGACACGGCGAGGCGCTGCTCGCGCGGGCGGCCACGCCCTGGGTGCGGTGGCTGCCGTACGGCGTCGCCTTCGTCTTCGTCGCCGCGCTGCTGCCCGTCACCATCGCCGTGCTCATCCGCGACTACGGGGTCAACGGCGCCGTCGCCGGCGCGCTCGGCACCGCCCAGACCGTGCCGCTGCTCGTCGCCGTCACCCGCCCCCTGCAGGCGTGGTGGGTGATCTTCACGGCGGACGTCGCCGGCGGATTCGTGCTGCTCATCGGCGATGCGGCCGAAGGGCGCCCCTGGCCGTGGACGCCGATGGTGGTGGTCGGCTACCTCGCCCTGATGCTGGCGCTCGGGCCGCGCGAGTCTCGGCGCGCGCTGCTCGGGGTGTGGCTGATGACCGGCGCGGCCGGGGCGATGTTCGCGCTGGTCTCGCCGGGCCGCGTCGACGGCATCCCGATCGTCCTGTTCGTGCTCAGCGGCGTCCTGCTGCTGCTCACCGCGACCCTGCGCGGGCGCGGCGAGGCCGAGCGGCGGCTCGTGGAGCAGGAGACGATCAGCGAGGCCGAACGGGCCCGCCGCACGCTCCTGGAGGAGCGAACCAGGATCGCCCGCGAGCTGCACGACGTGGTCGCCCACCACATGTCGGTGATCACCGTGCAGGCCGACTCCGCCCCGTACCGCATCCCCGGCCTGCCGGAGCCGGCCCGCGAGGAGTTCGCGTCGATCGCGGCCGGGGCGCGCGAGTCGCTGGCCGAGATGCGGCGGCTGCTCGCGGTGCTGCGCAGCGAGGGCACGGAGGGCGAGCGGGCGCCGCAGCCGGGGCTCGACCGGGTGCAGCAGCTGGTGGAGGCGACGGTACGGGCCGGGGTGCCGGCCGAACTGTCGCTCGCGGCCGACCTGGACCTGGCGAAGCTGCCGCCGCTGGTGGACCTGTCGGCGTACCGGATCGTGCAGGAGGCGCTGGCCAACGTGGTCCGGCACGCGCCGGGGGCGACCACCCGGGTGTCCGTAGGGGGCGACGCCGAGGGCTGGTTGAACGTCCTGGTCGTCAACGGGCCCGCGGACGGGAACGGTTCGGGGCCGGTCGAGGGCGGTGACGGGACCGGACACGGGCTCGTCGGGATGCGGGAGCGCGTACGGTTGACGGGCGGCTCGCTCGACACCGGGCCGCTGCCGGACGGGGGCTTCCGGGTCGCCGCCCGGATGCCGCTGACCGACCCGAGCTGACCGGCTGGACCGACCAGGCGGATCGGGTAGACCGACCGGACGGACCGACGCGGGCTGACCGCCTGACCGGACCGACCCGGGCCCGGACCGACGGCCCCACCCCGAACCGACCGACCCCGAGGGCGCCCTGTGACCATCCGCGTGATCATCGTCGACGACCAGGCCATGGTGCGGGCGGGCTTCGCCGCCCTGCTCGCCGCGCAGACCGACATCGACGTGGTGGGTGAGGCACCGGACGGCCGGCAGGGCATCGAGGTGGCGCGGAGCACGCACCCGGACGTGGTCCTCATGGACGTACGGATGCCGGAGCTCGACGGGCTCGCGGCGGCGCGCGAGATCCTGAACCCTCCGGTCGGCGTGGTGCACCGGCCCAAGGTGCTCATGCTCACCACCTTCGACGTGGACGACTACGTGTACGAGGCGCTGCGCGCCGGCGCCTCGGGCTTCCTGCTCAAGGACGCGCCGCCGGCCGACCTGATCGCGGCGGTACGGGTGGTCGCGGCGGGCGAGGCGCTCCTCGCGCCGTCCGTGACCCGCCGGCTGATCGCGGACTTCGCCGCGTCGCGGCCCGCCGCCCCGCGCGCCGACCGGGCCGCGCTGCGCCTCAACGGGCTCACCCCGCGCGAGACGGAGGTCCTGGAACTGATCGCCCGTGGCCTGTCGAACCAGGAGATCGCCGAGAGCCTGGTGGTCGCCGAGCAGACCGTGAAGACGCACATCGGGCGGGTGCTGGCCAAGCTGGACCTGCGCGACCGGGCGCAGGCGGTGGTGTTCGCGTACGAGTCGGGCCTCGTGACCCCCGGCGGCCGGTGACCCCGCGCCGCGGCCCGCGGCGGCGCCGGCGACGGCGCGCTCCGGGCAGCCCCCGGGGGAAAACCCCCGCCCCGGCCTCGGGCCCGCCGCTCCTCCGCCCCCTACCCCGGTATGAGTTCGGGGTTGGCGCCCTGGTGTGACGTGCCGTCACCCGTTCCGTTCCTACCTTCCTCTCGCCAGCACGGGAGAGACAGGAACGGAAAGGGAGGGCCGCATGCGCCGCTTCACCAGGACCCGGATCACGCGGACCCGGATCGGCAGGACCCTGGTCGCCGCCGCCACCGCCGTGGCCGGTACGGCCGGCTGGGCGGCCGGCAGCTCCCAGCAGCCGGTGACCGGCGCGCCGGTCGGGACTGCGGCCTGGCGGGCCGACGGGCTGCCGGACCCGGAGCGGATGACGGCCGATCAGGTCGCCGCGTACTTCCACGGGTTGAGCCCCGAGCGGCAGCAGCAGCTCGTGCGGACCCACCCGACCGTCGTCGGCAACCTCGACGGCGTGCCGCTCGCCCTGCGCTACGAGGCCAACGCCCGTACGACCCACGGCCGCTTCGGCGGAGCGGGGCAGGTCCTCGCGTACGATTCCCGGGGCCGCGGGCAGGCCGTCCTGGTGTACGGGGACCTGGCCGAGGCCGAGCACGTGGCCGTGATCGTGCCCGGCTCGGACGTCGACGCCGGCCACCTCGCGCCGCTCACGAGCAAGGCGGAGGCGCTGCGCACGGCGACCGGCGGCCGGACCGCCGTCGTCGCCTGGGCCGGGTACACGACCCCCGTCGGGGTCGGGATCGACGCGGCCACCGGTGACCTCGCGGAAGCGGGCGCCGCACGGCTCACCCGCTTCACCGAGGGGCTGCGGGCGGTCGGCGCGGCCGAGCCGGCGCTGTTCTGCCACAGCTACGGGTCCGTGGTCTGCGGGCTCGCGGCGCACGCGGTCAAGGCGAAGGACCTGGTGGCGATCGCCTCGCCCGGGATGCGGGCGGACGACGTGGCGGGCCTGGGCACCACGGCCCGGGTGTGGGCGGCGAAGAACCCGACCGACTGGATCGACCGGGTGCCGAACGTCGAGTTCGCCGGGCTCGGGCACGGCGCCGATCCGACGGAGCCCGCGTTCGGGGCCCGCCGCATCCCCGCCGACGACGCGGACGGCCACGACGGCTACTTCGCGCCCGGCACGTCCTCGCTCCGCGCCTTCGCCGCGATCGCCGACGGAGACGCCGACGGAGACGGAGACGGAGACGGAAGCAACTCCGGTGACACCGCCGGGAACGCCGGCCGGGACGCCGCCGGAGCCGTCCGATGAACAAGCTCGTCGAGAGGATCGAGGCGGGCACCCCCGCCCACCGCGACCGCGCGATCGACGGGCTGCGCGCCCTCGCGCTGCTCGCCGTGCCCACCGGGCACTGGCTGCTCGGCGGCTTCACGCTCTCCGCCGACGGCGCGATCCACAACGCGAGCCCGCTCTCCTCGTTCGGCGGGCTCGCGCCGGTCAGCTGGATCCTGCAGATGCTCGGGATCTTCTTCCTGGTCGGCGGCTACGCCTCCGTCCTCTCCTACCGGCGCCGCCCCGGCAGCACGCGCGCGTGGCTCGGCGGGCGGCTGGCCCGGCTCGGCCGGCCGGTGCTCGGCGTGACCGCCGTGTGGGCGACGCTGCTGCCGCTGCTGCACTACGGCTTCGGCGTGCCGTACGGCACGCTGCGGACGGCGTCGACGCTGGTGGTGCAGCCCTTGTGGTTCGTGGGCGTGTACGTGGTCGTCACCGCGCTCACTCCGTACTGCGTGCGCGCCGCGCGGCGGCTCGGCGTGTGGGCGGCGGCGCCGCTGATCGGCTCGGTCGCGGCCGTCGACTTCCTGCGCTACGGGCCGTACGCCGACGCCGTGCCGTCCTGGCTGGGCCTGCTGACGATCCTGCCGGGCTGGCTCTTCGCGTACCAGCTCGGTGTCTCCTGGGGCGAGGGCCGGGTCACCCGGCGGCACGCCTGGGGGCTGTTCGCCGGTGGCGTCGCGCTGTTCGCGGCGCTGCTGCTGTGGTTCGGCTACCCGGCCTCGATGGTGGGCGTGCCCGGCGCGGCGCGCACCAACTCGCACCCGCCGTCGCTGCTCGTCCTCGCGCTCGGCGCCGCGCAGAGCGGCGCCGCGATCCTGCTGCGCGAACGGCTCGGCGGGCTCCTGAAGCGGCGGCCCGGGCTGTGGGCGCCGGTGGTGGTGATCAACCTGTCCGCGATGACCATCCTGTGCTGGCACCAGACGGCGATGCTCGCGGCCGCGATCCCCGCCTCGTACGGAGGTGAGCTGACCGGACTGGTCGGCACGCCCGACTCGGTCGGCTGGATCCTGGCGCGGCTCGCCTGGATGCCGCTGTTCGCCGGGCTGCTCGTCCTCGTCGGCCGGTACGCGCGGGGCTTCGAGTCGCCGTGGACGCGCACCGGCACCGCCCGCCGCACGGCGGCGGGGGTGCTGGCGGCGGGCTTCGCGGTGTTCGCCCTCGGGCTCTCGTGAGGAGCGGCTCCTCGCGAGGCGCCCCTCAGCGGCCTCAGCCCTCGCGGGCCGCCGAGGTGGACGTCATGTCCGGGTAGCGGTCGCCCGTCACCAGGCCCGCGATCGGCTCCAGGGCCGCGAGCTGCGGGGCGTCGAGGACGATGCGGGTGGCGGCCGCGTTCTCCAGGAGGCGGGAGCGCTTGCGGGTGCCGGGGATCGGGACGACGTCCAGGCCGTGGACGGCGGCGCGCTGCTGCACCCAGGCGAGGGCGATCTGGGCCGGGGTGGCGTCGTGCTCGGCCGCGATCGTGCGGAGGGGTTCGAGCAGGGTCGCGTTGCGCTCCGCGTTCTCGCCGGTGAAGCGGGGCTGGTGGCGGCGGAAGTCGCCGGCCGGGAGCTCCTTGGCGGCGTCCGCGAAGGAGCCGGTGAGGAAGCCGCGGCCGAGCGGCGAGTACGGCACGAAGGTCACGCCGAGCTCGGCGGCCGCGCCGACCGCGCTGCGCTCGACGTCCCGGGAGAACAGCGACCACTCCGACTGGAGGGCGGCGATCGGGTGCACCGCGTACGCCTCGCGCAGCTCGGCCCCGGTCACCTCGCTCAGGCCCAGCTGCCGGACCTTGCCCTCCTTCACGAGCTCGGCCATCGTGCCGACGGACTCGGCGAGCGGCACGGCCGGGTCGCGGCGGTGCATGTAGTAGAGGTCGATGGTCTCGATGCCGAGGCGGCGCAGGCTGCCCTCGACGGACCTGCGGATGTAGGCGGGGTCGTTGTTGATGCCGCGGTACGAGGGGTCGTCGGCGCGCCGCTCGAAGGCGAACTTGGTGGCGATGACGATCTCGTCGCGGTGCGCGGCGACGAACGGGGCCAGGAACTCCTCGTTGGCGCCGAGACCGTAGGCGTCCGCCGTGTCGATGAGGGTGACGCCGGCCTCCAGGGCCGCGTCGAGGGTGTCGCGGGCCGCGGCCTCGTCGGTGTCGCCGTAGAACTCGCTGATGCCCATGGCGCCGAAGCCCTGGACGCCGATCGCGGGTCCGTCGGGGCCGCCGAGACGGACGGTGTCGATCTTGCCGTGCAGTGTGGTCATGACGGGGTGCCTCCGCAGACGGTCGCGTAGTGATCGATCTTGAGGTCGAGCGCGGCCAGGGCGTCCTGGAGCTCGGCGATGCGGGCCACGACGTCGGTCCGGGTGCCCTCCAGGATGGCCCGGCGCTGGTCGTGGGTGTGCGCGCCCTCCCGGACCAGCTCGGCGTAGCGGACCATGTCGGCGACCGCCATGCCGGTGAGCCGCAGCTTGCCGACGAAGGCGAGCCAGTCCAGGTCCTTGCGGCCGAACCGGCGCTGGCCGGTGTGCGAACGGTCCACGTGCGGCATGAGGCCGATCCGCTCGTACCAGCGCAGGGTGTGCGCCGAGAGTCCGGTCAGGGCCGCCACCTCGCTGATGGTGAACCGCTCCCGGGCAGGGGCCGTCACCGCGGCGCTCGTGCTGTCGATCACGCTCATGACCTCCACGCTAGAGACTTCGAGTCCACTCTAGGCAAGCCCGCGAAGTAGGCTCGGCCGCATGCAGAGCAGCTTGAAGAGCCTGGCGTCCGTCGAGAACTGGCCCGTCCCCACCGCGGCCGCCGCCGTCGTCCGCGCGGACGGCACCCTGGCCGGGGCCCACGGCCCCACCGGCCACCGCTTCCCGCTCGCCTCCGTGACCAAGCCGCTCGCGGCGTACGCGGTGCTCGTCGCGTACGAGGAGGGGGCGATCGACCTGGACGAGCCGGCCGGGCCCGAGGGCGCGACCGTGCGGCATCTGCTCGCCCACACCTCCGGCCTCGCCTTCGACGAGAACCGGGTGATGGCCGCGCCCGGCACCCGCCGGATCTACTCCAACACCGGCTTCGAGGCGCTCGGCGACCATGTCGCCAAGGCCACCGACATCCCCTTCGCCGAGTATCTGCACCAGGCCGTCCTGGAGCCGCTCGGCATGGCGAGCACGACGCTGGAGGGCTCGCCGGCCAAGGACGGCGTGTCGACCGTCGACGACCTGGTGCGCTTCGCCGCCGAGGTGCAGGCGCCGCGGCTGCTCGACGCGCGCACGGTGGCCGACGCGATGACGGTGACGTACCCGGGTCTGACCGGCATCCTGCCGGGCTACGGGCACCAGCGGCCGAACGACTGGGGCCTCGGCTTCGAGATCCGCGACGGCAAGGCGCCGCACTGGACCGGTGCGATGTCCTCGCCGCGGACGTTCGGGCACTTCGGCCAGGCCGGCACCTTCCTGTGGATCGACCCGGACGCCAGGTGGGCGGACGGGGGCGCCACGGGCGCCGCGTGCGTGGTGCTGACGGACCGGCCCTTCGGCCCGTGGGCGATCGAGGCGTGGCCGCCGTTCACGGACGCGGTGCTCGCGGAGCTCCGCACCCGGTAGTCCGCCGCCTCAGCGGGCGGCCGTGACCAGCCAGGCCGCGCTGCGCAGCCGCACCGTGCCGTCCGCCGTCTCGTGGGCGCGCAGGTGGTCGGTGAGGGCGCGGCGGGCGCGGTCGCGCACGGGCGCCTCGGCCCGGTCCATGAAGTGCCGGCCGGGGCCGGACTCCAGGAGGAAGCCGGCGGCGTCCTCGGCGCCCCGGCCCCAGGTCCCGTACGCCTCGGCCCGGTCGACGGCGATGCCGGTGAAGCCGGCGGCGGTGAGGATCGCGCGGATCCGGTCCGGGGAGTCCAGGGAGAACATGCCGGGCGCTCCGGGCGTGCCCACGTCGCCGACCGGCAGGATGCCGCGCAGCGAGGTCATGGCCACGAGCCAGTCGTTGAGCTCCGGTTCGGCCGGGCTGACGAAGGCGAGCCGGCCGCCGGGGCGCAGGGCGCGGCCGATGTTGCCGAAGGCGGCTTCGGGGTCGGCGAAGAACATCACGCCGTAGCGGCTGATCGCGGCGTCGAAGGCGGCCGCCTCCAGCGGGTGCGTCTGGGCGTCGCCGCGGGTGAAGTCGGCGTTGCCGACGTTCTCGCGGGCGGCGCGGGCGCGGGCCTCGGCGAGCATCGGTCCGGAGAGGTCGAGGCCGAGGGCCCGGCCCCGGGGCGCGCGCCGGGCGGCGAGGAGCGTGGTCTGGCCGGAGCCGCAGCCGACGTCGAGGGTGCGGTGGCCCTCGCCGATCCCGGCGGCGGTGAGCAGCGGCTCGTCGAAGCCCTCGTTGACGGCGTTCCAGCGGCCTTGGTGGCGGGCCCAGTGGGTGCCTTCGGGGCCGTTCCAGGCCTGCTCCTGCGCGGTGTTGACGATGTGCGACATGGCTTCCTCCTGCGGTGAACCCGAGAATGGGCGCTCGCCCAAACAGTATGGGCGGCTGCCCAAACCCGCAATCCCGATTACGATCCGAAGGAGCCCGAGCGAAGGAGAGAGCCCCCGATGTCACCGCGTGGAGTCGTGACGCCCGACGTGCGCGAGCGCCTGTTCGCCGCCGCCGAGCGCGTCGTGGAGAGGGACGGGCCGGGAGCGCTGACCAGCCGGGCCGTCACCACCGAGGCGGGCTGCGCCAAGGGGCTGCTGCACACGCACTTCGCGGGGCTCGACGAGTTCGTGGCCGAGCTCGTCCTCGACCGCTTCGCGCGTACGGCGCTGAAGGCGGCGGCCCTGTCCGGGCTGGCCGGCGAGGGCACCGTGGCCGGGAACCTCGACGCCGTCGTGCTCGTGCTGTTCGCGTCCGGCGGCCCTGCCCTGTCGGGGCTCGCGCTGACCCGCCCGGCCGCCGCGCAGCGCGTCCGGGAGGCGCTGGAGAGCGGGGCGCCGGGCTTCGACGCGATCCAGGAGTCGGTCGCCGGCTACCTGACCGCCGAACGGGACCGCGGCCGGCTCGCCGGCACCGCCGACCCCCACGCGATCGCCCTCGCCGTCGTCGGCACCGCCCACCACCTGCTGATGACCAGTCGGCCGGGCGCCCCCGATCCGCGCGCGGAGATGCGGCGGCTCGTCGCGGCCCTCCTGGGACCGTCCGTGCCGGACAGGCCCTAGCCCAGGTCGCAGCTGGCCGCGGGCAGCGACCCGTCCGTGCCCGCGATCACGACCGGGGCCGCGCTGCCCCTGCCCGCGGCGAAGGCGGTCGTGCACACCAACTGCTGCACGGCGACGGGGTCCAGGTCCCTGACGCGGACGGCGAGCCGCAGGCGCAGCTCGGAGTCCCCGCCGGAGGTGGGCGGCTCGACGTGCGGGTCGCCGCCGCCGTGCAGGGCGAGCCGGCTGGTGAGCCCGGCGGCACGCTCCTTCTCGTCGGGCCCCTCCAGCAGGGAGGCGAGCACCTTCTCGGTGGGGACCCGGTAGCCGACGCGCCCCGGATGGGTGGGCGCCACGACCCCGCCGACGCCGTCGACCGCGCCGCTCCCCCACCCCGTCTCCAGGCCGAAACCGAGCTCCCGGGCGACCGGCATCAGCCGCCCGTCCCTGGCGACGAAGAACAGCAGCAGCCGGGGCTCGGTGGTCGGCTGCACCGTGACCGGCGCCGCGCCGCCCGCCTCCACGACGTCGCTGCCCTGGATGCCGCAGGCGGCGAGGCCCGGCGACAGGCACAGCAGCGCGGCGCACAGGGCCGTGCGGGCGCGGCGCCTCACAGCGGGATCCTGACGGTGAAGACGGCGCCGCCGTCCGCGCGGTTGGCGGCGACGACGGTGCCGCCGTGCAGCAGGACGTTCTCCCGGGTGATGGCGAGGCCGAGGCCGCTGCCCGCCGAGCGGGTACGGGCCCGGTCGGCCTTGTAGAAGCGGTCGAAGACATGCGGAAGGACGTCATCCGCGATGCCGGGCCCGCGGTCGGCCACCTCCGTGACGAGCGTGCCGCGGTCCTCGTACACCCGGACCGTGACGGGTGGCGCCCCGTGCCGCAGCGCGTTGCCGACCAGGTTGGCGACGACGACGTCGAAGCGGCGCGGGTCGAGGCGGACGCGGATGCCGTCGGTGAGCTCCGTCGTGATCCGGCCGGGTCCGGCGGCGTCGGGCTCGGAGTCGGTCCAGCGGCGGTTCTGGAGCGTCTTGCGGACCGCCTCGGCCGCGTCGACCTCGTCGGTGTGCAGCTCGGCGGCGCGGGCGTCGAAGCGGGAGATCTCCATCAGGTCCTCGACGAGTACGGCGAGTTTGCCGGTCTCGGCGCTGATCAGGCGCACGGCGCGGGCGGTGTCGGTATCGAGCGTGCCGGCGTCCTCGTCGAGGACCTCGGTGACGGCGAGCATACCGGCGAGCGGGGTGCGCAGTTCGTGCGAGACGTCGGAGGCGAAGCGGCGGGCGCGGGCCTCGGCGCTGCGCAGTTCGGTGACGGAACGCTCCAGCTCGGCGGCGGACTCGTTGAACGTCCGTGCCAGGTCGGCGAGTTCGTCACTGCCCTTGGCGTGGATGCGGGTGTCCAGGCGGCCCCGGCCCATGCTGTGGGCCGCGTGCCGCAGCTCCCGCACCGGGCGCAGCACGCCCCGGGACGCGATCAGCGCCGGGACGAGGGCGACGAGCAGCGCGGGCAGGGCGCCGTCGCGGGCGGCGACGAGCATGGCCCCGATGTTGGCCTCCTCCTCGCTGAGGTCCATCACCGCGTAGAGCACGAGCCCGGTGGGGCGGGCCTCGGGCAGGCCCTTGAAGTTGCCGAAGAGGGCGGGGACGGCGACGGTGAGGTACGGGGTGCCGTTCTTGACGACCCGCTGGAAGCTGCCGTGGGTGGAGCCCGCCGCGACGGCCTGGCGGCGCAGCTCGGGCGTGAGGACGCTCGACTCGGGCCGTTCGGTGGACGACACGCGCAGGTCGCCGTACTCCGCGTAGACCCGCCAGGGCCGCGGCTTGCCCTGCCGGGCGATCCGCTGGAGCTCGTTGCGCAGCCCGTCGCGGTCGACGGGCAGGCTGACGTTCAGGGTCTCGACCTGCTGGCGGAAGGCGGCGACGGCGGTGTCCTGGGTCTGCTCCAGGATCGCGGTGCGGGCCGCCCGGTAGGTGAGGGCGGCCGTGGTGCCGCAGCCGACGGCGGCGACCAGCAGGAAGGCGAGGACGAGCCGGGTGCGCAGGCCGAAGGGACGCGGCCGGCGCCGGGGTCTCGCGGGCCGGTCGTCACCGGGCACGTGGGCCCTCACTGGAGCGGTCCGAAGCGGTAGCCGAAGCCGCGCAGGGTCTGTATGTAGCGGGGTTCGCCCGGGTCCTCGATCTTGGTGCGCAGCCGGCGGACGCAGGCGTCGACGAGCCGGGCGTCGCCGTGGAAGCTGTGCTCCCAGACGTGTTCGAGGAGCTGCTGGCGGCTGAAGACCTGCTCGGGCGCGGCGCTGAGGTGGAGCAGCAGCTTGAGCTCGGAGGGGGCGAGGGCGAGCCGTTCGCCGTTCTTGGCGACGGTGAGCCCGGCCCGGTCGATGGCCAGCTCGCCGTGGAACTCCACGGCCTGCCGGCTGCCGCCCGGCTCCTCGATGCGGCGCAGCACGGCGCGGATGCGGGCCTCGATGACCTCGGTGCGGGCGGGTTTGACGATGTAGTCGTCGGCGCCGGCCTCCAGGCCGATGACCACGTCGAAGTCGTCGCCGCGCGCGGTGAGCATGATGATCGGCAGCTGGCTGGACTCGCGGACCCGGCGGCAGACCTGGACGCCGTTCATGCCGGGCAGCATCAGGTCGAGCAGCAGCAGGTCGGGCCGGAACTCGCCGAGCGCGGCGAGCCCCGCCTCGCCGGTGGGCGCGGCGCGCACCTCGTGCCCGCGGCGCCGCAGCCCGAGCTCGACGCCTTCGCGGACGGAGGGGTCGTCTTCGATCAGCAGCACGCGTGGCATCTGAGGAGTATCCCAAGGTCGGGGCGGTCGATGAGCGGGGCGGTCACCGGGGCGGTCACCGGGTCCGTCTGGCCAGACGCCGGGCGCGGCCGGAGACGTTCCCGATCAGCGCCCGCACCTCCGTCAGGCCGAGCGGCCGGGCCAGGAGCGCGAACACGGCGAGGATGACGAGCGCGCCCGCGAGCCCGGCGACGACCCGCCCCGCCGGGGCGGTGGCGTCGGCGGTCAGCAGGCCGAGAGCGGCGGCGGGCACGGCGGCGACGAGGAGGCGGACGAGCGCGCCGCCCGCGCCGGTGCCCGCCCCGCCGCTCAGTCGCCGGGAGAGGACGTACGCGGTGAGGCCCCAGCCCGCCCACAGCGCGAGCGAGTAGCCGGCGGCCATGCCCGCGACGGCCCAGCGGGCCGGCAGGAAGGCGTACGAGCACACCGCCAGGAGCGCGTTCAGGCCGGCGATGACCAGGTTGAGGAGGAAGGGCGTACGGGTGTCGCGCAGGGCGTAGAAGGCGCGGGTGCACACGTACTGGCCGGAGAGCGCGACGAGTCCGGGCGCGAGGGCCATGAGGATCCAGGCCATCGAGCGGACCGCGCCGGCGTCGGTGCGGCCGTACTGGAAGACCGTGCCCATCAGCGGCACCGCGAGCGCGAAGAGCGCGCAGGCGGCGGGGACGATCGCCGCCATGCTGGTGCGCTGCGCGTAGGCGACGTCGCCGCGGACGGCGGCGAGGTCGCCCTCGGCCGAGGCGCCGCTCATCCGGGGCATCAGGGCGGTGACGAGGGCGACGGTGATGATGCCGTGCGGGACCATCCACAGCTGGTAGGCGTTGTTGTACGCGCTGAGCCCGGCGCCCTCGGCGCGCTGGCCGGCGGCCGTGGCGACCTTGGTCGTCACCCAGAACGCGGCCTGGTTGGTGAGCACGAGCAGCACCAGCCAGCCCGCCGCGCGCAGCGGCGCGGCCAGTCCGCTGCCGCGCCAGTCCAGGCGCGGCCGCCAGCGGAAGCCGGCCGCGCGCAGCGACGGCCAGAGGGCGACGGCCTGCAGGGCGATGCCGGCGGTGGTGCCCCAGCCGAGCAGCGCGGTCTCGCCCGCGGTGAGTTCGCCGCCGTCCGACACCGCGAGGAAGAGGCCGAAGACGGCGACCACGACGACGTTGTTGAGGACCGGCGTCCACATCATCGCGCCGAAGCGGCCGCGCGCGTTCAGCACCTGCCCGAGCAGCGTGAAGAGCCCGAGGAAGAAGATCTGGGGCAGGCAGGAGCGGGTGAAGGCGATCGTCATCGCCCGCTGCGCGCCCGTGTAGTCGGTGTACGCGTCGACGATCGCCGGCGCGGCGAGCACGGCGGCGGCCGTGAGCACCGTGAGGGCGAGCACGCAGACGGTGAGCAGCCGGTCGGTGTAGGCGGCGCCGCCGTCCTCGTGCTCCTTGGCCGCCTTCACCAGTTCGGGCACGAAGACCGCGTTGAGGGCGCCGCCGAGGAGCAGCATGTAGACGATGGTCGGTACGGAGTTGCCGACCGCGTATCCGTCGGCGACGAAGCCGGTGCCGATGGCGGCGGCGACGACGGCGGACCGTACGAAGCCGGTGGCGCGGGAGACGAGCGAACCGGCGGCCATGAGCGCGCCGCTGCGCAGCACGGACGCGCCGGTCTTCTCCGCCGGCTGCGTGACGGTCGTCGCCGTCATCGGCGGGCCAGGTACGCCTGGAAGGCGCGGTACAGCGTGTGGTTGGTCGTGCCGGGCAACGGAATCTCCCACTCCCCCAGGGTCTCGACGACCTGTCCGCCGGTGCCGAGCTTCCAGCGCAGCAGCCCGTGGGCGCGGTCGTCCGGGTCGAGGGTGGAGGGTACCCCGCGCAGGTCGTAGACGTCGGCGCCGAGCGCGTGGGCGTCGAGGAGCATGCGCCACTGCAGGGCGTTGGAGGGGCGCACCTCGCGGCGGTGGTCGGCGGAGGCACCGGTCTGGTACCAGACCCGGCGGCCCACCGTGATCATGGTGTGCGCGGCGAGCACCTCGCCCTCGTGGCGGGCGAGGTAGAGCTTCATCCGGCCGGGGTACTCGGCGTTGAGGACGGCGTACTGGCGCTCGTAGTACGCGAGGGAGCGGCCGAGCCGGAATCCGTCACGTTCCTCGGTGATGCGCAGCAGCCGGTGGAACTCGGGCAGATCGGCCGCCGAGCCGACGACGACCTCGACGCCGCTCTTGCGCGCCTTGCGGATGTTGCGCCGCCACTCCTGGTTGAGGCCGGACCACAGGTCGTCGGAGCTGCGGCCGGTGAGCGGGACCTGGAAGACGAGCCGGGGCTGCGCGTCGGCGCCGTCCTCGGACTCGCCGCCGCACCTCCGCCAGCCGCGTGCCCGCAGCCGCTCGGCGACGGCCGAGCCGAGCGGGTCGACCTCGGTGGCGAGGACGTCGGAGAGGCGGCGGCCGGGCCCGGTGTGCGCCTTGACGGTGGCGGCGCTCCAGCGGCGGTACGCCGGCCCGGGGCCGATGCGCACGGCGAAGGCGCCGCTGGCGCGCAGGTGGTGCAGGAGCGGGTCGAGCCAGCCGTCCATGTCCGGGTCGGCCCAGTCGGCGACGGGCCCCTCGGGGAGGTAGGCGAAGTACTTGCGGGTGCCGGGGAACGGGCGCAGCAGCACCAGCGCGACACCGACGAGCTTCCCCGACTCGGGTCCCCAGCCGAGGAGTTGGTGGCTCCAGCCCTCCTTCACCCCGGCCCAGGCGGGCACTTGCAGGAAACTCGGCCCGTCGGCGCCGGTGGAGCGGGCGGCGAGGAACGCGCGGTACACCTCGGGGGTGACGGGTCCGAGCCGGAGCGCGGTGCGGCCGGGCGAGGACGAGGGCGCGGGCGTCATGAGCAGCGCTGACACAACGGGAGCCTCCTTGTTCCGCCCCGTTCGAAGGTGGGGCGCACAGGAGACTCACAGCCGGTCTTGACCACTCCGCGCGAGGAATGTGACCGGACGATGACCGTTTCTCTGCAGGCCCCGTCACATGGGCTTCCGGCCGGGCGGGGAGTGCGCGGGGCGGCCTACAGTCCGACGTATCCCAGCTTTCCGCAGCCTCCTGGAGGTCGGTCGCGTGCGCGCTCGTGTCCGCATTCACATACCCCTGCTCCTGCTCTCGGCCATGACGCTGACCGCCTGTTCGGCCGCGACGGCGGAGCAGCCGCCGTCCGCCGCGGGCGGCTCCGCGGCGGACGGCGCCCCCGCGAAGGTGACCGTGGCCCCGCCGGCCGCCGGGAAGCCCGTCACCGTGACCGCGAGCGGCGGCTCGCTCGCCGAGGTCAAGGTCGTCGACGCCAAGGGCGGTGAGCTCGCGGGCCGCACCGCCTCCGGCGGCGGTTCCTGGACCTCCGACCGCAAGGCCGCGCCCGGCACCTCGTACACCGTCGTCGTCACCGCCCGGGGCCCCGGCGGCAAGGAGACGACCTCCCGCTCGGCCTTCTCCACCCCGGCCCCCGACAAGGTCAACAAGCTCACCCTCGCGCCCGGCAAGAACACCACCGTCGGCATCGCCCAGCCGCTGTCGATCGTCTTCGACCGCCCGGTGCGGAACAAGGCGGACGTGGAACGCCAGTTGAAGGTCACCACCTCCAACGGAACCGAGGGCTCCTGGGGCTGGCTCACGGACTACTCGGGCAAGGACCGCGCCGACTGGCGGCCCAAGGAGTACTGGAAGCCCGGCACCAAGGTCACCCTGGACGCGACGCTGAACGGGACGGACTCGGGCGGCGGTTGGTTCGTCCGCGACTACCGCACGGGCTTCACCGTGGACTCGACGACCCGGGTCGTGAAGGTCGACCTCGACCGCAAGAAGCTGACCGTCGTCCGCGACGGCAAGGCGGTCACGACGTTCCCGGTGTCGGGCGGCACGCCGGGCGGCGACAAGCGCTCGTGGCGGGGCACGGCCGTGCTCATGGCCAAGGAGGGCACGATCAACATGAACTCCGAGACGGTGGGCCTGGGCGACGCCTACAACAAGATGGTCAACTACTCGATGCGCCTGACCTGGTCGGGCATGTACGCGCACGCGGCGCCCTGGAACGCGGCGTACTTCGGCCGCGCCAACCACAGCTCCGGCTGCATCGGCATGAGCGACGCCAACGCGTCCTCGCTCTTCGCGACGGTCCGCCCCGGCGACCCGTTCGAGATCAAGGGCGAGGAGACCAAGGGCGAGGTCGCGGAGGGCAACGGCTACGGGGACTGGAACCTGAGCTGGGAGAAGTGGCAGGCGAAGAGCGCGCTGCGCTGACCCGGGGCGCGCCCCGCGCGAGCAGCGCTGCGGACCGGGGGCGCGTCCCCGCGAGCAGCGTCGCGCTGACCCGGAGCGCGTCCCCGCGAGCAGCGCCGCGCTCACCCCGGGCGCGCCCCGCGAGCGCCCCGGCGTTCGCCGACGGGGCGGCCGTCACGGTTCAGCCCGCGGCCGTCATCTCCCACACCAGCACCTCGGCGTCCGCCGTCGCCAGCAGCGCCAGGTCCTTCTCGCCGCGCACCCGCGCCGCGTCGCCCGGTCCCAGTTCCTCGCCCGCGAGCCGGACCGTGCCGCGCACCACGTGCGCGTAGAGCAGGTCCGCGTCCGGCAGGGCCGCCCGCTCGCCCGTCTCCAGGCGGCGCAGGTGCAGCAGCGCGCCCGCCTCCGGGAGGGCGTACGGGGTGGCGTCCGCGATGCCGCGCACCACCTCGTACGAGGGCTCGCCGCCGGGCTCGACCGGCGCCAGCCACATCTGGACGAAGACGAGGGGCCCGGCGGCGTCGTTGCGCTCGACGTGGCGGACGCCGGCCGCCGAGCTGAGCCGCTGGAGGTCCCCGCACCCCACGACCGTCGCGTGGCCCGCCGAGTCGCGGTGGGTCAGCTCGCCCTCCACCACCCACGTGACGATCTCGGTGTGGCTGTGCGGGTGCTCGTCGAAGCCCGCGCCCGGCGCGAGGCGCTCCTCGTTGCAGGCGATCAACGCGCCGAAGCGGAGGTTGTCCGGGTCGTAGTGCGACCCGAAGGAGAAGGCGTGCCGGGTGTCGATGCCGGCGCCGGCGTCCCCGCCCGGGTAGCGCTCGGCGTCGCGCTGGATGCGTATCACGCGCCCACGGTAACGGTCCGGCCCCCGCGCGGGAGCGGAACCGGGGGCTCTCACCGGAGCCACAGGCCCGCACCGCGGAAGCCGCACGCCGGCCACACCCGAACCGCACGCCGGCCACAGCCGAGCCGTGGCCCGCCGCACCGGAGCCGCATGCCGGCCGGACGGGGCCGTACGCCCACACCACCGGGCCGCCCGCCGGCCGCACCGGGCCGAAAGCCGGCCGGATCGGAGCGGTACTCCGGCCGCACCCGAGCCGTGGGCCCGCCGCGCCGGAGCCGCGCCCCCGCCACACCCGGGCCGCGTGCCCGCCGCACCAAAGCCGTGCCGGAGCCGCGTGGAGGCGTACCCTCGGCCGGTCGGAGTCATCCCGCCACCCCACCCGGACTCCGGCCCCGGCCCCGCACGCGGGCGTCCCGATAAGGCAGTCTTGTCCCCGTGTCTGAACCCGTGAACGCCGCTCACCCGCACACCGCGACCCTGAAGCGCCTCGAACAGTCCTCCGGGCGGCTCGCCGCCAACGCCATTGCCCGCATGGACGAGACGCTGCCGTGGTACCGGGCGATGCCGCCCGAGAACCGGTCGTGGATCGGCCTGGTCGCGCAGGCCGGCATCGCCGCGTTCACCGAGTGGTTCCGGCACCCGGAGACCCCGCAGGCGATCTCCACCGACGTCTTCGGCACGGCACCGCGCGAGCTGACCCGGGCGATCACGCTGCGGCAGACCGTGGAGATGGTGCGGACGACGATCGAGGTCATGGAGGCCGCGATCGAGGAGGTCGCGGCGCCCGGCGACGAGAACGTGCTGCGCGAGGCGCTGCTCGTCTACGCGCGGGAGATCGCCTTCGCGACCGCCCAGGTGTACGCGCAGGCGGCGGAGGCGCGCGGCGCCTGGGACGCGCGGCTCGAATCCCTCGTCGTGAACGCGGTGCTGTCCGGCGAGGCCGACGAGGGCGCCGTGTCGCGGGCCGCCGCGCTCGGCTGGAATTCGCCCGAGAACGTGTGCGTGGTGCTCGGCACCGCCCCCGACGGCGACTCCGAGCTGACCGTGGAGGCGATCCGCCGCGCCGCCCGGCACGCCAAGCTGCAGGTGCTGACCGGCGTCCTCGGCGACCGGCTCGTCGTCATCGCGGGCGGCAACGACAATCCGCTGGCCGTCGCCAAGTCGCTGATCGGTCCCTACGCTCCCGGCGCGGTCGTCGCCGGTCCCGTCGTACCCGACCTGCTCGCCGCCACCCGCTCCGCACAGGCCGCCGCCG
This sequence comes from Streptomyces sp. NPDC004327, assembly GCF_042873935.1. NCBI lineage: Bacteria > Bacillati > Actinomycetota > Actinomycetes > Kitasatosporales > Streptomycetaceae > Streptomyces > Streptomyces sp. NPDC004327. The sequence continues at coordinate 628,766 of NZ_JBIAME010000002.1, read as the reverse complement.
CCGGACTGAAGGCGTGCACGGCGTGGCAGGACGCGCCGCGGCCGGTCCTGGCGGACGATCTCCTCCCGGAGCGCGCGATCGCCTCCGACCCTTCGGCCCGTGAGCAGCTGGTGGAGGAGATCTACAGACCGCTGGAGGAAGCGGGGTCGGCGCTGCTCGAAACGCTGAGTGTCTATCTGGAGCAGGCGAGCAGCCTGGAGGGCGCGGCGCGGATGCTCTTCGTGCACCCGAACACCGTGCGCTACCGGCTTCGACGTGTGACCGACGTCACCGGATGGTCACCCTCCGATGTCCGCTCGGCGTTCACTCTGCGGATCGCGCTGATTCTGGGGCGCTTGGCCGACGCGGAGACGCAGTCCTAGACTTTTGTCGAACACCAACAATTCCCCCGACGGTTCTTCGTCCTTGTCCCCACGGGCGTCAGGGACCGTCCCCAAGAGAGAGTGTGAGGGTGCTCGTACTCGTCGCTCCCGGCCAAGGCGCCCAGACGCCCGGCTTCCTGACTCCCTGGCTCGAACTCCCCGGTGCCGCCGACCGCGTCGCGGCCTGGTCCGACGCCATCGGGCTCGACCTTGCCCACTACGGCACGAAGGCGGACGCGGACGAGATCCGCGACACCGCCGTCGCCCAGCCGCTGCTCGTCGCGGCCGGCCTGCTGTCCGCCGCCGCCCTCGGTGACGTCGCCCCCGGCGCCGTCGCCGGTCACAGCGTCGGCGAGATCACCGCGGCCGCCTTCGCCGGCGTCCTCGACGACACCGCCGCGCTGCGTCTCGTGCGCACCCGCGGTCTGGCGATGGCCGAGGCCGCCGCCATCACGCGGACCGGCATGTCGGCGCTGCTCGGCGGTGACCCCGAGGTGACCGTCCCGCACCTGGAGAAGCTCGGCCTGACCCCGGCGAACGTGAACGGCGCCGGCCAGATCGTCGCCGCCGGCACCCTGGAGCAGCTGGCCGCCCTGGAGGCGGACAAGCCCGAGGGTGTCCGCAAGGTCGTCGCGCTGAAGGTCGCGGGTGCGTTCCACACGCACCACATGGCCCCCGCGGTCTCCAAGCTGGAGGCGGCGGCCGCCGAGCTGTCCCCGGCCGCCCCGACCACGCGGTACGTCTCCAACAAGGACGGCCGGGTCGTGACCGAGGGCGCCGAGGTCATCGCGCGTCTGGTCGGCCAGGTCGCCAACCCGGTCCGCTGGGACCTGTGCATGGAGACCTTCCTGGAGCTCGGCGTCACCGGCCTGATCGAGGTGTGCCCCGGCGGCACCCTGACCGGTCTGGCCAAGCGCGCCATGCGCGGTGTCCCCACCGTGGCGCTGAAGACCCCCGACGACCTCGACGCGGCCCGCGCGCTTGTCGCCGAGACGGCCACGGCCTGACAAGGAGTGTCGAGAAGCATGGCGAAGATCAAGCCCAGTAAGGGCCACCCCTACGCGCGCATCCTCGGTGTCGGCGGCTACCGCCCGACCCGTGTGGTGCCCAACGAGGTGATCCTGGAGAAGATCGACTCGTCCGACGAGTGGATCCGCTCCCGCTCCGGCATCGCGACCCGCCACTGGGCCTCGCCCGAGGAGACCGTCACCGCGATGTCGGTGGAGGCCGCGGGCAAGGCCATCGCCGACGCCGGGATCGACCCCGACCAGATCGGCGCGGTCGTCGTCTCCACGGTGTCGCACTTCAAGCAGACCCCGGCGGTGGCCACCGAGATCGCCGACAAGGTCGGCGCCGGGAAGCCGGCCGCCTTCGACATCTCCGCCGGCTGCGCGGGCTTCGGCTACGGCCTGACGCTCGCCAAGGGCATGATCGTCGAGGGTTCGGCCGAGTACGTCCTGGTCATCGGCGTGGAGCGGCTCAGCGACCTGACCGACCTGGAGGACCGCGCGACGGCCTTCCTGTTCGGCGACGGCGCCGGTGCCGTGGTCGTCGGCCCCTCGGACGAGCCGCACATCGGCCCCACGGTGTGGGGTTCGGAGGGCGACAAGTCCGAGACCATCAAGCAGACCGTGCCGTGGAACGAGTACCGCGTCGGCGACGTGTCCCAGCTCCCGCTCGACGAGCGCGGCGAGCTCAAGTTCCCCGCCATCACACAGGAGGGCCAGGCGGTCTTCCGCTGGGCCGTCTTCGAGATGGCGAAGGTCGCCCAGCAGGCCCTGGACGCCGCCGGCATCTCGGCGGACGACCTGGACGTCTTCATTCCGCACCAGGCCAACATGCGGATCATCGACTCGATGGTGAAGACGCTCAAGCTGCCGGAGCACGTCACGGTCGCCCGTGACGTCGAGACCACCGGCAACACCTCGGCCGCCTCGATCCCGCTCGCGATGGAGCGGCTCCTGGCGACCGGCAAGGCCAAGAGCGGCGATACGGCGCTCATCATCGGCTTCGGGGCGGGTCTCGTCTTCGCCGCGACGGTCGTTACTCTCCCCTAGGCACACCGGATCTTCCGGAACGCCGACTTTTCTCAGCACACAGAAGAAGGAGCGCCACTATGGCCGCCACCCAGGAGCAGATCCTCGAGGGTCTCGCCGAGATCGTCAACGAGATCGCCGGCATCCCGGTCGAGGACGTCCAGCTGGACAAGTCCTTCACCGACGACCTGGACGTCGACTCCCTGTCCATGGTCGAGGTCGTCGTCGCCGCCGAAGAGCGCTTCGACGTCAAGATCCCGGACGAGGACGTCAAGGGCCTCCGGACCGTCGGCGACGCGGCCGGCTACATCCTCAAGCACCAGGCCTGATTCGGCCACAGCCGGACCCGGTCCGGCTGAACCGGTTCGCCACCCGGCGGTGGCGCCGTTTTTCGACCATCACACACATGGAGAAAGAATTCCTGTGAGCTCGACCAATCGCACCGTGGTCGTCACCGGTATCGGCGCAACCACTCCGCTGGGTGGCGATTCCGCTTCCACGTGGGAAGGCCTCCTCGCGGGCCGTTCCGGCGTGAAGCCCCTGGAGGGCGAGCGCTTCGCTGAGCTGCCCGTCCGCATCGCCGCGCTCGCCGCGGTGGACCCCTCCGAGGTGCTGCCCCGGCCGCTGGCCCGCAAGCTGGACCGCTCGGCGCAGTTCGCGCTGATCGCGGCCCGCGAGGCGTGGGCCGACGCCGGTTACACCGCCCCGGCCGGCGAGGACGAGAAGATCGCGCCCGAGCGGCTCGGTTCCGTCATCGCCTCCGGCATCGGCGGTGTCACCACGCTGCTCGACCAGTACGACGTGCTGAAGGAGTCCGGCGTCCGCCGCGTCTCCCCGCACACCGTGCCGATGCTCATGCCCAACAGCCCCTCCGCCAACGTCGGCCTGGAGGTGAACGCCCGGGCGGGCGTCCACACCCCGGTCTCCGCGTGCGCGTCGGGTGCCGAGGCCATCGGCTACGCCATCGAGATGATCCGTTCCGGCCGTGCCGACGTGGTCGTCGCCGGTGGCACCGAGGCGGCGATCCACCCGCTGCCGATCGCGGCCTTCGCCAACATGATGGCGATGTCCAAGAACAACGACGAGCCCCAGAAGGCTTCGCGCCCCTACGACAAGGGCCGTGACGGCTTCATCCTGGGCGAGGGCGCGGGCGTGATCGTGCTCGAGTCCGAGGAGCACGCCAAGGCGCGCGGCGCGAAGATCTACTGCGAGGCGCTGGGCCAGGGCCTGTCGGCCGACAGCCACCACATCGCGCAGCCCGAGCCGACCGGCCGGGGCATCGCCGCCGCGCTGCAGAACCTCCTCGACGACACGGACCTCAAGCCGTCCGAGGTCGTCCACCTCAACGCCCACGCCACGTCGACCCCGCAGGGCGACGTCGCCGAGATCAAGGCACTGCGCCGGGTCCTGGGCGACGACCTGGACCACGTCGCCGTCTCCGCGACCAAGTCCATGACGGGCCACCTCCTCGGCGGCGCCGGCGGCATCGAGACCGTCGCCACCGTCCTGGCGCTGCACAACCGCGTGGCCCCGCCGACGATCAACATCGACGACCTGGACCCGGAGGTCGAGGCCGACATCGTCCGCGACGAGCCGCGCGAGCTGCCGCAGGGTTCGATCGCCGCGATCAACAACTCGTTCGGTTTCGGCGGCCACAACGTGGTGCTGGCGTTCCGCACGGTCTGATCCGACGTCGCACGCTTGATGTGAGGCCCCCTGCCGGGACGTTCCGGCAGGGGGCTTCCTCATGTCTCGGCGGGCGTCTCGGCGGATGCCGGCGGCGGCCGGCTCGCCGCTCATCGAGATGTCGTCGGCCGAGCAGCACCGCGGCGGCGCCGAGCAGTGCCCCGGACAGCAGAACGGCGGCCGTCGCGGCCGCCGGACGTCTACGCATGTCGAACCCCCCGGACCCCGGACCCGCCCCCTGCGGGTCCCGGCGGGGAATCCAGGGCACTCAGACCACCTGGTGCAGCCAGCGGACGGGGGCGCCCTCGCCCGCGTACCGGAAGGGCTCCAGTTCGTCGTCCCAGGGCTTGCCGAGCAGCTTGGCGATCTCGGCCTCAAGCACCGTCTCGCCCTGGGTGGCGCGGACCAGGGCGGCGCGCAGCCGGTCCTCGGGGACGAGGATGTCGCCGTGGATGCCGGTCACGGCGTGGAAGATGCCGAGTTCGGGGGTGGCGCTGTAGCGCTCGCCCTCGGCGTTGGAGCAGGGTTCCGCGGTGACCTCGAAGCGGAGCATCTGCCAGCCGCGCAGCGCGGAGGCGAGTTTGGAGGCGGTGCCGGTCTCGCCCTGCCAGGAGAACTCGGCTCTCCAGGTCCCGGGGGACGCCGGCTGGCGGATCCAGTCGAGCTGGACCCTCGCACCGAGGACGCCCGCGACCGCCCATTCGACGTGCGGGCACAGCGCGCGCGGTGCGGAGTGTACGTACAGGACTCCACGTGTCGTCACCGGGACCTCCAGTGTGGGGACGAGGTTCGCCATACCCAGCGGCCTCAGTAAACATCATCACGAGAAGTGGTCTTCGCAAACCCCCAAAAAGGGGACAGCATGTGACGTGATGTAATTTACCGGAGCCGATCGGCGGGTGCGCCTCTGGTTCGACGGGGGAAAAGCTACCGTGCCGCGCCCGTGTCGGGGTGACGTACGGTCGGTCGGGGGCGGGTGAGCACGAAGCTTTCACCCGCCAGGAGGCCGGACAGGACGCCGGAGGAGGGGCTCCCGAATGCGCGGGCGAAAACGTTTCAGCAGTCGTTCGAGGGCCGCTGCCGTCGTGATCACGGCGGCCCTGTCGGCAGGGTGCTCGGCCGGCGGCCCGGCGGCCGACGCCACCCGCCCGGCCGCCGCCGAGCCCAGACCGAAGCCCAGGCCGCTCTGGAACACCTCCCCCGCCTCGGTCGCCGCCGTCGGCGACTCCATCACCCGCGCCTTCGACGCCTGCACGGTCCTCGCCGACTGCCCCGAGGTGTCGTGGGCGACCGGCACGGACACGGCCGTCGACAGCCTCGCGCTGCGGCTGCTCGGCCCGGAGAAGGTCGCCGGCCGCAGCTGGAACCTGGCCAGGACCGGGGCCCGGATGGCCGAACTGCCCGGGCAGATGGCGCTGGCGGCGGAGCGGCGGCCGGAGCTGGTCACGGTCATGATGGGCGCGAACGACGCCTGCCGGGACCGGGCCGAGCTGATGACCCCGGTCGACGACTTCCGCGCCTCCTTCACGGCGGCCCTCGCCCGGCTGCGGGCCGGGGCGCCGAAGGCGCAGGTGTACGTGTCGAGCGTGCCGGACCTGAAGCGGCTGTGGGCGACCGGCCGGGTGGAGCCGATGGGCCGTCAGGTGTGGAAGCTGGGCATCTGCGCCTCGATGCTGAAGGACGCCGAGGACCTCGGCCCGGCCGCCGAGCGGCGCCGCGCACGGGTGCGCGAGCGGGTGGTGGCGTACAACCGGGTGCTCCAGGAGGTGTGCGCGAAGGACAGCCGCTGCCGCTACGACGGCGGGGCGGTCTTCGGCTTCGCCTTCGACGGGGGCCTGCTGAGCCCGTGGGACTGGTTCCATCCGAGCCGGGACGGCCAGGCGCGGCTCGCGGAGATCGCGTACCGGCAGGTCACGAGGGAGTAGGCGGCCCCGGGGCGGTGTCAGGTTCCGCCCCGGGGCCGGTCGGTGAGGAGAGGTCAGATCTCCAGGGTCGCCGTCAGGCGGGTGTCGGTGAGCGAGTGCGCGGCCCGGACCTCGTAGGCGCCGCCCACGCGGGTCCAGTCGTTCTTCTCCTCGTCCCAGATCTCGAAGGCGCGGGCCGGGAGCTCGACGGTGACCTCGACGGACTCGCCGGCGGCGGCCTCGACGCTCGCCAAGCCGGCCAGCCAGCGCGCCGGGCGCCGCGCACCGTCGGCGACCGGGGCGAGGTAGATCTGGACGACCTCGCGGCCGGTGCGCGCGCCGGTGTTGGTGAGGCGGACGGTGGCACCGTTCGGGGTGGCGACGAGCGAGTCGTACGACCAGGTGGTGTAGCCGAGGCCGTGGCCGAAGGGGTACGCGGGGACGGCGCCGGCCTTGTCCCAGGCGCGGTAGCCGATGAACACGCCCTCGGCGTAGTCGAGTCGGCCGCCGTTCGGGGTGACGTCGGTGACGGGTGCGTCGGCGAGGGCGACCGGCCAGGTGGTGGGCAGCCGGCCGCCGGGCTCCTCGGCGCCGGTGAGCACGTCGGCGAGGGCGGCGCCGCCCTCCTGGCCGGGGAACCAGCTGAGCAGGATCGCGGCGACGTCCTCGCGCCACGGCAGCTCGACCGGGGAGCCGGCGTTGACGACGACCACGGTGTTCGGGTTGACGGCGGCGACGGCCCGGACGAGGTCGTCCTGGCGTCCGGGCAGGGCGAGGTCCTTGCGGTCGAAGCCCTCGGACTCGACGCGTTCGGTGGTGGCGACGACCACGACGGCGGTGTCGGCGGCGCGGGCGGCCTCGACGGCTTCGGCGATCAGTTCGTCGGGGTCCCGGCGCGGACCGAGGTGGACGAAGGAGAACATGACGGCCGGCAGCGGGGCCGCGAACTCCTTGTCGAGGGTGTGCCGCAGGGAGACCTCGACGGATCGTCCGGCGGTGAGGGCGACCTTGCCGCGCTCGACGGGCGAGCCGAAGAACGCCTCGAAGGGGTCGGTCTCGGGGCCCATGGTCTGCACGCCGTCGAAGACCGTCCGCCCGTCGACGGTGAGCGTGAAGGCGCCGAGGCCGCGGGTGCCGAAGGCGTGCTCGCCGCTCTCGCGCGGGGTGAAGGTGCCGGTGACCTCGATGGAGGCGAGGGTGTCGTGGGTGACGCCGGCCGGCAGGTCGTCGCCTATCCACTGGACCTGGCCGTTGGGCAGGCTGCCCTCGCCGATGACCGCGCCGGAGGCGTCGCGGCAGACGGCGCGGAGGACGAAGCCCTGGTCGGCGGGGGCGAGTTCGTCGCTCGGGTCGGCGCCGATCGCGTACGAGAGGGTCCCGTCGGGCAGGGCGGCGGTGAGGCCGTCGAGCGGGGAGACGGTGTGGTCGGGGAAGACCTGCGCGGAGCCACCGCCGAGCACGCGGGCGTCGCGGGCCGCGGCCCCGGACAGGGCGACGGTGCCGGCCGCGAGCGGGAGTGCGGCGGCCCCGTTCCGTACGGCGTTCCGTACGAGGACGAAGCCGCGGCGGGCGATCTCGCGGGCCAGCGCGTCGCCGTCGATCGCGGCGGGCGGCTCGGTGACGACCGGCTCGGCGCCGTCGAGGGCGCCGACGCGGGCGGCGAGCCGGAGGACGTTGCGCACGGCGGTGTCGACGGCGCTCTCGTCGACCTCGCCGGCCCGGACGGCGGCGGCGAGCGCCTCGCCGTACACGGTCTGCGGGCCGGGCATGGCCACGTCGAGGCCGCCCTCGATGCCGGCCTTGGTGGAGCGGGCGGCCATCCAGTCGGAGACGTTGTAGCCGTCGAAGCCCCACTCGCCGCGCAGCACCTCGTTGACGAGCTCGTGGTGCTCGGTCATCGTCACGCCGTTGACCTGGTTGTAGGCGGTCATGATGCCCCACGGGTGGGCGTTCTTGACGATGGCCTCGAAGGGCGCGAGGTAGAGCTCGCGCAGCGGGCGCGGGGCGATCCGGTTGTCGACGGTGAAGCGCTCGGTCTCGGCGTCGTTGGCGACGAAGTGCTTGACGGTGGTGCCGACGCCGCCGTCCTGGACGCCCTGGACGTAGCCGGTGCCGATGGCGCCGGTGAGGTACGGGTCCTCGCTGTAGGCCTCGAAGTGGCGGCCGCCCAGCGGGCTGCGGTGCAGGTTCACGGTGGGCGCGAGGAGGACGTGGACGTGCTTGCGGCGGGCCTCCTGGGCGAGCAGCCGGCCGGCCCGGCGGGCGAGCGCCGGGTCCCAGGTCGCGGCGAGCGCGGTGGGCGACGGCAGCGCGACGGACGGGTCGTCGGCGGTCCAGCGGACGCCGCGGACGCCGATCGGGCCGTCGGACATGACCAGGGAGGCCAGGCCGATCTCGGGCAGGGCCGGCAGCGACCACATGTCCTGGCCGGCCAGCAGCCGGGCCTTGGCGTCCAGGTCGAGCTTGGCGAGGGCCGCCTCGACGGCCTGTTCGCGCACGGTGTCCGCGTTCACCACGGCAGTACCTCCTCGTTGACGTGCTGGGGTGCCGCCCATGGTGACTCGCCTACCTGTAGATCGGTAGGTGACGTTATCGCTTCGTTATCCATTGGTCTTCTGGATGACGTACGGTCCTCTCGAAGGGCAGACACGGTGACCTCCGGCAGACCGGAAGGGACCTCGGAAAGGGGGACGAGTGCCATGGCTCGGGCCAGGAGCGAGGAGCGGCGGACGGAGATCGTCCGGGCCGCCCTCGAAGTGATCGCCGAGCGCGGCTACCGGGGCGCGTCCCTCGGCGCCGTGGCCGAGCGGGTCGGTCTCACCCAGCAGGGCCTGCTGCACTACTTCCCGACCAAGGAGGCGCTGCTCGTCGCCGTCCTCCAGGAGCGCGACCGCTGGGACACCGCCGGCGGCCGGGACCGCGAGCGCTGGCGGCTCGACCTCATGGAGTCGCTGGTCGAGTACAACGCGATGCGGCCCGGCATCGTGCAGACCTTCTCCGCACTGCTCGGCGAGAGCGTCACGGAGGACCACCCGGCCCGCGCCTTCTTCACCGAGCGCTATGTGCAGGTGCGGGAGAACATGGCCGACGTGCTGCGCGCCGAGTACGGCGACGAGCTGCCCGGCGGCCTCACTCCGGAGCGGGTGGCGCCGCTGCTCACGGCGGTGATGGACGGCCTGCAGTTCCAGTGGCTGCTCGACCCGGACGCGGTGGACATGCCGGCGTCGTTCCGGGACTTCCTGGCGCTGCTCGCCACGAGGAGGCGTTCGGCCGCCGCCGGGTCCTAGAGGACTCGGCGCGGGGTGATCCCGCCGGCGTACACGTGGTCCGGGGTGATGACGCGGGTGATCGCCCGGGCCACGAGGGTCGACGGCTCCTGGGTCCCGACGAGCGAGTCGGTGTTCAGGATCAGGACCATGGTCGCCTTCCGCTCCGGCAGGTAGACGGTCACGGTCTCGTAGCCGGGCAGCGAGCCGTTGTGCCCGATCCAGCCGTTGGTGTTCAGGATGCCGAGGCCGTAGCTGGTGCCGGGGAAGCCGGTCGGCAGCGTCTTCATCCGCTGCGCCTGGGTCGCGGGGCTGAGCAGTTCCCCGGTGGCGAGGACCGGGGCCCAGCGGCGCAGGTCCTGGAGGGTGGAGATCATCCCGCCGGCCGCCCAGGCCCAGCTGGGGTTCCAGTCGGTGGTGTCCTCGACGGCGCCGGTCAGCGTCTGGTCGCTGTAGCCGCGCGCGTGCGGCTCGGGGAACTCGGCGCCCTTCGGCAGGAAGCTGTGCCGCAGGCCGGCCGGGCGGATCACGCGGTCGTGCAGGACGTCGGCGAGCTTGCGGCCGGTCACCTTGTCGATCACCAGGCCGAGCAGGACGAGGTTGGAGTTGCAGTACTGGAACGTCTCGCCCGGCTTGGCGATGTTCTTGTGCCGGTAGCCGTAGGAGAGCACCTCCCACGGGTTGAAGGCCCGCTTCGGCTCGCTGTACAGGTCGTGGATGAAGTCGGGGTCGGAGGTGTACGGGAAGAGGCCGCTGCGCATCTCGGCGAGGTGGCGCAGGGTGATGTTCCTGCCGTTCGGGACGCCCCGGATGTACTTGTCGATCGGGTCGTCGAGCCCGACCCTGCCCTCGTCGACGAGTTCGAGCAGGGCGGTGACCGTGAAGGTCTTGGTCTCGCTGCCGATCCGGGCGTAGGTGTCGGCGAACATCGGCTGCCCGGTGGCCTTGTCGGCGACGCCGGTCGCGCGGACGTAGCAGCCCTTGCCGGGCAGCCACAGGCCGACGACGAGTCCGGGGACGCGGGCCTGCTCGCGGACGTCGTCGACGGTCCTGTCGAGCTTGGCGGTCAGCTCGGGGCCGAGGTCGCCGGGCGGGCAGTCCTGGTCGCCGTGGTGCGGGCCGCCGCCGGCCGCCGCCGGGGCGGCCGTGGCGGGAACCGTCGCGAACGGGGCCAGCACGGAGGCCGCGAGCAGGGTGGCGGCGAGCAGCCGACGGCGGTGGGTACGTCGCATGGTGGGGCGCCTCTTCCAGGTTCACGGGAGGCCGGGGTCGCGGGAGGTCGCGGGCCCGGACGGCCACACATCACCACCCGGCCCCGCGCCGGACGCCCGCCCACGGTGCGGCGGTCCGGTGAGTCCACTCGTTCGGCGCCCCGGGCGCGCTAGCGGGCGATGGCCGCCAGGTCCTCGACGGCGAGCGACGGGTCGGTGGTGAGGGCGGTGTGCACGGCCTCCAGGACGGGGAGCTCCGCCAGGGCGGTGGCGAGGGCCACGTCCTTCGCGGCGAGCGCGACCGGGAAGTGCGAGCCGGTCGCGGTGGCGCGGGCGACGGCGCCCGCGAGCGGGCCGGCGGCGAGGGTGCGCAGGGCGAGTTCGCGGGGCAGGCCGAGCGAGCCGGCGAGGGTGAGCGCCTCGGCGACCAGGGCGACGCCCCCGACGACCGCGTTGATGAGGACGAGCTTGAGGGCGGCGCCGTCGCCGGGCGCGCCGCACGCGGTGACCGTCCCGAGCCGGCCGAGGACGGCGGCGACGGGCGCGGTGTCGCCGCCCGCGAGGATCAGCAGCTCGCCGGTGGCCGCGCGGTCGACGCTGCCCATCACGGGCGCGTCGATCAGGGTGACGCCGTCGGGGAGCCGGGCGGCGAGGGCGCGGGTGGTGTCGGGGCCGATGGTGGAGGTGTCGATCCAGTGCGTGCCGGGGCGCAGCGCCGGGAGCATGGCGTCGGCGACGGCGAGCGCGGCGGCCGGGTCGGCCAGCATGGTGATGACGACGTCGGCGCCGGCGACGGCCTCGGCGGGGCTGGTGGCGCGCACGGCGCCGGCGGCGACGAGCGGATCGGCCTTGGCGGCGGTGCGGTTCCAGACGGTGAGCGGGTGGCCGGCGTCGAGGAGGCGGGCGGCCATGGGCAGGCCCATGCCGCCGAGCCCGAGGAAGGCGATCTTCTGCGGGGTGCCGGTCGCTGCGGTGGTGTCGTTCTGCATGGTCATGACGCTAGGAACTCGCCTCCCATGCCACAAGCGAATGTCTAGCATGGCTGGCATGCCCTACTCGCATGGCTTGTACGAGGTGTTCCTCGCCGTCGCCCACGAAGGCTCCTTCACCGCCGCCGCCCGCGCCCTCGGCTACACCCAGTCCGCGGTCTCGCGGCAGATCCAGGTGCTGGAGGACGAGACGGGCGCGGTGCTCTTCGAGCGGCTGCCGCGCGGGGTGCGGCTGAGCGAGGCGGGCCGGGTGCTGCTGCCGCACGCGCAGGCGGTGCGGGACCGGCTCGCCGTCGCCCGGGCCGAACTGGAGGCGCTGCGCACGCTGGACGGCGGGCTGCTGCGGCTCGGCGCCTTCTCCAGCGCGACCGCCGCGCTCGTGCCGCGCGCGCAGGCGGCCTTCCGGGACCGGCATCCGGGGGTCGCGGTGACCCGGGTGGAGGGCCCCTCGGTGAAGCACCTGGCGCTTCTGGCGGCGGGCGAGGTGGACCTGGCGGTGGTCAGCCCCGCGGCCGGCGGGCCCGCGCCGGAGGGCGTGACGCTGCATCACCTCCTGGACGAGCCGATGCTGGTGGCCCTCGCGGCCGGGCACCGGGCCGCGGGGCGGCGGGAGGTGCGGCTCGCGGACCTGGCCGGCGAGGAGTGGATCGTGGGCCACGAGCGCCTGGAGGACACCCTGTTCCGGCCGGCGGTCGCGGCCGGGCTGCGGCCCCGGACGGGGCTGCTGGCGCACGACTGGATCGCCAAGCTGGGCGCGGTCGCGGCCGGGCTCGGCGTCACCCTCGTCCCGGCGCTCGCGGCGGCGGCCGTGCGGCCGGACGTGGCCCTGGTGACGATCCACCCGGACGACGTGCCGTACCGCGCGATCTGCGCGGCGACCCCGCCGGCGCCCACGGTGGCGGCGACGGCGTTCCTGGCCCTGCTGCGCGCGACGGCACGGGAGCTGATCCCCCAGAGCTAATACCTGATACTGGCCATTGCTCCTTACAGGCGGACATGGGAGGCTGAAGGCCATGATCGTCGCCGCCACGCAGTTCACCCCGGTCGCCGGGGACCTCGCCGCCAACGTCCGTGCCGTCGCCGGGCTGATCCGCGCCGCCGGTGCCGACGGCGCCCGGCTCGTCGTCTTCGCCGAGCTGGCCCTGACCGGTTACGAGCCGAGCCTCGTCCGGGACGAGCCCGGCCTCGTCCTCGCCGAGGACGACCCGCGCCTCGAACCCGTACGGGAGGCGTGCCGCGCGGTCTCGGCGGCGGCCGTCGTCAACGGGCCCGTACGGACGGACGGTTCGCGACCGGGCATCACGAGCCTGGTGATCGGACCGGACGGCACGCTGCTCGCCCGCTACGACAAGCAGCACCTGTACGGCGTGGAGGCGGAGGTCTTCGAGCCGGGCACGGCCGACGGGCGCTTCGAGCTCGACGGCGTCCGGTTCGCGACCGCCACCTGCTACGACAACCGCTTCCCGGAGCTCGCCGAGCGCGCCGCGGCCGACGGCTGCGCGGTCTACCTGGCCAGTTCGGTGCTCGGCGCCGACAACGACTCCTTCGCGACGGTCTATCCGGCCCGGGCCCGGGACTTCGGGCTGACCGTGGTCTTGGCCAACGTCCTCGGGCCGAACGAGGACGGCGTGGCCTGCGGCCTGGCCGGCGCCTGGGGTCCGGACGGCGAGCGGCTCGCCGACGCCGGGCCGGACACGGCGGGTCACGTGCTCGTGGACGTGCCGGCCGGCGCCTGACCTCGGCCGGGCAGCCGGGAACGGCGTCACGGAACCCCCTGCCCGTGACGCCGTCCCGGCCCCGTCAGGGGCTCGTGGGTCCTGCCCCTACGGGGCGCTCAGGCCCAGCGTGTAGGCGCCGGAGCCGCTGTAGGCGTGGACCAGATAACGGTAGTAGCCCGCGGTGCCGTTGTACGTGATGTCCTCGTCGGCGCTCGCCGTGCCGCCGACCGCCACGTCCGCCCAGCCCGACCCGTTCCACTTCTGCAGGTACAGGTCGAAGTCGGCGCCGGCCGGGCCGCGCAGGCAGCCCACGTGGGTGCCGGAGGTCGCCGAGTAGTAGTACGAGCCGTCCGGCTGGGCCTGGGCCTGGCCGGAGGCCAGCGTGCCCTGGTAGGTGTACTCGGTGTCGGCGCAGCCGGTGGGCGGGGTCGTGCCGCCGACCGTCAGCTGGTAGGTGACGGTGTGCGTGGCGGAGCCCGTACCGGTGACGGTGATCGGGTAGCTGCCGTTCGCGGTGCCGGCCGCGGCCTGGACCGTCATGGTCGAGGAGCCGCCGGAGGTCACCGAGGACGGGCTGAAGGAGACGGTGACCCCGCTCGGGGCGCCGCTCGCGGTCAGCTGGACGGTCTGCGCGCTGCCGCCGGTGGTGGCCGTGTTCACCGTGGCGGTGACCGAGGCGCCGGGCTGGGCCGAGCCGGTGGCCGGGTTCAGGGTGAGCGAGAAGTCCGGCGTGGTGGTGCCGCCGCAGTCGGTCTCACCGGACTGGGCCGGGACGCCGACGGCGTTCCAGGCGGCCTTCACCGCGTTGCACTCGGCGCTGCCGTAGCTGTTCTTGGCGCTGGACAGGGTCGCCTTGCGGGCGGCGAGGTGGTTCCAGGACGAGGTCTTCATGAGCAGCGCGCCCATGAAGATCTTGCCGGCCTTCTGCACGCCGATGCCGGTCACCGAGGACGGGCCGCCGGAACATATCGGGCTGGCGGGCTTGCCGCCGCCCGGGTTGGAGCCCTCGGCGAGCAGGTAGAACCAGTGGTTCTGCGGGCCGGCCGCCGCGTGCACCTCGGTGCCGGAGTTCAGCTGCGGGTAGCAGTTGGGGTCGCCGGCGAGCGAGGGGTTGTACATGTAGCGGATCGGCTTGCCGTCGCCGAAGAAGTTGACCTTCTCGCCCACGGTGTAGTCGGGGGTGTCGTTGGGGTTGTTGGCGAAGGCTTCGGTGAGCGCGCCGAAGATGTCGCCGGTCGACTCGTTCATCCCGCCGTTCTCGTTGGACGAGCCGGAGCTGCCGGGGGTGCGGTCGAAGACCTCGTGGCCGTACTCGTGGGCGACGACGTCGATGGCGGTGAGCTGGTTGGCGTTCTGCTGGTTGTGGCCGAACGTGGTCTTGGTGCCGTCGTAGTAGGCGTTGACGTCACCGAGGCCCGCCTGGGCCGGGACCATGCCGCCCTGCCCGTTCTGGCCGTTGTAGCCGAACCACTGCTTGAGCATGTCGTACTCGCGCTGGGCCGCGTACATGATGTCGACGCAGGCCGTCACGAGGTCGTTCGCGCCGCCGTTGCCCCACGGCGAGGAGCCGGTGTACGTGCCGCCGTTCTGGCCGCCGCAGCGCAGGCCGGAGCGGTTCGGGTCGGTCATCGAGGTGGCGGCGGTGTCGAGGGTGACGTTGCCGTTGTGATAGCCGCGGCCGTCGGCGTCGACGACCTTGTCGTGGACGCGGGCGACGGCGCCGGTGCGGGCGTCGACGTAGGTGTCGAGCGAGCTGGGCAGGCCCTCGGCGGTGCGGCCGACGACGAGCGTGTGCCAGGCGAGGACCGGCTTGTTCCCCTTGAGCAGCACGGTCAGTTCGGGCGTGCTCGCGCTCTCGACGCGCGCGAGGCGGGCCTTGGCGGTGGTGAGGGCGGCGGCGGAGGTGACGGCCGGTCTGATGGAGAGCTTCAGGGCCGCCGGGGTGGGTGCGGCGGCGATGTCGCGGACCTTGCCGGAGCTGTCGGAGACGACGACGGCGTCGCCGCCGGCCACCGGCAGGCCCTTGTAGGTGCGCTGGTACGCGGCGTAGTAGAGGCCGCCGGCCCACGGGGTGACGGCGGTGCGGACGAGTTCCTCGTCGGCGCCGTGGCGCAGCCCGTCGAGTCCGCTGTCCGCGGCCTTGTCGGCGGCGGCGAGCGCGAGTGACTTGCCGTGCCCGGGTGGTACGGGCCGCACCTGCGGGGCCGCGGCGGTGGCGGTGCCCGCGAGGGTGCCCGCGAGGCTCGCCGTCAGGGCGAGCGCGGCCAGGGCCGCCGGGAGTCGGGTGGGGTGCACGTCTGCTCCGTTCGGGTGGGGGGAGACGGTGGGACGCGCCGAGTATGGGTGTGGACATGGCAAGTTCGGGACCTCTCACCCGCCATAAGGCCGGAGTTATGACCCGGCCCGCCCGAACCCTGCCCTCCGCCCCCACCCACTGTCTAACCTGGCGAAATGCAGTTGGAGTTGAGGCATCTCGAAGCCGTCTGCCGGATAGCGGAAGCGGGCAGTCTGGGGCGCGCGGCGGCCCGGCTCGGGGTGTCGCAGCCGGCCCTCTCCGCACAGTTGCGGCGGATCGAACGGGCCGCGGGCGGCGAGCTGTTCACGCGCGGCCGGCTCGGCGTGGAGCCGACGCCGCTGGGCGAGTTCGTCCTGTCCAGGGCGCGCCGGGTGCTCGGCGAGATGGACGCCCTCGCGGCCGGTGCCCGGGCCGCGGCCCCGCACCCGGCGCTGCGGCTCGGCTGCATCCTGCTGGTCCTCGTGGACCGGCTGATCGGCCGGCTGGACGAGGAGCTGTCCGGGCAGGAGATCGCCGTCAGCATCGACGTCGAGCACTCGGTGACCACGCTCAGCCGGATGCTCGGCGCCGGGCAGTACGACGCGATCCTGTACGGGGAGGTCAACGACCACGAGGTGGCGCTGCCCGAGGGCGTCGCGGCCCGCACCCTCGTGGCGAGGGAACCGTTCTGCGTCCGCGTGTCGGCGGCGCACCCGCTGGCCGGCCGGGACCGGGTCGACCTCGCCGACCTGGCCGGCGAGACCTGGATGACCATGGTCGAGGACGACGACGGCGGCCCGGAGGCGCTGGTCGAGGCGTGCCGGAAGGCCGGCTTCACCCCGTCGCTGCGCTACCGGATCGCCGACCGCAAGATGCACTACGACCTGATCGCGGCCGGCCGCGCGATCTCCGTCTCCCAGCCGACCGCCCCGCCCGCCGCGGGCACCGTGCTGCGGCCGCTGGCCGGCGACCCGATCACCGGCCGGATCCGCCTCGCCTGGAACCGCGCCGCCGTCTCCGAGCGCCGCGCCCGCCTGCTCTACCGGGCCGCGGGGCTCGCCTACCTGGACAACGTGCACCACAACGACTTCCACCGCCGGTGGTGGGAGGCCCGGCCGGAGCTGCACCCGGCGCTCGACTGAGCGACCCTGGTGTCACAGGTGAGTGGCAGAGGTGAGCGACGGTGATCGACTACGCCCAGGTGTTCCGGGAGCTGCCCGGCATGGTCGCGCTGCTCACCCCCGGCCTGGTGTACGTGGACGCCAACGACGACTTCCTGCGGCTGTCGGGCCGCACCCGGGAGCAGCTGATCGGCCGCTACCTCTTCGACGTCTTCCCCGACAACCCGCACGACCCGGCCGCGAGCGGGGTGCGGAACCTGGCGGCGTCGCTCCGGCGGGTCCTGGAGACCGGCGAGCGGGACTCCATGGCCCCGCAGCGCTACGACGTCGAGTCGCGGGAGCGGCCCGGGGAGTGGGAGGAGCGCTACTGGAGCCCCGTCAACGCGCCCGTGCTCGGCCCGGACGGGCGGGTCGAGCTGCTGGTGCACCGGGTGGAGGAGGTCACCGAGCTGATCCGGGCCCGTGGCGGGCCGCCCGGCGGGCGCACCCGGGTCCTGGAGGCCGAGCTGTACACGCGGGCGCGCGAGCTCCAGGAGGTCAACGAGCGGCTGCGCGACGCGCACGCCCGGGAGCGGGAGGTGGCGCTCGCCCTTCAGGAGGCGATGCTGCCGGCGCCCGGCCCGATCGGGCCGCACCGGGCCGCCGTCCGCTACCGGCCGGCGGTGGGCGCGCTGAACGTGTGCGGCGACTGGTACGACCTGGTCGCGCTCGACGGCGACCGGATCGGGGTGGCGGTCGGCGACGTCGTGGGGCACGGCCTGGCCGCCGCCGGGGTGATGGGCCAGCTGCGCAGCGCGCTCAGCGCCGCCTCGCGGGTGGTGCGGGGGCCCGCGCAGGCCCTGGACGTGCTCGACCTGTACGCGCGCTCGGTGGACGGCGCCGAGAACTCCACGGCCGTCGAGACGTGGATCGACTACGAGCGGGGCGTCGTCACCTACAGCAGCGCCGGACACCCGCCGCCCGCGCTCGCGCACCCGGACGGGCGCGTGGAGTATCTGGACGGGGCGACGGACCCGCCGCTCGGCGCGCACCTGGCGCACGTCCGCCGGCCACAGGCCGAGGCCGCGTTCGAGTCGGGCTCGGCCCTGGTGCTCTACACCGACGGCCTGGTCGAGCGGCGCAGCGAGGACATCGACGCCGGGCTCGCCCGGCTCGCCGAGGCGCTCCGGCGGCACCGCGGCGCGGACCCGGAGGAGCTGGCGGACGCGCTGCTGCTCGACATGCTGCCGGTGGGCGGGGCGACGGACGACACGGCGCTGATCGTGGTCGGGCTGTGAGGCGCCCGGGCGGCGCGCGGGCACAGGGGCGGTGCGGCGTGCGGGCGGCCCGGCGGAGCGCGGGTAAACGGACGGGCGGCGTCCGGGCGGCCCGGCGGCGCGCGGCCACATGGGCGGGGCCCACCCGTCGTACGGAGTGTTCGTTCGGGGCGAAACAGCCCGTACCGCCATAGTGCGGGCATGGCACCCACCCCCCGCATCCGCGCGGCCCTCCTCGCCGCCGCCCTGCTCGCCGCCGCCCTCCCCGCCACGGCCGTCGCCGCCGGGGCCGCGGGGCCGCCCGGCGGCCACGGCGAGCACGGCCGCCACGACTGCGTCCGCACCGAGCACCCGGACGAGCAGGGCCGCATGGTCCTCGACATCGCCCGCCAGGCCAAGAAGGACCTCAAGCTGAAGGCGGTGCTGCTGCGGGTCACCATCGACGGGCGGGAGGTCGCCACCGACGGGCTCGGCGAGTCGATGACCGGCGTCCCGGCCGAGCCGGACATGCACTTCCGGGCCGGTTCGGTGGCCTTCGCGCACATCGGCACGGCCCTGCTGCGCCTGGTCGAGCAGGGCCGGGTCGACCTCGACGCCACGGTGGAGCCCTGGCTGCCCGAGGTGCCGCGGGCGAAGGAGATCACGATCCGCATGCTGGCCGACAACACCAGCGGCCTGCACGACTACGTGACCGACCCGAAGTTCGGCAAGGAGCTCGCGGCGCACCCGTTCCGCCACTGGACGCCCGACGAACTGCTCGCCTTCCCGTTCTCGCACTCCTTCTGGTACGACCCGGGCACCAACTGGAGCTACTCGCACGCCAACTACCTGCTCCTGGAGCGCGCCCTGGAGCGGATCACCGGGCAGCGGATCGACCGGCTGGTGGAGGAGCAGGTCACCGGCCCGCTGGGGCTGCACGACACGCAGAACAACTTCACACCCGAGATCCCCCGCCCGACGCTGCACGCCTTCACCTCGGACCGCGGGATCTACGAGGAGTCGACCTTCTGGAACCCGTCGTGGACCACCGGGCCCGGCGCGGTGATCACCTCGACCGTCTGCGACATGGCCCGCTCCGCGCAGGGCATCGGCAGCGGCGAGCTGATCTCCCGGCGCTCGTACCGCACCCTGCTGAACCCGGGCACGGTCGGCCTCGGCACGCCGACGAAGAAGTGCCCGGCCGACATCTGCCTGAAGCAGACCGAGGACAAGCACTTCGGGCTCGGCGTCATCGTCGCCAACACCTGGCTGCTGCAGAACCCGTCGTTCTCCGGGTACGCGGCGCTCCAGGCGTATCTGCCGTCGCGGCGGCTGGCCATCGCGGTGTCCGCGACCAAGACGCCGGAGACGGCCGAGGGCAACATGGCCCAGGAGGTCGCGGGCCGGATCGCGGCGGCGCTCGCCCCGGAGCACCCGCTCGTCCCCTGACCTGGGCCGGGACCCGGGATGCGGGTCAGGCGCTCAGGTGCGCCACACCGTTCGTCTCGCCGCTCCCCTCGCCGTCGCCGTCGCCGTCGGCCGCCGTCTCGCCGTTCAGGTCGCGCGCCATCAGGGTGGCCCCGGCGACCGCGCCCGGCATCAGCAGGACGGCGACGAAGGGGATCAGGAAGGCGAGGGTGAGCGGCACGCCGA
Source organism: Streptomyces sp. NPDC004327 (assembly GCF_042873935.1). Lineage (NCBI taxonomy): Bacteria > Bacillati > Actinomycetota > Actinomycetes > Kitasatosporales > Streptomycetaceae > Streptomyces > Streptomyces sp. NPDC004327. Next base: position 609,310 of record NZ_JBIAME010000002.1, on the reverse strand, counting down.
AGCCGAGTGCGGCCATGCGGCGGCCGCGCAGCAGTCCGAGGCGCTCCTTGAACTCGACGCCGCGGCGCTGGAGCGCGACCGCCGTCAGCTCCTCGGCGAGGAAGAAGCCCGAGACGCAGAAGCCGATGGCCGGCACGACGGTCTGGCCGACGACCGGGACGAACCCGGCGGCGAAGAGCAGGATGCCGTAGAACGCGACCCGCACCAGGACCCGCAGGCTGTCCCGTGCCGAGATCCACAGCTCGCGCCAGAGCGAGAGACCGGACTCGGGCGCCTCGCCGCCCTCGGTGCGGTCGACCGCCTCCGACAGCGACTCGTAGAAGGGCTGGCCGACGAGGAGCGTGACGGCGGTGAAGGTGATCACGGCGAGGAACAGGCCGAGCGCGTAGACGAGGAAGTCCAGCGTGCCGCGGAGCAGGCCCTGCCAGGGCGAACCCCAGTCGTCGGCGAAGGGTGTGGCCCACGCGGTGAGGTCGTCGACGCCGTAGAAGAGGCCGACGAACGCCCCCACGTACAGCACGAGGGTCACGAGCCCGGGCAGCAGCCCGAACCCGAACCAGCGGCCGTGCCTGCCGACCCACTTCTGCCCTTGCAGCAGGTAACCGAATCCCACCCCGAAATCACGCATGGCGGCCACCCTAGCCGCCGGCCGGGCGGTGCCGCGGACGAGGGAGGGCCGCACCCTGGTCGGTCAGAGTGCGGCCCTCGGCTCAATTCTGCCGTTCCAGGGATCAGATGGCGAACTCGACCGTGATGTTGCCCCGGGTGGCCTTGGAGTACGGGCACACCTGGTGGGCCTTCTCGATCAGGCTCTTGGCCGTCTCGGCGTCCACGTTGGGGATGGTCGCCGAGATCTTCACGATGATGCCGAAGCCGTCGTCGTTCTTGCCGATGCCGACCTCGGCGGTGACCGTCGAGCCGGAGACGTCCGCGTTCTCGTTGCGGGCGACGACGCCCAGCGCGCCCTGGAAGCAGGCGCTGTAGCCGGCGGCGAAGAGCTGCTCCGGGTTGGTGCCGTCACCGGAGCCGCCCATGGCCTTGGGCGGGTTGACGACGACGTCGAGCTTGCCGTCGTCGGTGGCGACCCGGCCGTCGCGACCGTTCTCGGCGGTGGCGACGGCGGTGTACAGGACGTCGGACTGCTGAATCGACATGCTGTTTGTCTTCCTTTTTCGTTCGCCGCGACTCGCGCCCACGATCGCGACGGCTGGGGGAAGACTAACGGGTCGGCCGGCGGGCCGGGTCGGCTAGCCGGCGAGCGAGACGACCATCTTGCCGGTGTTGTCGCCGCGGAGCAGGCCGAGGAAGGCGTCCGTGCCGTTCTCGATGCCCTCGACGATCGTCTCGCCGTACTTCAGCTCGCCGGAGCGCAGCCAGCCGCCGACCTCCTCGACGAAGCGGGGCTGCAGGCCGTAGTGGTCGCCGACGAGGACGCCCTGGAGGCGGAGCCGCTTGCCGATGATCGTGGCCATGTTGCGCGGGCCGGGGACCGGCTCGGTGTCGTTGTACTGCGCGATCATGCCGCAGATGGTGGCGCGGCCGTGCACGTTGAGCGTGGCGAGGGCGGCTTCGAGGTGGTCGCCGCCGACGTTGTCGAAGTAGACGTCGATGCCGTCCGGGGCGGCCTCGCGCAGCTGGTCCTTGACCGGGCCGTTCTTGTAGTTGAAGGCGGCGTCGAAGCCGAGCTCCTCGACGAGCCACTTGACCTTCTCGTCGGAGCCGGCCGAGCCGATGACCCGGGAGGCGCCCTTGAGCTTCGCCATCTGGCCGACCTGGCTGCCGACGGCGCCGGCCGCGCCGGAGACGAAGACGGCGTCGCCCTCCTTGAAGGAGGCGACCTCGAAGAGGCCCGCGTAGGCCGTCAGGCCGGGCATGCCGAGCACGCCGAGGTACGTGGAGAGCGGGGCGAGCTCCGGGTCGACCTTGGTGGCGTGCTGGGCGGGCACCTCCGCGTACTCCCGCCAGCCGAGGCCGTGCAGCACGTGGTCGCCGACGGCGAAGCCCTCGGCGTTGGAGGCGACGACCTCGCCGACCGCGCCGCCGTCCATGGGGTGGTCGAGCTTGAAGGGGGCGATGTACGACTTCACGTCGTTCATCCGGCCGCGCATGTACGGGTCGACGGAGAAGTGCAGGTTGCGCACCAGGATCCGGCCCTCGGCGGGCTCGCCGACCGGCACCTCGCGCAGGGCGAAGTCCGCGGGCACGGGCCAGCCGTGCGGACGGGAGACGAGGTGCCACTCGCGGCTGGACGCGGGAAGGACGGACATCTGCGGGACCTCCAGAAAAGCTTCAGCTAGTGAAACAACCATGCTCCTGAATATTTCATGTTGTCAAGTATCGGAGTACGATGGTGGGCATGCCCTCAACGCCCGCCCCGCGCACGGACCCGCTGACCCTCGAAGTCGTCGAGCTGATCGGCACGGTCGTGGCGCGGTACCACGAGGAGTACGAGGAGGCGGCCGCCGCCCACGCGCTGACCGGCGCGCAGGCGCGCGTGCTCGGCCTGCTCGCGCTGGAGCCCACACCGATGCGGAAGATCGCCGACAAGCTCCGGTGCGAGCCGTCGAACGTGACGGGGATCATCGACCGCCTGGAGTCCCGCGGCCTGGTCGAGCGCCGCCCCGACCCGGCCGACCGCCGCGTCAAGGTCGCCGCCCCCACCGACGAGGGCCGCGCCACCGCCCGCCGGCTGCGCGAGTCGCTGCGCTTCGCGCGCGAGCCGCTCGGCGAGCTGACGGCGGCGGAGCGCACGCTCCTGCGCGACCTGCTGAAGCGGATGCTGGGCGAGGACGCGATCTCCGGGATGTCCGAGAGCTAGGGCCTGTCCGGCCCTGGGCCTAGACGCACCACCACAGGAACGGCGTACAGGTCTTCGTCGGGCTGGGGGTCGGACTCGGGCTGCCGGCCGGGCCTCCGTTGCCCGGTGGTGCCGGGGTGCCGGTGCGCGGGCCGGAGGCCGTGCCACTCGCGGACGGCGAGGCGCTGCCCGAGGGCGTGCCGGACGGCGTCGCGTCGCCGGGGCTCGCGGTGCCGCTGGGCGCGGGCCCGGCGCCGCCGCCCGCTCCCGTACCCGTCCCGGAATCCGTACCCGTGCCCGTGCCGGCTCCGGTGCCGTCTCCCGTGCCGGTGCCGCGGCTGGAGCCGCGGGTCGGGTGGCCGCTGTGCACCGGGCGCGGCGAGCCGGAGTCGACCGGGCCGGGACCGTCGGACGGTCCGGTGGAGTCCGAGGGGGCCGGCGGGTCGGGGTCGAGGGTCGCCCGGGTGACGTCGTCCTCCTGGACGGCGGTGGCGGCGCCGTCGTCGACCGGCGGCTCCAGGGCCGCCTTGGCCAGGGTCAGCGACCCGGCCGCGAGCGCGACGCCGAGGGCGCCGAGCAGCACCGCGCGCCCGCCGCGGGAGCGCGCCCGGCGGCCGCCGCCCTTCCGGCCGGACCGCTGGTTCCGGCGGCGCGCGGCGGCGCGCCCTCCGGTGGGACCGGGCGGCTCGACCGGGTCCAGCTCGTAGCTGAACTCCGGCGCGACGGGCGGCAGGGTGTCGGCCGGTTCCGCGAGCGCCCGGGGCGGGGAGGACGGGTGGGGGGAGAAGTACCGCAGCTCTTCGGCGGGGGTTCCGCAGCCGGCACAGGCCAGGGCGCCGTTGAGATGCCGTCGGCACTGGGGGCAGTAGTCCATGGCGCCCGCAGGCTATGCGCAGGCACCGGCCCGGCTGAAGGCGCGGAGGTGAGGATCCTGTGAGGAAAGCGCAGGTTGTCGGCGTGGCGCCGCCGAGATGTGCGCAGCCCGCCTCGTATCTCCCCCTTCGGGCAGGATGGGCGCATGACCCCTGCCGCCCCCTTTGGGCCGTACGAGTTCCAGCTCGTCCTGCTGCGCCGGATGGCCGACCACCAACCGGGGCTGGTCGAGGACGCGCTGCGCGAACTGGGCGCCTCGCGCGGCGAGATGCGGGAGGCGAACAAGCGGTGGCAGGCGTGGGCGCACGCGGGGCGCGGACCGGGCGAGTTCGACCGCTACCGGCAGGCCCTCGGTGATCCGGAGACCCGCGAGGCCGCGCCCGGCCACCCCGGCAGCGAGGCGTGGAGCTGGCCGGTGCCGCTCTGGCCCGCCCTGCGCTTCACCGTCCTGACCGGCCCGCCCCGGCGCACCGTCTGGGCCCGCTCGCTGACCCGCGCCGCCGGCGCTCCCGTGCCGCCGCTGCGCACCGCGGCCGATCTGGTCCCCTGGCAGGTCACCGCCGACGAAGTGTGGCGCGCCGTCCGCGACCCCCGCCCCCGCGAGGGCGTCTCGCCGGCCCTGACCCGCCTCGACTTCACCCTCCCCGACGGCACGGAGCACGGCGCGGAGTTCGCGTGGGGCCTGCTGCAGCGTCTCGTCCCTCCGCTGCCGGCGCGGTAGCCCGGCCGGCCTGATTGTCCGTCAGTACGACGGCACCCCCCTGGCGGCTCAGTTCGGCGCGCGCCCCGGCCGCGCCCGCAGGACGATGCGAAGGAAGCAACAGCACAGGAACGCGCTCCGCGCGCCCCCTCGCCTCGCCTCGTGCCAGCACCGCACTTCGGAGGACCGCCGTGACCGTCAGCCTTGAGCAGCTGCGCCGCTGCCATGTCGCCGTCGACCTGGGCGCCGCCCGCACCCGGGTCTTCGTGAAGGGCGCCGGACTCGTCGTCGACGAGCCGTCCGTCGCCGCCGTGAACACCCGCACCGGCGCGCTCATCGCCGTCGGCGCCCTCGCCGAGAAGATGACCGGCCGCACCCCGGACTACATCCGGGTGGTCCGTCCGGTCTCCGGCGGCACCGTCGTCGACATCGAGATGGCGCAGCGGATGCTCCGTCACCTCCTCGGCGACAAGCTCCGCCGCCAGCTGCGCCGCAAGCCCCGGCTGCGCGCCGCCGCCTGCACCCCGCACGACAGCGATCCGCTCGCCCAGCGCGCCGCCGTGGAGACCCTGGTCGGTCTCGGCGCCCGCCGCGTGGAGCTCGTCGACACCCTGATCGCGGCGGCCGTGGGCTGCGGACTCCCGGTCGAGCAGCCGACCGCGACCATGATCATGGTGTGCGGGGCGGCCACCACGCAGGTCGCGGTCCTCTCGCTCGGCGCGATCGTGACCGCCGAGCGGATCCCGGTCGGCGGCGACGCCATCGACCACGCGGTCATCCAGCACCTGCGCCACCAGCACGAACTGATGCTGCCGAGCCAGTCGGTCCGCCCGCTCCAGGTCGCCCTGCACGGAAACGGCCTGACGCTGCAGGGCCCCACGTACACCGAGATCCACGGCCGTGACGTGGCCACCGGCCTGGCCCGCTCGGTGACCGTCGACACCGCGGCCGTGCGCCACGCCATCCAGACGCCGCTGACCGCCGTCCTCGACGGCATCGGCAAGATCCTCCGCGACTGCCCGCCGGACCTGGTGGCCGACCTCGCCGACCGCGGCATCATGATGGTCGGCGGCAGCGCCCTGCTGCCGGGCCTGGACCAGATGCTGCGCGAGGCGACCGGCATGCCCGTGCACATCGCCGAACGCCCGGACGTCTGCGCCGTGCTCGGGCTCGGCGCGATGCTGGAGGGCCGGGTCCAGTCGCTGGTCCTCGACCCGCTGGCGGAGGACCGCCCGGCGGACGACCGGCCGTCCGACGACCGCCTGGCGAAGGACCGCCCCGCGGACGACCGCCTGGCCGAGAACCGTCTGTCCGACGACCAGTAAACCCTCGATCGGGTCGTTTTGTACGACAATGACACCGTGTCGATCATGGGTGCGGGCGCCGGAACCGGAGACGAGCCGGAACCCCGCCTGCCCCTGCTCCTCGACGCCGTCCTCGGCGTCGGCAGCGAAACCGAACTCCACGCCACCCTGCAGCACATCGTGGACGCCGCCACCGAGCTGACCGGCGCCCGTCACGGCACGCTCGGGGTCGTCGACCCCGAGCGCCGCCGCGTCACCGAGCTGTTCACCTCCGGCGGGCCCGCGGGCCGCCGCGCCGCCCGGCCCTTCCTCGACGTGCCCATCCGCGTCCACACCGAGGTCTTCGGCCACCTCCGCCTCACCGGCAAGGCGGCCGGCCCCTTCACCGACGAGGACCACGCCCTGCTCAGGGTCCTCGCCTCCCAGGCCGGCATCGCCATCGGCAACGCCCGCCTCCACGACACCGCCCGCCTGCGCGAACGCTGGATCGAGGGCGCGGCCGCCGTCACCACGGCCCTGCTCGCCGGAAAGCCCGCCGAGGACGCCCTGCTGACCGTCGCCGAGCGGGCCAGGCTGCTCGCCGACGCCTCCGCCGGCGTGGTGCTCCAGCCCACCGCGGAAGGCGGCATGGAGATCGTCGCCGCCTCCGCCTCCGGCGACCCCGGCGACCTCCTCGGCACCACGATCGCGCCCGGCTCCCCCGTCCTGGTCCAGCTGCTCGGCGGCGAGCCGGTGTTCGTCGAGGACTCGGCGACCGATCCCCGGATGACCACGCACGTCCGCAGCCGCTTCGGGCCCTCGATGATGCTGCCGCTGCAGAGCGGCGGAAAGCTCATCGGCACCCTCGCGCTGCCCCGCCGCCGCGGCGGCCGCCCGTACACCGCCGTCGACCGGCTGCTCGCCTCCCAGTTCGCCTCCCAGGCCGCGCTCGCCCTCGTCCTCGCCGACGCCCAGCACGACCGCGAGCGGCTCGCCGTCTACGAGGACCGCGACCGGATCGCCCGCGACCTGCACGATCTCGTCGTCCAGCGCCTCTTCGCCACCGAGATGATGCTGGAGTCCACCCGCCGCCGGGCCGCCGTGCAGGAGGTGGACACGCTGCTCGGGAGGGCCGTGGACGAGCTGGACTCGACGATCCAGGAGGTCCGCACCGCGATCTTCGCGCTCCAGCAGCCGCCCGCCGACGCCCCGGCCTCCTTCCGCGGCCGGGTGCTGCGCGAGACCGGCGGCGCGGCCGCGCTCCTCGGCTTCCAGCCGTCCGTGCACTTCTCCGGCGCCGTCGACACCCTCGCCGAGGGCGACGCCGGCGCCGAGCGGCTGCTCGCCGCACTGCGCGGCGCGCTCGCCGCGGCCCACCGGCGGCCGGGCGTCGGGGCGGTGACGGTCGAGGTGAGCGCGGACGGGGGCGGGGCCCCTGGCACGGCGGGGCTGCGGCTGCGCGTGGCGGACGACGGGCGGCCGCCGGCGGTGGTGACGTGGCCGTAGGAGCGCGGGGCCGCTCGGGGGCTTCGGCATGGGCATGGTGTGTGGCGCCCCACGGGAGGCCCGAAGGCGACACTCCGCGGCCGACGTGAGCAAGGTCGCAGCGGGCCGGCCCCGGCGGCTGGGCAGAATGCCGCCATGAGCGCCTTGTTCCCGGCCCTGCGGGCCGCCACCGACCGGCCCGCCCTGCGCTTCGGCGCGCAGACGTTGACCTACGAGGGGCTGGCGCGCGCCGCCGGCACCCTGGCCTCCCGGCTGCCGCGCACGGGCCGGGTCGCCGTCTGGGCCACGCCCACGGCGGAGACGGCGGTCGCCGTCGTGGCGGCCCTGCTCGCCGGCGTGCCCGCGGTGCCGCTGAACCCGCGGATCGGCTCCGGCGAGCTGCACCACATCCTCGGCGACAGCCGCCCGGCCCTGGTCCTCGCCGGCGCGGGCGACGAACTGCCGCGCGAGATGGCGGACCTGACGAGGATCGACGTCGACGTACGGGCGCCGGGCGGGCGGCAGGCGCAGGAGGCGGTGACGGACCCGGAGGCCGCCGCCCTGATCGTCTACACCTCCGGCACCACCGGCCCGCCCAAGGGCGCCGTGCTCTCCCGCCGCGCCGTCGCCGCCTCCCTCGACGCGCTGGCCACCGCCTGGGCGTGGACCCGCGACGACGTCCTCGTGCACGGCCTGCCGCTCTTCCACGTCCACGGCCTGGTCCTCGGCGTCCTCGGCCCGCTGCGGCGCGGCGGCGAGGTGCGGCACCTGGGCGGCTTCTCCGTCGAGGGCGTCGCGAAGGAGCTGGGCGAGGGCGGCGGGACGATGCTGTTCGGCGTCCCGACCATGTACCACCGCCTCGCCGAGGCCCTGCCCCACGAGCCCGCGCTCGTCCGCGCCCTGACGGCGGCCCGGCTGCTCGTCTCCGGCTCGGCCGCGCTGCCGGTGCACGACCACGAGCGGATCACGGCGGCGACGGGGCGCACGGTGATCGAGCGGTACGGGATGACCGAGACCCTGATGCTGTGTTCTCTGGGGGTCACCCCCCAGACCCCCGCGTCCGTACCCGTCGGGTCGGGTCCGCGCCCGGGGTCGGTGGGGCTGCCGCTCGACGGCGTCGAGCTGCGCCTGGTGGAGGAGGACGGCTCGGTCCTGCCGGAGCCGGACGGGGAGACGGTCGGCGAGATCCAGGTGCGCGGCCCGAACCTCTTCACCGCGTATCTCAACCGGCCGGACGCGACGGCCGCGGCCTTCACGCCGGACGGCTGGTTCCGTACCGGGGACATGGCGGTACGGGAGCCCGACGGCTACGTCCGGATCGTCGGCCGCAAGGCCACCGACCTCATCAAGAGCGGCGGCTACAAGATCGGCGCGGGCGAGATCGAGAACGCGCTCCTGGAGCACCCGGGCGTGCGCGAGGCGGCGGTGACCGGCGCGCCGGACGCGGACCTGGGCGAGCGGATCGTGGCCTGGGTCGTCCCGGCCGACCCGGCGGACCCGCCGTCCGCCGAGGCCCTCGCCGGCCATGTGTCCGCGCTCCTCGCGCCGCACAAGCGCCCGCGCGAGGTGCGCTACCTGGAGGCGCTGCCCCGCAACGACATGGGCAAGATCCTGAAGAAGGCCCTCGGTGAGCAGGCCCTCCGTGAGCAGGCGCTCCGTGACCGCGGCTGAGCGGAGGCCGGCGCGGGCCTGGATCGCGCTGGTCACGGACGAGTTCGCGCCGCTCACCGGGCCGCGCGGGGCGGACGACGACTGGGCCCCGGAGGACGACGCACGCCGGCCGGCCGACGACTGGACGCCAGAGGAGGACGCGCCGGAGCCGCTCACCGCCGACGGGCCGATCGGCTGGACCGGTTACGACGCCTCCCGCGCCCGGGCCGCCGAACGGACCGGCGCCGACGAGTCGGTGCTGTACGGCCTGGCGCGCGTCGGCGGCCGGCCGTGCGTGCTCGTCGTCTTCGAGTTCGGCTTCCTCGGCGGCTCGCTCGGGCGGGCGGCCGGTGACCGGCTCGTCGCCGCGTTCCGCACGGCGGCCGAGCGCCGGCTCCCGCTGGTGTCGCTCGTGGCGACCGGCGGCAGCCGCATGCAGGAGGGCATGATCGCCCTCACCCAGCTCCAGCGCGTCGCCGCCGCCTCCGTCCGCCTCCGCGCCGCCGGCCTCCCCCACCTCGCCGTCCTGCGCGACCCCACCACCGGCGGCGGCTGGGCCACCCTCGGCGCCGCCGCCGACCTCGTCCTCGCCCTCCCCGCCGCCCAGGTCGCCTTCGCCGGCTCCCGCGTCCGCCCCGCGGACGCCGACCCGGCCGCGTACACGGCGGAGGACCAGCACGCCCACGGCCACGTGGACGCGCTCGTGACACCGGAACGGCTGCGGGAGACGCTGACGCTGTGGCTGCGACTGCTGTCGCCGGACGCGGCCGGCCACACCGCCTCGGAGCCGGGCGACGGGGCGCGGGCGGGCGCCGGCCCCGCGCCCGCTCCCCCGCCCCGCGCCCTGCGCGACCTCCCCCTCCCCGCCACCGGCTGGGAGGCGGTGCTGCGGGCCCGGGAGGCCGGCCGGCCGCGGGCCCTCGCGTATCTCGACGGGTACTTCGAGACGCGCGCGGCCGTCAGCGGCGACCGGGCCGGCGGGGTCGACGCCGGGGTGGAGTGCGGGTTCGGGATCGGGCCGGGCGGGCAGGTCGTGGCGTACGCCGCCCAGTTGGGCGGGGCGACACGGCCGGCCGGGTTCCGGACGGCGGCGCGGCTGATCGGGCTCGCGGACCGGCTGGGCATCCCGGTGCTCACGCTGATCGACACGCCGGGCGCGGCCAATGACGCCGAGGCGGAGCGGGCGGGGGCGGGACCGGCGATCGCGGAGGTGTTCGGGGTGATCGCGGGGGCGCGGGTGCCCGTCACCTCGCTGCTCGTCGGCGAGGGCGGTTCGGGCGGGGCGCTGGCGCTGGCCGCGCCGGGCGGCCTGTGGGTGACGCCGGACGGCTACTTCTCGGTGATCGCGCCGGAGCTCGCCGCGCAGATCCTGAAGCGGACGCCGGACCGGGTGCCGGAGACGGCCGGTCAGCTGCGGCTGCGGCCGCAGGATCTGGTGGACCTCGGCGTCGCCCGCGGGATCGTCGGACAGCACGAAGCCCCCTCGGGGTGAGGGGGCTTCGCGACGGTTCAGGCCACGGTCAGCCGCCGATGCCCTGACAGATGCTGAAGTCCTCGCAGACGACGACCGCGTTGGTCACGACCGTCACGTCGGAACCGTCGGAGTCGTCGTCGTAGCCGTAGGCGAGGGCGGTGCCGGAGCCGGAGAGCACGACGGCGGCGGCCAGGGCGGCCGTGGCGATGAACTTGCGCATGAAAACCTCCTGACGAGCGGAGTTGCTCATGCGGAGCCTCCCCGGGGCATAGGTTCGCGGCAAGCGCACGCGCCCTGATCATGCTCCGGTATGACCCGTTCGGCGGGGCGCTGTTACGTGCCGCGCGCTTCGCGCCCCCGTCCCCGTCCCCGCTCCCGCGCCGGCACCGCCGGCACACGGACGGCGTCACGGGGTCGGGTTGCGTCCGTCGTAACGGCGGAAGTCCTTCCCGTACAGCGCGAGCAGGCCGATCGCGAGCACACAGGCCAGGCCGCCGCCGGTGATGGCCACGGCCGGAGAGGTGAGGTCGGCGACGGTGCCGGCGAGGAAGTCGCCGAGCCGGGGCCCGCCCGCGACGACCACGATGAAGACGCCCTGGAGCCGCCCGCGCATCTCGTCCGGCGCCGCGACCTGCAACATCGTGTTGCGGAAGATCATCGAGACGGTGTCGGAGTAGCCGGCGACGGCGAGCAGCAGCAGCCCGAGCCAGAGGTTGCGGGTGAGTCCGAAGACCGCGATGGCGGTGCCCCAGGTGGCGACGGAGAGCAGGACCGCCTGGCCGTGGCGGTGGATGCGGCCCTGCCAGCCGGAGAGCACGCCGCCGAGGAGCGCGCCGAACGCCGGTGCGGCGACGAGGAGTCCGGTGGTGCGCGCGTCGCCGCCGTACCAGAGCGCGGCGACGACCGGGAAGAGCGCCCGGGGGTGGGCGAGGATCATCGCGCAGAAGTCGGAGAAGAACGTCATGCGCAGGTTGGGACGGGTGGCGAGGAAACGCAGCCCGTCGAGGACGGAGGCCCGCTCGGTGGTGCCGGTGCGCTCCGGCAGCATCGAGGGCAGCCGCCACATCGCGTAGAGCGAGGCGGAGAAGGCGATCGCGTCGATGAGGTACGCGGCCTGGTAGCCGGCCAGGCCGACGATGACGCCGCCGAGGCTGGGCCCGACGAGCGTGCCGAAGGTCATCGTCATCGAGTTGAGCGCGTTGGCGGCGCGCAGCTGCTCGGCGGGCAGCAGCCGGGGGATCATCGCGCTGCGGGCGGGCGCGTTGAGCGCGGCGCAGACGGCCTGGAGGGCGACGATCGCGTACAGGAACCAGACCCTGTGGAAGCCGGCGAACGCGGCGGTGGCGAGCGCGGCGGAGAGCACGGCCAGGCCGGTGGAGCTGGCGAGTCCGAGCCGGCGCCGGTCGACGGTGTCGGCGATGGCGCCGCCGTACAGGCCGAAGACGACCAGCGGGACGAGCGTGAACAGCCCGACGAGGCCGACGGAGAACGGCGAGCGGGTGATGTCGTAGACCTGGAGGGAGATCGCCAGGGTGGTCATGCCCTGGCCGACCCAGGTGACGGAGTTGCCGAACCAGAGGCGGCGGTAGTCGGCGGAGGTGCGCAGCGGGGTGAGGTCGGCGAAGAGCTTGCGTTCCCCGGGCTCGGCCGCCTGGGTGGCGCTCACGCGGCGTCGGCCGTGGGGACGAGGTCCCAGCGGAGCTCGGGGCGGGCCCAGTGGATGCGGCCGGCGGGCTGGACGGTGCCGGTGCGGCGGGCGCCGGTGCGCAGGTAGAACTCCTCGGCGGGCGGATGGGCCACGACGCGTATCGAGTCGAGGCCGGCGGCCCGGGCCTGCTCGGTCATGTGCGCCATGAGCATCCGGCCGATGCCGAGGCCCTGGACGTCGTCGGCGACGAAGGCGAGGTCGAGTTCGGCCTCGTCGAGGAGGAGGGCGTAGAAGCCGAGGACGCGGCCGTCGGCGGCCACGGCGACGTACACGGGGTGGTGCTCGATGTACGAGCCGCCGACCTGGTAGCCGTCGACCATGGCGGCGTATTCGCCGGCGTAGGCGGAGGAGGTCCGGACGAGCCGGCTGAGCCGCTTGGAGTCGGCGGCGGTGGCGCGCCGCAAGGTGATGTCGGACATGGCGTGAGTATAGGACCGCATCCGTCAGCGGGTCCTTACATTTAGATGTCGGATGCAGGAACCGCCGTGTCGTGCGCGCCGTCGGCGCCGACGCAGCGCGCGATGTCGTCCGGGTCGACGGCGTCGAGCCGGGCGGCGAGGGCCTGGATCCGGTGCTGCAGATCCTGCAGTTCCGCGAGGTCGAGTCCGGTCGCGGCGGCGATCCCGCGCGGCACCCCGAGGGCCTTCTCGCGCAGCGCGGTCCCGTCGGCGGTGACCCGCACCGTGACGGACCGCTCGTCCTCGGCGCTGCGCCGCCGCTCGACGTAGCCGGCCGCCTCCAGGCGCTTGAGCAGCGGGGAGAGGGTGCCGGAGTCGAGGCGGAGCCGCTCGCCGATGCCCTTGACCGGCAGTTCGCCGTGCTCCCACAGGACGAGCATCACCAGGTACTGGGGGTAGGTGAGGCCGAGCTCCTTGAGCGCGCTGCGGTAGACGCCGTTGAAGGCGCGGCCGGCGGCGTGCAGCGAGAAGCAGATCTGGTTGTCGAGCCGGAGGTAGTCCTCGTCCATGGTTCCCAGAGTACGGGAGAGGCGCATCACACCCGATTGAGTTGTGCGCAATTCAATCGCGCGCTACAAATGAACCCGGGGCAGCACCACCCCGGCCCCCGCCCCCTCCGAGAGGAACGGAAGAACCCATGGACGCGATCTACACCGCCGTCGCCACCGCCAACGGCCGCGAGGGCCGCGCCGTCAGCTCCGACGGTCACCTCGACCTCCCGCTCGCCCACCCGGTGGCCCTCGGCGGCAGCGGCCAGGGCACCAACCCCGAGCAGCTCTTCGCCGCCGGCTACGCGGCCTGCTTCGCCAGCGCCATGGGCGTGGTCGCCCGCCAGGAGAAGATCGACATCTCCGACGCCTCCGTCACCGCCGAGGTCTCCATCGGCAAGGACGCGGCCGACGGCGGCTTCGGCCTGGCCGTCGTGATGCGCGCCGAGTTCCCGGAGCACCTGCAGGGCGAGGCGGGCGCCGCCCTCCTGGAGAAGACGCACGCGTTCTGCCCGTACTCGAAGGCGACGCGTGGCAACATCACGGTGGAGCTGGTCGTCGAGTAGTGCCGGTGGTCCGGTAGCCCGGTAGTCCGGACACCGAGAACCCGACACGTCTTCCGGCGTGCCTTTCTGAGGATTTCTGACGCCCCTGGTGCGATGACACGCGCCAGGGGCGTTCGGTTGTGTTTTTTCACGTTCAGGCACGGGGGATTCGCCCGCCGTACGACGGGCAGTCATGGGACGGCCGCCGGGCGGTGGTTCACGGGCGCTCTCCTTGGGGCGCTCGTCGCCGGCCCGGCCGGCCACCGCACGCGTACCCCCCATCCGCTCCCATCCCGGAGGGCAACTCCCCCATGGCCGAACTGAATCGCCGCCGGTTCCTGCAACTGGCGGGCGGTACCGCCGCGTTCACCATGCTGTCCGACAGCATCGCCCGCGCCGCCTCCATACCGGCGCAGGGTGCGACCGGCACCATCCAGGACATCGAGCACATCGTGGTCCTGATGCAGGAGAACCGCTCCTTCGACCACTACTTCGGCGCCATGAAGGGCGTGCGCGGCTTCGGCGACCCGCGCCCGGTGACGCTGCCCAGCGGGAAGCCGGTCTGGAACCAGGCGGACAACGTCGGCAACGTCACGCTGCCCTTCCGGCCGAGCAGCGACAAACTGGGCATGGAGTACCTCCAGGGCCTGAACCACGACTGGCAGGGCGGCCAGAGCGCCTGGAACAAGGGCAAGTACAACAACTGGATCCCGGCCAAGACCAAGGCCACGATGGCGCACCTCACCCGTGAGGACATCCCCTTCCACTACGCGCTCGCCGACGCGTTCACCATCTGCGACGCGTACCACTGCTCGTTCATCGGCGCCACCGACCCGAACCGCTACTACATGTGGACGGGTTACGTCGGCAACGACGGCACCGGCGGCGGCCCCGTGCTCAACAACGCCGAGGCGGGCTACGGCTGGACGACGTACCCCGAGCGCCTGGAGGCGGCGGGCGTCTCGTGGAAGATCTACCAGGACATCGGCGACGGCCTGAACGCCGGCGGTTCGTGGGGCTGGATCAACGACGCCTTCCGCGGCAACTACGGCGACAACTCGCTGCTCTACTTCAACAACTACCGCAACGCGCAGCCCGGCAACCCGCTCTACGACAAGGCCCGCACCGGCACCGACGCCAAGGCGGGCGAGGGCTACTTCGACTCGCTGCGCGCCGACGTGCAGGCCGGCCGGCTGCCGCAGGTCTCCTGGATCGCGGCGCCCGAGGCGTTCTCCGAGCACGCCAACTGGCCCGCGAACTACGGCGCCTGGTACATCGCCCAGGTCCTCGACGCGCTGACCTCGAACCCGGACGTGTGGGCGAAGACGGCCCTCTTCATCACGTACGACGAGAACGACGGCTTCTTCGACCACGTCGTCCCGCCGTTCGTCCCGGGCGACGCCTCCTGGGGCAAGTCGACGGTCGCCACCACCCTGGACTGGTTTCCCGGCAAGACCGGCTACGCGGCCGGCCCCTACGGCCTCGGCCCGCGCGTCCCGATGATCGTCGTCTCCCCGTGGTCGACCGGCGGCTACACCTGCTCGGAGACCTTCGACCACACGTCGGTCATCCGCTTCATGGAGAGCCGGTTCGGCGTGCGCGAGCCCAACATCTCGCCGTGGCGCCGGGCGATATGCGGCGACCTGACGTCGGCCTTCGACTTCTCGCGGACGCAGACCCAGCCGGCCGCGCTGCCCTCCACGGCCGGCTACTACCCGCCGGACAAGAACCGGCACCCGGACTTCCCGGCCACCGCCCCGGCGGTCGGCACGATGCCCCGCCAGGAGCCGGGCGCCAAGCCCACCCGCCCGCTGAAGTACGCCCCGTACGTGGACGGCGCCGCCGACACCTCGGCGGGCACCTACACCCTCACCTTCAGCGGCGGCCCCTCGGCGGGCGCCCAGTTCTACGTGACGTCGGCGAACCGCACGGACGTCCCGTGGACCTACACGGCCGAAGCCGGCAAGTCGATCGCGGACACCTGGAACACCAAGTACTCCAGCGGCCTGACCGACCTCACCGTGCACGGCCCGAACGGCTTCCTGCGCCGGCTGCGCTCCCCGGGCAAGACGGCGGTCCCCGAGGTCAGGGCCCGCCACAACGCCACCACCGGCGACCTCGACCTGACCTTCACCAACGCGGGCACCACCGCCACGGTGACCGTCACCAACGCCTACGCCGGCACCCCGGTGACCCTCTCCGTCCCGAAGGGCGCGACGGTCACCCACACCGTCCCGCTGTCCGCCTCCGCCCGCTGGTACGACGTCGGCATCACGTCGTCCGCCTCCACGGACTACCTCCGCCGCCTGGCGGGCCACGTGGAGACGGGCGCGGCGGGCACGACGGACCCGGGCATCCTCACGTACTAGGCATACGGGCAGGGCGGATGAGTACGCGGACTCATCCGCCCTGCCACCCCGGTGCGCTGAACTGTCCTCATGCCGACGAACCCCGCCCCCGCGGCCTCCACTTCCTCCGGCTCGTGGATCCCCGCCCTCGTCTCCACCCTCGTGACCGTGCCGTTCGGCCTCGTCTCCCTCTTCTTCGCGGGCCTCTCCCCGATGGCCTGCGACTCCTGCAACGGCGCCGAGGCCGACCGCTTCGACGCCAGCTTCGAGATCGCCTTCCCCCTCTTCGGCGTCGGCCTCGTCCTCGCCCTGATCCTCCTCATCGCCTCCTGGGTCCCGCCCCGCCGCCCGGCCCTGGCGCTGGCCGCGCCGCTGGTGGTGCTCGTCTCGGTGCTGCTGTTCATGGGGCTCCTCGACACGCCGTGACGACATAGGGCCACGCCGACGCCGCACTGGCGGAGCTCCTGGACGTGTGACGAGTGCCACATCGGCCGGCCTGTCGCGTCGAGCAGCGTTTTGCGGCGCCGTTGCTGTCTGGGGGGTGGACGGGACGAGAGAGCCTGTCCGCTCCGGCCCCGGCGGCCGGAGGCCGACGCTGTTTGGTCCAGAGGAGCTGCACCTCCCGGCTTCCGGAGACCGCGGTGGCCGACCGGACCACACAGGTGGAACATCGCGGCGCGCTCATGGACGCGCTCGCCGGGCTGCCCCTGCGGCAGCGGTCCGCGGTGGTGCTCCGCTACTTCGAGGACATGACTCCCGCCCAGATCGCCGCGGCCCTGGGCACCCGGGAGAGCACCGTACGCAGCCAGATCACCCGCGGCCTGGCCGGACTCCGTGACGACGGCGTCCTGGCCGCCCTGGCCGGACGCCCGCAGGAATCGCTGAAAGGACTGCCCCGATGAACCAGGACGAGACCCTGGCCGCGGCGCTCCACGAGGCCGCGGCGGCCATGCCGGTGGGTGCGGCCCCCACGGCGGCCGTGATGCGGCGGGGAAAGACGATCCGCCGACGCCACAAGGCGCTCCGGTCCGCTGCCGTGGCGGCCGCGATTCTCGTCCCGGTGGCCGGTGCGGCGTTCGCCGCGACCTTCGGTGCTCCCGCCACGCCCCGGGTGCCCGTGGCATCGGCACCGGCACCGGCGGCTGTGACGGTCGTGGCTCCGGGCGAGAAGGTGGCGCTCGGCGGCGGCAGCACGATGTGGCTGACCGACCGGGGCATGTTCCTGGCCACGCCGAGGACTTCGGGCTCCAAGGCCGAGCGGCAGCAGCTGGAGGTGGCCGACGTGCCCGCGGGAAAGATCTCGGCCACGGCCGCCGGCGACGGCACCGGCACCGTGTGGGCCGGCATCTACCACGGCCCCGACAAGCCCGCCGACGTGACCGTTTCCATGGGCGGCCGGACGGTGAGCGCCCGCATGGTCGTGCTGCCCGGCCGCCCCGGATGGGTCGCCTTCCACACATACGACACCCGGGCCGGGAACGGGACGAACGACATCACCATCACCGTCCGGGGCGCCGACGGCGCGATCCTGGCATCGCTGGCCAAGCCCGCCAAAGGCTGAACCGTCGCGCACCAGAGCGAAGCATCCGGGTGATGTCGGCGTGTCGCTACGGCGCTCCCGCGCGGTGGCCGTGCACCGTGGGCATGAAAACGCCCGCTCCCGCAGGAAAATCCTTCCTGCGGGGGCGGGCAGTGGTGGGGCGGGTGGGACTCGAACCCACGGCCGACGGATTATGAGTCCGCTGCTCTAACCGGCTGAGCTACCGCCCCGAACACCGCGGCGCGTACAAGTGTGCGCGCCGTCTGCCGCAGCATAGCCGCTCATACGATCTCCTGCTCCGGATGGTCGGCCATGCTCGATCTTCAAGACTCCGGGGCGCGTCCGGCGGTTCCACGGGAAACGAAAAAGGACCCCGAAGGGTCCTCTTCCGATGGCTCCCCCGACTGGACTCGAACCAGTAACCCTCCGGTTAACAGCCGAATGCTCTGCCAATTGAGCTACAGGGGATCGCGCTCCCCCGACTGGACTCGAACCAGTAACCTGCCGGTTAACAGCCGGCTGCTCTGCCAATTGAGCTACAGGGGATTGCTGCGTTGCACCGATCGGATCCACCTCGGGCCTCGCCGAGGGGCGGCCGCTCGCTGCGAGACATACATTAGCGCAAGCAGGGGGGTGCTCCGCCAATCGGTATCCCCAGAGCGCTCCCGGGACGGTTCCAGGGAAGGATCACAGCGTGCGCAAGCTGATCTTCGTCGGCGGCCTGGCAGTGGGTTTCGTGCTCGGGACGCGGGCCGGACGCGAGTGGTACGACCGGATGAAGCGCGGCGCCCAGCGGGTCGCCGCGAACCCCGCGGTGCGCAACGCCGCCGAGTCCGCCGCGCAGGGCGGCCGGCAGGCGGCCGGGAAGGCGCTGCACGCGGTCGGGGACCAGGCGCAGCGGATCCGCTCGCGGCGGGACCACGACGGGCACTACACCGGGCAGTCCGCGCAGTACGAGGACGACGACTGGGGCACCAGCAACACCTGAGCCCGCACCGGCCGCCGGCCGGCCGCGCCGACGGACCCGGTCCGTCCGCTTCCCGGTCCCGTACGGCCGGCCCCTCGCGTACGCCGGTGGCGTCCCGCACATCCCCTCGCGTACGGCAGAATCATGTGCCATGGGGATAGTCGCCGGTCTGGACAGTTCTTCCGACTCCACGCGCATCGTCGTCTGCGACGCCGACACGGGTGCCGTACTGCGGCAGGGCCATGCCCCGCATCCCCTGGAACCCAAGGCCACCGACGTCGACCCGCAGGCGTGGCTGCTCTCGCTCGGTGACGCCGCGACCGGCGGGCTGCTCGAAGGCGTGCAGGCGATCGGCGTGTCCGCGCAGCAGCACGGGCTCGTGCCGCTGGACGCGCAGGGCGGGCTCGTACGGCCCGCGCTGGTCGGCAACGACAAGCGGGCGCAGGTCGCCGCCGCGGACCTCGTCGAGTCGCTCGGCGGGCGGCAGGCGTGGGCCGACGCGGTCGGGACCGTGCCGCAGTCCGGGCTGCCGATCGCGAAGCTGCGCTGGCTGGCCCGCAGCGAGCCCGAGCACGCGCAGCGCGTCGCGATGATCCTGCAGCCGCACGACTGGCTGGTGTGGCAGCTGCTCGGCCGGCCCGCGCGCCGGACCACCGACCGCGGCGCCGCCTCGGCCACCGGCTACTGGTCGGCCCGCGCCAACGCCTACCGGCCCGATCTCGTCGACCTGGCGCTCGGCCACCAGGCGGTGCTGCCCGAGGTGCTCGCGCCCTTCGAGGCCGCCGGCACCACCCCCGAGGGGCTGCTGATCTCCGCCGGCACCGGCGAGACCATGGCCGCCGCGCTCGGCCTCGGGGTCGGCCCGGGCGACGCCGTCGTCTCGCTCGGCGCCTCCGGCTCGGTCATGGCCGTCCACCACGAGGCGCTGACCGACCCGAACGGGATGATCACCTCGTACGCCGACGCCACCGGCATGCACCTGCCGGTCGTGCACGTCTCGAACGCGGTGCGGGCGCTGCGCGGCACCGCCGAGATGCTGGGCGCGGAGTCCCTGGACGAGCTGTCCGCGCTCGCGCTCAAGTCGACGCCGGGCTCGTCGGGCCTGGTGCTGCTGCCGTACCTGGAGGGCGAGCGGACGCCGAACCTGCCGCACACCGCCGGCACGCTCAGCGGGCTGCGCCGCGAGTCGATGAAGCCGGAGCACCTGGCGCGGGCCGCCTTCGAGGGCATGCTGTGCTCGCTCGCCGACGCGATGGACGTGCTGCGCGGGCGGGGCGTGGAGGTGCGCCGGGTGTTCCTGCTCGGCGCGGCCGCCGGGCTGCCCGCCGTCCAGGCGCTGGCACCGGCGCTGTTCGGCGCCCAGGTCGTCGTCCCCCAGCCGGCGGAGTACGCGGCGCTCGGCGCCGCCCGGCAGGCCGCGTGGGCGCTCGGGGTGTCGCAGGGCACGCTGGCGCCGACGGCGCCGCCGGCCTGGCAGGGAGCGGCCGCGCAGGTCTTCGAGCCGGGCGACGAGCTGGCGGTCGGACAGGCCGTTCGCCAGCAGTACTCGGCCACCCGCGAGCAGACGCACCCGGGGGCGTTCTCCGGCTGACGGGCGCCGTCAGGGGATCTCCCCCGACGCGTCCGGCTCGCCGCCTGCAAATCGCTCGTAACGTCACGGGATCGCGGGCGATAGTAGAACCCGTGCTCATAAGACTTCTCCGGACCCACCTCCAGCCGTACAGGAAACCCATCGCCCTGCTGGTCCTGCTGCAGCTGCTGCAGACCAGCGCCACCCTCTACCTGCCGACCCTCAACGCCGACATCATCGACAACGGTGTCGTCGGCGGGGACACCGGCTACATCCTGCGCTTCGGCGCGCTGATGATCGGCGTGTCGGTCGTGCAGGTGCTGTGCAACATCGGCGCCGTGTACTTCGGTGCGCGGACCGCCGCCGCGCTCGGACGGGACGTGCGGGCCGCGGTGTTCGCGCGCGTGCAGTCGTTCTCGGCCCGGGAGGTCGGGCACTTCGGGGCGCCGTCGCTGATCACCCGTACCACCAACGACGTGCAGCAGGTCCAGATGCTGGTCCTGATGGCGTTCACCCTGATGGTCTCCGCGCCGATCATGTGCGTCGGCGGCATCATCATGGCCCTCGGGCAGGACGTGCCGCTGTCGGCCGTGCTGATCGCCGTGGTGCCGGTGCTCGGCATCGCGGTGTCGCTGATCGTGCGGAGGATGCGGCCGCTGTTCCGCACCATGCAGACGCGCCTCGACACGGTGAACCGGGTGCTGCGCGAGCAGATCACCGGCAACCGGGTCATCCGCGCCTTCGTGCGGGACGACTACGAGCGCGAGCGGTTCAAGGGGTCGAACACCGAGCTGACCGACGTGTCGATGGCCACCGGCCGGCTGATGGCGCTGATGTTCCCGACCGTGATGACGGTCGTGAACGTGTCGTCGATCGCCGTGGTGTGGTTCGGCGCGCACCGCATCGACAGCGGCGGGATGGAGATCGGCGCGCTGACCGCCTTCCTCGCCTATCTGATGCAGATCGTGATGGCCGTGATGATGGCCACCTTCATGTTCATGATGGTGCCGCGGGCCGAGGTGTGCGCCGAGCGCATCGAGGAGGTCCTCGCGACCGAGTCGAGCGTCGTGCCGCCGGCCGAGCCGGTCACCACGCTCACGCGGCGCGGGCACCTGGAGGTCAGGAGCGCGGACTTCCGGTACCCGGGCGCGGAGGAGTCGGTGCTGCGGGACGTCGAGCTGGTCGCCCGGCCGGGCGAGACCACCGCGATCATCGGCTCGACGGGCTCCGGCAAGTCGACGCTGCTCGGCCTCGTGCCGCGGCTCTTCGACGTGACCGGCGGCGAGGTCCTGGTCGACGGCGTGGACGTCCGCACCCTCGACCCCGTGCTGATGGCGCGGACGGTGAGCCTGGTGCCGCAGAAGCCGTACCTGTTCTCCGGGACGGTGGCGACGAACCTGCGGTACGGCAAGCCGGACGCGACCGACGAGGAGCTGTGGCACGCCCTGGAGGTGGCCCAGGCCAAGGACTTCGTGTCCAAGCTGGAGGGCGGCCTGAACGCGCCGATCGCGCAGGGCGGCACCAATGTCTCCGGCGGCCAGCGGCAGCGCCTCGCGATCGCCCGCACGCTCGTGCAGCGGCCGGAGATCTATCTGTTCGACGACTCCTTCTCGGCGCTCGACTACGAGACGGACGCGCTCCTTCGGGCCGCGCTCGCCGACGAGACCGCCGACGCGACCGTCGTCATCGTCGCCCAGCGGGTCGCCACCATCCGGGAGGCCGACCGGATCGTCGTGCTCGACGAGGGCCGGGTCGTGGGCACCGGACGGCACCACGAGCTGATGGCGGAGAACGAGACGTACCGGGAGATCGTGCTCTCCCAGCTGACCGAGGCGGAGGCAGCCTGATGGCCGGTCCTGGTGGACGGATGATGGCCGGCGGCGGCCCCGACCAGAGGTCGATGGACTTCAAGGGCTCGGGCAAGCGGCTGCTGCGGCAGCTCGCGCCGGAGCGCGGCGCGCTGTGGGTGATGCTGGGCGCCGGCGTGCTGTCGGTGGCGGCCTCGGTGGTCGGCCCGAAGATCCTCGGCAAGGCCACCGACCTGGTCTTCGCGGGCGTGGTCGGACGGCAGATGCCCGAGGGCGCGACGAAGGAGCAGGCGCTCGCGGCGCTGCGCGCCAAGGGCGACGGCGGGATGGCGGACATGCTGTCCGGGGTGTCCTTCACCCCCGGCCAGGGCATCGACTTCTCGGCGGTCGGCGAGGTCCTGGGCGTGGCGCTCGGCGTCTACGTGCTCGCGGGCCTGCTGATGCTGGTGTCGACCCGGATGTCGATCAAGGTGATCAACCGGACGGTGTTCCGGATGCGCGAGGACGTCCAGGCGAAGCTGGCGCGGCTGCCGCTGTCGTACTTCGACAAGGCCAAGCGCGGCGAGGTGCTGTCGCGGGCGACCAACGACATCGACAACATCTCGCAGACCCTCCAGCAGTCGATGGGCCAGCTGATCAACTCGCTGCTCACGATCGTCGGCGTGCTCGCGATGATGTTCTGGATCTCGCCGCTGCTCGCGCTGGTCGCCCTGGTCACGGTGCCGCTGTCGGTGTTCGTGGCGACGAGGATCGGCAAGCGCTCGCAGCCGCACTTCGTGCAGCAGTGGAAGTCCACGGGCAAGCTCAACGCCCACATCGAGGAGATGTACACCGGCCACACGCTGGTGAAGGTCTTCGGCCGGCAGGAGGAGTCCGCCCGGGACTTCGCCGAGCAGAACGACGCGCTGTACGAGGCCGGTTTCAAGGCCCAGTTCAACAGCGGTGTGATGCAGCCGGTCATGCTGTTCGTGTCGAACCTGAACTACGTCCTGGTGGCCGTGGTGGGCGGTCTGCGGGTGGCGAGCGGCAGTCTGTCGATCGGTGACGTGCAGGCGTTCATCCAGTACTCGCGGCAGTTCTCGATGCCGCTGACGCAGGTCGCCTCGATGGCGAACCTGGTGCAGTCCGGTGTCGCCTCCGCCGAGCGGATCTTCGAGCTGCTCGACGCGGACGAGCAGGAGCCGGACGCGCCGAAGAGCGAGAGGCCGGCCGACCTCAAGGGCAAGGTGGCGCTGGAGGGCGTGGCCTTCCGCTACGAGGAGGACAAGCCGCTCATCGAGGACCTGTCGCTCACCGTGGAGCCGGGCCAGACGGTCGCGATCGTCGGCCCGACGGGCGCCGGCAAGACCACGCTGGTGAACCTGCTCATGCGCTTCTACGAGGTGACCGGCGGCCGGATCACCCTGGACGGCGTCGACATCGCGCGGATGCGCCGCGAGGACCTGCGCGCCGGCATCGGCATGGTGCTCCAGGACACCTGGCTCTTCGGCGGAACCATCGCCGAGAACATCGCGTACGGCGCGCGGCGCGAGGTGACCCGGGCGGAGATCGAGGAGGCGGCGAGGGCGGCCCACGCGGACCGGTTCATCCGCACCCTGCCCGAGGGCTACGACACGGTCATCGACGACGACGGCGCGGGCGTCAGCGCGGGCGAGAAGCAGCTGATCACCATCGCGCGGGCGTTCCTGTCCGACCCGGTGATCCTGGTCCTCGACGAGGCGACCAGCTCGGTCGACACCCGCACCGAGGTGCTGATCCAGAAGGCGATGGCCCGGCTCGCGCACGGCCGCACCTCGTTCGTGATCGCGCACCGGCTCTCCACGATCCGGGACGCGGACGTGATCCTGGTGATGGAGCACGGCTCGATCGTCGAACAGGGCACGCACGAGGAGCTGCTGGCGGCGGGCGGGGCGTACGCCCGGCTGTACGCGGCGCAGTTCGCGCAGGCGGTCGCCGAGGTCGACTAGCCGCCTGTCCGACCGGTCCGGCCGGCTGGTCCGGCCGGCTGGTCCGGCCGACTAGTCCGGCCGACTAGTCGAGATAGCCGCGCAGTTGGTCGGCGTAGGCATGGTCCCGCAGCTTGTTGAGCGTCTTGGACTCGATCTGGCGGATGCGTTCGCGCGTCACGCCGAAGAGCTGTCCGATCTCCTCCAGGGTGCGGGGCCTGCCGTCGTCGAGGCCGTAGCGCAGCTGGACGACCTTGCGTTCGCGTTCGCCGAGGGTGGAGAGCACGGCCTCCAGGTGTTCGCGCAACAGCAGGAAGGCGGCGGACTCGACGGGGGACGCGGCGTCGCCGTCCTCGATGAGGTCGCCGAGGGCGACGTCCTCCTCCTCGCCGACGGGCGCGTGCAGCGACACCGGCTCCTGGGCGAGCCGCAGCACCTCGCCGACCCGTTCGGGCGCGAGGTCGAGCTGGGCGGCGACCTCCTCGGCGGTGGGCTCGTAGCCGCGTTCCTGGAGCATCCGGCGCTGGACGCGGACGACCCGGTTGATGAGTTCGACGACGTGCACGGGGACGCGGATGGTCCGGGCCTGGTCGGCGAGGGCCCGGGACATGGCCTGGCGGATCCACCAGGTCGCGTACGTGGAGAACTTGTAGCCGCGCGCGTAGTCGAACTTCTCCACCGCCCGGATCAGGCCCAGGTTCCCCTCCTGGACCAGGTCGAGCATGGTGAGGCCGCGGCCCACGTAGCGTTTGGCGACGGAGACGACGAGCCGCAGGTTGGCCTCGATCAGCTTGCGCTTGGCGATCCGGCCGAGGACGACGAGCCGGTCGAGGTCGAGGGCGAGGCGGCTGTCCAGGTCGGGGGTGCTCGCGAGCTTCTCCTCGGCGAAGAGGCCGGCCTCGATCCGGCGGGCGAGTTCGACCTCCTCCTCCGCGGTGAGCAGCGGCACCCGGCCTATCTCGCGCAGGTACTGGCGGAAGAGGTCGGACGACGGGCCGTTGCCACCGGTGTCGGCGCGGCGCCGCTGGGCCGGGATCTCGCGCTCCGGGACTTGGTCCTCCGGGCTCTCGCGATCCGGGGTTTCGCGATCCTCGGTTTCGCGATCCTCGGTTCCGGGTTCCTGTTCGACGGCCACGAGCTCGTCCGGGGAGGGTTCGGTCACGGCGAGGGTCTGGGGCTGGGTCTGCACGGGGGGCGACCTCCAGGGCGGGACGGACCGTCCACCCAGTGTGGGGTACGACACAACACCGCCACGAGGGGCGTGCGGTGACTTTTTGAGTCCGGTTCGTGACCGAACGTAGGTCACCGGCCGTCAGAGCGCCGCGGCCCCGTGGTTGCGCAGCGACTGCCCGTACTGGGTGAGCACCCACAGCTCGTTCTGCACGGCGGCCACCTGGGCCGGGTCGCCGTGCGCGCCGAGGCGGGCGAGGGTGCCCTGGACGTCCCGGATGCGGCGGTCGACGGCCCGGAGCCGTACGGTCACGAGCTGGTCGCCCGCGTACGCCTCGTCGACGGTCTTCGCGAAGATCGCCTCGACGGCGAGTTCGGTGACGAGCGCGCGCACGGTGTCGTCGGGGGCGGCCTCGCGGACCGCGTCGAGGTAGTCGGCGGGCGCGCCGGTGGCGCCGCCCGCGTCCTGGACGCACTGGCGGACGGCCGCGTACGGCGGGGCGGTGAACTCGTCGACGCCGTACGCGTCGAAGGCCGGGGAGACCAGCTCCGGGCGCTGCAGCGCCAGCTTCAGCAGCTCGCGCTCGGTGCGGTGGGCGGGGCTGCGCAGGTTGAGCGCGGGTCCGGCGGGGGCGACGGGCGCCTGGATGCCGGCGGTGTCGTACGGCCTCTTCCGCTCGGCGCGCCGGTCGGTCTCCTTGCCCCCGCCGCCGCGCTGCCAGCGGGCGATCTGGGCGACCCGGCGGACCACGAACTGGGTGTCGAGGATGCCGAGCATGCCGGCGAGCTGGACGGCGACCTCGTGCTGCGAGGCCACGTTCTTGATGCGGGCGACGATCGGCGCGGCCTCGTCGAGCGCGGCGGCACGGCCGGAGGGGATCTCCAGGTCGTAGCGGCTCACGATCTGGCGCAGCGCGAACTCGAAGAGCGGGGTGCGCGGCTGGACCAGGTCGGCGACGGCCTCGTCGCCCTTGGCGAGGCGCAGCTCGCAGGGGTCCATGCCGTCGGGCGCGATCGCGATGTACGTCTCGGCGGCGAACTTCTGGTCGTCCTCGAAGGCGCGCAGGGCGGCCTTCTGGCCGGCGGCGTCGCCGTCGAAGGTGAAGATCACCCGGGCCGAGCCGTTGTCCATCAGGAGGCGGCGCAGGATCTTGATGTGCTCGCCGCCGAAGGCGGTGCCGCAGGTGGCGATGGCGGTGGTGACGCCGGCCAGGTGGCAGGCCATGACGTCGGTGTAGCCCTCGACGACGACGGCGCGGCTGACCTTGGCGATGTCCTTCTTGGCCAGGTCGATGCCGTAGAGCACCTGGGACTTCTTGTAGATCGGCGTCTCGGGCGTGTTGAGGTACTTGGGGCCGTTGTCGTCGTCGCGCAGCTTGCGCGCGCCGAATCCGACGACGTCGCCGCCGACGTCCTTGATCGGCCACATCAGGCGGCCGCGGAAGCGGTCGATGGGGCCGCGGCGGCCGTCCTGGGACAGGCCGGAGAGGATCAGCTCGCGGTCGGAGAAGCCCTTGCCGCGCAGGAAGCGGGTGAGGTGGTCCCAGCCGGCCGGCGAGTAGCCGACGCCGAAGTGCTCGGCGGCGGCCTGGTCGAAGCCGCGCTCGGCGAGGAACCGGCGGCCGATCTCGGCCTCGGCGGAGCCGAGTTGCTCGGCGTAGTAGCGGGCGGCGGCCTGGTGCGCCTCGACCAGGCGGGTGCGCTCGCCGCGCTGGTGGCCGGGGTTGTAGCCGCCCTCTTCGTAGCGCAGGGTGATGCCCGCCTTGGCGGCGAGGCGCTCGACCGTCTCGGAGAAGGTGAGGTGGTCGATCTTCATCACGAAGGCGATGGTGTCGCCGCCTTCCTGGCAGCCGAAGCAGTGGAAGAGTCCCTTGCTGGGGCTGACCTGGAAGGAGGGCGACTTCTCGTCGTGGAAGGGGCAGAGCCCCTTCAGGTTCCCGCCGCCGGCGTTGCGGAGCTGGAGGTACTCGGACACGACGGCGTCGATCGGGACCGCGTCCCGTACCGCCTTCACGTCGTCATCGTTGATCCTGCCTGCCACGCATAGATTCTACGGGGGCGCGGAGGCCGTCCCCCGCGAGATCGCGGGTCGCGGGCGGGGCGGAGGATCCCCGGGCTACTCGGCCAGGCTCTCCAGGGGCACGGAAGCGTCCGCCAGGCGGTCCGTGTCCACCTGGGCCCGGGACCGGACGAGCTTCTGGATGGGCTCTGTGACGTCCCACACATTCACGTTCATGCCCGCGAGCACCCGGCCGTCCTTCAGCCAGAAGGCGATGAACTCCCGCTTTCCGGTGTCGCCGCGCACCACGACCTGGTCGTAGGAGCCGGGCGGCGCCCAGCCCGAGTACTCCATGCCGAGGTCGTACTGGTCGGTGAAGAAGTACGGCACGCGGTCGTAGGAGACGTGCCGGCCGAGCATGGCGCGGGCGGCGGCCGGGCCGCCGTTGAGCGCGTTGGACCAGTGCTCGACGCGCAGCCGGGTGTGGAGCAGCGGGTGGTGGGCGGCGGCGATGTCGCCGGCGGCGAAGACGTCCGGGTCGGAGGTGCGCAGCGACTCGTCGACGGCGACGCCGCCGCCGTCGGCGCGGTCGACGAGCGCGAGGCCGGCGTTCTCGGCGAGGGCGGTGCGCGGGGCGGCGCCGACGGCGACGAGGACGGCGTGGGCGGGGTGCTCGTCGCCGTCGTCGGTGCGGACGGCGAGCACCATGCCGTCCTGGCCGGTGATCTCGGTGAGCCGGGCGCCGAAGTGGAAGCGGACGCCGTGCTCGGTGTGCAGGTCGGCGAAGATCTGGCCGAGTTCGGGGCCGAGGACCCGGTGGAGCGGGGTGGGGTCGGACTCGACGATGGTGACCTCGACGCCGTACGAGCGGGCGGCGGCGGCGACCTCCAGGCCGATCCAGCCGGCGCCGGCGATGACCAGCCGGCCGTTCTCCCGGCCCAGGGTCCTCAGTTCGTCGCGCAGCCGCTCGGAGTGGGCGAGCCGACGCAGGTGGTGGACGCCGGCCAGGTCGGTGCCGGGGACGGGGAGGCGGCGCGGCTCGGCGCCGGTGGCGAGGAGCAGCTTGTCGTAGCGGATGACGGTGCCGTCGCCGAGGCGGACGGTGTGGGCCTCGCGGTCGACGGCGGTGACGGGCTGGCCGAGGTGGAGTTCGACGTCGTGCTGCGCGTACCAGCCGGGCTCGTGGACGAAGACGGAGTCGCGCTCGTCCTTGCCGAGGAGGTAGCCCTTGGAGAGCGGTGGACGCTCGTAGGGGCGCTCGCGTTCGTCG
Organism: Streptomyces sp. NPDC004327; assembly: GCF_042873935.1. Taxonomy (NCBI): domain Bacteria; kingdom Bacillati; phylum Actinomycetota; class Actinomycetes; order Kitasatosporales; family Streptomycetaceae; genus Streptomyces; species Streptomyces sp. NPDC004327. Next base: position 581,231 of record NZ_JBIAME010000002.1, on the reverse strand, counting down.
CAGATGAGGATCACCCGCCCGTTGAACCCCTCGGAGCGCAGGGTCTCCGCCGCCTTGGCGCCGGCCAGGCCCCCGCCGACGATGACAAAGGTCTGATCTGCGTCGACCACGTTGATTCCTCCTCGTTGCGACCGGTTCCCTACGCTACGCCCCCGGGCCCTGGCCGGGCCGTACCGCCTCGGGACGCCTCGGGGCGTGCCTGCGAGGGTGCCGCACCGGCCGGGAAGGCGAAAGAGGGCGAACGGCCCTTGGCCGGGGGGCGTCAGCGGGGCGCGCGGAGGCGGGCGTGCAGGGTGCGGGCGGAGGCGTCGGTGAGGGAGGCGATCTGATCGACGATCACCCGCTTGCGGGAGCGCTCGTCGGGCGCGCTCACGAACAGGGCCCGGAACTGCGGGTCGAGCCCCTCGGGCGCGCGGGCCGCGAGCGCCTCGGCGAGCTCCGCGACGACGATCCGCTGATCGGCCCGGATGGCCTCCTGCTCGGCGCGCTGCATCACGTACCGGTCGGCGATCGCCTTGAGCACCGCGCACTCGTTGCGGGTCGCGCGCGGGACGACCAGCTCCGCGCCGTAGCGGGTGAGCCGGCCGCCGCCGTACGCCTGCCGGGTGGCGGCCTCGGCGGCCAGGCAGAAGCGGCCGATGAGCTGGCTGGTGGCGTCCTTCAGGCGGGCCTGGGCGACGGCCGAGCCGTCGTAGCCGTGCGGCCACCAGTCCTGGTCGATCAGCCGGTCGAGGGCGTCGGCGAGCTCCTGCGGATCGGTGTCCTGCGGTACGTAGCGGCCGAGGGCGACGGTCCAGATGTCGGCGCGCTCCGGCTCGGAGAACAGCATGTTGGGGTCGATGTGCCCGGCGTGCAGGCCGTCCTCGAAGTCGTGCACCGAGTACGCCACGTCGTCGGACCAGTCCATCACCTGCGCCTCGAAGCACTTGCGGTACTCCGGCGCGCCCTTCCTGACCCACTCGAAGACCGGCAGGTCGTCCTCGTACACGCCGAACTTCGGCGAGTCCGGGTCGGTGGGGTGTCCGCCGCGCGGCCACGGGTACTTGGTGGCGGCGTCGAGCGCGGCCCGGGTCAGGTTGAGGCCGACGCTGACCGGGTCGCCGCTGACGGGGTCCGCGATGAAGCGCTTGGGCTCGATCCGGGTGAGGAGCCTGAGCGACTGGGCGTTGCCCTCGAAGCCGCCGCAGTCCTTGGCGACGTCGTTGAGCGCCTGCTCGCCGTTGTGCCCGAACGGCGGGTGGCCCATGTCGTGCGCCAGGCACGCGGCCTCGACCAGATCCGGGTCGCAGCCGAGGGCGGCGCCGAGTTCGCGCCCGACCTGGGCGCACTCCAGGGAGTGGGTGAGCCGGGTGCGCGGGCTCGCGTCCCAGGCATAACTGCGCGAGCCGGGGTCGACGACCTGCGTCTTGCCCGCGAGCCGGCGCAGCGCGGCGGAGTGCAGCACGCGTGCGCGGTCGCGCTGGAAGGCGGTGCGGCCGGGCCGCTTGTCGGGCTCGGGGGCCCAGCGTTCGAGGGCGAGGGGGTCGTAGCCGGGGGTGGGGGTGCCGTTGTGCTGCGCGAAGCCTTCCATGGTGTCGACGGTAACGGGCGGGACGGACAGACGGGGGCGCGACGCGGCTCGCTCAGCGGATCGCGGCGGTCAACTCCCGTGTGCCGGTAAGGGACATGGCGGTCGTCTCGTCGTAGCGGTGCAGGATCAGCCGGGCGAGCGCCGGGTGCGGGCCCAGTGGGGCCGCGGCGAGCCAGGGGGCGTGGGCGGCGGCGCGGGTGGCGAAGAGGCCGGGGGCGGTGAAGCAGGAGGCGACGGCGATGCGGTGGCGGCCGCGGGCGGCGAGGGCGCGGACGGCCTCGGGGACGGTGGGGCCGGCGGCGGAGGCGTACGCGGCGAGGACCGGTACGCCGCCGAGGCGTTCACCGAGCCGGGCGGCGATGCGGCGGGTGTCGGCGGCGGACTCGGGGGCGCGCGAGCCGGCGGCGGCGAGGACCACGCCGGTGCCGGGCGAGGCGCCGTCCCGCGGCGTCCAGCCGGCCTCGGCGAGCCGGTCGGCGAGGGCCTCGACGAGCAGCGGGTGCGGGCCGAGGGGTCCGGCGATCAGGACGCGCGTGCCGGCGGGGGCGGCGGCGGCCGCGGCGGGCAGGTCGAGTGTGACGTGGTGGCCGCGGGCGAAGAGCAGCGGGACGAGCACGGCGTCGCCGGAGAGTCCGGCGAGCGTGTCGGCGAGCAGCGGCTCGTTCAGCTCGATGTGCGCGAGCCGTACGTCGAGCCCGGGCCGCAGCTCCCGCACCCGGTCGGCGAGGAGACGGAGGGTGGCGGCGGCGCGCGGGTCGCGGCTGCCGTGGCCGACGGCTATGAGGGCGGGGGCGCCGTCGGCGGCCCGCCGCGCGGCGCGCGGCGCGAACGGCCGGACGCGGCCGAGGCGGTCACCGGCCCGGCTGCCGATGTGGCCGAGCAGCCCGGCGGCGCTGCTGTCGAGCATGAGGTCCGGCTCCTGCGTCGTCATGCGCCGATCGTGCCCGGGGCAGGTTGCCTGGCCGTTTCGCACGCGTGACGGGTCTTTGCCGCGGGCTCACGGCGGCGGGCGGGTGGCTGCCGGCGGCCCGTGCCGGGCCTTGGGCGGGCGGGCGTCAGCGGCCGGGCCGGGCCTTGGGCGGGG
>NZ_JBIAME010000002.1:0-578479 GCF_042873935.1 Streptomyces sp. NPDC004327 | reverse complement strand
GCGGGCGCAAGCGGCTGGGCCCGGCCTTGGGCGGGCGGGCGCAAGCGGCTGGGCCCGGCCTTGGGCGGGCGGGCGCAAGCGGCTGGGCCCGGCCTTGGGCGGGCGGGCGCAAGCGGCTGGGCCCGGCCTTCCGGCGGGCGGGCGTCAGCGGCTGGGCCCGGCCTTCGGGCGGGCGTCAGCGGCCGGTCCCGGGCTTGCGGCGGGCGGCTGCCGCTCGCGGCGACCCGCACCGCTCACCGCGCCAGCCACACCCGCAGCGGTCCGATCGTCTCGAAGCCCGCTTCGAGGGCCGCGTCGAGGTCGTCGCCCGACTCGTAGCCGACGACCGGGCGGTCGGGGGCGGCGTGGGCGAGGGCGCCGGCCCAGGCGTAGGAGGCGGGGACGCCGTCGGTGGTGAAGAGGTTGGAGACGCCGGTGACGCCGGCGCTGTCGGTGAGGACGGCGCCGCCGAGGATCCGGCCGTCGGGGGCGTACCCGGCGACGATCGTCGTGGTGGGGTCGTCGAGGAGTCCGGGGCGGAAGAGCGCGGCCTCGCCGGCGTCGCCGTCGCTCCAGGCGAGGGCCCAGGCGGCGAGTTCGGCGGGGGTGCGGACCGGGCGGTGGCCGGCGGTGACCGGGAGCGCGGGGCGGCCGGCGGGGCGGTGGATCCACTGGGCGTCGAAGAGCGGGACGAACCCCGCCCCGTCCAGGAGGTCCGGTTCGAGGCCGGCGTAGCTGTCCTTGAGCGAGGCGCCCGGGGTGCGGTCGATGGCGGCCAGGAGGTCCTCGGCGGCCGTGTCCGGGGCCAGGGTGACGGCGTCCGGGTAGTAGAGCGGGGTGCGTCGCGGGCTGGTCCAGGCGCGCGGGCCGAAGGCGCCGGGGAGGCCGTGGGCGCGGCACATCGCGTCGCACCAGTCGGCGTTGTTGCGGACGGCGGCGGCGAGAAGCGCGTCTTCAGTGATCACCAGCGGATCCTACGGAGACCCGTCCCTCTCCTCACCTCTTTTTCTCTTCCGAATCACGGAATATCTTTTCCGCCATGAGAATGTCCCTTGTGCCGCTCCCCCGGCGCGCCCTCGCCGAGTTCACCGGCACCGCCGCCCTCGTCGCCGTCATCGTCGGCTCCGGCCTGCGCGCCGACGCCCTCAGCCCGGACTCCGGCGTCCGGCTGCTCGCCAACGCCGCCGCGTCCGCCATCGGGCTCGGCCTGCTCATCGCGCTCATCGGCCCGCTCTCCGGCGCCCACTTCAACCCGGTCGTCACGCTCTCCGAGTGGTGGGCGCGGCGGCATGAGGACGGCGGCCGCGAGGCGGTCCTCTACGTCGCCGCCCAGCTCGCCGGCGCGGTCACCGGGGCGCTGCTCGCCGAGGCGATGTTCGGCCGCGTGCCCGGCGCCGCCCTCGCCACCACCGAGCGCGCCGAACTCCACCTGCTGCTCGGCGAGGCCGTCGCCACTGCCGGGCTCGTCCTCGTCGTCCGGGGCCTGCGGCGCACCGGCCGCCCGGCCCTCGCCCCGGTCGCCGTCGCCGGCTACGTCGGCGCGGCGATCTGGTTCACCTCCTCCGGCTCCTTCGCCAACCCGGCGGCCACCGTCGGCCGCGCCCTGTCCGACTCCTTCACCGGCATCGCGCCCGGCTCCGTGCCCGCTTTCGCCGCCGCGCAGTTCCTCGGGATGCTCGGCGGCATGGGCCTGGCCGGTGTGCTGTACGGCACGGAGCGGGGCGGCGGCGAACCGGAGCCCGCCGAAACGCGTCGGACGGTGTGACAACACCCCGAAGCCCCTGAACCCCGAAGCCCCGGAGGTCCCACCCATGCGCGGCGTCCGCCTGCCCCGCCTGCCCCGCCTCCCCCGCACCACCCGGGGCCGCCGCCGCGCCGTCCGGGCCGTGATGCTGGTGGCCGTGCTCGTCCTCGCCCCGGCCGCGTGGCTGCACACCACCACCGCCGACCGTCTGCGCACCACCGCCGACGTGCCCGCCCAGGACGTCGCCGTGGTGTTCGGCGCCGGACTGTGGAAGGGCCGCCCGACCCCGTACCTCGCGCACCGCCTCGACGCCGCCGCCGAGCTCTACCGCACCGGCAAGGTCAGGGTCCTGCTCGTCACCGGCGACAACAGCCGCACCGAGTACGACGAACCGAGCGCCATGCGGACCTACCTGGAGCGGCGCGGGGTGCCCGACTCCCAGGTGGTCAGCGACTACGCGGGCTTCGACACCTGGGACTCGTGCGTGCGCGCCAAGAAGGTCTTCGGCGTGGACCGGGCCGTGCTCGTCACCCAGGACTTCCACGTGAAGCGGGCCCTGGCGCTGTGCGAGGCGGCGGGCGTGGAGTCGTACGGGGTCGGCGTCGGCGAGCCGCACGACGCCACCTGGTACTACGGCACCACCCGCGAGATCGGCGCGGCCGGGAAGGCGGCCCTGGACGCGGCCCTGCGCCCCGACCCGACGTTCCTCGGCGCCAAGGAGGACGGGGTGGCGAAGGCGCTGGCCGCGCCCGGCGCCTCACCCGCCGCCGCCGTCCGGCAGGAGCGCCGGGCAGCGCGCCCGTAATGCGGCGCGGCCTCGCCCGTAACACGCGCGCCGCATCCTCGGGTCATGTCAGAGGCCGAGGTCACCACCGTCCCGCCCGTCCCCACGCACTGCCCCTACTGCGCCCTCCAGTGCGGCATGAACCTGCGGCCCACCACCGGGGACCTGCCCGTCGAGGTGGTCGACCGGCCCGAATTCCCCGTCAACCGGGGCGCGCTGTGCGGCAAGGGCCGCACCGCCCCCGCCGTGCTCTCCTCCCGGGTCCGGCTCACCGAGCCCCTGGTCCGCTGCCCTGACACGGGCGCGCTGAAGCCCGCGGCCTGGGAGGAGGCCCTGGCCGCCGTCGCCGCCGGACTGCGCCGCGCCCGCGAGGGCCACGGGGCCGACTCCGTGGGGGTCTTCGGCGGCGGCGGCCTCACCAACGAGAAGGCGTACGCGCTCGGCAAGTTCGCCCGGCTCGTCCTCGGCACCTCGCAGATCGACTACAACGGGCGCTTCTGCATGTCGTCGGCCGCCGCAGCGCACCAGCGCGCCTTCGGGCTCGACCGCGGCCTGCCCTTCCCGCTGGAGGACGTCGCGCGGACCGGCTGCCTGATCCTCGTCGGCTCCAACCTCGCCGAGACCATGCCGCCCGCGCTGCGCCACCTCACCGAGCTGAAGGAGAACGGCGGCCGGCTGATCGTCGTCGACCCGCGCCGCACCCGCACCGCCGAACAGGCCGACCTGCACCTCGCCCCGCGCCCCGGCACCGATCTGGCGCTCGCGCTCGGCATGCTGCACCTGGTCGTCGCCGAGGGCCGGGTCGACGAGGAGTTCGTCGCCGCGCGCACGGAGGGCTGGGCGGCGGCCCGGGCCGGGGCGATGTCCCACTGGCCCGAGCACGTCGAGCGGATCACCGGCGTGCCGGTGCCGCAACTGCGCGAGGCGGTGCGGATGTTCGCCGGGGCGGGCAGCGGCATGGTGCTCACCGCGCGCGGCCCCGAGCAGCAGTCCAAGGGCACCGACACCGTCGGCGCCTGGATCAACCTGTGCCTGGCCACCGGCAGGGCCGGCCGGCCGCTCAGCGGCTACGGCTGCCTGACCGGCCAGGGCAACGGCCAGGGCGGCCGCGAGCACGGCCAGAAGGCCGACCAGCTGCCCGGCTACCGCAGGCTCGACGACCCGGCGGCCCGCGAGCACGTCGCCGGGGTGTGGGGAGTCCCGCCGGAGTCGCTGCCGGGGCCGGGCCGGAGCGCGTACGAACTCCTCGACGCGCTCGGCGGCGACATCCGCGCCCTGCTCCTCATGGGCTCCAACCCGGTGGTCTCCGCCCCGCGCGCCGCGCACGTCGAGGAGCGGCTGAGGTCGCTCGACTTCCTCGCCGTCGCCGACGTCGTCCTCTCCGAGACCGCCGCGCTCGCCGACGTCGTCCTGCCCGTCACCCAGTGGGCCGAGGAGACCGGCACCACCACCAACCTGGAGGGCCGCGTGCTGCTGCGCCGGCGCGCCCTCACCCCGCCGCCCGGCGTCCGCAGCGACCTGGAGGTGCTGCACGGGCTCGCGGCCCTGCTCGGCCGGGAGAAGGGCTTCCCGGCCGATCCCGAGGAGGTCTTCGAGGAGCTGCGGCGCGCCTCGGCGGGCGGCCCGGCCGACTACGCGGGCATCAGCTACCGCCGGATCGAGGAGGAGCAGGGCGTGTTCTGGCCCTGCCCGGACGAGGCGGGCGCCGGCACCCCGCGGCTCTTCCTCGACCGCTTCGCGACGCCCGACGGACGGGCCCGGTTCGTGCCGGTCGTGCACCGGGCGGCGGCGGAGGAGACCGACGCCGGCTACCCGGTGGTCCTGACGACCGGCCGGGTCGTCTCCCAGTACCAGTCGGGCGCGCAGACCCGCCGCGTCGCCGAGCTGAACGCGGCCGCGCCCGGCTCCTTCGTCGAGCTCCACCCGCGGCTCGCCGAGCGGATCGGCGTCGCGGACGGCGAGCCCGTCGCGGTGGTGTCGCGGCGCGGCCGGGCGGTGGCGCCGGCCCGGATCACGGCCGCGATCCGCCCGGACACCGTCTTCATGCCGTTCCACTGGCCGGGCGAGGGCCGCGCGAACACGCTGACCAACCCGGCGCTCGACCCGGTGTCGAAGATGCCGGAGTTCAAGGTGTGCGCGGTCCGCCTGGAGCGCGCCTCGGACGGGGGCAGCACGGCCGGCTGAACCGGTCGCCGCCCTCAAGGTGTGCGCCGTCCGCCTGGAGCGGGCCGCGGACGGGGGCGCTACGGCCGGTCGAACCAGTCGCCGCTCTCGATGACGGCGCCGAGCGGCGCGTCCTCCGTCGCCAGGAACACCCAGGCCGACACCCGCGCCCCGTCCCGCACCCGCTCGACGTCCATCGCCACCCGCTCGTAGCCGACGGGCAGCTCCAGGCGGTCGAGCAGGCCGAACAGGTCGCCGTAGTCGCCGGGCGAGGCCGTGAGCAGGGTGCCGACGACCCGGCCGCCGTCCGCCGGGACGACGTAGGGATAGCCGGGGCCGTCGTGCAGGACCGCCCCGTGCAGCACGGCGTCCGCCTCGGTGCCGATCCGGCCGGCGAGGAAGCGGTCGTGGTTGTACGCGCCCGGGCGCAGCGTCCCGTACACGAAGAACGGCAGCTCGTCGTCGGCCGGCGCGGGCGCCTCGATCGCCGCGGCCGGCGCGGTCTCCCGCTCGACCCAGCGGGCGTACTCCGCGCTCACCCGGGCCACCCGGGTGGCCAGGACCTCGGGCGTCCCGTGGTCGTGGGCGGCGAGCAGGTGGGTCTCCAGGGCCTGGTAGCGGGCCTCGGTGGTCTCGAACTCCACCTGCCACTCCTCGGCGGTCTCGATCGCGCCCTGCCGGTGGTGGACGGAGGTGACGGGCCCGGAGACCTGCGCGCGGGCGGCGAGCCGGGCCTCGACGGCGCCGCGGGCCAGGGCGTCGGCCTTGGCGCGGGCGTCGGTGGTGGTGCGGACGGTGACGATCACTTCTTCACCGTACGGGCGAACCGGGCCGCGTGCAGCGGCATACGGTGGGGCCATGACGACGCCTCCCGCCGCACCCGGTGCGCCCCAGCCCCTGTACGTCGAGATCGACGGCGCTCCGGCGGCCGCCGAGCCGGGCCTCCTCGCGTCCCTGCTGAGCGGCTACGGGCACTACACGGCGATGCAGGTGCGCGACGGCCGGGTCCAGGGCCTCGGCCTGCACCTGGAGCGGCTCGACGGGTCGACGCGCGAGCTGTTCGGGCAGGGCCTGAACGGCGGGCGGGTGCGGGCGCTGCTCGCCGGGGCGCTGGCCGGGTCGGGCCGCCGGGACGCGTCGGCGCGGGTGTACGTGTACGAAGGGGCCGGGAGCGACGGGGCCGCCGGCGGCGGGCCGCGCACGGTGGTGACCGTACGGGCGCCGTTCGCGCCGGAGCGGTCGCCGAAGGCCCTGAAGTCCGTCCGGTACTGGCGTCCGGCGGCGCACATCAAGCACCTGGGCGGCTTCGGGCAGCGCTACCACGGTGACGCGGCCCGCCGGGCGGGCTTCGACGAGGCGCTGCTCACCGACGGCCCCTCGCGCGAGATCGCCGAGGGCGCGGTCACCAACATCGCGTTCTGGGACGGCACTTCGGCGATCTGGCCGGCGGCGCCGCATCTGGCCGGCACCACCATGGCCCTGGTGGCCCCGCGGCTGCCGTCGGTGACCCGGCCCGTGCACCTGGCGGAGGTGCCGTACTTCCGCGCGGCCTTCGTGACGAGCGCGCGCGGGATCGCCCCGGTCACCCGGATCGACGACACGCCGCTGCGGGTGGACGAGGAGCTGATGGCGCGGGTGCACGCGGCGCACGAGGCGGCGCCCTGGGACGCGCTGTAGGCGGCTGATCGCGGCGAGGCCCCGGAGGCGGTCACCCGTTCGGCACGGACCGTCAGCTGACGCCGCGACATCGGCTCCGACCTGCGACGACGCCAAAAATCCAGGCGACGCGCCGCACCGGACGGAGTAATTCTGACGGGACATCAGCAGGCGGGCCGGCCGGGCACGCATTTATGTCGGTCCTACGGAAGCCCCTTTCCGAAGACCGTACGCGCGCCCCGGAGGTCCCCCATGCGCCGCACCCCTGCCCGACTGCTCACCGGTACCGCGCTGACGTTCGCCGCCCTCGGCGTCTTCGCCACCGGTCCCGTGGCCTTCGCCAACGGAGACCAGAACAACGACAACGACCACAACAGCGGCGGGGACCACAACGGCAACTGGCAGCAGGGCGGCTCGGAGACGCTGGAGATCTTCCCCTCCTCGGCCTCCCCGGGCGAGACCGTCACGGTGAACACCACCGCCTGCGGCGAGCACGGCCACGGCGTGGGCAAGACGGACGGGCTCGGCGCGGGCGAGTTCCAGCTGAACCCGAGCACGCACAAGCAGGTCGTGGTCGGCCAGTTCACGGTGCCGCACCACGCCGAGTCCGGGACGTTCACCATCAGCGTCCACTGCGACAACGGCAGGTCGGCGCGCGGCGAGCTCTTCGTCCAGCACAAGAGCCCCAGCGGCCATGTGCAGACCGGTGTGGGCGGCAGCGTCGGCCCCGACACCACCCAGGTCGCGGCGGGCGCGGCGGTGCTGGCCGCGGCCGCCGTCGGCGGTACGTGGCTCCTGCGCCGCCGGGCGAGCGGCGCGCAGGACGGCTGACCCTACCGCCATCGTCCTGTCCCCGCCGCGCGCCCGCTGACGGCCCGGCGGGGGCAGGATCACTCCTCTGACGGGAAGGATTCGAGGCGCCGTGACCAACAGGAGCAAGGGCTGGGGCATCGCGGTCGCCGCCTGTGTGGGCCTGTGGATGATCCAGAACGGATCCGGCCAGGTCACCCCGCCCGTGCCGTCGGCGGCGCAGGCCTTCGCCGCCGGGCCGAGCGTCCACACCGACGCCGCCGCCGACCCGCTCCCGCCGTCCGTCCCGGTCCGGCTGCGCATCCCCGAGATCGACGTCGACGCGCCGCTGACCGGCCTCGGGCTCGGCGCGGACGGCGCGCTCGACGTGCCGCCTGCCGCCGACCGCAATCTGGCCGGCTGGTACGAGGACGGCACCCGGCCCGGCGCCAAGGGCACCGCGATCGTCGCCGGCCACGTCGACAACGCGCAGGGTCCGGCGGTCTTCTACGCGCTCGGCGCGCTGAAGAAGGGCCACCGGATCGAGGTGGACCGCAAGGACGGCCGGACGGCGGTCTTCACGATCGACGCGGTCGAGGTCTACGACAAGAGCGCCTTCCCGGACGCCAAGGTGTACGGCGAGGCGGACCGGGCCGAGATCCGGGTGATCACCTGCGGCGGCGGCTTCTCTCGGAAGGCGGGCGGCTACCAGGGCAACGTGGTCGCCTTCGGCCATCTCATCGGCGTGAAGCAGGCCCGGCCGGGCACGGCAGCCGGATCCGCCTAGGTCCGGACACCCTCTGGGTCCGGACACCCCCTGGGTCCGCACACCCCCTGGGCCCGGGCGGCTTCCAGGCCCGGGCGGCTTCTAGGCCCACTGGTCGAAGGCGAGCTTCGCGACCAGCGAGAAGACGACCACGAGCAGCACCCCGCGCACGAACTCGGCGCCCTTCGCCAGGGCCATCCGGGCGCCGATCGTCCCGCCGAGCAGGTTGAAGACGGCCATGACGGCGGCGAGCTGCCAGAGCACATGGCCCTGGTAGGCGAACATCGCGAGCGCGCCGGCGTTGGTGCAGACGTTGACGATCTTCGAGGTGGCGGAGGCCGTCACCAGGTCCAGGTGGAGCACGGCGGTCAGGGCGAGCACGAGGAAGGTGCCGGTGCCGGGGCCGAAGAGGCCGTCGTAGAAGCCGATGCCGCCGCCGACCACCACGATCGCGGTGACGATCCGGGCCCGGGTGAGCGCCGGCCGCTCCGTGCCCTCCGCCCGGGTGCCGAAGGTCGGCCGGAACATGACGAAGGCGGCCACCCCGAGCAGCACGACCATGATGACCGGGCGGAGTACGGCGCTGCTGATGCCGGCCGCGAAGAAGGCGCCGCCCATCGAACCGGCGAGGGCGGCGAGTCCGATCCGTACCGCCATGCCGACCTTCACGGGCGTCTTGCGCAGGTAGGTGACGGCCGCGCCGGTGGTGCCGACGATCGACACGGCCTTGTTGGTGCCGAGGATCTGCGCGGCCGCCACGTGCGGCAGGCCGAGCAGCAGAGCGGGCAGCTGGAGCAGCCCGCCGCCCCCGACCACGGCATCGATCCAGCCGGCGGCGAAGGCCGCGATGCAGAGCAGGACAAGAGTGGTCAGGGATATGTCAGGCATGGGCGTGAGCCTAGGAACAGATGAGTGTGCCGTCCATCAATCGCCGGAGTCTTGAGCAATGTCAGAGCTTGAGGTGCGGGCCCGGTGGTCCCGGTCGGGGCGGGCGGGCGGGCGGTTAATCCTGCGTGATCCCGCGCGGCTCATCCTGCGTGGTCCCGCGCGGCCCCATCCTGCGTGGTCCCGCGCGGCCCCATCCTGCGCGGTCCCGCGCGGTCAGCGCGAGGGCCTCACAGCGGCCCCGCCGGGCCGTGAGTGCAGCGTTCCGTACGGGAAACAGCCGGGATGCCGACGGGTAACACCGGCGCCGCACGCTTCCCGGCATGAGTACACGGATCGTGGTGGTCGGGGGCGGAACGGCGGGCGCCCGGCTCGCCCAGCGCCTGCCGGTCACGCTCCTCGGCGAGGAGCCGCACGCCCCGTACAACCGGGTGCTGCTCGCGGACGTCCTCGCCGGCCGGTACGGCCCCGAGGTCGTCGCCCTGCCCGCGCCGCGCGAGCCGGCCCGGCTCGGCGTCAGGGCGGTACGGATCGACCGCGCGGCCCGCACGGTCGCGTGCGCGGACGGCTCGCTCGTCCCGTACGACCGCCTGGTGCTCGCCACCGGCTCGGCGCCGGTCCTGCCGCCGCTGCGCGGCCTGCGCGGCCTGCGCGGCGCCGAACTCCCTTCCGGTGTCCTTCCGTTCCGCACGATGGACGACTGCCTGGCGCTGCGCGGGCGGGTGCGTCCGGGGGTGCGGGCGGTCGTCATCGGCGGCGGGCTGCTCGGCGTCTCGGCGGCGCGGGCCCTCGCGGCGCTCGGCGCCGAGGTCCTGCTCGCCCAGCAGGTCGAGCACCTGATGGAACGCCAGCTGGACTCCGGCTCCTCCGGCTTGCTGCGCGAGCACCTCGTCTCCCTCGGCGTCGAGGTGCACACCGGGTGCCGCGTCACCGGCCTGCGCCGGCAAGGCGGCGCCGTCACGGCGGTCGAACTCGCCGACGGCTTCGTCCTCGACGCGCAGGTCGTCGTCCTCGCGTGCGGCGTGCGCCCCAGGGTCGCGCTGGCCCGCGAGGCCGGCCTCGACGTCCGCACGGGCGTCGTCGTCGACGACGAACTGCGCACCTCGGACCCGTACATCCACGCGATCGGCGACTGCGCGGAGCACGGAGGGCGGGTGTACGGCCTCGCGGGCCCGGCGCTGGACCAGGCGGACGTGCTGACGGACCTGCTCCTGGGCGGCGCGCCGCGCTACGCCGGCACCCGCGCGCTCACCCGGCTCACCCTCGGCGGCGCCGGCTCGCTCGACCTCGCCGCCTTCGGCGAGACCACGCCCGCTCCCGGCGACGACGTCGTCCGGCTCACCGACGCCACCCGCCGCGCCTACCGCAAGGTCGTCGTCCGGGGTGACCGGCTCGTCGGGGGCGTGCTGCTCGGCGATCTCGGCGCGGTCGGGACGCTGGCCCGGGCCTGGGAGGGCGACGAGGCCCTGCCCGACGCCCCGCTGCTGCACCTGCTCACCCACGACGGAGGCTCCTGAGATGACGACCCCGTACACCCCCACCCTCGTGCTGGTCGGCCACGGCATGGTCGGCCAGCGGTTCCTGGAGGCGCTCGCGGACCGGGGCGTCACCGCGCGGACGCGGGTCGTGGTGCTCTGCGAGGAGCCCCGGCCGGCGTACGACCGCGTGCAGCTGACCTCGTACTTCTCCGGGAAGACGCCCGAGGACCTGTCCCTGGTCGAGGACGGGTTCATGGCGCGGCACGGCATCGAGCTGTACACGGGTGACCCGGCGGTCGCCGTGGACCGCGCGGCGCGGACGGTGACCGCCCGCTCCGGGCAGGTCTTCGCGTACGACACGCTGGTGCTCGCCACCGGCTCGTACCCGTTCGTGCCGCCCGTGCCCGGCAAGGACGCGGACGGCTGCTTCGTCTACCGCACGATCGAGGACCTGCTCGCGATCGAGGAGTACGCGAAGGGGCGGACGACCGGCGCGGTGGTCGGCGGCGGGCTGCTCGGCCTGGAGGCGGCGGGCGCGCTGAAGGGCCTCGGGCTCGACACGCACGTCGTGGAGTTCGCGCCGCGGCTGATGCCGGTGCAGGTCGACGAGGGCGGCGGCGCGGCCCTGCTGCGCACGATCGAGCGGATGGGGCTGACCGTGCACACCGGCGCGGGCACGCGGGAGGTGGTGACCGAGGACGGCGCGGTCACGGCGATGCGCCTGTCGGACGGCTCCGAACTGGCCACGGAGATGGTGGTGTTCTCGGCGGGTGTCCGCCCGCGCGACCAGCTGGCCCGCGACTGCGGCCTGACGGTCGGCGAGCGCGGCGGCATCGCGGTGGACGAGCTGTGCCGGACGTCGGACCCGGCCGTCTTCGCGATCGGCGAGTGCGCGCTGGCTTCGGACGGCCGGGTGTACGGCCTGGTGGCGCCGGGCTACGAGATGGCGCAGACGGCGGCGGCGGCGATCGCCGGCCTCGAAGGGGAGTCCACGAAGGGCTTCACGGGCGCCGACCTGTCGACGAAGCTGAAGCTGCTCGGTGTGGACGTGGCCTCGTTCGGCGACGCGCACGGCGCGGCCGAGGGCAGCCTGGACGTGGTCTACTCCGACTCGCGCTCGGGCGTCTACAAGAAGCTGGTGGTGGACGGCGAGGGCGTGCTGCTCGGCGGTGTGCTCGTCGGCGACGCCGAGTCGTACGGGCTGCTGCGCCCGCTCACCGGCAGCAGGCCGCCGGTCCCGCCGGAGCGGCTGGTGCTGCCGGCGGGCGCGGGAGCGCCGGCGGCGCTCGGCCCGTCCGCGCTGCCGGACGACGCCGTGATCTGCTCCTGTCACCACGTGACCAAGCGGGCCGTCACGCGGTGCGCGACGCTATCCGAGGTGAAGAAGTGCACCAAGGCCGGCACGGGCTGCGGCAGTTGCGTGAAGGTGATCGAGAAGCTGCTGCCGGCGGCGGCCGGCAAAGGACTCTGCGGCTGCTTCTCGTACACCCGCGGCGAGCTCTACGAGATCGCCCGCACCCTGCGCGTGACGTCGTTCGCCGCGCTGCTCGACTCGCACGGGCGGGCGGAGGCGAAGGGCGACGACGGCTGCGAGGTGTGCAAGCCGGCCGTCGGGTCGATCCTGGCCGGCCTCGGCAACGGCTACATCCTGGACGGGGAGCAGGCGGCCCTCCAGGACACCAACGACCACCATCTCGCCAACCTCCAGCGCAACGGCTCCTATTCGGTGGTGCCGCGCATCCCGGGCGGCGAGATCACCCCGGAGAAGCTGATCGTGATCGGCGAGGTGGCCCGCGACTTCGGGCTCTACACGAAGATCACCGGCGGTCAGCGGATCGACCTGTTCGGCGCCCGGGTGGAGCAGCTGCCGTCGATCTGGGCGCGGCTCGTCGACGCGGGCTTCGAGTCGGGGCACGCGTACGGCAAGGCGCTGCGCACGGTGAAGTCCTGTGTGGGGCGGACGTGGTGCCGCTACGGGGTGCAGGACTCGGTGCGGATGGCGATCCTCCTCGAACTGCGCTACCGGGGCCTGCGCGCCCCGCACAAGCTGAAGTCGGCGGTCTCGGGCTGTGCCCGCGAGTGCGCGGAGGCCCGGTCGAAGGACTTCGGGATCATCGCGACGGCGAACGGCTGGAACCTGTACGTCGGCGGCAACGGCGGCGCGATGCCGCGCCACGCCGATCTGCTCGCCCAGGACCTCTCGGACGCCGAACTGGTGCGCCTGATCGACCGGTTCCTGATGTTCTACATCCGCACCGCGGACCGCCTGGAGCGCACCTCGGTGTGGCTGGAGCGCCTGGAGGGCGGGCTCGACCGCCTGCGGGACGTGGTCGTGCACGACTCGCTGGGGCTGTGCGAGGAGCTGGAGGCGCTGATGGCGGCGCACGTCGCCGGCTACCGGGACGAGTGGGCCGAGACGCTGGACGACCCGGACCGGCTGCGGCGGTTCGTTTCCTTCGTCAACGCGCCGGAGACGCCGGACCCGTCGGTGCGGTTCGTGCCGGAGCGCGACCAGATCAAGCCGGACCTGACGGTCCTCGCCCTCGGCTCGCGCGAAGGAGCGATGGTCCGATGACGACGCTCGAACTCTCCCCGGGCGCGGACGCCTGGGTGGCGGTCTGCGAGGAGGCGCGGCTCACGCCGGGCCGGGGCGTGACGGCGCTGCTCCCGGACGGCCGGCAGGCGGCGGTCTTCAAGGACCGGGCGGGGCGGACGTACGCGATCGACAACCGCGATCCGTTCACGGGCGCGCAGGTGCTCGCCCGGGGGCTCGTCGGCTCGGCGGGCGGGCGGCCGTTCGTGGCCTCGCCGCTGTTGAAGCAGCGCTTCGACCTGGAGACGGGCCGGTGCCTGGACGACGACGAGGTGACGGTGGCGGTCTATCCCGTGCGCCTCACCCGGAATCCTTCCTGACCGAGCGTTCGTGAACGATCATTCCTGACCGAACATTCTTGACCGATCATTCTTGACCGATCGTTCCGGATAGGCGTACGGTCTCCTCGTGGCCAGGACCAAGGAATTCGATCCCGACGCCGCGCTCCAGGCAGCTCTCGAACTGTTCTGGGCGCGCGGCTACGAGGCGACGACGATGTCGGACCTCGTCGAGCGTCTCGGCATCGGCCGCGCCAGCATCTACGCGACCTTCGGCAGCAAGCACGAGCTGTACGTGCGGGCGCTCGACCGCTACCGCGAGACCCGGGACCCACAGATCATGGCGGAGCTGTCCGCGCCGGGCCCGGCCCTGCCGGCCGTCCGCTCGCTCGTCCGCCGCTTCGCCGCCGAGGCCGCGACCGAGGACCTGCGCCTGAACGGCTGCTTCGTCACCAACTCGGCGGCCGAACTCGGGCCGCACGACCGGACGGTGGCCCGCCGGGTGGAGCTCAGCTGGGAGCAGGTCGAGACCCTGCTGCACGCCGCGCTCGTGCGGGCCCGCGCCCAGGGCGAGCTGCCGGACGACCGCGATCCGCGCTCGCTCGCCCGGATGCTGCTCGTGCTGATGCAGGGCCTCAGGGTGGTCGGCAAGGCGTCGAGCGACCCGGCCCGGGTGCGGGACGCGGCGGAGCAGGCGCTGGCACTGCTGGACTGAAGTGCTCCGGAAGGGGCGCCCACGGGCGCCCTTTTCTTCGGCTCTCATACTGGAACGTACGGTCAAAATACAGGGGGAGACATGACCGCCACGACGCTCACGACGACCAGACCCGCGGCGACGCCCGCCGCCGGCTTCGCGCTCCTCGGCGCGGTGCAGATGACGCTGATCTTCACGCTCGCCTCGCTCGCGGTGCCGCTCCCCCGGATCGGCGCCGAACTCGGCCTGGACCGGGCCGCCCTCATCCTGCTCAGCGCCGCCTACGGGCTCACCTTCGCCGGCCTGCTGCTCTTCGGCGGCCGGCTCGCCGACCGCTTCGGCGGCCGCCGCGCCCTCACCGCCGGGCTCGTCGTCTTCGGCGCCGCCTCCGCGCTCGCCCCGCTCACCACCGGCTACGGTCCGCTGCTCGCCGCCCGGTTCGCGCAGGGCCTCGGCGCCGCGCTCGTCGCGCCCGCCGCGATGGCCGTGCTGCGCGCCCTGTACCCGGCACCCGCCGCGTACGGCCGGGCCATGGCCACCTGGGGCGGGCTCGCCGTCCTCGGCGCGACCGCGGGCAACCTGCTGTCCGGCGTGATCTCGGCCGTCGCCTCCTGGCGCTGGAGCTTCGCCGTCCCGGTCGCCGTCGCGGCCGCCGCCCTCGCCCTCGGCCCGCGCCTGCTGCCGACGACCACGGGTGGCGGCAGCAGGCGCGGGCTCGACCTGCCGGGCGCGCTGCTCGCCACCGCCGGGATCACGCTCGCCAGTTACGGACTCGTCCTGACCGAGGCCCACCCCTGGACCTCCGCCGCCGTCCTCGTCCCGCTGCTCACCGGCCTCGCCCTGCTCACCGCCTTCGCGCTCGTCGAGCGGCGCACCGCCGACCCGCTGCTTCCGCCCGCCTTCCTGCGCGACCGGCGCCGGGGCATCGGGCTCGCCACCGTCTCGCTCACCGCCTCCGGCACCGCCGGCGTCTTCGTCCTGCTCTCGCTCGCCCTCCAGCACGGCCGCGGCTGGTCCGCGCTGCTCACCTCGGGCGCCTTCGTGCCCTTCGCCGTCGCCCTGCTCACGGCGGGCCGCGCCGCCGGACCGCTGATCGGGCGGTACGGGGCGGGGCGCGCCACGGCCGCCGGGCTCGGCACCGCGGCCGCGGGCCTCGCGCTGCTCGCGGCCACCGGCCTCGACCCGGCCGTGCCCTACGCCTACGGGCTGCTGCCCGGGCTCCTGCTCCTCGCGGCCGGTGCCGCCGTCGCCTTCGCCGGGGCCGGCGTCCTGGCCACCGACGGGGTGCCGCCGGAGCGGGCCGGGCTCGCGGGCGGGGTCCTGAACACCGCGATGGAGCTGGGCCCGACCGTCGTCTTCGCCGCCGTGCTCACGCTCGGCTCGGACGCCCGCGCCTTCGCGGCGACCGCTCTGGCGCTCGCCGCACTGGCCGCACTGTCCTCCCGTACCAAGTAACCGACCACGTCTCGCCCTTCGACAGGAGCACCCACCATGACCTCCCGTTTCACCGGCCGCACCGTCCTCGTCACCGGCGGCGGCACCGGTCTCGGCCGGGCCATCGCCCGCGCCTTCGCCGCCGAGGGCGCCCGGGTCGCGGTCGCCGGCCGCAGCGCCGCCACGCTCGACGAGACGGTGGCGCTGATCGCGGCGGCGGGCGGCACCGCCCGCGCGTTCACCGCCGACGTGACGGCCGCCGCCGACATGCACCGGCTCGTCCGGGACACGGTGGCGGCCTTCGGCGGGCTCGACGTGGCCGTGAACAACGCCGGGGTGTTCCGCGGCGGCCACAGCGCGGCCGACTTCCCGCTCGACGACTGGCACGCCCTGCTCGACATCAACGTCACGGGCGTCCTGCACGCGCTCCAGGCGGAGATCGCCCACATGCGCGGCCACGGCGGCGGCGCCATCGTCAACATCGCGTCCAACCTGGGCCCGCACGTCCGGATCCCGGGCGTCTTCGGCTACCAGGTCTCCAAGGCCGCCGTCTCCGCCCTCACCCGGGCCGCCGCCCTCGACCACATCGGCGACGGGATCCGCATCAACGCGGTCAGCCCGGGCGCGTCCGAGTCCTCGATGTCGCTGCGGCCGGGCGAGACGGAGGCCGAGCGGGAGGTGCGGATGAAGGAGGAGTCACCGCTCGGCCGGATCTCCTCGGCCGAGGAGATCGCGGCGGCGGTGCTCTACCTCGCGTCCGACGCGGCGGGCTCCGCCGTCGGCACGGACCTGGTCGTCGACGGCGGCGTCTCCGCCTGACGCGGCACGGGGCGGATCAGCCCTGGACGGCCGCCGGGTCCATGTGGAAGACCTCCCAGTGGTGGCCGTCCGGGTCGGCGAAGGAGCGCCCGTACATGAAGCCCAGGTCCATCGGCTCCTTCGCCGGGCTGCCGCCCGCCGCCAGGGCCCGGTCCGCGAGCTCGTCGACCTTCTCGCGGCTCTCGGCGCTCAGCGTGACGAGCACCTCGGTGGCCTTGGTCGCGTCGGAGATCTCCTTGCCCGGCGCGGTGAAGGTGCGGAACTTCTCCTCGGTGAGCAGCATCGCGAAGATCGTGTCGCTGATGACCACACACGCGGCGGTCTCGTCCGTGAACTGCGGGTTGATCGAGTAGCCGAGCTTCTCGTAGAAGGACTTGCTGGCGTCGAGGTCCTTCACGGGCAGGTTCACGAAGATCATCTGCGGGGCCATGGTGTCGCTCTCTCTTCCGTCGTGCGTCTTCCGTCGGTGCCGTGTCGGCGCTTTCGAGAGTTAAGACGGGCGGCGCGGCGAAAACTCATCGCCGCGCCGGAGAAGAGATCAGACGAGATTTCCGGAGACCGTGGTCCCGGTGCCCTGGTCGAGGACCGCCGCGACGCCGGCGCCGCGCCCGCTCAGGTCGTTGCCGGCGACCCACACTCCCGTGCAGGTGGAGGTCACCGCGACGGCTGCCGGGGCGGTGGTGCCCGAGACGGTGACGGTGCCGACGGTGTTGCCCTGGCAGATCGTGTCGGCGGCGCCGGTGATCCGGATGCCGTGGGTGGTGGCGCCGGTGATCCTGTTGCCGCGTATCGCCGCGGCGCCGGCCGCCGCGTGGATGCCGTAGTTCGTCGCGCCGCTGACGGTGTTCCCGGCGACGACGGCGCCCGCCACGTTGGTGTCCAGGCCGATGCCGTCGCCCTGGACGCCGGAGACGGTGTTGTGGGTGACGACGGCGTCCGGGCACTCCTGGACGTGGATGCCCTGGGCGTTGCCGGTGTCCGTGAGGCGCGTGGTGCCGGTGACGGTGTTGCGGGTGACGGTGACGCCGTCGGTGCGGGAGACGTAGATCGCGGCCTCGCCCCTGATCGACTCGACCGTGTTGCCGCTGATCGTGAGGTCGCTGTGCCGGGCGCCGTAGGTGACGGGCACCGTGGCGAACTTCGGCACGCTGACCGTGATGCCGCCGCTGCCGTCGACGGAGCGGACGGTGTTGCCGGTGACGGTGATGCCGCTGAGCGCGTTGCCCTGCGGCGAGTTGAGGTAGATGCCGTGGAGGGCGACGCCGCTGATCGTGTTGTCGGCGACGACCGAGTCCTGCCAGTCGGCGACGTGCACGCCGTACGCCCCGCTCTTCTCGACCGTGTTGCCGATGACCCGGATCCGGCGGTGGCTCTTGCCCTTGGCGCCCCGGTGGTCCCCGCACAGCGCGCCGTACGGCCCGGTCGTGGTGCCGGCGCGCAGGGTGCAGCCGGTGACGAGGACGTCCTCGCAGGTGGTGAGGTCGTAGGCGGGCGCGGGCAGGTTGCCTTCGGTGGCGCAGGTGATCTGGACAGCCTCCTTGGTGGTGGGGCTCGCGCCGTCGCCCGCGTGGTAGCCGTCGAAGACGCAGTTCACGACGGCCGCGTTGCGCACCGCGTTCAGCTCGACGGCGTGCGCGGAGGGCGTGTCGACGATGGTGCAGTCCTTGACCAGGACGCCGTCGCAGTGCGCGAAGCCCATGGCGTCGCTCTGGGCGGGGTGTGCGGCACCGCGCATGTCCCAGGTGCCGCCGAGGACGGCGACGGAGCCCGCGCCCTCGTAGCCGTGGACCTGGATGACCGAGTCGAAGTTCTTCACCAGGGCGCCGCTGTCCTTGGTGCGGAAGATCGTGGCGCCGTAGGCGAGCACGGTCGTCCCCGCGCCGAGCACCAGGCTGATCCCGATCGGGTACGTGCCCGGCGGGATCAGCAGCGTCGCTCCGCCCGGCACCGCCTTCACGGCGTCGAGCGCCTTCTGGAAGGCGGCCGAGTCGTCGCCGCTCCCGTCGCCCGCCGCGCCGTACGCGGTGACGTCCACGACCACCCCGCTCCCGGTGGCCGCGGCCGCCGGCGCGGCGGCGCCACCGCTCCAGGCCGCCGCTCCCACGAACCCGCCCATGGCCAGCATCAGCGCACGTCGTTCCACGATCCGGTCCCCCTGCGTGTCGGCAACAAGGGCAGGAGCGTACGTCAGCTGTCGATCTTCCCCCGACGCAGGTGCTCGTCTCCGTGCACGGGAGGTGCCCCTGCCCGTGCCGCGGGGTCAGCGGGCCCCGCTGACAGCGCCCCGGCCCTCCCCCGTCACCCGCTCACTACGCGCGTAGCAATGCGCGTCCTGGAGGGAGCCGCCGAGCAGGGCCGTGCCCAGCGGGGTCAGCGTGTGCAGCACCGCGTTGCCGTACCGGAGCGTCGCGACCAGGCCCGCCTCGCGCAGCACACCCGCGTGCTGGCTCGCGGAGGCGAGCGAGACGCCCGCCCGGCGGGCCAGTTCGCTCGTGGTGCCGCCGTCGCCGATCGCGCTGAGGACGGCCGACCGGGTGTGGCCGACGAGCTTGGCGAGCGAGGGCAGGCCGGGCGCGCGGACGGTCGGCGGCTCGCAGTGCGTGACCGGATAGACCAGGACCGGCGGCAGGCCGGGGTCGCGCAGCACGACCGGGGTGCCGCGGCAGAAGAACGAGGGCTGGAGCAGCAGCCCGCGCCCGTCGAGGTGGACGTCCCGGTCGACGGGGTAGTCGGCCTCCAGGACGGGGCTGCGCCAGCGCAGCATCGGCGGCAGGGAGGCGAGCAGTTCGTCGGCTCCCCCGTCGAGCAGGGCCCGGCCACGGCGGGCCCGGTCGGCCTCGAAGCGGGCCTGGACGTGCGTCCAGTACGGCTGGACGGCGGCCCGGTGGTAGGCGCGCAGCGCGCCGAGCATCCGGCCGAAGGCGGCGGTGCCGCCGTCGGCGAGGGTGCGCAGCGCGGAGGGCACGGCGGGCCGGCCGGCGCGGGCGGCGCCGATCAGGGCCAGTTCGGTGTGGAGCCGTCCCGGGGGCGTGGCGCGGATCGCGTCGAGGCCCTCGTCGAGCCCGAGCACGCCCTGCGGCGGGGTCAGGAAGTCCGGGAAATAGCCGCGGCCCGGGACGAGCGCGGCGAGCAGCCGGGTCTCGGCGCCGACCTTGGTCCGGGCCTCGGACCGCCAGTCCCCGTAGACGACCGAGCCGCGCCGGTCCCTTAAACGGTGAAAACTGAGAATCGTTTCCCACAGAACGTCCGGCCGGGCGGCCATCCGTACGCCCGCCAAGTCGTTACCGGTGAAATGAATCCGCAGCATGGAACCCCCACCTGTGCACTCGCAACCACCCCCGACGACGAGTATGCACAGCATCACTGCACGTTACCAGGGTGTTTCAGCCACACTTGAAAAGCCTCGCGGCGAACGGCCGGAAACCGAAAAGCTGTGGCGGTCGGACGGGAAACCTTCAGGACCGAGGTGACGTGGCGAAGACCGTGGGGGGCTTTGCCGCGTCCGGCGGCGGTCGGCGAGGTTGCGGCTCACCCGCCCGACACAGTTAAAGGGCGCGGCTTCCGGGTGGGGATCCGGAGGCCGCGCCCGTCTCATTCTTTGCGAATGTTCAACGCCGAATAATTCAATGCACCACTGGCACATGCAGTTGAACAAGAACTCACATTTCCCCAACGATCATGCACGACCCGCACCGGGAACGCAGGGACGAAATACGACGGGGCGGACACCTCCGCACAAGGTGTCCGCCCCGTCTCCATGGAAACCGGAGCCGCCGCCCATCGGTTCTGAGGGTCGGGGACGAACGGCGGCTCCGGTGGTCTTCCGGGCCCCTGGGGGCCCGTCGGGGTCAGCGGCTGTCGCTGCCCTTCGCCTCGGCCGCCGCGCGGCCGGCCTCCAGGCGCGCCACCGGGATCCGGAACGGCGAGCAGGAGACGTAGTCGAGGCCCACCTCGTGGAAGAAGTGCACCGACTCCGGGTCACCGCCGTGCTCGCCGCAGACGCCGAGCTTGATGTCCGGGCGGGTGGCCCGGCCGGCCTCGACGGCCTGGCGGACCAGGGCGCCGACGCCATCCTTGTCGATGGTCTCGAAGGGGCTGACGCCGAAGATGCCCTTCTCCAGGTACGCGGTGAAGAAGCTGGCCTCCACGTCGTCGCGGGAGAAGCCCCAGACCGTCTGGGTGAGGTCGTTGGTGCCGAAGGAGAAGAACTCGGCGGCCTCGGCGATCTGACCGGCGGTCACGGCGGCGCGCGGCAGCTCGATCATGGTGCCGAGCGCGAGCTTCAGCTCGATGCCGGTCTGCGCGGCGACCTCGGCGATGACCGCCTCGGCCTCCTCGCGGACCAGCTCCAGCTCCTGGACGGTGCCGACGAGCGGGATCATGATCTCGGCGCGCGGGTCGCCCTTGGCGTCGACGCGCAGCGCGGCGGCCTCGGCGATGGCGCGGACCTGCATGGTGAACAGGCCGGGGATGACCAGGCCGAGGCGGACGCCGCGCAGACCCAGCATCGGGTTCTGCTCGTGCAGCCGGTGCACGGCCTGGAGCAGGCGCAGGTCGTTCTCGTGCGGCTCCTTGCGGGCCTCGGCGAGGGCGACGCGCACCGACAGCTCGGTGATGTCGGGAAGGAACTCGTGCAGCGGCGGGTCGAGCAGGCGCACGGTGACCGGCAGGCCGTCCATGGCCTCGAAGAGCTCGACGAAGTCCTGCTTCTGCAGCGGGAGCAGCGCCTTCAGCGACTCCTCGCGCTCCTCGTCGGTGTCGGCGAGGATCAGCCGCTCGACGTACTGGCGGCGCTCGCCGAGGAACATGTGCTCGGTGCGGCACAGGCCGATGCCCTGGGCGCCGAAGCGGCGGGCGCGGGCGGCGTCCTCGGCGTTGTCGGCGTTGGCGCGGACGCGCAGCCGGCGGACGCGGTCGGCGTAGGCCATGATCCGGTGCACGGCCTGGACGAGCTCGTCGGCGTCGTCGGCGCCGGCGTGCATGCGGCCCTCGAAGTACTCGACGACCGGGGACGGTACGACGGGTACCTCGCCGACGTAGACCTTGCCGGTGGAGCCGTCGATGGAGACGACGTCGCCCTCCTCGATGACCACGCCGGAGGCGGTGGTCATGCGGCGGCGCTTCGTGTCGACCTCGAGCTCCTCGGCGCCGCAGACACAGGTCTTGCCCATGCCGCGGGCGACGACGGCGGCGTGCGAGGTCTTGCCGCCGCGGGAGGTGAGGATGCCCTCGGCGGCGATCATGCCGTCCAGGTCGTCCGGGTTGGTCTCACGGCGGATGAGGATGACCTTCTCGCCGGAGCGGGACCACTTGACGGCCGTGTACGAGTCGAAGACGGCCTTGCCGACGGCGGCACCCGGGGAGGCGGCGATGCCGCGGCCGATCTGCTCGACCTTGGCGGCCTCGTCGAACTTGGGGAACATCAGCTGGGCGAGCTGGGCGCCGTTGACGCGCTGCAGCGCCTCGGCCTCGTCGATGAGGCCCTGGTCCACGAGCTGGGTGGCGATGCGGAAGGCGGCACCGGCGGTGCGCTTGCCGACGCGGGTCTGCAGCATCCACAGCTGGCCGCGCTCGATGGTGAACTCGATGTCGCAGAGATCCTTGTAGTGGGTCTCCAGCGTCGACATGATCTCCATGAGCTGGTCGTACGACGTCTTGTCGATCGACTCCAGCTCGGCGAGCGGCACGGTGTTGCGGATGCCGGCGACGACGTCCTCGCCCTGCGCGTTCTGCAGGTAGTCGCCGTAGACGCCCGCGTGGCCGGAGGCGGGGTCGCGGGTGAAGGCGACGCCGGTGCCCGAGTCCGGGCCGAGGTTGCCGAAGACCATCGAGCACACGTTGACGGCGGTGCCGAGGTCGCCCGGGATGCGCTCCTGGCGGCGGTACAGCTTGGCGCGGTCGGTGTTCCAGGAGTTGAAGACGGCCTCGATGGCGAGGTCCATCTGCTCGCGCGGGTCCTGCGGGAAGTCGCGGCCGGTCGCGGTCTTGACGATGCCCTTGAAGTGCTCGACGACCTTCTTCAGGTCGTCGGCGTCCAGGTCGGTGTCGCTGGTGACCTTCTTGGCGGCCTTGGCCTCGTCGAGGGCTTCCTCGAAGAGCTCGCCGTCGACGCCGAGGACGGTCTTGCCGAACATCTGGATGAGGCGGCGGTACGAGTCCCAGGCGAAGCGCCCGTTGTCGGCCTGGGCGGCGAGGCCCTCGACGGAGGCGTCGGAGAGGCCGATGTTGAGGACGGTGTCCATCATGCCGGGCATCGAGAACTTGGCGCCGGAGCGGACCGAGACGAGCAGCGGGTTGTCGGCCTGGCCGAGCTTCTTGCCCATCCGCGTCTCGAGCGCGTCGAGGTGGGCGGAGACCTCGTCGCGGAGCGCGGCCGGCTCGGAGCCGGAGTCGAGGTAGACCTTGCACGCCTCGGTGGTGATCGTGAAGCCGGGGGGCACCGGCAGGCCGAGGTTGGTCATCTCGGCGAGGTTGGCGCCCTTGCCACCGAGCAGGTCCTTCAGGTCCTTGTTGCCCTCGGTGAAGTCGTAGACGAACTTCTGATCATTGATTTCCGACACGGGTCACGACTCCTCGACGACTCGGTTGGCTGCCCTGACGCCGAGGAACATACCCAGATCGAAGGCGTCTGGGGAGGTACGCCTAGCGGTCATCCGGTCTTAACCACCCGTCCGCCAGCACATCGAAAGTAACCGACCAGTAGCTTCCGCTTTCAGGGCCCGAAGCTCATTTGACCCAAAGCTGGGCCCGGACGCTCACATGAGCGCCGAATGGAGCAGTTGTGTTCAACTCTTGAACGCAAAAAGGGTGGCACCCAGTGCCACCCTTCAAGCGGGAGAGGAGTTCGTAACCTGCTCATCTGAGCGCTACCCCTATCAGGGGTGGCGAGGATCACTCGCGAAAAACGCCCGTGGCAGGCCCCGATCTCACCCGCCGGACGTGTCCAGCTCGGCGTCCTCGCTCACTCCGGCGCAGTCGTAGGGGTCCTTCAGCCAGCCGTCCGGCAGGACAACCCGGTTGTTTCCGGACGTACGACCCCGGGGGCCGTCCGCGCCGACCGGCCACGGCTGGTCCAGGTCCAGCTCGCTCAACTGAGCGCGCAGTTCGTCCAGGGACGAGGTGATGGCGAGGCTCTTGCGCATCTCCGAGCCCACCGAGAAGCCCTTCAGGTACCAGGCCACGTGCTTGCGGAAGTCGATGACACCGCGGGCCTCGTCCCCCAGCCACTCGCCAAGAAGTCGAGCGTGCCGCACCATCGCGTCCGCGACCACGCGCAGGCCGGGCTGCGCGTAGGCGCCGGTGCCCTCGAAGCCCGCCACCAGGTCGGCGAAGAGCCAGGGCCGGCCCAGGCAGCCGCGGCCGACGACGACGCCGTCGCAGCCGGTCTCGCGCATCATCCGCAGCGCGTCGTCCGCCGACCAGATGTCGCCGTTGCCGAGCACCGGGATCTCCGGCACGTGCTCCTTCAGGCGCGCGATGGCGTCCCAGTCGGCCGTGCCGCCGTAGTGCTGGGCGGTGGTGCGGCCGTGCAGGGCGATCGCGGTGACGCCCTCCTCCACGGCGATCCGGCCCGCGTCCAGATACGTGATGTGGTCGTCGTCGATGCCCTTGCGCATCTTCATGGTGACCGGCAGGTCGCCCGCGTTCGCCACGGCCTCGTTCAGGATCGCGCGCAGCAGCGGCCGCTTGTACGGCAGCGCCGAGCCGCCGCCCTTGCGGGTCACCTTCGGCACCGGACAGCCGAAGTTCAGGTCGATGTGGTCGGCGAGGTCCTCGTCGACGATCATCCGCACCGCCTTGCCGACGGTCACCGGGTCCACGCCGTACAGCTGGATCGAGCGCGGCTGCTCGGACGCGTCGAAGCGGATGAGCTGCATCGTCTTCTCGTTGCGCTCGACCAGCGCCCGCGTGGTGATCATCTCGCTGACGAACAGCCCCTTCCCTCCCGAGAACTCACGGCAGAGGGTGCGGAAGGGGGCGTTGGTGATGCCGGCCATCGGGGCGAGCACCACCGGCGGCTGCACGATGTGCGGCCCGATGGCGAGGGGGGAGAACGCGGTCATTGGCCCATTGTCGCGCACTGCGCAACTCTTTAGACAGCCGTACTATCCGGCTATGCCCGAGCTCACGAAGACGCCGCCGGGTCACGGCCGGCAACGGCTCGTGCTGGCGATCTGCTGCATGAGCCTGCTGATCGTGAGCCTCGACAACACCGCGCTCAACGTCGCCCTGCCCGCCCTGCAGCGCGAACTGCACGCCTCGGTGGCCGGCCTGCAGTGGATCATCGACGCCTACACGCTGGTCCTCGCCTCGCTGCTGATGCTCGCCGGCTCCACCGCCGACCGGATCGGCCGCCGCCGGGTCTTCGCCACCGGCCTCGTGGTCTTCGTCCTCGGCTCGCTGCTCTGCTCCCTCGCGCCCGGCCTGGAGGCCCTCGTCGCCTTCCGGACGGTGCAGGCCGTCGGCGGCTCCATGCTCAATCCGGTCGCCATGTCGATCATCACCAACACCTTCACCGACCCGGCGGCCCGCGCCCGCGCGATCGGCGTGTGGGGCGCGGTCGTCGGCGTCTCCATGGCGGCCGGCCCGCTGGTCGGCGGCCTGCTCGTGGAGTCGGTGGGCTGGCGGGCGATCTTCTGGGTCAACCTGCCGGTGGGGCTGCTCGCGCTGCTCCTCACCCTGCGGTACGTCCCCGAGTCCCGCGCGCCCCGCCCGCGCCGTGCCGATCCGGTGGGCCAGCTCCTGGTGGCGGCGCTGCTCGGCTCGCTCACGTACGCGATCATCGAGTCCAGCCTGCCGTTCGCCGTCGTGGCGGCGCTCGCCCTCGCCGGGGTGCTCGTCTACGAGCCGAGGCGCGCGGAGCCGCTGATCGACCTGCGCTTCTTCCGCAGCGCGCCGTTCTCCGGGGCCACGGTGATCGCGGTCTGCGCGTTCGCCGCGCTCGGCGGCTTCCTCTTCCTCAACACGCTCTACCTCCAGGACGTCCGGGGCCTGTCCGCCCTGCACGCGGGGCTCTTCATGCTGCCGATGGCGGCGATGACCTTCGTCTTCGCGCCGCTGTCGGGACGGCTCGTCGGCGCGCGCGGCCCGCGGCCCTCGCTGCTCGCCGCGGGCACGGCGATGGCGGCCGGCGCGCTGCCGTTCGCCGCCTTCCGGGCGGAGACGAGCACGCCGCTGCTGTTCGTCGGCTACGTGGTGTTCGGCATCGGCTTCGGTGTGGTCAACGCCCCGATCACCAACACCGCCGTCTCCGGGATGCCGCGCGCCCAGGCGGGTGTGGCGGCGGCCGTGGCCTCGACGAGCCGTCAGATCGGGCAGACGCTCGGGGTCGCGGTGGCGGGCGCGGTGCTCTCGGCGGGCCTGGCGTCGGCGTCGTACGGGCCGGGCTCCGCGACCGGTCCGCACCTGGAGGGGTTCGTGGAGGCGAGCCGGCCGGCGTACTGGATCGTCACCGGCTGCGGTCTGTGCGTGCTGCTCGCCGGGGCGCTGACCAGCGGGGCGTGGGCGCGGCGGACGGCGGAGCGGACGGCCAGGCTGCTGGAGGCGGAGGGCGCGGTTCAGGCGGCGGCGAGGGCGCCCTCGGCCTGAGCCGACCGGAGCGCCTCGGCCCGGGCGGCCTCCTCGGCGAGGGCGAGCGCCTGGAGGCGTTCGAGTCCCGCCCGGGACTCCTCGTCGAGGGGGACGTAGGTGATGAGGCGGGGTCCGGCGGCCGGGCCGAGCCAGAGGTTGCGGTGCTCCATGTGCAGCGGGCCGACGTGGGCGTTGCGGACGAGCTTGGCGCGGCCGGCCTGGTCGACGACGTCGTGCCGGGCCCAGATCTCGCGGAACTCGGGCGAGGCGTCCTGGAGCCGCCGCAGCAGCGCCTTCCACGCCGGCTCGGCGAGGTGCTCGGCCATGGAGGCGCGGAACTTGCCGGCCATCGCGCCGAGCACCTCGGGCAGGTCGGCGACGGCGGCGCGGAAGTCGTCGTTGGTGAAGGCGAGCCAGAGGGTGTTGTGGTCCTCGCGGGGCAGCCGGTCCAGGTCGCAGTAGAGCCGGCCGAAGGTGCGGTTGTAGGCGAGGTAGTCGTAGCGGCTGTTCTGGACGCAGGCGGGGATCGGCTCCAGCTGGTCGAGCAGGGCGCGCAGGGTGGGCGTGACGGCGGGGCAGGCGGCCTCGGGGTGCGGGTCGGTCTGTCCGGCGAGGGCGAAGAGGTGGGTGCGCTCGGTCGGGTCGAGCTGGAGCGCGTCGGCGAGGGCGTCGAGGACCTGCGGCGAGACCTGGATGGGCCGGGCCTGCTCCAGCCAGGTGTACCAGGTGACGCCGACGGCCGAGAGCTGGGCGACCTCCTCGCGGCGCAGCCCGGGCGTGCGGCGGCGCCGGCCGCGCGGCAGTCCGACCTGCTCGGGCGTGATGCGCTCGCGCCGGCTGCGCAGGAAGGCGGCGAGCTCGTGCCGCCGGATGTCGGGTTCGGTCCGGTTCTGGATCCCGGTTTCCGTCTCGGCCACCATCAGAGTCATGCTCCCAGGGTGCAGGGCCGCTCAGCCCGTTTCCAGGTAGTGCTTGTACCAGGATAAACACCCTCTGGTACCAGGCTGGCAAGAGGCGGAAGCTCGGCTGTGTGACTACGACAACCGCCCCGTCCGCCCGTGCATCCGCACCTCCCGCCGCCGACCTCCCGGCCGGTGGGCCGCTCAGCCCGCTCGGTCTGTTCACCGTGCTGCTGGGCGCCTCGCTCCCGCTCGTCGACTTCTTCATCGTCAACGTCGCCCTGCCCACCATCGACCACGACCTCGCCGCCGGCCCGGCGCTCCTGGAGCTGGTCGTCGCCGGGTACGGCCTGGCGTACGCGGTGCTGCTCGTCCTCGGCGGCCGGCTCGGCGACCTCTTCGGCCGCCGCCGGCTCTTCCTCGCCGGCATGGCCGCCTTCGGTCTCACCTCGCTCGCCTGCGGTCTCGCCCCGGACGCCTGGACGCTGGTCGGCGCGCGGGTGGCACAGGGTGCCGCGGCCGCGCTGATGCTGCCGCAGGTCCTCGCGACCATTCACTCCTCGACGGCGGGACCGCGCCGGGCGCGGGCGCTCAGCCTGTACGGGGCCACCGCCGGCCTGTCGATGACGGTGGGCCAGATCCTGGGCGGCGTGCTCGTGGCCGCCGACATCGCGGGCACCGGCTGGCGTTCGGTGTTCCTGGTCAACGTGCCGGTGGCGGTGCTCGGGCTGGTGCTCGCGGCCCGCAGCGTTCCCGAGACCCGCTCCGACCGGCCGGCGCCCGTCGACGTGCCGGGCACGCTGCTGCTCGCCGTCGCGCTGCTCACCCTGCTCGCGCCGCTGACCGAGGGCCGGGCCGCGGGCTGGCCGCTGTGGACGTGGGTCGCGCTCGTCGTGTTCCCGTTCGCGGCCGGCGCGTTCTGGTGGGTGGAGCGGCGGGCGGACCGCCGGGGCGCGACGCCGCTGGTGCCGCCGAGCCTGCTGCGCCTGGTGTCGCTGCGGCGCGGGATCGCGCTGATCGTGCCGCTGTCGGGCGGGTTCAGCGGCTTCATGTTCGTGATCGCGGTGGCGCTCCAGCAGGCCCTGGGCCTGAGCGCGGTGGCCTCGGGGCTTGCGGTGGCGCCGATGGCGCTCGCCTTCTTCGGCGCCTCGCTCGCCGGTCCGCGGCTGGTCCGCCGCTTCGGCACCCGGATCGTCCCGGCCGGCGCGCTGTTCCAGGCCCTCGGCCTCGGCCTGATCGTCTGGGCGGCCGCGCGCTCCTGGCCCGACCTGTCGGTGCTCGACCTGGCGCCGGGCATGGCGGTCGCGGGCCTGGGCCAGGGACTCCAGCTGCCGGTGCTGTTCCGGGTCGTGCTGTCGGAGGTGCCGGCGGAGCGGGCGGGCGTGGGCAGCGGCGTGATGGTGACCGCGCAGCAGTCGGCGATGGCGCTGGGTGTGGCGACGCTCGGCTCGCTCTTCCTGTCGCTGTCGGCGACGGACGGGGCGGGTACGGCGCTGACGGTGACGCTCCTGGTCCAGCTGGGCCTCGCGGTGGTGACGGGCGCCCTGGCGCTCCGCCTTCCGAAGACGATCGACTGACAGACCGACTGACCGATCGACTGACAGATATTGAAATCTGTCATCGCTCATGTCATGGTTGAGGCATGACGACGAAGACGAGCACCCCCACGAACCCGAACGCGCACCCCTCCCGCCCCCTCGGCGCCACCGGCCCCCGCGTCTTCCCGCTCGGACTCGGCTGCATGGGCATGTCCGCGCTGTACGGCGAGGCCGACCGCGCCGAGTCGGTCGCGACGATCCACGCGGCCCTGGACGCGGGCGTCACGCTCCTCGACACCGGCGACTTCTACGGCATGGGCCACAACGAGCTGCTGATCAACGAGGCCCTGCGGACCGCCCCGGCCGCCGCCCGCGAGCGGGCCCTGACCAGCGTGAAGTTCGGCGCGCTGCGCACGGTGGAGGGCGGCTTCAGCGGGATCGACGGCCGGCCGGCGGCGGTGAAGAACTTCCTGGCGTACTCGCTGCAGCGCCTCGGCACCGACCACATCGACGTCTACCGGATCGCCCGCCTCGACCCGCAGGTCCCGATCGAGGAGACCGTCGGCGCCATCGCCGAGCTGGTCGAGGCCGGGCACGTCCGGCACATCGGCCTCTCCGAGGTCGGCGCGGACACCCTGCGCCGGGCGGCGGCCGTCGCCCCGATCGCGGACCTCCAGATCGAGTACTCGCTGATCTCCCGGGGCATCGAGGAGAAGATCCTGCCGACCGCCCGCGAGCTCGGCATCGGCATCACGGCGTACGGAGTGCTCTCCCGCGGCCTGATCAGCGGCCACTTCACCCGGGACCGCGAGCTCGCCGCCGGCGACTTCCGCGGCTTCAGCCCGCGCTTCCAGGGCGAGAACCTCGGCCACAACCTGGACCTGGTGGAGCGGCTGCGCGCGATCGCCGGGGCCAAGGGCGTCTCGGTCGCGCAGCTCGCCATCGCCTGGGTGCTCGCGCGCGGCGAGGACATCGTGCCGCTGATCGGCGCCCGCCGCCGCGACCGGCTCACCGAGGCCCTCGGCGCGCTCGACGTCACGCTCGACGCGGCCGACCTGGCGGCGATCGAGGCGGCCGTGCCGGCGGACGCGGCGGCCGGCGAGCGCTACCCGGAGGCGCAGATGGCGCACCTGGACAGCGAGCGGTGACACCTGAAGGCGGATCGCGCTGACAGGTACTGTCATTCCATGGCCACCACGGAGACCCTGACCGCCGATCGCATCCTCGAAGTCACCGAGGAGGTGCTCCGCCGCTACGGCCCGGCGAAGGCGACCGTCGTCGACGTCGCCCGGGCCCTCGGCGTGAGCCACGGCAGCGTCTACCGCCACTTCCGTACGAAGGCGGAGCTCCGCGAGGCCGTCACCGAGCGCTGGCTGTCGCGCACGATCGTCTCGCTCACGCCGTACGTCGAGGGCGACGGGCCCGCCGACGAGCGGCTCACCGGCTGGCTGACCGCGCTCTTCCGCTTCAAGCGCAGCAAGGCGGGCGGCGACCCGGAGCTGATGGCCACCTTCCAGGTGCTGATCAGCGAGAACAGCGCCGTCGTCGACCGCCACGAGCAGCACCTGGTCGACCAGATCGCGAGCATCCTGGCGGACGGCCGGCGCGACGGCGTCTTCGCCGCCCCTGAGCAGGACGCCGCGACGACGGCCCGCGCGGTCTTCCACGCCACGGACCGCTTCCACAACCCGGCGCACGCGGCGGACTGGTCGGCCGAGGGCGTCGAGGCGGCGTTCGACGCGGTGGTGTCCCTGGTGCAGCGCGCGCTCAAGGCGTAGCTCCGCACGCACGACGAAGCCCCCGGTTCCGGAAACGGAACCGGGGGCTTCGCCATGCGCCCTCAGGCAGGTCAGGCGCCGATGAGGCGGCTGGCCAGGTAGCCCTGGATCTGGTCCAGGGAGACGCGCTCCTGCTTCATGGTGTCGCGCTCGCGCACGGTCACCGCGTTGTCGTCGAGGGTGTCGAAGTCGACGGTGACGCAGAACGGCGTGCCGATCTCGTCCTGGCGACGGTAGCGGCGGCCGATGGCACCGGCGTCGTCGAAGTCGATGTTCCAGTTCTGCCGCAGGTCGGCCGCGAGGCCCTTGGCCTTCGGCGAGAGCTGCGGGTTGCGGGACAGCGGCAGGACGGCGACCTTGACCGGGGCCAGGCGGTGGTCGAGGCGCAGCACGGTGCGCTTCTCCATGACGCCCTTGGCGTTGGGGGCCTCGTCCTCGACGTACGCGTCGAGCAGGAAGGCGAGCATGGTGCGGCCGACACCGGCGGCCGGCTCGATGACGTACGGCGTCCAGCGCTCCTGGGCCTCCTGGTCGAAGTAGACCAGGTCGGTGCCGGAGGCCTTGGAGTGCGCGGAGAGGTCGTAGTCGGTGCGGTTGGCGACGCCCTCGAGCTCGCCCCACTCGCTGCCGCCGAACTGGAAGCGGTACTCGATGTCGGCGGTGCGCTTGGAGTAGTGGGAGAGCTTCTCCGCCGGGTGCTCGTACCAGCGCATGTTCTCCTCACGGAGACCCAGGCCGGTGTACCAGTTCCAGCGCTGCTCCATCCAGTATTCCTGCCACTGCTCGTCCTCGCCCGGCTTGACGAAGAACTCCATCTCCATCTGCTCGAACTCGCGGGTGCGGAAGATGAAGTTGCCCGGAGTGATCTCGTTCCGGAAGGACTTGCCCATCTGCGCGA
This sequence comes from Streptomyces sp. NPDC004327, assembly GCF_042873935.1. Lineage (NCBI taxonomy): Bacteria > Bacillati > Actinomycetota > Actinomycetes > Kitasatosporales > Streptomycetaceae > Streptomyces > Streptomyces sp. NPDC004327. The sequence goes on along the minus strand of NZ_JBIAME010000002.1, from coordinate 547,734 downwards.
TGCCGAACGGGGGCTTCTTGCGCGCGGTCGTCTGCACCTGGGCGAAGTTGGTGAAGATGCCCTGGGCCGTCTCGGGGCGCAGGTACGCGACGGAGCCGGAGTCCTGGGTCGGGCCGAGGTGCGTGGAGAGCAGGCCGGAGAACTGCTTGGGCTCGGTGAAGGTGCCCTTGTTGCCGCAGTTGGGGCAGTTGAGGTCGACGAGGCCGTTCTCGGGGAGGCGGCCGTGCTTCTCCTCGTACGCCTCCTCCAGGTGGTCGGCGCGGTAGCGCTTGTGGCAGGAGGTGCACTCGGTCAGCGGGTCGGTGAAGGTCGCGACGTGACCGGACGCCTCCCAGACCTCGGTGGCCAGGATGACCGACGAGTCGATGCCGACGACGTCCTCGCGCGAGGTGACCATGTAACGCCACCACTGGCGCTTGATGTTCTCCTTGAGCTCGACGCCCAGGTGCCCGTAATCCCAGGCGGCGCGCTGACCGCCGTAGATCTCACTGCAGGGGAAAACGAAGCCACGGCGCTTGCTCAGGCTGACGATGGTGTCGATCTTGTCGGCGGCCACGGTGCTCTCTTCATTACGACGACGAAGTGCGAATGCCTCAGGTTACCGGCGCCCTGGGGCCCCGTATCAAATCGGTTCCCGCCCGGAGGCCGCCCGGCGACTGCCCGGGGGGCTGCCCGCCCCGCCCCGGCCATCGGCAATTGACAACCGTTTCCATCTTTGTTGAAAATGAGTGTCATGAACGTACGCCGACTGATACCCACGACCGCCGTCGCCGGAGCCGTCGCGCTCGGTCTCGTCACCCTCTCCGCCTGCGGCGGGAAGTCGGACGCGGCCGACAAGAGCGGGAACGGGAAGCTGGACGTGGTGGCGTCGTTCTACCCGATGCAGTTCCTCGCCGAGCGGATAGGCGGCGACCACATCGCCGTCGACACGCTCACCAAGCCCGGCGTCGAGCCGCACGACCTGGAGCTCAAGCCCCGGCAGGTCGTCGACCTCGGCACCGCCGACGTGATCCTCTACCTCAAGGGCCTCCAGCCCGCCGTCGACGACGCCATCGCGCAGTCCGGCGTGGAGAACACCGTCGACGCCGCCAAGCTGACCACGATGGAAGAGCACGGAACCGAGGCCGGCGGCCACGAGCACGGCGCCGAGGAGGCGGGCCACCAGGGCCACGACCACGCGTCCGAGGCCGGCGCCGACCCGCACATCTGGCTCGACCCGGTGCGCTACGCCCAGGTCGCCAAGGGCGTCGGCGCCGCCTTCGAGAAGGCCGACCCGGCCCACGCCGCCGACTACAAGAAGAACACCGACACCCTGGTGAAGCAGCTCGACGAGCTGAACACGGCGTACGCGGACGGCCTGAGGAACACGGCCACCAAGACCTTCATCACCACCCACGCCGCCTTCGGCTACCTCGCCGAGCGCTACGGCCTGGAACAGGAGGCCATCTCCGGCGTCGACCCCGAGTCCGAGCCGAGCCCCGCCCGCGTCCAGCAGCTCCAGGACATCGCGAAGCAGGACAAGGTCTCCACCGTCTTCTTCGAGACCCTCGCGAGCGACAAGACCGCGAAGACCCTCGCCGGCGACACCGGTCTGAAGACCGACGTGCTCGACCCGCTCGAAGGCATCACGGACAAGTCCAAGGGCCACGACTACCTCGAGGTCATGCGGTCCAACCTCGCCGCCCTGAAGACCGCGCTCGGCGCCAAGTGACCGGAATCCAGGAAGAGGTCATGGTGAACGACCAGCCCGTCATCTCCGTCCGCGGCGCCACCGCGGCCCTCGGCGCGCGCCCCGTCCTCCGCGGCGTCGACCTCACCGTCGGCCGCGGCGAGGTCGTCGCGCTGCTCGGCGCCAACGGCTCCGGCAAGTCCACCGCCGTCCGCTCGATCATCGGCCAGGTGCCGCTGACCGGCGGCACCATCGAGCTCTTCGGCACCCCGCGCAAGCGTTTCCGCGACTGGGCCCGGGTCGGCTACGTGCCGCAGCGCACCACCGCCGCCGGGGGCGTGCCCGCCACGATCCGCGAGGTCGTCACCTCCGGCCGGCTCTCCCGCCGGAGGTTCGGCTGGCTGACCAAGGCGGACCGGGCCGCAGTCGCCCGCGCCATCGCGCTCGTCGGCCTCGCCGACCGCGCCGGGGACTCCGTCTCGGCGCTCTCCGGCGGCCAGCACCAGCGCGTCCTCATCGCCCGCGCGCTCGCCTCCGAGCCCGAGCTGCTGATCATGGACGAGCCGATGGCCGGCGTCGACCTCGCCAGCCAGGAGATCCTCGCCGCCACCCTGCGCGAGCAGGTCGCCGGCGGCGCCTCCGTCCTCCTCGTCCTGCACGAGCTGGGCCCCCTGGAGCCCCTCATCGACCGCGCGGTCGTGCTCCGCGACGGCTGCGTCGTCCACGACGGCCCGCCGCCGGAGGCCGTGGGCCAGCACGCCCTGCCCGGCCACGACCACGTCCATCCTCACGCGGCCGACGAGCCGCTCCGTACGGGACTGCTGACCTGACCATGGACTTCCTCGCCTCCCCCGCCATGCAGCGGGCGCTCATCGCGGCCGTGCTGGTCGGCATCACCGCCCCCGCCGTCGGCGTCTACCTCGTGCAGCGCCGCCAGGCGCTCATGGGCGACGGCATCGGCCACGTCGCCATGACCGGTGTCGGTCTCGGCTTCCTGCTGAACTCCAGCCCGGTCTGGATGGCCACCCTGGTCGCCGTCGCCGGTTCCGTCGCCATGGAGCTGATCCGCGCGTACGGCAGGACCCGCGGCGACCTCGCCCTCGCGCTGCTCTTCTACGGCGGCATGGCCGGCGGCGTCCTGCTGATGAACCTGTCGCCGACCGGCTCCAACGCCAACCTGGTCTCGTACCTCTTCGGCTCCCTCGCCACGGTCTCCCCGGCCGACGTCACGGCGATCGTCGTCCTCGCCGCCTTCGTCGTCCTCGTCACCGTCGGCCTGCGCCGCCAGCTCTTCGCCGTCAGCCAGGACGAGGACTTCGCCCGCGTCACCGGCCTGCCGGTGCGCCTGCTCAACCTGCTCGTCGCGATCACCGCCGCCGTGACCGTCACGGTCGCCATGCGCGTCGTCGGCCTGCTCCTGGTCAGCGCCCTGATGGTGGTCCCGGTGGCCGCCGCCCAGCAGCTGTCCCGGTCCTTCCGTACGACCTTCGTGCTCGCGGTCGTCATCGGCACCGCCGTCACCCTTTCCGGCACCGTCACCACGTACTACGTGGACGCCCCGCCCGGCGCGACGATCGTCCTCCTCGCGATCGCCGTCTTCATCGCGCTCACCGCCCTCGCCACCCCGCTCGCCCGGCGCCGCGCGAAGGCCGCCGAGGCCGCCACCCGTGCCTGCGACGCGGCGGTCGAGGCGACGGTTCCGGCCACCCGCCGCCCCTCGGACGACGTGAAGGTCTGACATCGCAGGAGGGGGAGGCTGGCAGAATGGCGGGGGCAGACAAGCATTCAAGGAGGCCCCCGTGGCGACGGCAGGACCCCCCGTACAAGGCCGCTCGACCAAGCAGCGGGCCGCCGTGTCGGCGGCGCTGAACGAGCTGGACGAGTTCCGCAGCGCCCAGGAGCTGCACGACATGCTCAAGCACCGCGGCGACTCCGTCGGCCTCACCACCGTCTACCGCACGCTGCAGTCCCTGGCCGACGCCGGCGAGGTCGACGCGCTGCGCACCAGCGACGGCGAGACGGTCTACCGCCGCTGCTCGACCGGCGAGCACCACCACCACCTGGTGTGCCGCGTCTGCGGCAAGGCCGTGGAGGTCGAGGGCCCGGCGGTCGAGCAGTGGGCGGAGACGATCGCCTCGGAGCACGGCTTCGTGAACGTGGCGCACACGGTGGAGATCTTCGGCACGTGCGCGGAGTGCGCGGCGAAGTGACGCGGTGACCTGACATACGGAAGGGCCCGCACCGACATCGCTCGGTGCGGGCCCTTCCGTATGCCCGGGGTCAGATGCCCGGGGTCAGATACGGGTGATGCGCGCGTCCAGGAAGGCGCGCAGCCGGTCGACGTCGTCCGGAGCGGCGAGCGCACGCTTGGGCAGGGTGGCGAAGGCCACGCCGCCCTTGTCGGCGGTGAGCAGGACGAACTGGGTGGGCGTCTCGACGTACGTGGACAGCATCTGCCAGCGGCTGGCGGTCTCGCTCTCGCGGGTGGTGAAGCGGACCCCCTCCTCGTCCACGCGGGCCGTGAACTCGCCCTGCCGCTCCAGCATCGGGTACATCTGCCGGGCGGTGAGCCGGGGCACGAGCGTGGGCAGGAGGGCCGCGGCCAGCCCGAGCCAGATCATGAGCACGATGCCGCCGACGTCGGGCTCGCCGGGCCCGGTCAGCTTCAGGACGATCACCAGGGCCGCCAGGACCGTCGTGACGGGCATCAGCCACCGCATCCGGCGCCCGGACGGCCGCGTCCGCATTCGCACCCGTATCGCGTCGAGGACGTCCTCGCGCGTCGGCGTGTACACCAGTTCCATCGTCACCGGCCCCCCGTCCCCGCTCACGCCTTGTCGAGCACGGCGAGGTCCGCCGGGTCCACGCCGCCGAAGCGGCGGTCGCGCTGCGCGTACTCGACGCACGCCCGCCACAGGTCGCGGCGGTCGAAGTCGGGCCACAGCACGTCCTGGAAGACCATCTCGGCGTACGCGCTCTGCCAGATCAGGTAGTTGGAGGTGCGCTGCTCGCCGCTGGGCCGCAGGAAGAGGTCGACGTCCGGCATGTCGGGGTAGTAGAGGTACTTCTGGATGGTCTTCTCGGTGATCTTCGCCGGGTCGAGCCGGCCCGCCTTCACGTCCTCGGCGAGCGCCTGCGCCGCGTCCGTGAGCTCGGCGCGACCGCCGTAGTTCATGCAGAAGTAGAGCGTGAGCCTGGTGTTGTCCTTGGTCTGCTCCTGGGCGACCTGGAGCTCCTTGGCGACCGACTTCCACAGCTTGGGCATCCGGCCCACCCAGCGCACCCGGATGCCGAGCGCGTCGAGCTGGTCGCGGGTCTTGCGGATGAAGTCGCGGTTGAAGTTCATGAGGAAGCGCACCTCTTCGGGCGAGCGCTTCCAGTTCTCGGTGGAGAAGGCGTACAGCGAGATCGCGCCGACGCCCATCTCGATCGCGCCCTGGAGGACGTCGAGCACCTGCTCGGCGCCGACCTTGTGCCCCTCGGTGCGCGGCAGGCCGCGCTCCTTGGCCCAGCGGCCGTTGCCGTCCATGACGATCGCGACGTGCTCGGGCACGAGCTCCGTCTGGAGCTTCGGCGGGCGGGCACCGGACGGGTGCGGCTCGGGAGTCCTGTATTCCCGTCGCTGGCGTCCGAGGAGTCGTGCGATGGCCATGGCGTGGTGTCTCCTAGCTCTTCTCTACATACCGCAGCGAGCGCAGCCCGCGTTCCAGGTGCCAGTGCAGATAGGCGGACACGAGTCCGCTGCCCTCCCTGACGTGACGCGGCTCGCACGCGTCCGCCGTCGCCCAGTCGCCGGTCAGCAGCGCGCTGAGCAGCCCTACGGCCTCCGCTGAGGGTACGACGCTTCCGGGTACCCGGCAGTCCGCGCAGATGACTCCGCCCGCCGCGACCGAAAAGAAGCGGTTCGGGCCGGGAAGTCCGCATTTCGCACAGTCCTCGAAGCTGGGCGCGTAGCCGTTGACGGCGAGCGAGCGCAGCAGGAAGGCGTCGAGGATGAGGTGGGGGGCGTGCTCCCCGCGCGCGAGGGTGCGCAGTCCCCCGACGAGCAGCAGGTACTGCTGTACGGCGGGCTCGCCCTCGTGGTCGGTGAACCGTTCCGCCGTCTCCAGCATCGCGGTGCCCGCGGTGTACCGCGCGTAGTCGGTGACGATGCCGCTGCCGTACGCGGCGATGGTCTCGCTCTGCGTGCAGAGCGGCAGCCCGCGTCCGATCAGCTCACTCCCGCGAGCGAAGAACTGCACGTCCACGTGCGAGAACGGTTCGAGCCGCGCCCCGAACTTCGACTTGGTCCGCCGCACTCCGCGCGCGACGGCGCGCACGCGGCCGTGACCGCGCGTGAGGATCGTGATGATGCGGTCCGCTTCGCCCAGCTTCTGGGTGCGCAGCACGATGCCGTCGTCGCGGAACAGACTCATGGAGCCATTCTCGCGTATGCGAAGAGCGGTGATTCGCCATGCACACGCCGGCATCCGGAGTCACGGCCGTCCATGATCGGCCACCGCCCGCCCGGCGAGGAACGGCAAGGAGCGGGCGGAGGGACGGCCCGCGCCGCGTCGGCTGCCGAGGAGACCTTGTGCGCGTGACATGTCCTCGTCATCATGATGCCCGAGGAAACCTTCTACCCGCATAGATCGTCCCCGGCACCCCGTTTACGGGCCCCACTCCCACTGGAGGAGCGATCACCGTGAGACCTCGTCCCACCCGACGACGCGGCACGTTAACCGCCACCGCGGCCACCCTCGTCGCGCTCTGCGCGGCCCAGACCCTCGGCGCCGCCTCCGTGGCCACCGCCGCCACCCCGGCCCCGGCCGCCGCCCGGACCGCAGCCCAGACCGCGGCCCAGACCGCGGCCCGGGCCTCGGCGGCCGTCACCAGGGCCGCCGTCACCTCCGCCCAGGACCGGGCGGCCCAGGACATCGCCCGGTCGCTCGGCGACGGCGCCTGGAACACGAGCCTGCGCGCGGCGGCGCTCAGGACGGCCGGGGCCGAGGTGCCCGTCGCCGAGAAGGCGCACGGAGCGCTGAAGTCCCGGCTCGCCGCCGCCGATCAGGACATCGCGAAGGCCAAGGGCCTGGGCACCAGGACCGGTTCGCTGCTGCGGCTGCGGCTCGGCGACGCGTCGATGCGCGCCGCGCTGACGGCCGGCGTCACCCCCTGGGTCGCCGCCGCCGTCCCGGACGACGACGCCCGCACCGTCACCGCCTACGACAGCCAGGGCCGGGCCCACCGCCTGGACGCCCGCAAGGCGCCCGCGCGGCCCGTGTACGTCGTCGACATCGACGGCACCAGGGCACTGGCGGCCGGCCTCGACGTCATGCGCCAGGAGCTGGTGAGGGCCGGCGTCGAGTCCGCCGCACCGGCGGCGCCGGGCGCGACGAACACGGCCACGGCCGCCGCCACCGCCGGCTTCTGGACCACGAAGATCACCGCCGTCCACCTCAACGACGACGAGGAGCCCTGGATCAAGGGCGACGCCGAGATCTACACCCTCGTCAGCGGCTTCGGCCAGGACGGCAAGGTCCGCGTCGACCCGGTCGACATGCCGTACCTCGACAACGACGGCACGGTCTACCGGCCGAACCAGATCCTGGTCAACTGGTCGTACTACAAGTACAACCTCGCCGACGCCGTGATGATGGAGGAGGACGGCAGCACCAACTACCGCGACCTCGCCAAGGCCATCGCCACGGTGCTCCTCACCATCACCGACCAGGGCGCCTACGTCCCGCTCGTCAACGCGATCCTGGACGCCATGCCCAACGACTGGTGGACCGACGACCCGGACTACGTCGACTCCTGGTACACCCTCGCCCAGCAGAGCCGCGGCACGCTCTACGGCGCCCGGGGCAACGGCTACCTCACCGTCGAGCCGTACTTCGTCCAGCAGTTCTGAGTCCTCCGAGTTCAGGGGTCCGCGGGGGCCGCGCTCCCCCGCGGACCCCTACGCGCCCCTCACGAGACCTCACCCCTGCTCCGCGCGTTCGCGTGCGCCGTCGCCGCGCTCAGCCGCTCGGCGGCGGTGGCGACCCGCACGCCGTCCGGCTCGCAGTCCCACTCGCGCCCGCCGCCGAGAGGCCGCACCTGGAGATACGGGCCCTCGTGCCCCATGACCGTCCCGACCTTCCCCGTACGGATGTCGATCACGTAGACCCCTACGGGCAGTTTCATCCTCGGCCCCTTTCCGGCATGAGCGCCTGCGCGAGCAGCCTCGCCGTCGCCGCCGTGCAGCGCCCGAGCTCGACCAGCGGCCGGGGCGGATCGGCGGCGAGGGTGACGGCGTCGAGCCCGAGCGAGGGAAGGACGATTCCGGCCCGGTCGAGCGCCTCGCGCAATTCCGTCACTGCCTCACGTGCCTCTTCTGTCGATCGCATGCCTTCTTCCTTCACAACGCATTCCTTTCCGAATCCAATTCCCGGTTACGACAACCAGGGTGGAGGGGAATCCGTAGACTCGACAGACGCGATGGAGCAACAAGAGCGGTGTGGAGCTGGTGAGTTAATCCATGGCCAAAGGCAAACAGCAGGCGACGTGGGAGTTCTTCGGTGGGCTCTTGAGGGAGAGCCGCGAAGCGGCGGGGATCTCACGGACCGATCTGGGCGCAAGGGTGTTCGTGTCGGGGACGTACATCGGCCTGTTCGAGCAGGGGGTACGCAAGCCGCAGTTGGACGTGGCCCAGAGAATCGACGAGGTGCTACAAACCGGCGGTATTTTCGAACGGACCTGCCAGAAGCTCATCAACAACTCGCCGTATGCCTCGTATTTCCACGAGGTGGCGGAGCTTGAGGCGGTGGCGACGAAGCTGTGCGACTTCGGACCGACGGTCATCCCGGGCCTGCTGCAGACACCGGAGTACGCGCGGGCTGTGACGGTGGCCGCGAACCCGTTCGCAACAGTGGAGTACGTCGAGGAAAAGGTCAGCTCACGGATCGAGCGACAGTCGATCCTCCAGGATGACGCTACAAGGCCCGAGTATTGGGTGGTCCTGCACGAGAACGCGATCCGCCACCCCGTAGGTGGTCCGGCAGCCATGGCGAGGCAACTGGACCACATCGCGACGCTGATCCGGCAGCGCTGGGTACTGGTCACAGTGTTGCCGCGCACGACCGGAGCGCACGCCTCCATGAACGGCACGCTCAAGCTGATGGAGTTCAAGGACCAGCCGCCAACGGCCTATACGGAAACGTCGTTTTCAGGGACACTCCTCGATGATCCGGCGGTGGTGAAGCGTGCACAGCGCGCCTACGATCTGCTCAGGGTCGCCGCCTTGTCGCCGGAGGCGTCCCTGGCCCTGATCGAATCGGCGGCGGAGGACTTCAGACGATGCGCGAGTACGACCTGAGCAACGCCCACTGGTTCAAGAGCTCCTACAGCAACAGCCAGGGCGGCGACTGCGTCGAAGTCTCGTACGACTTCGTCGGCGCCGCCTGGCGCAAGAGCTCCTACAGCAACGGCGAAGGCGGCGACTGCCTCGAAGTCCTCGACGGCGTCCCCGGTGTCGTTCCCGTCCGCGACAGCAAGAACCCCACCGGTCCCGCGCTCGTCGTCCCGGCCGCCGCCTGGGCCGCGTTCGTCGCCGGTGTGAAGAGATGACGGCACCCTCCACGCCCATCCTGCGCGGCAGCGGCGGCGTCGTCCTCCGGCATGAGGACGACGCGTTGACGCTGCGGCGCGGGGACGAGGAGGTGCGGATACCGCTGCGGGCCGTCGAGCGGGTGTCGCCGGGCGGGCGGGCCGTCACCGTCGTGGTCCGCGTGCCGGAGGGCGCCGAGCCCGTCGTGCACGTCGTCCAGGGCGTGAACGACACGCCGGCGTACGTGTTCGCGTCGACGGTGGGCGCGGCGCTGGCCCGGCTGCCGGAGCCGGAGGCGTCCTTCGACGGGGCGGCGCTCGTGACGACGCGCTCGCTGCGGCCGCCCCGTACGCCCGAGGGGACCGTGAGCGCCGGAGTGAGGGCACGGGGTGTGGTGTGGGCCGTGCTGGGCCTCGGACCCGGTCTCGGGGCGCTCATCACCATGAGCGTGCTGGTCGTCAAGCACGGGGAGCCGGGCGCACTGATCCTCTCGCTCCCGCTGGGGTTCGTGGCGATCCTCCTCAACGTCTTGAGCACCGCCGCGACGGAGGGGAACTTCCGGATGTGGGTGCTGCCCAGGCGCGGCATCACGGTGATGGCGGTGCGCACGAGCCCGTACGGCAAGTCGGGAACGTACGAGTACACCGACCGGAACGGCGTGACGCACCGCTACTACCGGCAGGCGTACGCGAGCGAGGTCGAGATCAGCTACCTGCCGGACTCCCCGGCGATGTCCGTCGGCGTCTACCCCGTCTTCACACGGGTGGTGGTCGCCCTCGGAGCCCTGCTCCTGTGGGCCGCGACCATCGGCCTCGTCGTGGCGATGATCTACATGGGCGACGCCGCCTGACGCGGAGCACGCCCGCGATGCCGGCGCCGATGTGCGTCGGATGCCGATGTGCGCCGGATGCGCGCCGGCGTACGCCTCTGCGTCAGCGCGTACTCCCCGCACCCGCGATCCGCTCCGATGGCACGCGTCCGCGACCGGTCGCAGCATGGAAGGAGGAGAACCGGTTCCCTTCCATGCCGCACGCACATCGCCGTGGGAGCCACCATGCTCATGCTGCTGATCAAGGGATCCTTCCATCTCTCCGGCCATACGGCCCCCGACGGGGACACGATCCCCTTCATCCCGGACTACGTGGGCGAGTGGAAGCTCGTACAGGGCTGCAAGAGGCCCCAACCGGCGCGGGACGGCCACGTCGACGTCCGGCTCGAAGGCATCGACGCGCTGGAGACGCACTACTCGGGGAGCTACGGGGAGGAGAAGCACCAGCCGGCCAAGCTCGGTGACGCCGCCACGGACGCCCTGCTGACCTGGCTCGGCTTCGGCGACATCCGCCGCACTCCCGACCCCCAGCACCCCCACGACGTCATCTCCGCGACGCCCGACACCGTCCCCGGCTACATCCTCACGCGCGGCACCGACGTCTTCGGCCGCTGCGTGTCGTTCGTCGGCAAGGGCACCGAGCCGCCGGGGGCCAGCGGTTACGAGCTGGACGTGGGGGTGCGGCGTCTGAAGGAGACGGCCAACTACCAGCTGGTCGCCGACGGGTTGGCGTATCCGATGTTCTACGCGGGCCTCGACCCCGAGCTGCGGCGCGAGCTGGCCGCCGCGAAGGAGCTGGCGAAGGCCGGGACCGGCAAGGGCATCTGGAACATCGCGGCCGACGCGATGGGCGACGTGACCGTCACCGGGGCGAAGGTCACCGGGATGCAGTCGATCACCGATGACGTGGTGATCCTGCCGAAGCTGTTCCGGCGCCTGAAGGAGTACCTGTCGCTCGGCAACACCACGCTGGACGCCTTCCGGATGTACCTGGCGGGAGGGACCGAGGACAAGTTCCTCGACCTGACGCAGGCCGATCCGAAGGAGCAGACCGGACTGCACAACATCGTCGAGGTCACCGACACGAACACGCTGCGGATGACGCTCCCCTCCGAGCAGATCCTCTTCACCCCGAGGTGAGCCGGCCGGGTGCCGGAGCGGGGCGCGGGCCCGGACGCAGGCCGTACGCGCCCGCCACCAGTGCCCACAGCAGGACGGGCAGCGCCGCGACCCGTTCCATGCCGCCCATGCCGAGGCCCAGGTAGTGGTGGGACAGGAAGAGCGCGAGGGCTGTCAGCGCGACGGCACCGAGGAGGCCGGTGGCCCGGCGCAGGCCGCCCGGCAGATCCTTGGACAGTCCGGCGGCGCCCGCCGCCACGAGTCCGGTGTTGCCGAGACCCATGATGAGCAGCGCGCCGAGGACGTGCTGGTTCTCGTGGGTGTCGGCGGGCGCGAGGCCGACCAGGACGAAACCGAGGCCGGCCGCGGCCGACAGGACGCGGGCGGTGCCGGCGGCGGCGCCCCGGCGCCAGAGCGGGCCGGTGAGCACGAAACCGACGGCGAGCAGGGTGCCGAGGACGACGAACGAGCCGTTCATCAGGCCGTGTTCGGGCGAGCAGACAAAGCGGGGTTCGGGCTCCCGCTGGAGTGCGCAGAGGGCATTTCCCAGGTCACTGATGTTGTTGTGCGCCCAGCTGTAGGGTTGCGTCCAAGCGGATTGAACAATTCCATGGACGACGAAGAACTGGACGACGCCCGCGATCCACGCGGCATAACCGATACGTTCCTTCACCCGCCCAGCTGACCACGCCACCCCGGTCACGGACATTGCGGCGGCCCCCCGGGCCCGGGGTGGGGCAATCCCCCGCCTTCGCGGAAATCCCCACATCGATTTATCGATTGGGTAGTTGATGATGGCCGGATAGCATCGCTCACCGTTCGGCGATCCGGGATCGGCAACCGGCGATCCGCGATCGTTCTCATCCGACGGGGGAATGAATGATGTTCAAGACGATGACGCGCGCCCTGGCCGCGGCCGGCCTGGCCGTGGTGGCGACCCTGGGAGCCGGCGCGAGCGCCGGCACCGCGCAGGCCGCCGAGGGCGCCTCGGTCTGCTACACGCCGCATGTGCAGGACGTCGGCTGGAAGTCCGAGGTGTGCAACGGCGCGTGGGCCGGCTCGATCGGCGAGGCCCGCAACCTGGAGGCCCTGCGGGTGCGCATCAACTACGGCAGCCTCTGCATGAAGGCCCACCGCGCGAACTACGGCTGGGACTCCACCTACCAGTGCGCCAACCCGAGCCACGACATCCAGATCGGCACCGAGCGCATGAACACGCCGATCGAGGCCATCTCGTACTACTACTGCCCCGACAGCCGGCTGGGCGGCCAGGGCAACATCTACGCGGAGGGCTGGCTGCGCAACGTGGGCGGCGTCAGCTCCTCCCCGTCCCCGTTCGCGACCTACCGCTCCGGCTGCAAGGACGAGGGCATCGTCGGCACCGTCGGCAAGGCCATCCCCATGGAGGCCGTGAAGTTCTCCTGGTCCCTGTGACCCTCGCCTGAGCCCGTCCCGCCGGCCGGGCCCGGCATGAGCGACGTGGCGGCCGCCTCCGGGAAGAGGGCGGCCGCCGCGCCGCGCTCCGCACCGCGGGCGTTCGGGACGGCGACGGAGTCCAGGGTTCCCTTTGAGATCTCATAAGTCCGCCTTATGAGGCCATAGACCGGGGGCGGGTACCACCTCGCGACACGCGTTATTTAGGGTGACCTAAGCGGCGGCTGCCTTCGCCGCCACGTCGTATGCGAAGGGAATCCAGTCATGCCCCGCCCCCTCCGGGTCGCGATCGTCGGCGCCGGCCCCGCCGGGATCTACGCCGCTGATGCGCTGCTGAAGTCCGAGGCCGCCGCCGCACCGGGTGTGTCCATCGACCTCTTCGAGCGGATGCCCGCGCCCTTCGGCCTCATCCGCTACGGCGTCGCGCCCGACCACCCGCGCATCAAGGGCATCATCACCGCCCTCCACCAGGTCCTCGACAAGCCGCAGGTCCGCCTCTTCGGCAACGTCGACTACGGCACCGACATCCACCTCGACGACCTCCGCGCCTTCTACGACGCCGTGATCTTCTCCACCGGCGCCATGGCCGACCGCGAGCTGCGCATCCCGGGCGTCGAGCTCGACGGCTCGCTCGGCGCGGCCGACTTCGCCTCCTGGTACGACGGCCACCCGGACGTCCCGCGCGACTGGGAGCTGTCCGCCGAGAAGGTCGCCGTCCTCGGCGTCGGCAACGTCGCCCTCGACATCGCCCGCATCCTCGCGAAGACGGCCGACGAGCTCCTCCCGACCGAGATCCCGGCGAACGTCCACGACGGCCTCAAGGCCAACAAGGCCGTCGAGATCCACGTCTTCGGGCGCCGCGGCCCGGCCCAGGCGAAGTTCAGCCCCATGGAGCTGCGCGAGCTGGACCACTCGCCGAACATCGAGGTCATCGTCAACCCCGAGGACATCGACTACGACGAGGGCTCGATAGCCGAGCGCCGCAAGAACAAGCAGACCGACATGGTCGCCAAGACCCTGGAGAACTGGGCGATCCGCGACGTCGGCGACCGCCCGCACAAGCTCTTCCTGCACTTCTTCGAGTCGCCGGTCGAGATCCTCGGCGAGGACGGCAAGGTCGTCGGCCTGCGCACCGAGCGCACCGAGCTGGACGGCACCGGCAACGTCAAGGGCACCGGGCAGACCACCGACTGGGACGTCCAGGCCGTCTACCGCGCCGTCGGCTACCTCTCCGACGAGCTGCCCAAGCTCCCGTGGGACACCGCCACCGGCACCGTCCCCGACGAGGGCGGCCGCGTGATGGAGGAGACCGGCGAGCACATGGCCTCCACCTACGTCACCGGCTGGATCCGCCGCGGCCCCGTCGGCCTCATCGGCCACACCAAGGGCGACGCCAACGAGACCGTGGCCAACCTCCTCGACGACCACGCCAACGGCCGCCTCCTCACCCCCGAGACCCCGGACGAGGCCGCCGTCGTGGCCTTCCTGGAGGGCAAGGGCGTCACGTACACGACGTGGGAGGGCTGGTACAAGCTCGACGCGGCCGAGAAGGCCCTCGGCGAGGCCCAGGGCCGCGAGCGCGTGAAGATCGTGGAGCGCGAGGACATGCTGCGGGCGAGCGGCGTCGAACTCGCCTGACGGCCGCGCGTCTCCTTCACCGGACGGCACCGGGCCCGGGGGCTTCCCCCGGGCCCGGTGCCGTTTCGGGCCCCCCACCCCGTCCCCGGGCCCCGTCCCCTCCCCCGGCCTAACCTGAGAGCGTGGCTGTCGTCGCGCGGGCCCAGGACGCGGCGGCCGCGGACCGGGGCGGCGTCTACGCCCGGCTGCACGCGGCCGACCGGCATCCCCTCGCGCCGCTCGGGCCCGGCGAGCTCGACGCGCTCGCCGACGCCGCCTGGTGGTCCGGTCGCGTCGACGAGTCGGTCGCGGCGCGGCTGCGGGCGCACGCCGGGTACGTCGCGGCGCACGACCCGCGCGGTGCGGGGCGGGCCGCGTGGTGGCTGGCCGCGGAGTACCGCCGGCTCGGGCGGCCCGCCGTCGCCGCGGGCTGGCTGCACCGGGCCCGGCACCACCTGGAGGGCCGGCCCGACTGCCCCGAGCAGTGCCTCCTCGCCTGGTCCGACGTCGCGGACGCCGAGGAGCACCACGCCCCGGCCGCGGCGCTCGCCGCCGCCCGCCGCATGACCCGCCTCGCCGCCCGCTCCGGCGACCCCGGCCTCCTCGCCCTGGCCCGCCAGGCCGCCTCCTCGGTCCTGCTCGCCCAGGGCCCCGCCCACCGCGCGGAGGCGCTCGCCCTCCTCGACGAGGCGATGCGCGCCGTCATCGCGGGCGAACTGAGCGACCTCTCCACGGGCCGCCTCTACGACCTGGCCCTCGGCGAGTGCGTGCACGCGGCCGAGCTCGCGCGCGCCGGGCAGTGGACCGAGGCGGCGATGGCCTGGTGCGCCGGACTGCCCGGCAATCCCTTCCGCGGCCCGTGCCGGATCCACCACGTCGAGGTGCTCGACCTGCTCGGGGAGTGGGCGCGGGCCGAGGACGAGGCCCGGCTGGTGTGCCGGGAGGTGCTGCCGGACGCGCTCGGCACGGCGGCGGCCGCCGCGTACGCCGTCGGCGAGATCCAGCGCCGCCAGGGCCGGCGGGCCGAGGCGGCCCGCTCGTACGCCCACGCGCACGAACTGGGCCGGGTGCCGCAACCGGGTCTCGCCCTGCTCCGGCTCGCGCAGGGCCGGCCGGACACCGCGCTGGCGGGGCTGCGGCTGGCCCTGGACTGTCAGACCGACCCGGCGCACGACGTGCTCGGCCGGGCCCGGCTGCTCGCCGCGCTCGTCGAGACGCACCTCGCGCTCGGCGACCCGGCCGCGGCGCTCGCGGCGGCCGACGGGCTTGCGGCCCTCGACCCGGCCGAGGAGGTGCCGCTGCTCACGGCGATGGCGGCCGGGGCGCGCGGCGCGGTGACGCTCGCGCACGGGCCGCTGCGGCGCGCGCTCGCGCTGTGGCTGGAGCTCCGGGTGCCGTACGAGGCGGCACGGACCCGGATGCGGCTCGGCGGCGCCGAGCGGGCCGCCGCCCGCGCGGCCTTCGCCCGCCTGGGCGCCGTAGCGGCCTGAGCACGCCCGGGCCCCGGACACCCGCCCCGCGCGCCTCGGGCCCCGGACGCCGCCCCGCAGGCCGACCGCGCGGAAGGCCGCTCAGCCCACCTTGCGTGCCGTCGCCAGCAGCCTCGCCGTGTCGTCCGCGCACAGCGCCAGCGCGTTGCCCACCGTGCCCAGCACCTCGCGCTCGGCCGGTGTGTACGGGCCGTCGGCCAGGGCGATGCGGGCGCCCTGGAGCAGGATCGATTCGCGGCCGGCGGTGGCGAGGTGCGGGGAGAGGGGTTCGAGGGCCTCGTGGAGTTCGATGGCGAGGGCCGCTCCCCCGCTGCTGACGTCCGGCAGGAAGCGGCCCGTGTCGGCGGCGAGCGCCTCGACCAGTTCGACGAGCTGCAGGCCCGTACAGTCCGCGTATCCGGCGGCCCGGACGGCCGTGGCGGCGGTGTCGACGGCGGCGGCGGACGTGGTGCCGCCGGCCGCGAGGACGGCGAGGGCGACGGTGTGCACGGCGTCGCGGAGCATGCCCGAGAAGCGGCTGGTGGTCGGGTGCGTGAGCACGTCCGTACCGAAGTGGGTGTGGCAGGCGGCGCACTCCACGACCGGCCCCGCGTGGCCGCGGGGCAGCAGCGGCACGCCCAGGAGGGCGAACCGGCGGCGGCCGGTGCGGCGCCGGTAGTTGCGGTCGCCGCCGCACTCCTCGCAGAAGAACTCGCCGTCGCCGATCGTGTTCCAGGAGGTTCGGATCCCGCAGAGGACCAGGCTCCGCTCACGAGACTTCCGCGCAGATCGCACGCCGCACCTCCTTCGACGCGCCGGCGTCGCTGCCGGCGTTGGCGTGATGTTAGCCACATCGATGATGCGGCGTCAGCACCTCGTCAGCAGAACGCCAGGGAGATGGCCGAGACCCGCCGCGGTCCGGAAGGGGCCCCGGCGGGCCTCCGCGGGGGCGTCAGGAGGCCCGCTTGCGGCGCTTCGCGAAGGCCAGGAGGCCGCCGCCGGCGAGGACGGCCGCCGCGCCGGCGCCGATCACCCCAGGTCCGACGGACGAACCGGTGGTGGCGAGATCACCCTCCGGGGTGGACGAGGGGGCGGGCACGGGGGCGCCGGCGGACGAGGAACCGGAGGGGGGACGGGGCGGTTGCCGAGGGCTTCGGCGCTCCCGGGGTCCCGGCCGGCCTGCCGGGCTCGGCGGGGACCGGCGTCCGGGTCGACATAGTGCGGGTCGTCATACGACACCGCCCCGCACCCCGGAGCGGGGTGCGGGGCGGCTGACGCGCCGGGCGACGGGCCGGGTCAGCGCGCCGAGCGGTTCACCGCCGACACGACCGCCTTCAGCGACGCGCGCGTCGTGTTCGCGTCGATGCCGATGCCCCACAGGACCTTGCCGTCGATGGCGCACTCGATGTACGAGGCGGCCTGCGCGGACGCGCCCTCGCTCATGGTGTGCTCCTGGTAGTCCAGCAGGCGCACGTCGACGCCGATGCCCTGCAGCGCGTCGAAGAACGCGGAGATCGGGCCGTTGCCGGTACCGTTCAGGACCGTCTCGACGCCGTCCACGACGGCCTGGCCGACCAGGGTGTCGGTGCCGTCGGTGTCGGTGCTGACCTGTCCGCCGTGCAGCTGGATGCGGCCCCACGGGTTCTCCGGGTTGGGCAGGTACTCGTCCTGGAAGACGGACCAGATCTCCTTCGGCGTGACCTCGCCGCCCTCGGCGTCGGTCTTCGTCTGGATGATCCGCGAGAACTCGATCTGCATCCGGCGCGGCAGGTCCAGCTTGTGGTCGTTCTTCAGGACGTACGCGATGCCGCCCTTGCCGGACTGCGAGTTGACCCGGATGACGGCCTCGTAGGAGCGGCCGACGTCCTTCGGGTCGATCGGCAGGTACGGCACGGCCCACTCGATCTCGTCGACGGTCTTGCCCTGGGCGGCCGCGTCGGCCTCCATGGCGTCGAAGCCCTTCTTGATGGCGTCCTGGTGGGAGCCGGAGAAGGCGGTGTAGACCAGGTCGCCCGCGTAGGGGTGGCGCGGGTGGACCTCCATCTGGTTGCAGTACTCGGACGTCCGGCGGATCTCGTCGATCTGCGAGAAGTCGATCTGCGGGTCGACGCCCTGGCTGAACAGGTTCATGCCCAGGGTCACCAGGTCGACGTTGCCGGTGCGCTCGCCCTGCCCGAACAGACAGCCCTCGATGCGGTCGGCGCCGGCCATGACGGCCAGCTCGGCCGCCGCCACGGCCGTACCGCGGTCGTTGTGCGGGTGGACGGACAGGCAGACGTACTCGCGGCGGGTCAGGTGGCGGGACATCCACTCGAAGCGGTCCGCGTGCGTGGACGGCGTCGAACGCTCCACGGTGGCGGGCAGGTTCAGGATGATCTCGC
This sequence comes from Streptomyces sp. NPDC004327, assembly GCF_042873935.1. Classification (NCBI taxonomy): domain Bacteria; kingdom Bacillati; phylum Actinomycetota; class Actinomycetes; order Kitasatosporales; family Streptomycetaceae; genus Streptomyces; species Streptomyces sp. NPDC004327. The sequence goes on along the minus strand of NZ_JBIAME010000002.1, from coordinate 529,646 downwards.
GGCCCGGACCGGGCTGCCACACGTCGCAGACCGCCTCGCAGACCTCCAGGGCGAAGTCCAGCTCGGTGTCGGTGAAGATCTCCGGGCTGTACTGGTAGCCGAAGACGGTCTCCGGGCCCAGCAGCTTCTCCGCGTACTCCATCACCAGGCGGGTGCCGTCGACGGCGATCTGCTTGATGTCGTCCTTCGAGCCGCGGAACACGACCCGGCGGAAGGTCGGCGCGGTCGCGTTGTACAGGTGCACGGTGGCGCGCCTGGCGCCCTTCAGGGACTCCACGGTCCGCTCGATCAGGTCCTCGCGGGCCTGGGTCAGTACGGAGATGGTGACGTCGTCCGGGATCGCGCCCTCTTCGATGATCGACCGCACGAAGGCGAAGTCGGTGTCGCCGGAGGACGGGAAGCCGACCTCGATCTCCTTGTAGCCCATGCGGACCAGCAGGTCGAACATCTCGCGCTTGCGGGCCGGCGACATCGGGTCGATCAGGGCCTGGTTGCCGTCACGCAGGTCGGTGGACAGCCAGCGCGGCGCCTTGGTGATGCGCCGGTCGGGCCAGGTGCGGTCCGGGATCTCGACGGCCTCGTACCGCCCGTACTTGTGCACGGGCATCCCGGACGGCTGCTGCGTGTGCGTCGCGGTGGTAACGGGCGTCGGACGGCTGATGAAGGGCGACTGAGACATTGCGTAGGGCTCCTCGGGGTCCTGCGGATAGGACGGCCGACTGTCGAACGCAACACCGAAACCCGCGGGGAGGGGGTCGGCCTACGACTACAGGCCCTCGCCGCGGCAGCTAAGGAGAAGCAGCCCGAAACGCATGATGCGCGTCACTGTAGCCGAGGTGCGACGGAGGCGGACGTCCCGTTTCAGTATGCGGGACGGCTCCGTCGTCAAGCGGAAATGGTGACCCATCACTCCATTTCGCCAATCGCCGTCGCGGGTCGTGACACGGGCACCACGCAGTGCCACATTGCTGCAATGACTCCCCACTCGTCTGTCTTCTGCACGATCGTCCCGCCGCACATCCTGGAGCGGCTCGCACAGTCCGACAATCCGGCCTTCGCCGAGGCCGCCCGCCGGACCCTCGTGGCCGACGCCGCCCACCGCACCACCCGCAGGCTGGCCGCGCTCGCCGCGCCGGCCGCGGCCACCGGCGTCCGCCGCACGATCTACGACGCCCACAACGGCACCGACCTGCCGGGCGACAAGATCCAGGACGAGGGCGGGCAGCCGACCCAGGACGCCACCGCCAACCGCGCCTACGCGGGCCTCGGCGCCACCTACGACCTCTACGAGAAGGTCTTCGGCCGCGCGTCCATCGACGGCGCCGGCATGCCGCTCCTCGCAAGCATCCACTACGACGAGAAGTACGACAACGCCTTCTGGAACGGCGAGCAGATGGTCTTCGGCGACGGCGACGGCCAGCTCTTCGTCGACTTCACCGTCTCGGTCGACGTCATCGGCCACGAACTCACCCACGGCGTCACCCAGAGCACCGCGAACCTGGCCTACTACGGCCAGTCGGGCGCACTCAACGAGTCGGTGTCGGACGTCTTCGGCTCGCTCGTGAAGCAGTACGCGCTCGGCCAGACGGCCGACCAGGCCGACTGGCTCATCGGCGAGGGCCTGCTCGGCCCCGCCATCGACAAGGGCACGGCGCTGCGGTCCATGAAGGCGCCGGGCACGGCGTACGACGACGACGAGCTCGGCAAGGACCCGCAGCCCGCGACGATGGACGGCTACGTCCGCACGCACTCCGACAACGGCGGCGTCCACATCAACTCGGGCATCCCCAACCACGCCTTCTACCTGGTCGCCACGGCACTCGGCGGCAACGCCTGGGACCGGGCCGGGCAGATCTGGTACGACGTGCTGACCGGCGGCACGCTGGACTCCGAGGCCACCTTCAAGGACTTCGCGGCCGCCACCGTCGCGGCGGCGAAGGCCCGCTACGCCCAGGGCGACGAGGCCAAGGCCGTCCAGGACGCCTGGGCGACGGTCGGGGTGCCGACCTCCTGAGTCTGCGGTAGACAGACCCCATGAAAATTCGCGTCGTACGCACCGGGGGCTTCGCGGGCATCGAGAAGTCGGCGGAGGTGGAGACCGACGGCCGCCCGGACGACCAGCGCCTGCGGGAACTGGCCGACCGGACGCTCGCCGCACCGCCGCCGCCCGAGAGCCGAGGGGTCCCGGACGGCTTCAGCTACGAGATCACGATCGACGGCACGATGGTGCGGCTGGCCGACCCGCACCTCACCGACGAACAGCGCGAGCTGATCCAGCTCGTGCTGAAGGAAGGCGCCTGAGCCCCCAGGGGTTCAGAAGCCGAGCTTGCGCAGCTGCTTGGGGTCCCGCTGCCAGTCCTTCGCGACCTTCACGTGCAGGTCGAGGAAGACCGGGGTCCCGAGCAGCGCCTCGATGTGCTGGCGCGACTTCGTCCCGACCTCCTTCAGGCGCTTGCCCTTGGGGCCGATGATGATGCCCTTCTGGCTGGGCCGCTCGATGTAGACGTTGGCGTGGATGTCGAGCAGCGGCCGGTCCGCCGGGCGGTTCTCGCGCGGGATCATCTCCTCGACGACCACCGCGATGGAGTGCGGCAGCTCGTCCCGTACGCCTTCGAGCGCGGCCTCGCGGATCAGCTCCGCGACCATGACCATCTCGGGCTCGTCGGTGAGGTCGCCCTCCGGGTAGAGCGGCGGGGACTCCGGCAGCAGCGGGATCAGCAGGTCGGCGACGAGCTGGACCTGCTTGTTGCCGACGGCCGACACCGGCACGATCTGCGCCCACTCGAAGCCCAGCTCCTTGCCGAGCTGGTCGATGGCGATCAGCTGCTCGGCGAGGGTCTTGGAGTCGACCAGGTCGGTCTTGGTGATGATCGCGACCTTGGGCGTCTTCTTGATCTCGGCGAGCTCCTTGGCGATGAAGCGGTCGCCGGGGCCGAGCTTCTGGTCGGCGGGCAGGCAGAAGCCGATCACGTCGACCTCGGCCCACGTCGTGCGCACGACGTCGTTCAGCCGCTCGCCGAGGAGCGTGCGCGGCTTGTGCAGGCCGGGGGTGTCGACCAGGACCAGCTGGGCGTCCGGGCGGTGCACGATGCCGCGGACGGTGTGCCGGGTCGTCTGCGGCCGGTTGGAGGTGATCGCCACCTTCTGACCGACGAGAGCGTTCGTAAGGGTGGACTTGCCCGCGTTGGGGCGCCCGACGAAGCAGGCGAAGCCCGCCCGGTGGGGGGCCGTGTTCTCATCGGTCTCGGGGGTGCGAACGCTCATGGGGGCCATTGTCCCCGATCCGCGCCCCGCATACGTACTCAGTCCGCCTCAGTCGGTCCGCGGCGCCCCGCGCCGGCGGATCCGGAGCGCGGCGGCCCCGCCGGCGGCGCCCGCGGCGAGCACCGTGAGCGGCAGCCAGGGCAGCGCCACGAAGGACACCCCGGCCGACTCGCGGACGTCCTTGGCGGTCGCCGTCAGCGTCACCTCGCCCCAGTCGAACTGCGGCGATCCGCGCCAGGACTCGGTCAGCCGGATCTTCTGCCGGGGCAGCAGCTCGGCCGGCAGCCGCTCCAGGTCGCGGGAGAGCAGGGTCCGGCCGAAGAGGCCCCGGGCCTCCAGGGCGACCTTGGGGTTCAGGGTGACGTTGCCGCGGTTGTGCAGGGTGTACGAGACGGCGGCGGTGCTCGTCCGCGTGCCGGGCACGAGCGGCCGGTCCTGGACGAGGGTGACGTCCTCGACGGCGAGCGCCGGCACGGTCGGGCCGCCGACCCGCAGATAGACGCGGGCGCCGACCGCCCGCTGCACTCCGAGCGCGACCGCGCCCCCCGCGCCGCCCTTCGTGATCCGCTCGTCGAGGGCGACGACGGCACCGGGGTGGTCGCCGGGCTCGGCGTCGGCGGGGACGGTCAGCGTGTACGGCACGGTGACGGCGGACCTCGGCGGCACGGTGACCCGGTCCCGGGCGGGCCTGATCCACGCCCCGGCGCCCGTCTGCCGCTCCTGCCGGGTGCGCACGGCGAAGCCGCCGTCGCGTTCGGTGTTGTAGGCGTCGGCGCCGTAGAGGAGGAAGGTGAGCGGCGCGGCGGTCTTGTTGGCGACGGTGACCCGGTCGGTGACGGTGGTGCCGGGATCGGCGGAGAGATAGAAGTACGGGCGGCTGCCGAGGCGGGAGGCGGCCGGGTAGACGGCCCACTCGCCGTTCTCGGCGGCTGCCGCGGAGGGTGCGTTCCGGGCGCCGAGCAGCAGCGCGGCGCCCAGAACGGCCAGGACGTGCAGAACGTTCAGGAGGAGGACGTACGGCTTGCGTCGCACGGGTGCGGACCCCTTTGGCTCGGTTCTCTCGTGTCGGTGCCGGTGCCGGTGTCGGTGACGGTGACGGTGCTGGTGTCGGTCAGGACAGCGTCAGCGTCAGCACGCCCGCGTACGAGCCCGGCGCCGTGTAGGCCGGGACGTCGAGGGAGAGCCCGGCGTCGACGGTGAACTCGCCGCCCGTGAGCGTGCCGTTGGGCGTGGAGGCGAGGGTCGCGCCGCCGCTGCCGACGGGACCGGCGCTGCCGGGGGCGCAGGTGCTGGGGCTGCCGGCCTTGGTGGTGCAGGCCGGGGTCCAGCTGAGCCGCCCGGCGCCGACGGACGCGCCGCCGGGACCGGTGAAGTCGGTGACCTTGCCGGTCAGGGACCAGCCCGCGGGGCCGCCGCGGAAGTCCTTGACGGTCACCGTCTGCAGCGCGCCGGTGGCCGCGCCGCCCTGGCCGAAGTCGACGGCCGAGAGCTGGACGGCGTCACCGGCCTGGGTCATCGACAGGGTGCCCGCCTTCACCGTGGCCGTGATCTTCTGGCTGTTCGGCGGGGCCGGGGTGTCGTCGATGACCTGGTACGCGACGGGGCCCGCGCCCTTGTCGGCGTCCCAGGCCGCGCCCTCGTAGGCCACGATCCCGGTGGTCGCCAGGTCGCTGACCCTCAGGCGCGCGGCGAAACCGCCCTCGCTGTCCGTCGTGACCGTCATCCTGTCGGCGGTCTCGGCGGCGCCGGCCCGGCCGACGACGGTCACCTCGGTCAGCGGGGTGAACTTGGTGCCGCTGACCGTGACGCGGACGCCGGGCGCGCCGGAGGCGCTGTCGAGCTGGAGCGCGCGCTCGTTGGCGCCGGGCTGCGGGGCGGCGGTGACCGTCTCGGAGACGGGCGCGGGCGGGTTGCTGACGGTGCAGGGGGTGTCCAGCTCCATCAGGTACGAGGTGTGGATGTTGTAGTCGCCGGGCGAGAGCGTGATCGCGCCGGGCGCGGTCACGGTGAAGGTGCCCTTCATCGAGAAGGCCGGGAAGGCGCCCTTGCCGGGGACGGGCGGGTTCTTCTTCTCGCCGGTGACGGTGACCGCGCCGGACTGGGCGCCGCCGAGGGTGACCTTGCCGCTCGGCGTCATGATGTCGGCCGGGAGCTGGAGGTCCACCGGGTTGGAGGCGGCGGGCTTGGTGACCGTGTAGGTGACGGTGACCGTGTCGCCGACCTTCGGCGCGGCGTTGTCGACGGTGATCTGGGCGGTGGTGGTGCCGTCGATGGGCGGGATGCCCGCGATCGGCGGCGGCACGCAGTGGGTGGCGAAGTCCACGGCCTGGGAGGCGGTGGTGGCCGCGCCGGCCGGGGCGGCGAGCGCGCCGCCCGCGGTGACGGCGAGCGCGGTGGCGCCGAGGACGGCGGTCCAGCGGCGCCGTCTTCGTGGGGTGAAGTGCATGTGGGCCCCTCCTGAGGGAGACGAGAGAGGGCGCCATTGACGGCTGCGGGCCGAGAGAAGTCAATGGAATCGAAAAGCACCGACTGATGGCCCATCAGATACTGTCAAGATCACCACATTTGACACATTTCCCCAGGTCGGGGACGTGGGCGCACAGCAGCGACCGGTACCGCCCAGGGCGGTACCGGTCGGACGTGCGGTGTGTCGTGCGGTGTCGTGCGGAAGGGGCTCAGCTGAACACGAAGGGCCCGGGCGACTGCGAGGTGAGCGCGTCGCAGTTCACCGTGACGCCGAAGATCACCATCTTGAGCGCGGTGCCCGCGAAGTAGGAGTTGAGGCTGTCACCGGAGGCGACCGTCCCGCTGAGCGGGCCGATCGTCACCGACTGGTTCGCGGCGAGCGGCGGGTTCTTCTTGCCCGTGAAGACCCGGGTGCCGCCGCCGGCCTTGGCCATCGTCAGCGTGGCGCTGATCTGGTCGGCGCCGACCGCGACCGGCGTCTTCACCGCGGAGGTGAGGGTGATGGTCGCGGCGGTGCCGCTCTGCGTGGCGGTGAGGGTGGCACCGCCGCCGCCCCACGTCCCGCAGTCGTACGTCGCCGTGGCCGAGCCCGGCGAGACGGCGGCGGCACCCGGCGCGAAGGCGAGCCCGGCGGCGGCGAGCGCCCCGGACAGCACCGCGACGATCCCTAAGCTGCTTCTGCTTCTCATGGCGAGGTCGTACCCCTTCCGATGACGAACGCAGGGGTGCGGGCACTGCGTGGATGACACGCCCCTGACGGCGCGTTTCTGACGGTCCATCATGCGGACCGGTGCTATTGACGCGCATTCTTCACAAGAGCACAAGGGCTGTGCGGGAGCGGTACCACGAGAGGCCCGGCGCTCGTCGAGCACCGGGCCTCTCCCGTCACACCGTCATCCGCTCAGCCCGCGGTGACCGCCTCGCGCAGCCGCCCGTCGGGGCCCGCGAGCAGCACCGGGGTCTCGGGCCCGCCCAGGTCGCGCACCGCCGCGCGATCCTCGTCCGAGGCCGCCTCGGCGGCGGACACCACGGCCGCGGCCTCAAGCGACTGGGCGCCGCTGGCGACGGCCATGGCGACCGCGGTCTGCAGCGCGCTCAGCTTCAGCGACTCCAGCTCGACGGTGCCGGCGACATAGGTGCGCCCGGTCTCGTCCCGTACCGCCGCGCCCTCCGGCACCCCGTTGCGGGCGCGGGCGCTGCGCGCCAGCGTGATGATCTTGAGGTCCTCGGCACCGAGGTCGTCGTGCGTGCGGTTGAGTGTCATGATCCGAGGATAGGTCGGGCCGGAGCGGCTACGGGGCCGGGTCTCAGCCCTGAGCGGCCTTGGCGAACTTGTCGACCGTCGCCTTGGCGAGGGCGCCGAAGTCCTTGTGGCCGGTGGCGTCGTTCGCCGGGTCGAAGGCGATGCGGGTCACGCCGCTGCCCTGGCGGGCGACGAGGAGGTCGACCTGGGTCTGGTAGCCCATGTCGGGCATGGTGACCGTCACGCGGATGGCGTGCGCCTCCTCGGCGCCGGCCGGGGCGGTCAGCTTCTTGACCGTGCCCTTGATCTTCATGCCCTCGGCCGTGGTGTTGAAGGAGGTGCAGCCGTCGGCGGCGGCGCCGATCGCCTTGGCGAAGTCGGCCGCACCGGTGCCCGGGAAGGTGAGGACCTGCTGGTCAAGCGTGGTGTTCTTGCCCTGCGTGAAGTGGAGGTCCGCGCCGGTCGTCGCGCCCTTGACGGCCGGGGCGAACAGGTCGGTGACCGCCACGCACTCGGGCTTGTCGGCCTTGCCGAAGGCCGGGCCCGTCTCCACCTTGCCGGCCGCCCAGCCCGAAGGCAGGTCCTTGGCATCGAGCGCGGCGGCCTTCATCTGGGCATCGGTCAGCGGGGCGGCCGGCTGCGGCGCGGCGGAGGTGGCCGACGCGGAGGCGGCCGGCTTGTCGGCGCCGTCCTTCTTGGCGCCGTCGGAGTCGCCGCCACCACAGGCGGCGGTCAGCGAGAGCGCGGAGACGGCGAGGGCGGCGGACAGACCGCGGGAGAAACGCGTACGCATTTGCGAAGCCCTTGAGGGTGAGGCGGCAGGGGTGGGCACGGCCGCGTCCTGCGGTGACGTGCGGCGAGAGGATATCCGGAGTCTCTGACACCGCTTCGTCGAGGTCCCCGTTCCGCCGACTCACCCCGGAGGCCGCCGTCCCCCTACCGCCGGCTCCCCCGTGGCCGCCGACTCCCCCGGGCCCCTCAGCCCGCCACCGGGTACATCGCCCCGCGCCGCCCCTCCGGCGACACCAGCCACTCCAGCTTCGCCGCCGTGTCCGCCTCCGGCAGCGGCGTGTGCAGCACGATCACCAGGTCCGGGCGGGCCGGCACCCGCAGCTGGGTGGCCTCGACGAAGAGCGGGCCGACGAGCGGATGCTCCAGCTCCTTGCGGTTGAGGCCGCCGGGCCGGATGTCCTGCCGGTCCCACAGCTCGGCGAACTCGGGGCTCGCCGCCCTCGCCTCCTCGATCACCTCACGGAAGCCGTCGTCCTCCGGGTGCTCCGAGCAGGCGGCGCGGAACTGGGCGACGACCTGCGGCGCGATCTCCTCCCAGGACTTCGACCGCGTGCGGTACAGCGGATCGGTGAAGAAGGCGATCAGGCAGTTCTGCACGATCTCCGGCCGCATGCCGAGCACGATCGCCGCCGCGTCGTTGTACATGACCGTGTTCCAGTACACGTCCATGATGTGCGCCGGGAACGGCATCCAGGTGTCGATGAGCCGGCGCAGGCCGTGGCACATGTCCCGGTCCTCGGGCGCGGTCTCGGGCGCCGGCGGGTTGAGGCCCGCCAGGACGTAGAGGTGGCGCCGCTCGGCCGGGCTGAGCCGCAGCACGCGGGCGACGGAGTCGAGGACCTGCGGCGAGACGGTGATGTCGCGCCCCTGCTCCAGCCACTGGTACCAGGAGACGCCGACGCCGGCGAGGACGGCGACCTCCTCACGGCGCAGTCCGGGCGTACGGCGCCGGGCGCCGCCGTCCGGCAGGCCGGCCTCGGCCGGGCTGACCCGGGCCCGCCGGCTCATCAGGAACTCGCGCAGTTCGGCGAGCCGGTGTGCCTTGCCCTCCGTACCGCCGTCCGTGCTCTCCAGTGCGGTGGCCACGTGTGCTTCCTCCCCCGGGACGCGCATGGGTTTGCCTGGTGGTGCGACCAACAGGATAAGTTCCCGCTCCCCACGGACATTCCCGCGCCACGAGAGTCGTGGTCATGGCAACCGCGACCTCCTCCCCCAAGGCTCCACCGACCCCCACCGGCGCCCCGGCCGACACCCCGCCCCCGGCCCCGGCCCCCGCGCTCAGCGGCCGCTCCCGGCTCATCCTGATCGTGCTGTGCGCCGCCCAGTTCATGGTGTCGCTGGACTTCTCCGTCCTGAACGTGGCCCTGCCGGTGCTCGGCGCCGACCTCGGCCTCAGCCCCGCCGCCCTCCAGTGGGCCATCACCGCCTTCGCCCTGCCGTCCGGCGGCTTCCTGCTGCTCTCCGGCCGGATCGGCGACCTGTACGGACGCAAGAAGCTGTTCCTCACCGGACTCGCGCTCTTCGGCGCGGCCTCGCTGCTCGCCACCTTCGCCTGGAGCCCGGCCGCCTTCCTCACCGGCCGCGCGCTGCAGGGCCTGGGCGCGGCGGCGATCGTGCCGACCGGCATGGCGCTGCTGACCACGACCTTCCCCGAGGGCCCGCAGCGCGACCGGGCGCTCGGCATCTCCGGCACCATCCTGTCGCTGGGCTTCACCATCGGCATGGTCCTCGGCGGTGTCATGACCGACACCTTCGGCTGGCGCTCCACCATGGGCCTGCTCGCTGTGTTCAGCGCCCTCGTGCTGCCCTTCGCCCCGGCCCTGCTGCCCGAGTCCCGCACCCCCGAGCGGCCCCGCCTGGACGTGCCGGGCGCGGTGACCGTCACCGGCGGTCTGCTGTCGCTGATCTACTCGCTGTCGACGGCGGCCCAGCGCGGCTTCGGCCACGCCGACGTCCTGGTCACCCTGGTGGCGGGCGTGGCCCTGCTGGTCGTCTTCGTGATCGTCGAGTCCCGGCACGCCGCCCCGCTCGTCTCGCTGCCGATGCTGAAGCGGCGCACGGTCGCCTTCGGCAACCTGGGCGGGCTGATCACCTTCGCGATGATGTCGACGGTCGTCTTCGTCCTGACGCTCTACCTGCAGGAGACGCTGGGCCTGTCCGGCTTCCAGACCGGTCTGGTCTTCGGCGTGCAGGGCGCGCTGTCGGTGCTCGCCGGCTCCTTCGCCGCCCGGGTCATCGGCCGGTTCGGCGCCCGCCGCACCCTGGTCCTCGGCCTCGCCGGCCAGGGCGTGCTCACCGCCGGGCTGCTGGCCATCGGCGCCGGCTCGGGCGCGGTCGTCGCCACGGTCGCGGTCTCGCTGGCCTCGATGTGCCACCTGGGCGCGATCATCTCGTACGGCGTGACCGTCACCTCCGGTGTCCCGGACGAGGAGCAGGGCCTGGCCACCGGTCTGGTGACCACGACCCAGCAGGTCGGCATCACCGTCGGCATCCCGCTGCTCGGCGTCCTCGCCACCACCGGCGACAGCCTGTACGGGGGCGTGCGCACGGTCCTCGCCCTGGACGCGGCGATCGTGCTGGTGACGGCGGCGGTCGTGGCGCTCGGCCTGCGGCGCGCCGGGTGAGTCAGGGCCGGTCGAGGCGGAGCCGTACCGCCTTCGGCAGCCCGGCGACCACCAGGTCGTACGAGTCCTCGACGAGCTCCCGGACCATCCGGTCCGGGAGCTCTCCCACGCTCACCGTGTTCCAGTGCCGCTTGTTCATGTGGTAGCCCGGGGCGATCGCCGGATACTCCTCGCGGAGCCGTACGGCGTCGTCCGGGTCGCACTTGAGGTTGACCGTGAGCGGGTCGGCGTCCAGCCAGGACAGCGCGAACATCTTCCCGGCCACCTTGAAGACGGAGACGTCGGGCCCGAAGGGGAACTCCTCGGTCGCGTCGTTGAAGTCCAGGCAGAAGGCGCGCAGCTGGTCGGGCGTCACGACTCGGTTCCCTCCTCGGGGCCGGCGGTGCCGACCGGTTCGACGAGCACGGTCACGATCTTGTTCCGCCGGCCGGCCGGGGCCTCGGCGGTGAGCCGCAGGCTCCGCCCGTCGGGCAGCTCGACGACCGAGTTCGCGCCGGCGATCGGCACCCGGCCGAGGGCCTTGGCGAGCAGTCCGCCGACCGTCTCGACGTCCTCGTCGTCGTACTCGTCGGGGCCGAAGCCGTAGAGCTCGCCGAGGTCTCCGATGTCGAGGCGGGCGGTGACCCGGTAGCGGTCGTCGCCGAGCTCCTCGACGGGCGGCAGCTCCCGGTCGTACTCGTCGGTGATCTCGCCGACGATCTCCTCCAGGATGTCCTCGATGGTGACGATCCCGGCCGTGCCGCCGTACTCGTCGATGACGACGGCGACGTGGTTGCGCTCCTGCTGCATCTCGCGCAGCAGGTCGCCCGCGTTCTTGGTGTCGGGGACGAAGGCCGCCGGGCGCATCGCCGTGGACACCAGGTCGGCCTCGGCGTCGCGGTTGATGTGCGTCTTGCGGACCAGGTCCTTCAGATACACGATGCCGACGATGTCGTCCTCGTTCTCCCCGGTGACCGGGATCCGGGAGAAGCCGGAGCGCAGCGCGAGGGTGAGGGCCTGGCGGACGGTCTTGTAGCGCTCGATGCAGACGAGGTCGGTGCGCGGCACCATCACCTCGCGGACCAGGGTGTCGCCGAGCTCGAAGACCGAGTGCACCATGCGGCGCTCCTCGTCCTCGATCAGCGACTCCTGCTCGGCGAGGTCGACCATCGCGCGCAGCTCGGCCTCGGAGGCGAACGGGCCCTTGCGGAAGCCCTTGCCCGGCGTGACCGCGTTGCCGATGAGGATGAGCAGCTGCGGGATCGGACCCATGATCCGGGCGAGCGGCAGCAGCACGTACGCGGCGGCGGTCGCCGTGTTCAGCGGGTGCTGGCGGCCGATGGTGCGCGGCGAGACGCCGACGGCGACGTACGAGACGAGCACCATCACCGCCATGGCGACGAGCAGCGCCTGCCAGGTCTCCGGGAGGGCCTCCAGGCAGGCGTAGGTGACGAGGACGCCGGCCGCCGTCTCGCAGGCGACGCGGACGAGCAGCGCCACGTTGAGATAGCGGGTCGGGTCGGAGGCGACCTGCGCCAGCTTCTCGGCGCCGCGCCGCCCGGACCGGACGGCCTCGGCGGCGCGGAAGCTGGAGACGCGGGCGATGCCGGCCTCGGCGCAGGCGGCGAGCCAGGCGACGATGACCAGGGCGACGGCGCCCAGGATGAGTTGTGCGGTCATGACGGACGGACCTGTCCCCTGCCGACCGGGGTCAGGAGACGGTCGGCGCGGGCGACGGGCCGGTCAGGCCCTTCTCCGCACGCCAGCCGTCCACGATGGCGGCCTGGAGGCCGAACATCTCGGCCTTCTCGTCCGGCTCCTCGTGGTCGTAGCCGAGCAGGTGCAGCACTCCGTGGACGGTGAGGAGCTGGAGCTCCTCGTCCATGGAGTGCTGCGTCGGGGCGTCCTTGCCCTGCTGGGTGGCGACCTCGGGGCAGAGCACGATGTCGCCGAGGAGGCCCTGCGGGGGCTCCTCGTCGTCCTTCGACGGCGGGCGCAGCTCGTCCATCGGGAAGGACATGACGTCCGTCGGGCCCGGCAGGTCCATCCACTGGATGTGGAGCTGCTCCATCGCCTCGGCGTCCACGACGATCACCGAGAGCTCGGAGAGCGGGTGGATGCGCATGCGCCCGAGCGCGTAGCGGGCGATGTCGAGGATCGCCTGCTCGTCGACCTCGGTGCCGGACTCGTTGTTGACGTCGATCGACATGTGCTGTTGCTTCTACTTCCCGTTGCGCCCGTTACGGCTGCCGTCGCCCTTGGCCTTGGCGTTGGCGTTGTCGTTGGCGTTGTCGTACTTCTCGTACGCGTCGACGATACGGCCGACGAGCTTGTGCCGGACGACATCCTGCGACGTGAGCATCGAGAAGTGCACGTCCGCGACCCCGTCGAGGATGTCGCGGACCTGGCGCAGACCGCTCTTCGTGCCGCCGGGGAGGTCGACCTGGGTGATGTCACCGGTGATGACGATCTTCGAGTCGAAGCCGAGGCGGGTGAGGAACATCTTCATCTGCTCGGGGTTCGTGTTCTGCGCCTCGTCGAGGATGATGAACGCGTCGTTGAGCGTCCGGCCCCGCATGTACGCGAGCGGCGCGACCTCGATCGTCCCGTTGGCCATCAGCTTGGGGATGGAGTCCGGATCGAGCATGTCGTGCAGCGCGTCGTACAGCGGACGCAGATACGGGTCGATCTTCTCGTAGAGCGTGCCGGGCAGGAAGCCGAGCCGCTCGCCCGCCTCGACGGCCGGCCGCGTCAGGATGATCCGGGTGACCTGCTTGGACTGCAGGGCCTGGACCGCCTTGGCCATGGCCAGATACGTCTTGCCGGTGCCGGCGGGGCCGATGCCGAAGACGATGGTGTGCTTGTCGATGGCGTCGACATAGCGCTTCTGGTTGAGGGTCTTGGGGCGGATGGTGCGGCCGCGGCTGGAGAGGATGTTCTGCGTGAGCACCTCGGACGGCGTCTCCGCCGCCGCCTCCCCGTCTTCCTCCCGCAGCATGGCGATCGACCGTTCCACGGCGTCCTCCGTCATCGGCTGTCCGGTGCGGAGCACCAGCATCATCTCGTCGAACAGGCGCTGTACCAGGGCGACTTCACTCGCGTCGCCGACGGCGCTGATCTGGTTTCCCCGTACGTGGATGTCCGTGGACGGGAACGCCTCCTCGATCACGCGCAGCAGGGTGTCACCGGATCCGAGGACCATCACCATCGGGTGCTTCGCGGGGACGGTGAACTGAGCGCGTGCCTGCCCCGGCGCAGGGGCGTGGGCTGTGGGTGTCTGAGTCATGGGCCGGCACTGTGGCCTGCACATACCTCCCGTCGCAGGGTTCTCGCTGCTCGACAACCTCTCGGATACCAAGCCTACGACTCGGGTCGGACAACCCTGAACGGTTTTTACGGTGCCGGGACCGGGCGGTTGCGCGGCGAGGAGGGCGCGGGCCGGCGCCCCGGGGGGTACCCCTCGGGGGTCGCGGCTCCGGCCATGATCCGCCGGACAGGCCCTAGGGGGCCGGGGCGGGGCGGAAGCCGATGGTGGGGACGGCCCGGCGGAGCGGCCAGGGGCGGGCCCGGACGGGCAGCAGCCGCTCCAGGAAGGCGTAGCGGTCGCGCAGGGCGGCCGGGTCCTGGCCCTCGTGTCCCTGGACGTGCTGCCACCAGGCGGCGATCTCGCCCCAGGTCGGCGCGGACAGCGACCCGCCGAACTCCTGCACCGACAGCGCGGCCGTGAGCCCTGCGAAGGCGAGCCGGTCGGCGAGCGGCCAGCCGGCCAGGGTGCCGGTGACGAAGCCGGCGACGAAGACGTCCCCGGCGCCGGTCGGGTCGAGGGCGGAGACCCGGATCGCGGGCACCTCGGCGGTCTCGCCGGTGGCGCCGTCCACGGCGTAGGCGCCCTCCGAGCCGAGGGTGACGACCGCGTAGCGCACCTTGTCGGCGAGCGCCCGGGCGGCGGCGCGCGGGCAGTCGGTGCGGGTGTAGCGCATCGCCTCGGCGGCGTTCGGCAGGAACGCCTCGCAGTGCTCCAGGTCGGTCAGGCCGGCCAGGTCCCAGCGCCCGGTGTCGTCCCAGCCGACGTCCGCGAAGACCTTGGCCCCGCCCCGGGCGGCCCGGGCCACCCACTCCTCGCTGCGGCCGGGCACCAGGGAGGCGACGGCGGCGCGGGCGTGCGGCGGGTAGGCGGGCGGACCGGCGGGCAGGGTGCCGTCGAGCGGCGGGGCGGCGTGGCCGTGCGAGACCATCGTGCGCTCGCCCTCGTACGCCATGGAGACGGTGACCGGCGAGTGCCACCCGGGCACGGTCCGCGACAGCGAGAGATCGATCCCCTCGCCCTGCTCCAGGGCGTCCCAGCAGTACTCGCCGTAGTGGTCGTCGCCGAACGCGGCGGCGAGCGAGGTGCGCAGGCCGAGGCGGGCGAGCGCGGTGGCCATGTTGGCGACGCCGCCGGGGCTGGAACCCATGCCGCGGGCCCAGGACTCGGTGCCGCGCACGGGGGCGCTGTCGAGGCCGGTGAAGATGATGTCGAGGAAGACCGTGCCGGTGAGGAAGACGTCGCAGTCCGGATCGGTGGGCTCGCGCAGGCACACCAGCGGGTCGACGTCGGTGCGGCGTTCGCGTTCGCGGTCGGTCACGGCAGGCTCCCCGGTCGTGGGTGCGGCGGATCGGCACCGTGGCGCCGATCTCGACAGTGTGCCCTAAGGGGAAGGTGAGGCGGGCCAAATCGGGGGATAACGCCTTCTCCGCCCACTCGGTGCTTGATACACATGGTGCCGCGACCACGTGCACCACCGCACGGCGTCTCATTTCCGCGTTCACTCCCCGGAACGCCGGCGCCGGCCCGCCCCCGGACGGCTACGCCCCGAAGTCGTACGCCTCCACCTCGGCCAGGTACCGCTCCCGCCGCTCCTCCTCGTCCTCCAGGAACGACGCCAGGAACGAGTTCCGCGCCAGCGTCCGCAGCTGCTCCGGCTCCAGGCCCAGCGCCTCGCGCACCGCGGTGAAGTTGTCCCCGACGTAGCCGCCGAAGTACGCGGGGTCGTCCGAGTTCACCGTCGCGACGAGGCCCGCGTCCAGCATCCGCCGCAGCGGGTGCTGCTCGATGACGTCGATCGCCCGCAGCCGCACGTTGGACAGCGGGCACAGCGTCAGCGGCACCCGCTCGCGCACCAGCCGGTCGACGAGGTCCGGGTCCTCCAGGCACCGCAGCCCGTGGTCGACGCGCTCCACGCCGAGGACGTCGAGCGCCTCGCGGATGTACTCCGCGGGGCCCTCCTCGCCCGCGTGGGCGACGCGGCGCAGCCCGAGCCGCGCGGCCTCCTCGTACACCGCGCGGAACTTGGCCGGCGGGTGCCCGACCTCCGCCGAGTCGAGGCCGACGCCGGTGATCCGGTCGAGGTAGGGCCGCGCGGCATCGAGCGTGGCCATCGCGGACTCGGCCGACTCGTCGCGCAGGAAGCACATGATGAGGCGGGTGGAGATGCCGTGGCGCTCCTCGGCGCGGTCGAGCGCTGCCGTGAGGCCCTCGACGACGACGCCCATCTGGACGCCGCGCACGGCGTGCGCCTGCGGATCGAAGAAGATCTCGGCGTGCCGCACGCCCTGGGCGGCGGCGCGCGCGAGGTACGCGTCGGCGAGGTCGGTGAAGTCGTCGGCGGTGCGGAGCACGGCCATGAGGGCGTAGTAGAGGTCCAGGAAGGACTGGAGGTCGCTGAAGCGGTAGGCCTCACGGAGCGCGGCGGTGTCCGCGTACGGGAGGGTGACGCCGTTGCGCTCGGCGAGGGCGAAGGCCAGCTCGGGTTCGAGGGTGCCTTCGATGTGGAGGTGGAGTTCGGCCTTGGGTACCGGCATGGTGGTGCTGCTTCCTGGAGGTGGTGCGGGTGGTGCGGGTGCTTCCGGGTGGGCTATCGCTTGGGCACGGGGACTCTCATCAGGTCCTGGGCGACGCTCAGCTCCCCCTCGAAGCCGGCCGCCCGCGCCTGCCGCTCGAACTCCGACGGGTCGGCGTAGCGCTGCGAGAAGTGCGTGAGCACCAGGTGGCGTACGCCCGCGTCCCGCGCCACCGCCGCGGCCTGACCGGCGGTCAGATGGCCGTGGTCGACGGCGAGCTGCACGTCCTCGTCGAGGAAGGTCGACTCGATGACGAGCATGTCGGCACCCTCGGCGAGCTCGTACACCCCGTCGCACAGCCGGGTGTCCATGACGAACGCGAACCGCTGCCCGCGCCGCACCTCGCTGACGTCCTCCAGCGTGACGCCGTCGAGCGCGCCCTCGCGCTGGATCCGGCCGACGTCCGGCCCGGCGATGCCGTGCGCGGCGAGCCGCTCGGGGAGTATGCGCCGCCCGTCCGGCTCGACGATCCGGTAGCCGTACGACTCGACGGGGTGGGAGAGCCGGCGCGCGTCGAGCGTGAACGCGTCGGTGACGGCGAGCGGCCCGTCGGCGGCGACCGGCGCCTCCGCCAGCTTCACGGTCTCGCGGTAGGCCGTCGCGTACCGCAGCCGGTCGAAGAAGCGCTGTCCGCTCGCCGGGTAGTGCGCGGTGACCGGGTGCGGGACCTGGTCGAGGTTGATCCGCTGGATCACCCCGGCCAGGCCCAGCGAGTGGTCCCCGTGGAAGTGCGTGACGCAGATCCGGTCGAGGTCGTGCGCCGCGACCCCGGCCCGCAGCATCTGGCGCTGGGTGCCCTCGCCGGGGTCGAAGAGGATGCCCTGCCCGTCCCAGCGCAGCAGATAGCCGTTGTGGTTGCGGTGCCGGGTCGGGACCTGGCTGGCCGTGCCGAGCACGACCAGTTCACGTACGGACAAGGGGACCGTCCCGGCCTATCCGGGCGGCCAGTTGAGGCCGCGGCCGCCCAGCACGTGCGCGTGGGCGTGGAAGACCGTCTGACCGGCGCCCGCACCGGTGTTGAAGATGATGCGGAAGCCGCTGCCGTCGATCTTCTCCTGCTCGGCGACGGCGCCGGCCTCGCGCAGTATGTCCGCGGCGACCGTCGGCGCCGCGGCGGCGAGGGACGCGGCGTCGGGGTAGTGCAGCCGCGGGATCACCAGGACGTGCGTGGGTGCCTGCGGGTTGATGTCGCGGAACGCGAGCGTGGTCTCCGTCTCGCGCACGATCGTCGCCGGGACCTCCCCCTCCGCGATCTTGCAGAACAGGCAGTCGCTCTGCGGCTCTCCGGCCATGGCCCGGGCCTCCTCGCCTCGGTCGCTCTCGATGTCGATCAAATGCTATCGGGGCCCGCCGACAACGCGGGCCCCGACCGGATCATCAGCCGCGGCCGCGGCCTACGACCAGCGTCCCGTCCGCCCGAGCACCAGCGCCGCGGCCGCCGTCCCCGCCGTCGACGTGCGCAGCACGCTGTGGCCGAGCCGGTACGGCCGGGCGCCCGCCTCCTCGAAGAGCGCCAACTCCTCCGGGGACACGCCCCCTTCGGGCCCGACGACCAGCACGATCGACCCCGTCGCGGGCAGCTCGGCCGTCGCGAGGGCGCCGCTCGGGTGGTCGCGGTCCTCGTGCAGCACGGCGGCGAAGTCGGCGCCCGCGAGCAGCGCGGCGGCCTGCTTGGACGTCATCAGCTCGGCGACCTCGGGGAAGCGGGTGCGGCGCGACTGCTTGCCGGCCTCGCGCGCGGTGGCCCGCCACTTGCCGAGCGCCTTCAGACCGCGGTCGCCCTTCCACTGGGTGATGCAGCGGGACGCGGCCCACGGCACGATCGCGTCGACGCCGGTCTCCGTCATGGTCTCGACGGCCACCTCGCCGCGGTCGCCCTTGGGCAGCGCCTGGACGACGGTGATCCGGGGCGCGGGCTCCGGGTCCTCGTGGACGGCGGTGACGTCGACGGTCAGCTGGTCCTTGCCCTCGGCGGCGGCGACCACGCACTCCGCCCAGGCGCCGCGCCCGTCGGTGAGCACCAGCTCCTCCCCCGCGCGCAGCCGCTTCACGGAGACGGCGTGCCGGCCCTCCGGCCCGTCGAGGAGGAACCCGCCGACGGACGGGACGGCGTCGACGACGAAGACGGGTGCGGTCACGTGGTGCTCCTGTTGCTTGGTTTCTTGAGTCGCTTGAGTCGCTTGAGTCGCTTCAGCGGGTGACGGTACCGAGGGCCGCGAGTTCCTCGGCGAGCTCCTCCGCCAGGATCTCGACGAGCCGCCCGGCCGGCAGCTCCCGGGCCAGCCGGTGGCCCTGCCCGGCCCACAGCGCCATGCCCTGCGGGTCCCCGGCGGTCGCGGCGGCCTTGCGCACCGGGGCGGTCAGATGGTGGATCTCGGGGTAGGCGGCCGGGGCGTAGGGCCCGTGCTCGCGCATGAAACGGTTCACCAGGCCCCGCGCCGGCCGCCCCGAGAACGCCCGGGTCAGCTCGGTGTGCGTGAACAGCGGGTCGGTCAGGGCGCGCTTGTGCAGCGGATGCGCCCCGGACTCGGGGCAGCCGAGGAAGGCCGTGCCGAGCTGGGCGGCGTCGGCGCCCGCCGCGAGCACGGCGGCGATCTGCCGCCCGCGCATGATCCCGCCGGTCGCGATGATCGGCAGCCGCACGGCCTCGCGGACCTCGGTCAGCAGCGGCAGCAGCCCGCGGCCGCTCCCGGCGCCCGGCCCGTCGGCCGGGTCGTTGCGGTGCGTGCCCTGGTGCCCGCCGGCCTCCGTGCCCTGCACACAGACCGCGTCGGCCCCGGCCCGTTCGGCCGTCCGGGCCTCCTCGACCGAGGTGACGGTGACGATCGTGTACGTGCGGACCCGGGCGAACGCGTGGAGCGCGTCGCGGTCCGGGCAGCCGAAGGTGAAGGAGACGACCGGCACCGGGTCGTCGAGCAGGATCGCCAGCTTGGCGTCGTAGGCGTCGTCCCGGCCCTGCTCGGGGTCGCCGAGCTCCGTCTCGTACCAGGTGGCCTCACCGGCCAGCTGGTGCCGGTACACCTCCACGGCCGCCGGATCCGCGGACTGGCCGCCCGGCGGCATGAACAGGTTGACCCCGAACGGCCGCGCGGTGAGCGCGCGCACCTGCTTGATCTCCTGGTACAGCCCGCCCGCGGTCTTGTACCCACCGGCCAGGAAGCCCAGCGCGCCCGCCTCGCACACGGCACCGACGAGCTCGGGACAGGAGGCGCCACCCGCCATGGGGGCCTGCACGATCGGATGACGAGAGAGATCGTTCAGAGCGGTGGACATGCAGGCATCGTGTCATGCCGGTACCCGAGAGGGCGGCCCGCACCGGGTGCGGGCCGCCCTCTCGACCGTACGGAACGGGGCCCAGTGCCCGTCGAACGCGTCCGGCAGACGCCTAGCGCCCGTTGAACGCGTCCTTCAGGCGCGAGAACAGCCCCTGCTGCCCCGGCTGGAACTGGCCCAGCGGGCGCTCCTCGCCGCGGAGCTTCGACAGCTCGCGCAGCAGTCGCTCCTGCTCCGGGTCGAGCTTCGTCGGGGTCTGCACCTCGACGTGGACGATCAGGTCGCCTCGCCCGTTGCCGCGCAGATGGGTGACGCCACGGCCGTGCAGCGGGATCGACTGGCCGGACTGGGTGCCCGGGCGGATGTCGACGTCCTCAAGGCCGTCGAGGGTCTGGAGCTGCACCTTCGTGCCGAGCGCGGCCGCCGTCATCGGGATGGTGACCGTGCAGTGCAGGTCGTCGCCGCGACGCTGGAAGGTCTCGTGCGGGATCTCGTGGATCTCGACGTACAGGTCGCCGGCGGGGCCGCCGCCGGGGCCGACCTCGCCCTCGCCCGCGAGCTGGATCCGGGTGCCGTTGTCGACACCGGCCGGGATCTTGACCGTGAGCGTACGGCGCGACCGCACGCGGCCGTCGCCGGCGCACTCGGGGCACGGGGTCGGGACGACCGTGCCGAAGCCCTGGCACTGCGGGCAGGGGCGCGAGGTCATGACCTGGCCCAGGAAGGACCGGGTGACCTGGGAGACCTCACCGCGGCCGCGGCACATGTCACACGTCTGCGCGGAGGTGCCGGGCGCGGCGCCCTCGCCCGAGCAGGTGGTGCAGACGACGGCCGTGTCGACCTGGATGTCCTTGGTGGTACCGAAGGCGGCCTCGTCGAGGGTCACCTCCAGGCGGATCATCGCGTCCTGGCCGCGCCGGGTGCGCGAGCGCGGGCCGCGCTGGGACGCCGTTCCGAAGAAGGCGTCCATGATGTCCGAGAAGTTCCCGAAGCCGCCCGCGCCGAAGCCACCGGCCCCCGCGCCGCCGCCGGAGGCGGACAGCGGGTCGCCGCCGAGGTCGTAGACCTGCTTCTTCTGCGGGTCCGACAACACCTCGTAGGCGGCGTTGATCTCCTTGAACCGCTCCTGCGTCTTCGGGTCCGGGTTCACATCCGGGTGAAGCTCGCGGGCGAGGCGCCGGAACGCCTTCTTGATCTCGTCCTGCGAAGCGTCACGGCGTACGCCCAGTACGGCGTAATAGTCGGTGGCCACTTACGACTCCGCCAGGATCTGTCCGACGTAACGTGCCACTGCGCGTACCGCTCCCATCGTTCCGGGGTAGTCCATGCGGGTCGGTCCGACCACGCCGAGTTTGGCGACTGCCTCGCCGCCGGAACCGTAGCCGACCGAGACGACCGACGTGGACGTCAGGCCCTCGTGGGCGATCTCGTGCCCGATCCGTACGGTCATGCCCGACTCCTTGGCCTCGCCGAGCAGCTTGAGGAGCACGACCTGCTCCTCCAGAGCTTCCAGGACGGGCCTGATCGTCAGGGGGAAGTCGTGTCCGAAGCGGGTCAGATTGGCGGTACCGCCGATCATGAGCCGCTCCTCCTGCTCCTCCACCAGGGTTTCGAGCAGGGTCGCGAGCACGGTCGAGACCGTGCTCCGGTCCTCGTTGTCCTCGAAGGACTCCGGCAGGTCCTGCACCAGCTGCGGCACGTCCGCGAAGCGGCGGCCGACGACGCGGCTGTTGAGGCGGGCCCGCAGGTCGGCGAGGGAGGTCTCGCCGAAGGGTCCCGGACAGTCGATCACGCGCTGCTCGACCCGGCCGGTGTCCGTGATGAGCACGAGCATCAGCCGGGCGGGTGCCAGCGAGAGCAGCTCCACGTGCCGGACCGTCGAACGGGTCAGCGACGGGTACTGCACGACGGCGACCTGCCGGGTCAGCTGCGCGAGCAGCCGGACCGTGCGGCCGACGACGTCGTCGAGGTCGACCGCTCCGTCGAGGAAGTTGTGGATGGCGCGCCGCTCGGGGGTGGACAGCGGCTTGACGCCGGCCAGCCGGTCGACGAAGAGGCGGTAGCCCTTGTCGGTGGGGATGCGGCCGGCACTGGTGTGGGGCTGGGCGATGTAGCCCTCCTCCTCCAGGACCGCCATGTCGTTGCGCACGGTGGCGGGCGACACGCCGAGCTTGTGGCGCTCGGTCAGCGCCTTGGAGCCGACCGGCTCCTCCGTCCCGACGTAGTCCTGGACGATGGCGCGCAGCACTTCGAGTCTGCGTTCGCTGAGCATCGCGCGCACCTCCAGCTGTCGATCCGGTTCCGGTTGCTCCACTTTTGGCACTCGCCCTGTCCGAGTGCCAGGAAACCCCCGGCCAGTGTACGGCGGCGGACATCGCTCCTGGCAAGGAGGCGGGGTCGGCGGAGGCGATCCGGTCGGCGTACCGGTTAGCGTCACGCCATGGATCTGGACTGGGAAGAGTACGGCTGGGAGCGGCTCGGCGAGGGCGTCGGACGCCGCAGGCTGCCGGGCTGGGACGCCACGGTGGGCCTGGTCACCGGGCGGGACGGGGTCCTGCTGTACGACACGGGAGCCACCCTCGCGCAGGGCGCGGAGCTGCGGGCGCAGGTGGCGGCGATCACAGGCGGCCGGAGGGTGACGCATGTCGCACTCAGCCATCCGCACTTCGACCACGTCCTCGGCACGGCGGTCTTCGCGGGCGCGGAGGTCTTCGGCGCGGTGGGCATGGACACGCTGCTGCCGCGCGAGGCGGAGGCGCTGCGCCTGGACGCGGTACGGCAGGGGGTGGACGAGCGGGCCGCGGCGGAGGCCGCCGAGGTCCTGGTGGCCCCGCGCCACACCGTCTCCGGCGAGTGGACCCTCGACCTCGGCGGCCGCCGGGTCCTCCTCGCCAACGCCGGCCCCGGCCACACCGGCCACGACCTGGCGCTCCTGGTGCCGGGCGAGCGGGAGGTCGTCTTCTGCGGCGACCTGGTGGAGGAGTCGGGCGAGCCGCAGGCCGGCCCGGACGCGATCCCGGCCCGCTGGCCGGCCGCCGTCGACCGCCTGCTGTCCCTGGCCGGCGAGGACGCGGTGTACGTGCCGGGCCACGGCGCCGTGGTGGACGCCGCGTTCGTCCGACGCCAGCGCGATGAACTGGCACGCCGCTTCGAGGTGCCGTAGCGTCGCCCGAATGCGCAGCTACAACCCGGATCTGACGCCCCCTTGGAAGCGATCGGCGCCCGTGCCGGAGGTGCCGGCGGACCGTGACCTCGTCGTCGAGGAGGTCACGACGGGGTTCTGCGGTGCGGTGATCCGCTGCGAGGCGGGCACGGTGACCCTGGAGGACCGCTTCGGCAAGCACCGGGTCTTCCCGCTGGAGCCGCGCGGCTTCCTCCTGGAGGGCCGGGTCGTCACCCTGGTCCGCCCCTCCGCCGGCGCACCGGCGCGCCCCACCCGTACCGCCTCCGGCTCGATCGCCGTCCCCGGCGCCCGGGCGCGGGTCGCCCGGGCGGGCCGGATCTACGTCGAGGGCCGCCACGACGCCGAACTGGTCGAGCGCGTCTGGGGCGACGACCTGCGGATCGAGGGCGTCGTCGTCGAGTACCTGGAGGGCGTCGACGACCTCCCGGCCATCGTCGCCGACTTCGCCCCCGGCCCGGACGCCCGCCTCGGCGTCCTCGTCGACCACCTGGTCCCGGGCTCCAAGGAGTCCCGCATCGCCGCCCAGGTCTCCTCCCCCGACGTCCTCGTCGTCGGCCACCCCTACATCGACGTCTGGCAGGCCGTGAAGCCCGCCGCCCTCGCCATCCCCGCCTGGCCCACCGTCCCCCGCGGCCAGGACTGGAAGACGGGCATCTGCCGCGCCCTCGGCTGGCCGGAGAACACGGGCGCCGCGTGGCAGCACATCCTGTCGCGAGTGACGTCGTACAAGGACCTGGAACCGGAACTGCTGGGCCGCGTGGAAGAACTGATCGACTTCGTGACGGCACCGTAGGGGCGACTGTCGCCGCCCGTCGTGGGGCTCCCGCCCCGCTCCGGTGCGGCCCGCGCACTCGACCTCCGCGCCGCCCGTGCGGCCCGCTCGCGCGTGCGGCCCCCGCTACCCGCCGCCGCGGGGGCGATCGTCCGCCCCCGCCCACCCCCGTGTGGGCATTCGTCCCTCCCCCAGACTCCGTCCGTGGGTGCCCCCAGGCGGGACGGGTGGGCACACGGGACGGCGCCCTTGGCGGCGCCTCCGCCCCCTGCGCCTGAACCCGCACCACGACCGCGACGCCCTCGCGGTGCGGGTCGACGGGCGAGGAGCCTAGGCCCGGCAAGGGGCAACGTCCCGTGTGCCCACCCGTTCCGCCCTGCGGAACGAATGCCCACACGGGGGTGGCGAAGTCGCCGCCGGGCGCAGCCCGGACGGGCGTGGTCGGGGCGAGGGCGCAGCGCCCTAGTCCACCAGGTCCCGCACCACCGCGTCGGCCAGCAGCCGCCCCCGCAGCGTCAGCACCGCCCGTCCCTCGCCGTACGCCCCCGGCACGAGCAGCCCGTCCGCCAGCGCCCGCTCGGCCGCCGCCAGGCCCGCGGGCTTCAGCAGCGACAGCTCGACGCCCTCGCGAAGCCGCAGCTCCAGGAGGACCCGCTCGACGCGGCGGTCCTCGTCCGACAGGACCTCGCGGCCGGCTCCGGGCGACCGGCCGGCGCCCAGGGCCGCCGCGTACGCGCCGGGGTGCTTCACGTTCCACCAGCGGACGCCGCCGACGTGGCTGTGGGCGCCGGGGCCGGCGCCCCACCAGTCGGCGCCGCGCCAGTAGAGCTCGTTGTGGAGGCAGCGGCCGGCGTCGGAGGTGGCCCAGTTGGAGACCTCGTACCACTGGAAGCCGGCGCCGGAGAGGACGTCCTCCGCGATCAGGTAGCGGTCGGCGTGGGCGTCGTCGTCGGTCATGGGTATCTCGCCGCGCCGGATGCGCCGGGCGAGCTGGGTGCCCTCCTCCACGATCAGCGCGTAGGCGCTGATGTGGTCGGGGCCGGCGCCGATCGCCGCGTCCAGGGAGGCCCGCCAGTCGTCGTCGGACTCGCCGGGCGTGCCGTAGATGAGGTCGAGGTTGACGTGGTCGAAACCGGCGGCCCGCGCCTCCGCGACGCACGCCTCGGGGCGCCCCGGCGTGTGGCTGCGGTCGAGGATCTTCAGCACGTGCTGCCGGGCGCTCTGCATGCCGAAGGAGATCCGGTTGAAGCCGCCCTCGCGCAGCGTGGCGAGATACGCGGGGTCGACGGACTCCGGGTTGGCCTCGGTGGTCACCTCGGCGTCGTCGGCGAGCCCGAACTCGTCGCGGATCGCGCCGAGCATCGACACGAGGTCGCCGGCGTCGAGCAGCGTGGGGGTGCCGCCGCCGACGAAGACGGTCCGCACGGGGCGCGGGTCGTCGCCGAGGACCTTGCGGGCGAGCCGTATCTCCTCGGCGACCTGCGCGGCGTAGTTGTCCCGGGAGGCGAGGACGCCGCCGGCGCCGCGCAGCTCGCTCGCGGTGTAGGTGTTGAAGTCGCAGTAACCGCACCGGGTGGCGCAGTACGGCACGTGCAGATAGAACCCGAGGGGTCGCTCCCCGGCGCCCTCAAGGGCGTGGGCGGGCAGCGCCCCGTCCTCGGGCATGGGCTCACCATCGGGCAGTACGGAAGGCATGAAGCCATTGTCCCGTACCGCCCGACATCCCCGCCGAGCCTGTGGACGACGCCCTGTGGACAACTCCTCGTCCAGGACGGAAAGCCCAGGTCAGGCCTCCCGCGCTCCCTCGTACATCTCGTCGATGAGGTGCTGGTACGTCCGCTCGACCACCGGCCGCTTCATCTTCAGGCTCGGCGTGAGCTCGCCGTGCTCGACGTCCAGGTCGCGCGGCAGGAGGCGGAACTTCTTGATGGTCTGCCAGCGCTGGAGGCCCTCGTTGAGGCGGGCGACGTAGCCCTCGATGAGCTTCTCGACCTGCGGGGTGGCGACGACCTCGGCGTACGACGTGCCGCCCAGCCCGTGCTCGGCGGCCCAGCCCTGGATGGCCGGCTCGTCGAGGGCGATGAGCGCGGAGCAGTAGTTGCGGTCGGCGCCGAGGACCACGATGTTCGAGACGAACGGACAGACGGCCTTGAACTGGCCCTCGATCTCCGTCGGGGCGATGTACTTGCCGCCGGAGGTCTTGAACAGGTCCTTCTTGCGGTCGGTGATGCGCAGGTAGCCGTCGGCGGACAGCTCGCCGATGTCGCCGGTGTGGAACCAGCCGTCCGACTCCAGCACCTCGGCGGTCTTCTCCGGCAGGCCGTGGTAGCCCTCCATGATGCCGGGGCTGCGCAGCAGGATCTCGCCGTCGTCGGCGATGCGGACCTCGGTGCCGGGCAGCGGCTTGCCGACGGTGCCGGTGCGGTACGCCTCGCCGGGGTTGACGAAGGAGGCGGCGGAGGACTCGGTGAGGCCGTAGCCCTCCAGGATGTGGATGCCGGCGCCGGCGAAGAAGTAGCCGATCTCGGGGGCGAGGGCGACGGAGCCGGAGACGGCGGCGCGCAGCCGGCCGCCGAAGGCCTCGCGGAGCTTCTTGTAGACGAGCGCGTCGGCGACCTTGTGCTTGGCGGCGAGGCCGAAGGGCGCGGAGGCGGTGCCGGTGCGGCGGAAGTTGTCCTGGGTGACCTTGGCGTACTCGCGGGCGATGCCGGCCGCCCACTGGAAGATCTTGTACTTGGCCCCGCCGCCCTCGCGGGCCTTGGCGGCGACGCCGTTGTAGACCTTCTCGAAGATGCGCGGGACGGCGGCCATGTAGGTGGGCTGCACGATCGGCAGGTTCACGATGATCTTGTCGATGCGGCCGTCGACGGCGGTGACGTGGCCGACCTCGATCTGGCCGGAGGTGAGCACCTTGCCGAAGACGTGGGCGAGCGGCAGCCACAGGTACTGCACGTCGTCCTGGGTGACGAGGCCGGTCGCGGAGATGGCCTTGGCCATGTACGACCAGCTGTCATGGCGCAGGCGGACGCCCTTGGGGCGGCCGGTGGTGCCGGAGGTGTAGATGAGGGTGGCGAGCTGCTCGCGGGTGATCGCCCCGACGCGCTCCTTGACGACCTCCGGGTGCTTCTCCAGGTACGCCTTGCCGCGGGCCTCCAGCTCGGCGAGGGTCAGCACCCACTCCTCGGAGGTGTCGGCGCCCTCGGGGTCGATGACGACGACGTGGTGGAGGTGGGGCAGGTCGGCGCGGCGCTCGACGGCCTTGGCGAGCTGGTCGGCGTTCTCGGCGATGAGGACGCGCGAGTCGGAGTCGGAGAGGATGAAGCCCGATTCCTCGGCGTTGGTCTGCGGGTAGACCGTGGTGACGGCGGCGCCGGCGCACATGACGCCGAGGTCGGCGAGGATCCACTCGACGCGGGTGGCGGAGGCGAGGGCGACCCGCTCCTCGGGCTGTACGCCGAGGTCGATGAGGCCGGCGGCGATCGCGTGGACGCGTTCGGCCGCCTGCGCCCAGCTGAGCGACTTCCATTCGTCGGGGCCCTGGCCGGCGGCGGGGACCGGGTAGCGGTACGCCTCCGCGTCGGGGGTCCGCTCGACGCGCTCAAGGAAGAGCGCCGCCACGGACGGCGGCCGGTTCTCGATCAGGGTCTGGGTGTCGCTCACGACGTCCTCCGGGCGGCGGCGGTGCGGTCAGGCGGGGCGTAACTAACTGGCGAGTAACCTTCGAGCGGCTTCAGAGTAGAGCGCCGGGGACCGGCACGTAAGGGCTTGCTTATAACGAACGGGTCTGCACGCCGTCGGCGTACAGACCCGTTCGTGGTGACCTCGTGGCGGCCTCGCGGCCACCTGGCGGTGGCCTCGTGGCGGCCTCGTGGAGCAGTGGGGCGGCTACTTCTTGGCCTTGCCGCCCGACTCGTCGCTGGACAGGACGGCGATGAAGGCTTCCTGCGGAACCTCCACCGAACCGACCATCTTCATCCGCTTCTTGCCTTCCTTCTGCTTCTCGAGCAGCTTCCGCTTACGGGAGATGTCACCGCCGTAGCACTTGGCGAGGACGTCCTTGCGGATGGCGCGGATGGTCTCGCGGGCGATGACCCGGGAGCCGATGGCGGCCTGGATCGGCACCTCGAACGCCTGCCGCGGGATGAGCTCGCGCAGCTTGGCGACGAGCCGCACGCCGTACGCGTAGGCCGCGTCCTTGTGGGTGATCGCCGAGAAGGCGTCGACCTTGTCGCCGTGCAGCAGGATGTCGACCTTGACCAGGCTGGACGCCTGCTCGCCGGTGGGCTCGTAGTCGAGCGAGGCGTAGCCGCGGGTCTTGGACTTCAGCTGGTCGAAGAAGTCGAAGACGATCTCGGCCAGCGGCAGGGTGTAGCGGATCTCGACGCGGTCCTCGGAGAGGTAGTCCATGCCGAGGAGGGTGCCGCGCCGGGTCTGGCAGAGCTCCATGATCGAGCCGATGAACTCGGTGGGGGCCAGGATCGTGGCGCGCACGACCGGCTCGAACACCTCGCTGATCTTGCCCTCGGGGAACTCGCTCGGGTTGGTGACCGTGTGCTCGGCGCCGTCCTCCATGATCACGCGGTAGACCACGTTGGGGGCGGTGGCGATGAGGTCGAGGCCGAACTCGCGCTCCAGGCGCTCGCGGATCACGTCGAGGTGGAGCAGGCCGAGGAAGCCGACGCGGAAGCCGAAGCCGAGCGCGGCAGAGGTCTCCGGCTCGTAGACCAGCGCGGCGTCGTTGAGCTGGAGCTTGTCGAGGGCGTCGCGCAGCTCGGGGTAGTCCGAGCCGTCCAGCGGGTACAGACCGGAGAAGACCATCGGCTTCGGGTCCTTGTAGCCGCCGAGCGCCTCCTCGGCACCCTTGGCCTGCGAGGTGATCGTGTCACCGACCTTGGACTGGCGGACGTCCTTCACACCGGTGATCAGGTAGCCCACCTCGCCGACGCCGAGGCCGTCGGCCGGCAGCATCTCGGGCGAGTTGGTGCCGATCTCCAGGAGCTCGTGGGTGGCGCCGGTCGACATCATCCGGATGCGCTCGCGCTTGTTGAGCTGGCCGTCGACGACCCGGACGTAGGTGACGACACCGCGGTACGAGTCGTAGACCGAGTCGAAGATCATCGCGCGGGCCGGGGCGTCGGCGACGCCGACGGGGGCCGGGATGTCGCGGACGGCGCGGTCGAGCAGCGCCTCGACGCCCATGCCGGTCTTGGCGGAGACCTTGAGGACATCCTCCGGCTGGCAGCCGATGAGGTTGGCCAGCTCCTCGGCGAACTTCTCCGGCTGGGCGGCCGGCAGGTCGATCTTGTTGAGCACCGGGACGATGGTGAGGTCGTTCTCCATCGCCAGGTAGAGGTTGGCCAGGGTCTGCGCCTCGATGCCCTGAGCGGCGTCCACCAGCAGGATCGTGCCCTCGCAGGCGGCGAGCGAACGCGAGACCTCGTAGGTGAAGTCGACGTGCCCCGGCGTGTCGATCATGTTCAGGATGTGCGTGCGGCCCTGATCCGGCCCCTCCGTGGGGGCCCAGGGCAGCCGGACGGCCTGGGACTTGATCGTGATGCCGCGCTCACGCTCGATGTCCATCCGGTCGAGGTACTGGGCGCGCATCTGCCGCTGGTCGACCACACCGGTCAGCTGGAGCATCCGGTCGGCGAGCGTGGACTTGCCGTGGTCGATGTGCGCGATGATGCAGAAATTGCGGATCAGAGCCGGGTCGGTACGGCTCGGCTCGGGCACGTTGGTAGGAGTCGCGGGCACGCAGGGTTCTCGTCTCGGGCGGTGTTCGGAACGGGTACGTAGGGTCCATGGTCCCATGCCTGCGGGCCGGTGCCCGGTTTGGGCGGTGCGCGGGACGGCTGATACCGTTGACAGCTGTGTCTTGTGTGCCCTCTCAGCTGCAAGGCGCATCCTGAAGAAACATCGAACCTGTAAAGGCTCTTTCGTGGCGAACATCAAGTCCCAGATCAAGCGGAACAAGACCAACGAGAAGGCGCGCCTGCGCAACAAGGCCGTCAAGTCGTCGCTCAAGACCGCGATCCGCAAGGCCCGTGAGGCTGTCGCCGCCGGCGACCTCGAGAAGGCCACCGTTGCCGCTCGTGCCGCCTCGCGTCAGCTCGACAAGGCTGTCTCGAAGGGTGTCATCCACAAGAACGCCGCCGCCAACAAGAAGTCGGCGCTGGCCACCAAGGTTGCCTCCCTCCAGGGCTGAGCTCTGATGTGACCGGCCGTACGGGACTCCAGCGGGCCCTCTAACCGCTCCCGCCCGGCCACCCCGGCTCCGTACGCGAGACGCGTTCGCCACGCGTGTACGAGCCACCAGCCTGTACGACGAAGGCCCCGCCGTCCTCCTTCCCCAGGAGGCGGCGGGGCCTTCGCCGTACCCGTGGTCAGCCGCGGCGCATGCGGGCCGCGCGCGCGATGGTGACGACGGCCTTCTCCAGCGCGTACTCGGGGTCGTCGCCGCCGCCCTTCACGCCCGCGTCGGCCTCGGCGACCGCGCGCAGGGCCAGGGAGACGCCGTCGGGGGTCCAGCCGCGCATCTGCTGGCGGACCCGGTCGATCTTCCACGGGGGCATGCCGAGCTCGCGGGCGAGGTCGGCTGGGCGGCCGCCGCGGGCCGAGGAGAGCTTGCCGATGGCGCGGACGCCCTGGGCGAGCGCGCTGGTGATGAGGACGGGCGCGACGCCGGTCGACAGCGACCAGCGCAGGGCCTCCAGGGCCTCGGCGGCGCGGCCCTCGACGGCGCGGTCGGCGACCGTGAAGGACGAGGCCTCGGCGCGGCCCGTGTAGTAGCGCCCGACGACGGCCTCGTCGATGGTGCCGTCGACGTCGGCGGTCAGCTGGGCCGCGGCGGAGGCCAGCTCCCGCAGGTCGCTGCCGATCGCGTCGACCAGCGCCTGGCACGCCTCGGGCGTGGCGGACCGGCCGAGCGACCGGAACTCCTGCCGCACGAACGTCAGCCGCTCCGCCGGCTTGGTCGTCTTGGGGCAGGCCACCTCGCGCGCGCCCACCTTGCGGGCCGCGTCGAGCAGGGCCTTGCCCTTGGCGCCGCCCGGGTGCAGCAGCACGAGGGTGATCTCCTCGGCCGGCGCGTCGAGATACGCCTTGATCTCCTTGACGGTGTCCGCGACCAGGTCCTGCGCGTTGCGCACGACGAGGACCTTGCGCTCGGCGAACAGCGATGGGCTGGTGAGCTCCGCGAGCGCGCCGGGCTGCAGCTGGTCGGCGGTGAGGTCGCGCACGTCCGTGTCGGCGTCGGCGGCCCGCGCGGCCGCCACCACCTCGCGGACCGCGCGGTCGAGCAGCAGGTCCTCCTGGCCCACGGCGAGCGTGACGGGGGCGAGGAGGTCGTCGGGGGAGGACTTCTTGGTGGCCATCGCCGTCAAGGATCCCACGCGCCACCGACACTCCCCCCATCGCCGAGAATGTGCACGTGAACGATGTGAGACACGTACTCGTCCTCCCCGACCGCGACTCCGCCGAAGAGGTCATCGAGGAGCTTCCCGACCGATTCGTCCTCGCCGAGGACCCCCGGCTCGTCCGCGACGCCCTGGCCGGCGAGGACGACGCCGAGGACGCCCAGTGGCTCGTCGTCGTCGAGGACCCGGACGGCCTCCTGGACCCGGCGGCCCTGGACGCGCTGGCCGCCGAGTACGAGGGGTGGCGGGAGGAGCCGTAGGCCGGTTCAGCCCTGCGCGGTCCGCGCGGCCTTCGGGACGATCTGGATGTCCAGGTCGATGGTGATGCTGGAGCCGACCGCCGCGATGCCGCGGGCCAGGAGGGTCTGCCAGGTGAGGGTGAAGTCCTCGCGGTGCAGCTCGGTGGTCGCGCGGCAGGCGCCGCGGGGCTCGCCCTGCAGTCCGTTGCCGAGGCCCAGGTACTGCGTGTCGAGGGTGACCGTGCGGCTGACGCCGTGCAGGGTGAGCGCGCCGGTCACGGCCCAGCGGCTGCCGCCCTTGTGGACGAAGCGCTCGCTGTAGAACTCCAGCGTCGGGTACGCGCCGACGTCCAGGAAGTCGCCGGAGCGCAGGTGGTCGTCACGCATCCGCACGCCGGTGTCGATGGAGGCCGCGTCGATCACGACGTGCATCGCGGAGTGCTCCATGCGCTCGGCGATCCGAACCGCCCCGGCGAAGCTGTTGAAGCGGCCGTGGATGCGGGCGAGACCGATGTGCCGGGCGGTGAACCCGATCTGGGAGTGCATCGGGTCGATCTCCCAGTCACCGGGCTCGGGCAGCGGCTGCTGGGGGGCGACCTGGAGCCGGACCTCGCCGAGGCCGGCGTGGCCGCTCTCGTCGACGACGGCGTTGCCGTGGTACGGGGTGTAGCCCTCGGACGTGATCGCCAGCCGGTACTCGCCGGCCGGCACGGTCGCCAGCACGCTGCCGTACGGGTCGGTCTCACCGGCCAGGACCTTGCGGCCCGCCGCGTCGCTGACCACGAACTCGGCCTGGCGGACCGGCTCGCTCACCGGATCGAGCACCCGGCAGCTGAGGACGCCCGCCGACGGCGGCACCGTGAGCCCCGCGAGCGGGCCGCCCCGGGAGGCTCCCGGACCACGCTTACCGAACAGACCGAACATTTTCCGTACCCCCGGACAAACCGCTGACGTTTCCGTTTCAACGAAGACGCATTCGATCACTGTTGCCGCGTTCGAGGCAAACGGCAGGAGTGTTACCGAGAGTCCGAATTGAGGATTCCGCTTACTCGTGTACGCCCACCGGCGCCCGCTCCGGCAGCTCCCGCAGCCGCGCCAGCGGCGAGGGCAGCACCCACAGGACCGCGAGCAGCGTGCCCACGGTCGCCACCCACAGCGTGGGCTGCAGCCCGAGCGCCGCGCCGAGCAGGCCGCCGAGCAGCGCGCCCAGCGGACGGAAGCCGTGGTTGAGCGTCCGGAAGGCGCCCATCACCCGGGCCCGTATCGCGTCGGGTATCAGCGCCATCTGGAAGGACCCGGCCGCGATGTCGGCCAGCATCACCGCGACGCAGGAGAGGAACTCGGCCGCGAACAGCATTCCGATCACCAGCGGCTCCGGCCCGCTCGCCGCCGGCACCAGCAGCAGCGGCAGCGCGAAGCCCGCGAAACCGGTGACCAGCGACGGCCCGATCCCGATCCGCCGCACCACCGCCCCGCCGCACGCAGCCCCGATCAGCCCGCCCACGGCCCCCGCCGCGAGCACCGCGCCCAGCACACCCGCGCTCAGCCCGAGTTCGGTCGTCACATAGAGCACGAAGAGCGTGTGGAACATGAAGTTGAAGAACTGCACCGTGCCGGACGCGGCGAACAGCGCCCGCATCGACCGGTCCCGCACCACCCAGCGCAGTCCCTCGGTGAAGTGCCCCTTCTCCACCGGTGCGGGAACCGGCTCGACCGGTCTGATCCGGGCCAGACAACCCGCCGAGACCAGATACGTCACCGCGTCGGCGAGCAGGGCCAGCGGCGCGGTCAGCACCTGCACCAGCACCCCGCCGGCCGCCGGACCCGCCAGCCACGCCACCGAACGGCTCCCGTTGACCAGCGAGTTCGCCTGCACGTACCGCTCCGTGGGCACCAGCGCCACGAACAGCGTGGCGTTGCACACCTCGAAGAGCACCGTGAGCGCCCCGACCGCGAAGGCCACCACGTACAGCTGGCCCAGCGTCAGCACGTCGAGCAGGTAGGCCACCGGGAGGCTCAGCAGCAGCAGCGCCCGGCCGAGGTCGGCCAGGATCATCGCGCGCCGCCGCCGCGCCTGCCGGTCCACCCAGGCGCCGAGCGGCAGGTTGAACAGCAGCGCGGGCAGCAGCTCGGCCGTCTTCAGCCAGCCCATCTCGGCGGCGTCGGCCCCGAGCACGAGGACGGCGGCGAGCGGAAGCGCCATGAGCGAGATCTGGTCGCCGGCGAGCGAGACGGTCTGCCCCGTCCAGTACCGCCGGAAGGGCCGCTCGCGCAGCAGCACGGGTATGCGTTCGGCGATCGCCACGGGTCACTCCTCCTGGTCGTCGGTGCCGTCGGTGCTGTCGGTGCTGTGAGTGCTGTCGGGGTTCTCGGCGAGGTCGGTGAGCTCGCGGTCCACGAAGGCGATCCGCAGGACGGCGACGGGCCGCGCACCCTCGGGCCGCCGGGCCCGGTCCGGCTCGCGCTCCTCATAGGGGCGCAGCAGCTCGTCGATCCGCCGCCCGAGCCCGGCCAGCTCCTCGGGAGTGAGGTGGAGCAGCGTGTCGCCGAACTGCTCGGCCTCCCGCCACTCCCCGGGCAGCGAGTGGCGCATCTCCACGGCCCTCATGACGCGGTGGAAGTAGTGCTCGATCGCGGCGCCGCTGAGCGCGTCCGCCGCCTGGACGACGGCCGCGTCCTCACTGTGCTCCGGCCACTCGGTGAACCGAGCCGTCGCCCGCCAGGGCTTCTCCCGCCCCTTGCCGCCCGGCGCCTGCTCGACCAGCCCGTACTTGGCGAGTATCCGCAGGTGGTACGAGCAGCTGGCCACCGACTCGCCGGTCAGCTCGGCCGCCCTGGTGGCGGTGAACGGCCCGCTGCTGCGCAGCAGGCCCACCAGGGTCATCCGGGTCGGATGGGCGTAGGCGCGCAGGGCGCGGGGGTCGGTGAGCTGGATGCTGTGAGGCTGCTCCGTCATGCATGTAAACGTATCTTTAGAAAGACTCCTTTACAAGGATGTCCCCGGAAGTCACGGCGGCGAGCCCCGTGCCCGCGCCCGTCACGGCGATCGCCCCGTCCCGGTCCGTGCTCAGCACCCGCGCCCCGCCGGCCCGCAGCGCCGTCACCGTCCGCGGCGACGGATGGCCGTACGGGTTGTCCCGGCCCGCCGACACCAGTGCCAGCCTCGGCCGCACCGCCCGTATCAGCCCGGGGTCCTGGTGGGCCGAACCGTGATGGGCGACCTTGAGCACGTCCACCGGCGGCAGCACCGGGACGGCCCGCAACAGGCCCTGCTGGGAGGTGGGTTCGAGGTCGCCGAGGAGGAGCAGGGTCACCCCGCCCGCGGCCGTGACGAACAGCGTCACGCTCGCGTCGTTCGCCGCCGACTCGCCCTCCGCGTCCACCCCTGCGGCACCCGGATCCGCCCGGGGCCACAGCACCCGCCACTCCAGCGGACCGAGCCGGCGCCGCTCCCCCGCCAC
The DNA here is from genome assembly GCF_042873935.1 of Streptomyces sp. NPDC004327. Taxonomy (NCBI): domain Bacteria; kingdom Bacillati; phylum Actinomycetota; class Actinomycetes; order Kitasatosporales; family Streptomycetaceae; genus Streptomyces; species Streptomyces sp. NPDC004327. Next base: position 495,054 of record NZ_JBIAME010000002.1, on the reverse strand, counting down.
GGCCCGCACCACCGGCACCCCGGCCGCCCGCGCCGTGCGCCGGACGAACGCGGCCTGGGCCGGCGGGTCCTCCAGCCCCGTCGTCTGGATCGCGCCCACCGCCCGCCCGCGCAACACCCCCGGCAGCCCGGCCACATGGTCGGCGTGGAAGTGGGTGAGCACCAGGAGCGGGATCCGGCGCACCCCGAGCTCCCTCAGGCAGCGGTCGACCAGCGCCGGATCCGGCCCGGCGTCCACCACGACGGCGGTGTCCCCGCCGGCCGCGAGCACGGTCGCGTCCCCCTGCCCGACCTGGCACATCGCGAACACCCAGCCCGGCGGCGGCCAGCCGGTGACGAGCCGCGCGAGCGGCGGCGGCCGGACGACGGCCAGGAGCAGCAGCACGACACACCCCGCGCCGAGCCATCGCCGGTACGGGAGCCCGCGCGCGGCGAGCACCACGAGCCCGGTCAGGAGCGCGAGGAGCAGACCGCCCCACCAGCCGTCCGGCCAGGCCGTCTCCGCGCCCGGCAGCTGCGCACCGGTGCGGGCGACCGTCGCGATCCACCCGGCCGGCCAGGCCGCCGCCCCCGCCACCGCCTCGGCGGCCCCAGGCCACAGCGGCGCGAGGCCGAGGACGGCGAAGCCGAGCACCGTGGCCGGGGCCACCGCGGGCTCCGCCAGCAGATTGGCGGGGACGGCGACCAGGCTCACCCGGGCGGCGAAGACCACCACGACGGGCGCGCACAGCGCCTGCGCCGCGAGCGTCGCCCCGAGCGCCTCGGCGATCCGGCCGGGCACCCGGCGCCGCCGCAGCGCCTCGCTCCAGCGCGGGGCGACCGTGAGCAGCGCGCCGGTGGCCAGGACGGAGAGCAGGAAGCCGTAACTGCGCGCCAGATAGGGGTCGTAGAGCACCAGGGCGAGCGCGACGGCGGCGAGCGCCGGGATCAGCGAGCGGCGCCGGCCGGTCGCGAGGGCGAGCAGCGTGACCAGCCCGCAGGCCGCCGCCCGCAGCACGCTGGGATCCGGGCGGCACACGACGACGAACGCCAGCGTCAGCCCGCCGCCGGCCAGCGCCGTGACCCGCAGCGACATGCCGATCCTCGGGGCGAGCCCGCCCCGCTCGGCGCGCTGCGCGACGCCGGGCCGGCCGATGAGGAGCAGCAGCACGACCGTCAGGTTCGAACCCGACACGGCGAGGAGATGGGTGAGATCGGTGGCCTCGAACGCCTCCTTCAGCTCCGGTTCGATCCGTGAGGTGTCGCCGACCACCAGGCCCGGCAGCAGCGCCCGCGCGTCCGGCGCGAGGCCCTCCGTCGCCCGCCGCAGCCCGGCGCGCAGCTCCCCCGCCGTGCGCTGGAGCGCGCTCGGCGGCCCGGTGATCCGGGGCGGCCCGTCGCCGTCGGCCCGCAGCACGGCGGCGAAGGCGTCCCCGTCCCGCGCCGGTGCGAGCCGGCCGTTCACCGCGATCCGGGTCGAGGGCAGCAGCGCCGACCACTCCCGCTGCCCCGCCCCGGGAGCTTCCCGCGCGGGGACGAGCAGCAGGACCGGCGCCCGCGTCCGGAAGACCGCGCGATCGCGGTCCTCGACCCGGGTGACCTCGCCCTCGACGAGCACGAGGGCCGGCATCGCCCGGCTGCCGCGCACCCGGGACCGGGTGAGCCGCGGGTCGGCGGTGACCGTCAGTTCGGCCGCCACCCGGGCGCCGTCGCGGGCGAGCCCGGGCACCGGTCCGCGTCGCAGGTCGGCCGCGTGCAGGGCGCCGGACGCGGCTCCGGCGGCCGCGCACAGCAGCGCTCCGGCACAGGCGGTCGCCCGCAGCCCGCGCCGGGCCGCCGGCATCAGGAGCAGCGCGGCGGCGCCCAGGCAGAGCAGCACCCCGGCGACCGTCCACCATCCGGCGACGCCCACCGCGAGTGCCGCACCGCCCCAGGCGGCGAGGGCCGGCGGGACGAGCCGCAGATCGGCCGGCCCCTCGTCCCGTGCCGAAGCCCGGCGGCCGTCCTCGCTCATGGCCGGACCAGCGGCGCGAGGTCCGCGAACCGGCGCTCGCCGATCCCGTTGACGTCCCGCAGCTCGGCGACCGAACGGAATCCCCCGTGCTCCGTGCGGTGTTCGACGATGTGGCGGGCGAGGACCGGGCCGACGCCGGGCAGCGCGTCGAGCTGCTCCACGGTCGCCGTGGAGAGGCTCAGCGGTGTCGCGGGACCCGGCGGCCCCGGGATCCCGGCCCCGCTTCCGCCGGCTCCTGCGACCGCGCCGCCCGTCGACGCGGTCGCGGGGGCCGGGAGGCCGACCAGGACCTGCTCGCCGTCCGTCAGGACCCGGGCCCGGTTGAGGCCGGTGGTGTCCGTGCCGGGACGGATGCCGCCCGCCGCGCGCAGCGCGTCGGTGACCCGGGACCCGGCCGGCAGGGTGAACACCCCCGGCCTGCGCACCTTGCCGCCGACGTCCACCACGACCACCGCGCTCGCGGCCGTCGGCGACGGTGCCGCCGGTGCCGCGGGCTCCGGCGGCACCGGATCCGGTGGCGCGGGCGCCGCCTCGGGCAGCGGCCGGGCGGCCACGACCACTTCGGGCGCCCTGACCTGCTGGGGCCGCCCGGTCCAGAAGTAGATCCCCGCTCCCGCGGCGGCCACCACCAGGACCACCGTGAGGGCGGCCAGTGAGCGTCCTTCGAGCCCGTACCGGGTCTGGGCCCACAGCGGCAGCCGCTCCCGCAGCGCGAGCCGTAACCGCTCCCGCGTCCGGATGCCCGGCGGCGCGGAAGGTCCGGGCGGGTTTGGTGGACCCGGTGGTCCCAGCGCGTCCGGTGGGTTCGCGGGGGCCGCCGGTGCCGGTGGGCTCTCGGGCGACGGGGACGGTGGCAGAAGCGCGGGACGAGGCCGTGCGGATACGGGCGCGGGCGCCGTCGCGGGCGCACGGGGCTCCGGTGGGGCCGCTGTCGCCGGGAACAGCGCCTCGCCCCGGCGCCGTACCGCCTCCGAGACCGCCCCCGCCGCATGCCTGCCGGGCCGCGCCGGCCGCGTGCGCCGGCTGGCGCGGCCGTCCGAACCGGGTGCCCGGCCGGGTCCGCTGGTGGCCGCGCCGCGTCGTGATCCGATGTCTGTGCGAAGAGTCATGGATCCGACGGTAGGGACCGGCACCGGCCCGTGCCGGGGCGCCTCGACTTCCGTGGACAACCGCCCGGTTGTGGATAACTCCGTCACCCGGGCGAGTGGTTCGAGCGCCCCTGGAGCGGTCAGCGCGGCGAGACGACCACCGCGAGGAGTCCCGGCCCGGTGTGCGCGCCGATGACCGCGCCGACCTCGGTGACCTGGAGGTCCTCGATCGCCGGCAGCCGCTCGCGCAGCCGCTCGGCCAGCACGGCGGCCCGCTCGGGCGCGGCGAGGTGGTGCACGGCCACGTCGACGGGCCCGCTTCCGGCCCGCTCGACGGCGATCTCCTCGAGGCGGGCGATGGCCTTGGAGGCCGTCCGCACCTTCTCGCGCAGCTCGATCCGCCCGCCCTCGAGTTCGAGCAGCGGCTTCACGGCCAGCGCGGAGCCGAGGAGCGCCTGCGCGGCGCCGATGCGCCCGCCCCGGCGCAGATAGTCGAGGGTGTCGACGTAGAAGTAGGCGGAGGTGCTCCCGGCCCGCTTCTCGGCGGCCGCGACGGCCTCGTCGAGCGAACCGCCGGCCTCCACGACCTCCGCCGCCGCCAGGGCGCAGAAGCCGAGGGCCATCCCGACCATCCGGGTGTCGACGACCCGTACGGGCACGGGGGCGTCCTTGGCGGCGAGGACGGCCGCGTCATAGGTGCCGGAGAACTCGCCGGACAGATGCAGCGAGACGATGCCGCGGGCACCCGCCTCGGCGGCGGCGCGGTAGGACGCCGCGAAGACCTCGGGGGCCGGCCGCGAGGTGGTCACGGACCGTCGCTTCTGCAGCGCCTCCGCGAGCGAGCGGGCCGAGATCTCGGTGCCCTCCTCCAGCGCGCGGTCGCCGAGGACGACGGTGAGCGGAACGGCGGTGATGGCGTGCCGCTCCATCGCCTGGGGGGGCAGGTAGGCCGTGGAATCGGTGACGATCGCGACATGCCGGGACATGAGCGGGAGGTTACCCGCCGGGGCCGCCGCCCGGCAGCCCGGCCCCGCCCTCGGGGCCGCGGGTCGTCGAGCCGCCGTCCCCGAGCGGGCCCGGAAGCCCGTCAGCCGGTGGTCTTCTCGGGCCGGGCCGACTTCTCCCACGGGTAGGCCGCGGTGCGCGGGCCGGGCCCGGTGATGGCCTGCGGCGCCGCCGTCCCCGCGTCCGTCGCCGCCCCCGTCGCCGGAGCGGCCGCGTCCCTGCCGTCGCCCGCGGCCGCACCGGCCACGTCGGCGGCGGTCCAGTGCCGCAGCGCGCCCGCCTCCATGTCGATCTGGGCGCTCAGCGAGTCCAGGTCGTCGGCGGCGAACCTGCGGGCCCGGTCGCGGGCCGCGAAGCGCAGCGCGTCGGCGGAGTGGGTGATCTGCTCGGTGCGGTGGCGGAGGTCCGGCAGCTGGGCCACGACGTGGGCCCGGTCCGGCTCGCGCTCCAGGCGCTTGAGGATCTCGTCCAGCTCGCGCCCATGGCCGCTGAGCCGGTGGAAGAGGTCCAGGGACTCCTTCAGGGAGGCGTCCTCGGCGACGCCCGCGTGCAGGGCGTCCTGGGTGGCGCGCATCGAGGTGCGCAGCGAGAGCCGCAGCTGGGCGAGCTCACCGGCGGCGCCGCCCTGGCCGAAGCTCTTGGCGCGCAGCGTCGTGTCCTCGACGGTGCGCCGGGCCTGGTCGATGGTGCGGTCGACCCCGCGCTTGGCCGCCTTCGCGACCTTCACCGTCGCATAGACCCCGAGCGCCACGAAGGCGACGAACAGCAACGCCATGATCGTGATCGCGGCTTCCATGTGCCTCGCCCCTCCGGCCTCGGTTGTGGTTCCTCCACGGTAAACGGAAGGGGCGGGCCGGCGGTTCCATCGGAACCCCCAACCTGCCCCTACCCGTCCCCTAGGGGAACCGCCTCACGGGCGGCCTGGCATCAGCCGGCGACGATGTTGACCAGCTTCGGCGCGCGGACGATCACCTTGCGGATCTCGGCGCCGCCCAGCGCGCCGACCACGGCCGGGTCGGCCAGGGCCAGGGCCTCCAGGTCGGCGTCGGTGATCGAGGGGGACACCTCCAGGCGGGCCTTGACCTTGCCCTTGATCTGGACGACACAGGTCACGGTCTCGTCCACGACGTAGGCCGGGTCGGCGACCGGGAAGTCCTGGTGGACGACCGAGCCGGTGTGGCCCAGGCGGTGCCACAGCTCCTCGGCGATGTGCGGGGCCAGCGGCGCGGCCAGCAGCACCAGCTGCTCGGCGACCGGCCGGGACAGCGCGCCACCGGACTTGGTCAGGTGGTTGTTCAGCTCGGTGATCTTGGCGATGGCGGTGTTGAAGCGCATCGCGACCATGTCCTGCGAGACCCCGTCGATGGCCTTGTGCAGGGCGCGCAGGGTGTCCTCGTCGGCCGGCTCGTCGACGACGGTGACCTCGCCGGTCGTCTCGTCGACGATGTTGCGCCACAGGCGCTGCAGCAGCCGGTACTGGCCGACGACCGCGCGGGTGTCCCAGGGGCGGGAGACGTCCAGCGGGCCCATCGCCATCTCGTACAGGCGCAGGGTGTCGGCACCGTACTCGGAGCAGATCTCGTCCGGGGTGACGGCGTTCTTCAGGGACTTGCCCATCTTGCCCAGGACGCGGCTGACCTTCTCGCCCTGGTAGTAGAACGCGCCGTCGCGCTCCTCGACCTCGGCCGCCGGGACGGCGATGCCGCGGGCGTCGCGGTAGACGAACGCCTGGATCATGCCCTGGTTGTACAGCTTGTGGAACGGCTCGGCCGAGGAGATGTGGCCCAGGTCGAACAGGATCTTCGACCAGAAGCGCGCGTACAGCAGGTGCAGCACGGCGTGCTCGGCGCCGCCGACGTACAGGTCGACACCGCCGGTGGGCATGCCCTCGCGCGGGCCCATCCAGTACTGCTCGATGGCCGGGTCGACCAGCTTCTCGCTGTTGTGCGGGTCCAGGTAGCGCAGCTCGTACCAGCAGGAACCGGCCCAGTTGGGCATGGTGTTGGTCTCGCGGCGGTACTTCTTCGGGCCGTCGCCCAGGTCCAGGGTGACGTTGACCCAGTCCTCGTTGCGGGACAGCGGGGTCTCCGGCTGGGTGTCCGCGTCGTCCGGGTCGAAGGTGCGCGGCGAGTAGTCCTCGACCTCGGGCAGCTCCAGCGGCAGCATCGACTCGGGCAGCGAGTGCGCGACGCCGTCCTCGTCGTAGACGATCGGGAAGGGCTCGCCCCAGTAGCGCTGACGGCTGAACAGCCAGTCGCGCAGGCGGAAGTTGACGGTGCCCTCGCCGATGCCGCGGTCGGCCAGCCAGGCGGTGATCCGCTCCTTGGCCTCGACGACGCCCAGGCCGTCCAGCGTCACGTCCTCGTTCGAGGAGTTGATCAGCTTGGCCTCGTACGAGCCGAAGGCGTCGTCCCACGTCGACGGGTCGGTGCCGCGGTCGTCCGACGGCTCGACGACGCAGCGCATCGGCAGCTCGAAGGCGCGCGCGAAGGCGAAGTCGCGGGCGTCGTGCGCCGGGACGGCCATGATCGCGCCGGTGCCGTAGCCCATCAGGACGTAGTCGGCGATGAAGACGGGGACCTGCTCGCCGCTGACCGGGTTGGTCGCGTAGGCGCCGGTGAAGACGCCGGTCTTCTCCTTGGCGTCGGCCTGCCGCTCGACGTCGGACTTGGCGGCGGCCTGCTTGCGGTAGGCGTCGACGGCCTCGGCGGGAGTGGCGTGTCCGCCGGTCCACACCTCGCGGGTGCCCTCGGGCCAGGCGGCCGGGACGATCTTCGCGGCACCGTCGACCAGGGGGTGCTCCGGCGCCAGGACCATGTAGGTGGCGCCGAACAGGGTGTCCTGGCGGGTGGTGAAGACGGTGATGGCGCCGGTGTCGCCGACCTGGAAGTCGACGCGGGCGCCCTCGGAGCGGCCGATCCAGTTGCGCTGCTGCAGCTTGATGGCCTCGGGCCAGTCCAGCGCGTCCAGGTCGTCCAGCAGGCGGTCCGCGTAGGCGGTGATGCGCATGTTCCACTGACGCAGCTTGGCCTTGAAGACGGGGAAGTTGCCACGCTCCGAGCGGCCGTCGGCGGTGACCTCCTCGTTGGCCAGCACGGTGCCCAGGCCGGGGCACCAGTTGACCGGCGCGTCGGAGGCGTACGCCAGGCGGTACTCGCCCAGGACGTCGGCGCGCTCGACGGCGCTCAGGGCGTTCCAGTCACGGCCGCCGGGGACCTCGCGGGTGCCGTTCTCGAAGCGCTCGACCAGCTCGGCGATCGGACGGGCCTGCTTGGCCTCGTCGTCGTACCAGGAGTTGAAGATCTGCAGGAAGATCCACTGGGTCCACTTGTAGTACTCCGGGTCGATCGTGGCGAACGACCGGCGCTTGTCGTGGCCCAGGCCCAGCCGGCGCAGCTGGGCCTTCATGTTCTCCATGTTGGCCTCGGTGGACACCCGCGGGTGGGTGCCGGTCTGCACGGCGTACTGCTCGGCCGGCAGGCCGAAGGCGTCGAAGCCCAGCGTGTGCAGGACGTTGTGCCCGGTCATGCGCGCGTGGCGGGCGAAGACGTCGGTGGCGATGTAACCCAGGGGGTGGCCGACGTGCAGGCCCGCGCCCGACGGGTACGGGAACATGTCCATGATGAACTTCTTGGGGCGGGCCGCGACGGCCGCGTCCCCGGCCAGGTCGCCGGTGGGGTTGGGGGCCTCGTAGGTGCCCTCCGCGTCCCAGGCGTCCTGCCAGCGTGCCTCGATGTCGGCGGCCATGGCCGCCGTGTAGCGATGCGGGGCCGCCGTCTCGGCAGCCGTGTTGATCTCGGTCATGATCCTTGAAGCTCCATCGATCGTCTCTGCCCACTGCCAGCACTGCCACGAAATGAAAAATCCCCTCGCACAGGAGGGGACGCCGCGCCGATGCCGACCGGATGTTCATCCGTCGGGACTGATCAGCGCGGCCCGCTAAGCAGAAGGCGTACGGCACGCATGGCGTCAGGGTACCGCAGGGCCTGATCGGGACGCATCGGCGTTCCGGCGGCCGGCGGCGCGGAGCCGGTGCACGAGGAGGCCCGGATCCGGAAACGAAGAAGCGGGCCGTCCTGTCCGGACGGCCCGCTTCCTACTCTGTGGAGCTAAGGAGAATTGAACTCCTGACCTCCTGCATGCCATGCAGGCGCTCTACCAACTGAGCTATAGCCCCCTGTTACGGGATTCTGTGGAGCTAAGGAGAATTGAACTCCTGACCTCCTGCATGCCATGCAGGCGCTCTACCAACTGAGCTATAGCCCCTTGTTTAGTTGTGTCGACCGCCCCGGTTTCCCGTGCGGCAACGGAGAGAACATTAACCGGCCGTCCGGCCGATCGCCAAATCCGTATCCCGGGCCCGTCAGCAGGGGCCGGGTAGGGTCGCCACCTGTGTCCGTCTCCACGCCCTCCCCCACCCGCGCCCGGCCGTGGCCCCTGGTCACCGCCGCGGCGGTCTGTCTCCTGTCGTTCACCGCGTTCTGGGTGGCACAACGCCTCGCCCACGTGAACATGCTGGACGTGATGGTCTACCGCGCGGAGGCCGAGACACTGCGCTCCGGCGGCGACCTGTACGAGATGCGCGCCACCTCGGCGAACCTCGCGATGACCTATCCGCCGTTCGCGGCCGTGCTGTTCCTGCCGCTGACGCTGGTGGGCGTGCCCCTGATGCGGACGCTGAACACCACCGGCAACCTGCTCCTCGTCGTCGCCCTGGTCCAGCTGTCGCTCCAGCTGGTCCGCCCCGCGCTCTCCCGTCGCGCCGCGCGCGCCGATCTGTGGCGTACGACACTGTGGATCGCCGCGGTCGTCGTGTGGTGCGAGCCGGTGTGGACGACGCTGCGGTACGGGCAGATCAACCTGCTCATAGCGGTGGCGGTGCTGTGGGACCTGACCCGCCGGGAGGGCGGCCGCGGCAGCCGCTGGGCCGGCCTGGGCATCGGGCTCGCCACCGCCGTGAAGCTCACCCCGGGCCTCTTCGTGGTCCTGCTGTTCGCCGCCGGCCTGCTGCTGTGGCGCCGGGACCGGAGCGCCGGCGCCGGCGCGGGCCGGGGCGTGAACGTCTGGCTGCGTACGGCACTGACGGCGACCGGCGTGTTCCTGGTGACGACGCTGGTGATGGCGGTGGTGCTGCCGGCCGACTCGAAGAAGTTCTGGACCCGGACCCTGTTCGAGACGGGCCGGGTCGGGCACACCGAGGAGACCGCCAACCAGTCCCTCAGCGGCGTCCTCGCCCGCCTGATGCACACCGACGCGCCGGGCCTGTGGTGGGTCGCGGCGGCCCTGCTGCTCGGCGGCGCGGCGATGGTGCTCGCGGTGCGGGCGGCAGTGCGCGGCGACCGCGCGGTGGCCGTGGTCATCACCGCGTTCACGGCGCTGATGATCAGCCCGATCTCCTGGTCGCACCACTGGGTGTGGGCCGTGACCCTGCTGATCCTGCTGTACGAGCGCTCCACGCGCGCGTGGCCGGTGACGGCGGCCGTGGCGCTGGTCTTCGCCTCGTTCGCGCTGTGGTGGGTGCCGCACGACCCGGGACGGCCCGAACTGGAGCAGAACGCGGGCCAGATGCTGCTCTCGGCGGTCTACCCGCTGACGGCGCTCGCGGTCTTCGCCGGCTATGCGCTGTCACTGCGCCGGACCCGGCAGGAGCCCCTTCCGACGGCGGTCCCGCAGCCCCGGCAGAAGACCCGGGAGCCCGAGTCCGCCCGGAGCGCCTGAGTCGCGCGGGGCGCCCGGGGCGCTGAGGGCGTTCGTACCGCCGCGAGCCCGGGCGCGCAGTGGGCGCTCGGGCCGCTCAGGCCGTCGCGAAGGAGTAGAACCGCTTCAGGGTGCAGTGCTCGTCGAGGAGCCGGCCGTAGATCGGCTCCCCTTCGAGCTCGCGGTAGGTCTCGATGGGGTCGCCTTTTATGATCAGCGCCCGCGCGCACTCCTCGCACCAGTACTGGAACGAGGGGTTCACGGGGTCCATGTCACGGACGATGGGCGTCCCGCTGCCGCACCAGTCGCACTTCCGCCGGTGCGCACCCATCACTCGGCTCCCGTCATGGTCGCGACAGACACCGTCGCGGCGCACGCCGCTCCTGAGCGGGGTGGTGCTGTCGGTCCTGGGGCGGATTCCGCGACGGCATCGGCTGCGATCTCCTCGGCACCGTCCACGGCCATGCGCGCTCCCTCCCGCCCGGACCCTCTTCCCCTCCGGCGGTCCGATTCTGCCATGGCCCCGCAAGGGGGTCAGCGCCGTCGGCGGAGCAGGCTCGCCGAGGCCCCCAGGACCGCCGCCCCGGCCAGTGCGAGGGTGCACTCCCACAGCGCGTCGGCGGACAGGTGCGCCCCCGGTCCGGTGATCCGGCCCAGGAAGAGCGCCCCGAACGCGGCGACGCCGATCAGCTGGCCGAGCTGGGTGACGGTGGCGAGCAGTCCGCTGGCGTCGGCGGCGTCCGCGGGCCGTACGGTCGCGAGCGCGCCGGTCAGGGCCGGACTGAAGGCCAGCGCCAGGCCGGCGCCCATGGCGCACAGCACCGGGTAGAGCGCCCAGCCGCCCGCGCCGCCGTCCTTCAGGACGGCGCCCACGCCCACCGAGGAGGCGGCCGTGAGGAGGAAGCCGCCGGGCACCAGGAAGGGCTGCAGCCGGGCCGGCCAGCGCCGCCAGGTGAGGCCGACGAGCCCGAAGACGGCGGCGGTCGGCGCGAAGGTGAGGCCGGTGCGCAGGGCACTGTGCCCGAGCGCGCCCTGGAGGTGCAGGGTCAGGGTGAACAGGAAGCCCGCGTTGACGGCCATCACGGCGGCGATCCGCACGACGGCCCGGCCGATGCCGGGACTGCGCAGCACCCGGGGCGCGACGATCGGGGCGCCGCCGCGCCGGGCGAGCGCGGCCTCGTACGCGCCGAAGGCGGCGAACAGGAGCAGTGCGCCGGCGAACGACAGCCAGGTCCACAGCGGCCAGCCCTTCTCCTGGCCGAGGACGAGCGGGACGGTGAGCAGCGTGACGGAGGCGGCGAGCAGCAGCAGTCCGGGCAGGTCGAGGGAGCGGGCGCGCTCGGCCTCGGTGCCCGTGTCGCGCGGCAGCACCTTGGCGCCGAGGGCCAGCAGAACGAGCCCGATGGGCACGTTGACCAGGAACACCGGGCGCCAGCTGGTGCCGAAGAGGTCGGCGCTGACGAGGACGCCGCCGACGACCTGGCCGGCGGCCGCGCCGGTGGCGAGGACGGCGGCATAGGCGCTGAGCGCGCGGACCCGGCCCTCGCCGGTGAAGTTGCGCTGGATGAGGCTGAGCACCTGAGGGATCATCAGGGCCGATCCGGCGCCCTGGACGACCCGGAAGGCGATCAACTGGCCGGTTCCACCGGCCAGTCCGCAGGCGAGCGAGGCGGCGGTGAAGAGCGCGAGCCCGGCGAGGTAGAGGCGACGGTGGCCGAGCCGGTCGCCGAGCCGGGCGCCGGTGATCAGCAACACCGCGTAGGCGATGGTGTATCCGGCGACGACGAGCTGGATCCCGGCGCCGGTGGCGGCGAGTTCGCGGCGGATGGTGGGGGCGGCGACGTTGACGATGAAGGCGTCGAGCAGGGCCATGAACTGGGCGGCGAGCACGACGCCGAGCAGGGCCCGGGGCCGGTTGTCGGTGCCGGGGTCTTTACTGGGTGCGGGACGTGTGGTGGTCGTCGTCATGCGAGCAGCGTGACGCCGGCCAGATACGGGTAACGAGAGCCCGTCGATGCTGGTACTGGCAGCACCTGGCAACGGCGGTACGGGGACCCGACCATGGGGGGTGTGACGACTGTGGCAGCACCGGGCGAGACGCGGCGCAGACCGGAGCTGGCGGCGTTCCTGCGCAGCCGGCGGGCGCGGGTGACGCCCCAGGACGTGGGCATGCCGCCGGGCCTGAGACGGCGCACGCCGGGGCTGCGCCGCGAGGAGGTGGCGCAGCTCTCCGGCGTCGGCGTGACCTGGTACACGTGGCTGGAGCAGGGCCGGCCGATCAACGCCTCGGCGCAGGTGCTCGACGCGGTGGCCCGCACGCTGCGGCTCGACCGGCCGGAGCGCGAGCACCTCTACCACCTGGCGGAGGTGCCGTACGGGCCCGAGGCGGCGCCCGAGCACGTGGTGGCGGTCAGCCCCGAGATCCAGGGCGTCCTGGACGCCCTCGTGCCGCTCCCGGCGGTGGTCTACAACGCGCGGTACGACGTGCTGGCCACGAACGCCACGTACGACCTGCTGTTCCTCGACGACGGGCCGGGCCCGGCACCGGGCCCCGCGGTGGGCCCGGTGGGCATACGCAACGCCCTGTGGACCCTGTTCACCGTGGACGAGGCGGACTGCCCGCTGGTCGACCGGACCCTGGAGCTGCCGCTGATGGTGGCGCAGCTGCGGGGTGCGTACGGGCGCCATGTCGGCGAGCCGGCCTGGGAGTCGTTCGTCCGGCTGCTGCGCGAGGCGAGCCCGTACTTCGCGGAGCTGTGGCGCAGCGGCGACGTGGTGCCGCCGGGCACCCGGGTGAAGACCTTCCGGCACGCCCTGGTGGGCGAGATACGGATGACCTCGGTCTCGCTGTCGGTCAACGGGATGCCGGAGTGCCGGATCGTCACCTACACGCCGAACGACGAGGGGAGCCGGCGGGCCATCGACCTGCTGCTGCGGGAGAGGTGACGGGGCGGGAGACCAGGGAAACGACGGATCCCGCCCCCTGCTGGGGACGGGATCCGGTGATTGTGGAGCTAAGGAGAATTGAACTCCTGACCTCCTGCATGCCATGCAGGCGCTCTACCAACTGAGCTATAGCCCCGCGTGTTCTTCGCGCTCCGCGCTGCGAACAAGAAGAACTCTAGCCTGTGACCTGCCGGAAAGTGAAATCGGATCCGGCAGGCCACACGCGGCGGCTCAGGTGTCGTCGCCGAGTACGGGCTCGGGCAGCGTGCCGGCGTTGTGCTCCAGGAGGCGCCAGCCGCGCGCACCCTCGCCGAGGACGGACCAGCAGCAGTTGGAGAGGCCGCCCAGGGACTCCCAGTGATGGGCCTCCAGGCCGAGCAGCCGGCCGATCGTGGTGCGGATCGTGCCGCCGTGGCTGACCACGACGAGCGTGCCGTCCTCGGGCAGCTTGTCGGCGTGCTCCAGGACCACCGGGGCGGCCCGGTCGGCCACCTCGGTCTCCAGCTCGCCGCCGCCCCGGCGCACGGGCTCGCCGCGCTTCCAGGCGGCGTACTGCTCGCCGTACCGCGCGGTGATCTCGTCGTGCGTCAGGCCCTGCCACTCGCCCGCGTAGGTCTCGCGCAGGCCGGAGTCGAGGGCGACGGTGTGACCGGTGAGCGAGGACAGCTCGGCGGCCGTGGCCGCCGCCCGCTTGAGGTCCGAGGAGACGATGGCGTCCGGCTTCAGCGCGGCGAGCAGCCGGGCGGCCCGGCGCGCCTGGGCGACGCCGGTGCCGGTCAGCTCGATGTCCGTGGAGCCCTGGAAGCGGCGCTCCAGGTTCCAGGACGTCTGGCCGTGGCGCCACAGCACGATGCGGCGCCCGGCGCCGCCCTTGCCGCTGGTCAGCTCAGCTCACCGTCCGCCCCGTCGGCGCCCGTCAGCCGGGCGTGCTCCTCGGCCTTGCCGCGGGTCTTCAGCGCGTCCTCGGGCAGCGGCAGCTCGGGGCAGTCCTTCCACAGCCGCTCCAGGGCGTAGAAGACACGCTCCTCGCTGTGCTGGACGTGGACGACGATGTCGACGTAGTCGAGGAGGATCCAGCGGGCGTCGCGGTCGCCCTCGCGGCGCACCGGCTTGGCGCCGAGGTCCTTGAGCAGCCGCTCCTCGATCTCGTCGACGATCGACTTGACCTGGCGGTCGTTGGGCGCGGAGGCGAGCAGGAAGGCGTCGGTGATCGACAGCACGTCGCTGACGTCGTACGCGATGATGTCGTGAGCGAGCCGGTCGGCCGCCGCCTGGGCGGCGGCGTTGACGAGCTCGATGGAGCGGTCCGTGGCGGTCACATGCTGGCTTTCGTCGGCGGTCTGAGTCTCCTCAAGGGTCTCATGTACCGCCGACGGTCCCGAAAACCATTGTTTGAGGGTCACCGCTTGGCGCCCGGGATCTTGTAATCACCGCCGAGCACGACGGTGACCTGGGCGTTCGCGGCGGGCTTGCCCTTGGTGACGGATCCGAGGGGCAGGCCCAGGGTCTTGGCGACCTCCACGGCGGTCGCCTTCTGGGCGTCCTCCGCGTAGACGACCTCGGACTTCGCCTCGGTGTCGGCCTTGGTGCCGCCGACCACGGCGTAGCCGCCGTTGACCAGGACCACGCGGGCCGCCTCGGTGGCGTCCTTGCCGGTGGCGTCGCGGATCGCGACCCGGGTGGCACCGCCCTGGTCGGGCGCGCTGACCTTGCCGCCGAGGATGTCCTTGACGACGCTGTCGCTGGTGGCCTCGCTGAGCGAGCCGTCGGACTCGACGGGCAGCACGGCGGTCTTGTAGTCGCCGACCTTGGCGTGCTCGGCGAGCTTGGCGAGCGAGGCGCCGAGGTCCTTCTCGGGCAGCGACGGGTCGAGGATCTGGGCCAGGGTCTCGACGGTGATCGTGGCGGCCTTGGGGTCGTCGGAGATCTTCCGCAGCACCGCGTACAGGACCTGTCCGAAGCGCTGGAGCTGCTTGGCCTCGGCCTCGCCGGAGGCCCGGTGGGTGGCGTAGGCGACGGCGGCACGGCCGTTGAGCGTCTGGTTCTCGCCCTTCTTGACCAGCGGCTCGGCGCCGCGCTTGTCGCCGGGCACCTCGGTGTCGGTGGTGAGGTCGATGTTGCCGACCAGCTCGACGAGGTTCTCCAGGTACGGGGTGTCGAGCCGCCAGGTGCCGGTGATCTTGGCGCCGAGGAGGTTGCCGATGGCCTCGCGGGTGCCGCTGGAGCCGTCGTCCTCGACGGACTTGGCGAGCGTGGTGGTGGAGCCCTCGTCGTCGGCGAGGGCGAGCGAGTTGGGGAGCAGGACGGTGGTGCCCTGCTTGGTGGTGGCGTTGTTCACGAGCAGGGCCGTGGAGGTGCCGCCGCCCTTGGTGTCGTGCAGGTGGACGACGATGGTGTCGCGCTGCTGCGGACCGGTGGCGGTGTTCTGCTTCTGCTCGCCGCCGGACGTGCCCGGGAGCATGCCGGCCGACCAGAGCCAGCCGACGCCGCCGACGACGGCGAGCGCGAGGACGACGACGAGGGCGACGACGCGGTTGCGGCCGCGGCGGCGGGCCTCCTCGCGGCGCTCGGACCGGCTCTCGGTGAACTTCAGCCAGTCGATGACGTCCTCGGAGTCCTCGTCGGGCTCCTCGATGAACGAGAACTGCTCGGTGCCGTACGCGCGTCCGTCGCCGTCCGTCGCCGGACGCTGCCGCTGCCCCGGTACGGGCGCGGCGGTCTCCCGCTCCTGGGCCGGTGCCGGCGAAGGAGTGGGGGCCGGGGCCTGCGGCGGGACCTGGGGGGCCTGCGGCGCGGGCGCGGGCTCGGTCCGGACGGCCCACTGCTGCCCCGCCTGATCGGTCTGGCCCGCCTGGCCGGTGTGGCCCGTGTCGTAGGAGGTGTAGTCGTACGAGGGCTGCTGCGCGTACGGGTCGTACTGCGGCTGCTGCGGCTGCTGCTGCCCGTACGGGTCGTAGCCGTAACCCTGGGACTGGGTCTGGGGGGCCTGCGGCTGCTGTGCCTGCTGTGCCTGCTGAGCCTGCTGTGCCTGCTGCTGTCCGTACGGGTCGTACTGGTCGTACTCGTAGTGCTGCTGCGGGACCTGCTGCTGGTACACCGGCTGCCCGTACGCGTCGTAGCCGATGATCTGCGGCTGCGGATAGTACGGGTCGTACGGGTTCTGCTGATCGTTCACCGGTGGCCCTCCCCGAGGCTCACTCGCCGCGGTACAACTGGCGCTTGTCGATGTAGCGCACGACACCGTCCGGGACCAGGTACCAGACGGGGTCGCCCTGCGCGACCCTTGCCCGGCAGTCCGTGGAGGAGATGGCGAGCGCGGGGACCTCGACCAGCGACACCCCGCCCTTGGGCAGGCCGTCGTCGGTGAGGTCGTGACCCGGCCGGGTGACGCCGATGAAGTGCGCGAGCGCGAACAGCTCCTCGGCGTCCCGCCAGGTGAGGATCTGCGACAGCGCGTCGGCACCGGTGATGAAGAAGAGGTCCGAGTCGCTGTTGAGGGAGCGCAGGTCCCGCAGGGTGTCGATGGTGTACGTCGGGCCGCCCCGGTCGATGTCGATGCGGCTGACGGAGAACTGCGGGTTGGACGCGGTGGCGATGACCGTCATCAGGTACCGGTCCTCGGCCGCCGAGACGGCCTTGTGGCTCTTCTGCCACGGCTGCCCGGTCGGCACGAACACCACCTCGTCGAGGTGGAACAGGGCGGCCACCTCGCTGGCGGCCACCAGGTGTCCGTGATGGATCGGGTCAAACGTGCCGCCCATCACGCCGACACGGCGCTTGCCGCGACCGCCAGTAGGCACTTCCTGCTCTCCCATGCGTGCAGAGCCTACTGGCACGGCGGCGGACGCCGGATCAGCGGCCTCTCGGCTCAGCGGTCGCGGTTGAAGCGGGTGGTCACCCAGAGGAGCAGAAGGAGCACGAGCAGGGCGCCGCCACCCGTGACGAACGGGTTGAGGCTGTCGTGGTTGCCGCCCTCGGCACCCTCGGCGAGCGTGACCAGGTTGGCGGCGGTGGCGTGGAGGCTCATCTTCGGCAGGACCTTCGATCGGGGATGGGAGCGGAGACTTCGCGCACATCGTATGCGGCGCGTCGCCGAGTGCTCACGCCGACTCAGGCGTTGGCGTCACCGGGACCGTTCTCGGTGCGGGCCGCGGCGACCTCCGAGCGGCCCTCCGCCCGCTCGCCGGCCCGGGCTCCGGCCCCGGCCTGGGGGGCGGTGTCCTCGGCGCCCTTGCGGTAGCCGCGGACCAGGAACCAGGCGAGCAGGGCGCCGCCGACCATCGAGACGAGCAGCACGATCCGCAGCGTGTCGCCGGGGCCCTGCGGCGAGGCGGCGGCGAGCAGGGAGGCGACGGCGGTGGCCGGTGTGTCCGTCATGGTGTCGTGCTCCTCGGTTTTCCACAGTGCGCGGTTGTCCACAGTGCCCGAGTTATCCACAGGCTCCGGCACACGGTAGCCCCCTCGCCTAGGCTGGGTCGCGTCAGGGGGACGAGCACCGACTCGTACGAACAGGGGGCATCCATGACCGATCATCACCAGGAGAACCTGCCGGGCCGACGGCGCAAGCGCTTCCCCGGGATCTCCTCGCGGGCCTACGAACACCCGGCCGACCGCTCGGCGCTGGTCGCGCTGCGCAGGCTGAGCGGTTTCGACACCGTCTTCAAGGCGCTGAGCGGTCTGCTGCCCGAGCGCAGCCTGCGGCTCCTCTTCCTCTCCGAATCCGTGCGGGTGAGCGACGCCCAGTTCACGCACCTCAACGACATGCTGCGGGACGCCTGTTACATCCTGGACCTGGAGAAGGTCCCGCCGATGTACGTCACGCAGGACCCCCAGCCGAACGCGATGTGCATCGGCCTCGACGAGCCGATCATCGTCGTCACCACCGGCCTGGTGGAGCTGCTCGACGAGGAGGAGATGCGGGCCGTCATCGGGCACGAGGTGGGCCACGCGCTCTCGGGCCACTCCGTCTACCGGACGGTGCTGCTCTTCCTCACCAGCCTGGCCCTCAAGATCGCCTGGATTCCGCTGGGGAACGTGGCGATCATGACGATCGTCGCCGCGCTGCGCGAGTGGTTCCGCAAGTCGGAGCTCTCGGCCGACCGGGCCGGGCTGCTCGTGGGCCAGGACCTGCAGGCGTCCATGCGCGGCCTGATGAAGATCGCGGGCGGCAACAACCTGCACGAGATGAACGTGGACGCGTTCCTCGCCCAGGCCGACGAGTACGAGAAGAGCGGCGACCTGCGCGACTCCGTGCTGAAGATCCTGAACGTGCTGCCGCGCTCGCACCCCTTCACCACGGTCCGCGCGGCCGAGCTGAAGAAGTGGTCGGAGACCCGCGACTACCAGCGGATCATGGACGGCCACTACCCGAAGCGCTCGGAGGACAAGGACACCTCGGTGACCGACTCGTTCCGCGAGTCGGGGCGGCACTACGCGGACACCGTGAAGAACAGCAAGGATCCGCTGATGAAGCTGGTCAGCGACATAGCCGGCGGCGCCGGGGACCTCGCGGGCGACCTCGGCGGGAAGCTGTTCGGCCGCTCACGCCAGGACCGCGGCCGGGAAACCGGCCAGGACTCCGGCCAGGACTCCGGTCAGGGCTCCGGCGCGGCCCCCGGCAAGGACCCCGGTCAGAAGGACGGCTGAGCGCTCGGCGCGAGGACGCCGCAGACCGCGGAGACGGTGGGCGCGGCCGTGGCGTACGGGTCGGTGGCGGCCTGCCGGCTGCGGTCGGCGGCCCGCTCGCCGGCGAGCAGCGGGCGCAGCGAGCCGGTGGTGTCCGCGTCGCAGGACTGCGGACCGGCCTGGACGGCGCTGGTGAGCAGCTCGGCGCGGTGCATCCGCAGGTCCTCGCGGTCGAAGCGGAAGCGCAGCTCGCGGTGGACGGTGAACAGCGAGGCCCGCGGGGCCGGGCCGTTGCCGGCGGTGGCGGGGCGGACGGCGTAGGTGAAGGTGTGGTCCGCCGTGACCTCCAGGAGGTCCGTGTTGATCTCCGCGAAGCGCAGGGTGCCCTGGACGCGGACGGAGGGGTCGGCGAGGACGACCCGGCGGGAGTCGAAGCGGACCAGCCAGCCGGCGACGGCGTGCCGGCCGTCGTCCACGGGCGCCTCGACGCTCCGGTCGAACTGCGCCTGCTGGTCGGGGTCGATCAGCAGGCGGGGCGGGCGGACGGTGAGACCGGCCAGGACGTCGGGTTCGAGGGAGGAGGCGACCAGGTAGTCCTTGGCGATGCCGAGGGCCGTGACGACCTGGGACTCGGAGAAGTGGGTGGTGCGCCCGGCCAGCGGCAGGTTGATGCCGGCGGCGCCGGTGCGGTACTCGGCGGCGGGGCTGTGGCCGAAGAGCTGCTGCGGAGTGCCGCCCGGGACCGGGCCCTGGGGGGCGAGCGGGACGACCGTGGAGCGCAGCGGCTCGGCCGGCTGGTCGACGGGGGGCTGGTAGGGGTTGCGGACGCCGAGATAGACCGCGGTGCCGAAGGCGAGCAGGATCAGCAGGACGAGCAGCAGGGCCTGCCGGGAGCCGCTGCGGCCCTCCCAGGCGGAGCGGGCGCGGACGGCCTGGGCGTGCTCGCCCATCCGTTCCCGGGCGGAGAACTCCTGGAGGCGGGCAGCACGGACGAACGCCTCGTCGAAGACGACGGATCGGTATTCGTCCTCACCGCCGGGGAGTCCCTCAGGGGTCCCCTCAGGCGGGTCGCCACGCCCTGCCATACCTTCAGGGTAGGTCGGCGGAAGCTCCGGTAAACGCCCAGGTACACGACAACTTCGCAAGAAATGCGACGAGGCTGCGGCGAACGGGTCAAGGGGTGCCGGGAGCGGCCGGGACGGGGGGCGCGGAGGGAGCCGTGGCCATGGTGGGGACGGCGCGCGGTTTGTCCACGTCGGCGGCGGGCGGCGGGGGGATGCGGTCCTGCCGGTTGTTGGCCGCGCCCCGGTAGACGGCGCTGAAGGCGAGGGCGACCATGCCGACGCCCATCACCAGGGCGAGCACCCAGGCGACCGGGCGGTGCCAGCGGGCGCTGTTCCGGTAGGGGCGCAGGGCGCCGCCGTGCGGGCCGTAGGGGCCGAGCTCGTCGTCGGCGGTGTCCGGGTCGTAGCCCTCGGGGAGGCGGCCGGCGTCGTAGCCGTCGAAGAGGTCGTCGTCGGCCAGACCGGCCACGGCACGGGCGCGGGCGGCCTCCGCCTCGGCGCGGGCCTGGGCGGCGGCGAGCAGCCGCTCGACGGCGGTGGGCTCGTGGACGGTGGCGGCCCGTACGAAGTCCTCGTCGAAGACCACGGTGGCGAAGTCGTCGTCTGCGCCGCCGCGGTCGACAGAGTCCTCGGGGTCCTCGCCGTTCGGGAACGGCATGCCCCCCACGTCGTCCGGCACGGGTTCAGAGTAGACCCGGGAGGGCGTTTTGGGCAGGGAAAGCGCGAGCCGTCCCTGCCCTCTTCCGGCCGCCCGAGGGCCGGGCGAACGGGTTATCGGATGTGGCCGTCGCCGGTCACGATGTACTTGGTGGAGGTGAGTTCCGGGAGGCCCATGGGGCCCCGGGCGTGCAGCTTCTGGGTGGAGATGCCGATCTCGGCGCCGAAGCCGAACTGTCCGCCGTCCGTGAAGCGGGTGGAGGCGTTGACGGCGACGGTGGTGGAGTCGACCAGCTGGGTGAAACGGCGGGCCGCGGCCTGGGAGGTGGTGACGATGGCCTCGGTGTGACCGGAGGTCCAGAGCCGGATGTGCTCGACGGCCCGGTCCAGGGAGTCGACGACGGCGGCGGCGATGTCGTAGGAGAGGTACTCGGTCTCCCAGTCCTCGGGGGTGGCCGGGACGACGGTGGCCTTGCCGCCCTCGGCGAGGGCGAGGACCCGCTCGTCGGCGTGGACGGTGACGCCGGCCTCGGCGAGCGCGTCGAGGGCGCGCGGCAGGAAGGCGGCGGCGATGTCCTTGTGGACCAGGAGGGTCTCGGCGGCGTTGCAGACGCTGACCCGCTGGGCCTTGGA
Organism: Streptomyces sp. NPDC004327; assembly: GCF_042873935.1. Lineage (NCBI taxonomy): Bacteria > Bacillati > Actinomycetota > Actinomycetes > Kitasatosporales > Streptomycetaceae > Streptomyces > Streptomyces sp. NPDC004327. The sequence goes on along the minus strand of NZ_JBIAME010000002.1, from coordinate 474,347 downwards.
GTTGATCAGGATGTCGACGGCCATGTCGATGTCGGCCTCGGCGTCCACGTAGACGTGGCAGTTGCCGGTGCCGGTCTCGATGACGGGGACGGTGGACTCCTCGACGACCCGCTTGATGAGGGAGGCGCCGCCGCGCGGGATGAGGACGTCGACGAGGCCGCGGGCGCGCATCAGCTCGCGCACCGATTCGCGGGACTCGCCGGGGACGAGCTGGACGGCGTCGGCGGGCAGTCCGGCGCCGCCGACGGCGTCGCGGACCACCTTCACCAGGGCGGTGTTGGAGGAGTACGCGGAGGACGAGCCGCGCAGCAGGACGGCGTTGCCGGACTTGAGGCAGAGGGCGGCGGCGTCGACGGTGACGTTGGGCCGGGCCTCGTAGATGATGCCGACGACGCCGAGCGGGACGCGGACCTGGCGCAGGTCGATGCCGTTGGGGAGGGTGGAGCCGCGGACGACCTCGCCGACCGGGTCGGGCAGGGCGGCCACGTGCCGGACGTCGGCGGCGATGGCGCGGACGCGCTCGGGAGTGAGGGTGAGCCGGTCGATGACGGACTCGCTGGTGCCGGCCTCGCGGGCGCGGGCGACGTCCTCGGCGTTGGCCTCGACGATCTCGGCCGTGCGGACCTCCAGGGCGTCCGCGACGGCGAGCAGGGCGTCGTCCTTCGCCGCGCGCGGGAGTGGCGCGATCTCGGCGGCGGCGGCACGGGCCCGGTAGGCGGCCTGGGTGACCGGGGACATGTTGTCGAAGGGCATGAGCGAGGTCATGTCCGCAGGGTACTGGCACCCCTGCGGACATCCCTCACGTGTCCGCCGGCCGTCCCGTTCTGCGAGACGTCGGCGGGCGGGGCTCCCGCCCCCGCGGCATTGGCCGGTTCTCGGTCATCGCGGGGCCCTGGTCCCGGTGCCGGTCTCAGTAGGGGTGGACGCCGACCGGGGCGGCCGGCGGCGGGCCGTATCCCTCGGCGATCCGCTGGTGGTAGGTCTCGCGGTCAATGACCTCCAGGCCGACGATCTCCCACGGCGGCAGCTGGGCGCTCTGCCGGTGCTCGCCCCACAGCCGCAGCGCGACGGCCGCGGCGTCGTGGAGGTCGCGGGCCTCCTCCCAGTAGCGGATCTCGGCGTGGTCGTTGGCGTAGCGGCTGGTCAGCAGGAAGGGGTGGTCATGGGCCAGCTGTTCCAGGGCCCGGCGCACCTCCTTCAGCGGGGCCTCCCGCCCGGAGACGCTGAGGGTGATGTGCCAGAGCTTCGACACCTCCATCTCCGCCTCCGGCTCCGCCGCGGCCTCCCGGCCCCGTGCCCGTGTGTCCTTCGCGGACTCCTCGTCGATGTCGTCGATGTCGTCGAAGTCGGCTCCGGCCTCGACGCTCGTCAGGGCGCGTTCGGCCGTCCCGCGGGGGTGTGCCCCTGGGCGCGCTCGTCTCACCGGCGGCCTCCTGTGTGATGCCTGTGCTGCGTGCGTGTCGCATGCTGCTGCGTTCTGCTGCGCGTGCTGTCTTGCCCGCCCCCTCGTGCTCCCCGAGACAAAGTTGACCAGTCCCGGGCGGCGCATGGGGCGGTTTTGGTAAAGGTCCCTACCGGATGACCAGACTTTCAGCCGTTTCGGTTCACAGGCGGGAGTTTCACGAGCTGCTCACATCACGACGAGGTCATCTCGGTGCACGACCTCGCGCTCGTACTCGGGACCCAGCTCGCGGGCCAGGTCACGGGTGGACCGGCCGAGCAGCCGCGGCAGTTCCTTGGCGTCGAAGTTGACGAGGCCGCGGGCGACGGGGCGGCCCGCGGTGTCGCGCAGCTCCACCGGGTCGCCGGCCGAGAACTCCCCCTCGACGGCGGCGATTCCGGCGGCGAGGAGCGACTTCTTGCCGTCGACGACGGCGGTCACGGCCCCGTCGTCGAGGACCAGCGCACCGCGCGGGGTGGAGGCGTGGGCGAGCCAGAGCAGCCGGTCGGCGGAGCGGCGGCCGGTGCGGTGGAAGTACGTGCCCGTGTCGCGGCCCGCGAGGGCGTCGGCCGCGCGGCTGGCGGAGGTGAGGACCACGGGGATGCCGGCGGCAGCGGCGATCCGGGCCGCCTCGACCTTGGTGACCATGCCGCCGGTGCCGACGCCCGCCTTGCCGGCGGAGCCGATCTCGACGTGGGCGATGTCGGCGGGGCCGGCGACCTCGGCGATGCGCGAGGTGCCGGGCTTGGCCGGGTCGCCGTCGTAGAGCCCGTCGACGTCGGAGAGCAGCACGAGGAGGTCGGCGCGGACGAGGTGGGCGACGAGGGCGGCGAGCCGGTCGTTGTCGCCGAAGCGGATCTCGTCGGTGGCGACGGTGTCGTTCTCGTTGACGACCGGCAGCGCGCCCATGGCGAGCAGCTGGTCGAGGGTCCGGTAGGCGTTGCGGTAGTGGGCGCGCCGGCTGGTGTCGTCGGTGGTGAGCAGCACCTGGCCGACGCGTACCCCGTAGCGGGCGAAGGAGGCGGTGTAGCGGGCGACGAGCAGACCCTGGCCGACGCTGGCGGCGGCCTGCTGCCGGGCCAGGTCCTTGGGGCGGCGGGTCAGGCCGAGCGGGGCGAGGCCGGCCGCGATGGCGCCGGAGGAGACCAGGACGATCTCCTTCTCGCCACCGCTGCGGACCTTGGCGAGGACGTCCACGAGGGCGTCCACACGGTCGGCGTCGAGCCCGCCGGACGCGGTGGTCAGCGAGGACGAGCCGACCTTCACGACGATCCTGCGGGCTTCCGTCACGTACTGCCTTGCCACTGTCACCTGCGTCGACCCCATCGTGCCCGTCCTGCTCGCCTCGGCTGTCCGTCGCGCAATCTACGCGAGTGCGTTTCCGCGGCGCCCTTCTATTCCGGCTGCTGGACGCCGCCGCCGGTGTGCGCGGCCCAGGCCGAGGCGATCATGGAGCGGACGTCGTGGCGGGCCTTCCAGTCCAGCTCGGCGGTGATCCGCTCGGCGGAGGCGACGACCTTCGCCGGGTCGCCGGGGCGGCGTGCGACGACCTCGGGGGCGACCGGGCGGCCGGTCACCTCGCGGATCAGGTCGATCATCTCCCGTACGGAGACGCCTTCGCCGCGCCCGATGTTGAGGGTGAGGTCGCGTGGCTCGCCTGCCGCCGCGTACGCGTCGAGGCGGCGGGCGGCGGCCAGATGGGCGTCGGCGAGGTCGGCGACGTGGATGTAGTCGCGGACGCAGGTGCCGTCGGGGGTCTCGTAGTCGTCGCCGAAGATCAGCGGCGGCCGGCCGGCGTCGAGGCGCTGGAAGACCATCGGCACGAGGTTGTGGACGCCGGTGTCGGCGAGTGCGGGCTCGGCGGTGCCGGCGACGTTGAAGTAGCGCAGGCAGGCGGTGGCCATGCCGTGGGCGCGGCCGACCGAGCGGACCATCCACTCGCCGGCGACCTTCGTCTCGCCGTACGGGCTGAGCGGGGCGCACGGGGTGTCCTCGGTCACCAGCTCGGTGTCGGGCATCCCGTACACCGAGGCGGAGGAGGAGAAGAGGAAGCCGCGCACGCCGGCCGCGGCGGCGGCCTCCAGGAGGACCTGGAGGCCGGTCACGTTCTCGCGGTAGTAGAGGAGCGGGCGTTCGACGGACTCGCCGACGGCCTTCTTCGCGGCGAGGTGGACGATCCCGTGGACGTCGTGCTCGCGCAGCACGCGGTCGGTGAAGGGCCGGTCGAGGACGCTGCCGCGCTCCAGCGGTACGCCCGCCGGGACCCTGGCCGGGTCGCCGGTGGACAGGTCGTCCAGGACGACGACCCGCTCACCGGCCTCCGTCATGGACTTGACGACATGGGAACCGATGTAGCCGGCGCCGCCGGTGATGAGCCACGTCATTCGGGCAGCCTAACCCGAAGCGGACGGGGCCAGGGGCGGTCCGGGCTCAGCGCCGGCCGGGCCCCCGGCTCACACCCGGGCCCCGGCCCCCGGCTCACACCCGGCTCCGGACTCAGCCCCGGTTCGCCAGCGACGCCCGGAACGCCAGGCACTCCTCGTACACCGGCAGGATCCCGGCCTCGCGGGCCTGGGCCAGGGTCGGGCTCTGGGCGTCCTTCGCGGAGAGCTCCGGCTCGCCGTCGACCGGCCACTCGATGGCGATCTCCGGGTCGAGCGGGTGGATCCCGTGCTCGCGCTGCGGCGCGTACCCCTCGGAGCAGAGGTACGAGACGGTGGCGTCGTCCGTCAGCGCGCAGAAGCCGTGGCCGAGACCCTCGGAGAGGTAGACGGCCTTGCGGTCCTGGTCGTCGAGGCGGACGGCCTCCCAGCGGCCGAAGGTCGGCGAGCCGACCCGGACGTCGACGATGATGTCGAGCACCGCGCCGCGCACGCACGTCACGTACTTCGCCTGGCCGGGCGGCACGTCGGCGAAGTGGATGCCGCGCACGACGCCGGCGGAGGAGACGGAGAGGTTGCCCTGCTTGAGGTTCAGGGGGTGACCGGCGGCCTCGGTGAGGGCGTCCGCCTTGTACCACTCCAGGAACAGACCGCGGGCGTCACCGTGCTGCTGCGGGACGAACTCCCAGGCACCTTCGATGCCGAGCGGGTTGACCTTCATGGATAGTGCCGCTTCCTTTTAATGGACTTCTCATGAATGGACCGCTGTCCCGGGAAGACGCTTCCCGGGACCGGACCGCTCAGACCCGCTCGGCCTCGTACGCGAGCAGGTTGAGCAGATAGTCGCCGTATCCGCTCTTGGTGAGCGGCTCGGCGAGGCGGCGCAGCTGGTCGTCGTCGATGAAGCCGGCCCGCCAGGCGGCCTCCTCCAGGCAGCCGATCTTCATGCCCTGGCGCTCCTCGACCACGCGGACGTACTCGGACGCCTGGACGAGGGACTGGAAGGTGCCGGTGTCGAGCCAGACGGTGCCGCGGTCGAGGACCGAGACCTGCAGCTCACCGCGGTCCAGGTAGTACTTGTTGACGTCGGTGATCTCCAGCTCGCCGCGGGCGCTGGGCTCCAGGCCCTTGGCGATCTCGACGACCCGGCCGTCGTAGAAGTAGAGGCCCGGCACCGCGTAGCGGGACTTCGGGTTCTGCGGCTTCTCCTCGATGGAGCGGGCGACGCCGTTCTCGTCGAAGTCGACGACACCGTAGGCGGTGGGGTCGGACACGGCGTGCGCGAAGACCACGCCGCCCTCCGGCTGCCCGTACTTCGCGAGCTGCCGGCCGAGGCCGACGCCGTGGAAGATGTTGTCGCCGAGGATCAGGGCGACGGGCTCGTCACCGATGAACTCCTCGCCGATGACGAACGCCTCGGCGATGCCGTTGGGGTGCTCCTGCGTGGCGAAGGTGATGTCGAGCCCGAAGTCCGAGCCGTCGCCGAGCAGGCGCTCGAACTGGGGGCGCTCCTCGGGGCCGGTGATGACCAGGATCTCCCTGATCCCGGCCATCACGAGGGTCGAGAGGGGGTAGTAGATCATCGGCTTGTCGAAGACCGGCATCAGCTGCTTCGACACGGCCCGGGTGATCGGCCAGAGTCGGGAGCCGGTACCACCGGCGAGCAAAATTCCACGCATGGGCAAGCAGCCTACGGCAGCCCCGGCAGGGGGGCGGACCGCCTGGCGTCCCGGCCCCAGCCCATAGAATGGTGTCCCTTATGAGGATTCTGGTCACCGGCGGCGCCGGGTTCATCGGTTCACAGTTCGTACGGGCGCTGCTCTCGGGAGAGCTGCCTTCGGGTGAGGGCGCCCAGGTCACCGTCCTGGACAACCTCACCTATTCGGGGAACGAGGCGAACCTCACCCCCGTGGCTGACAAGCCCGGCTACACGTTCGTCCACGGCGACATCCGCGACTACGCGACGGTGGACGACGCGATGCGCGGCCAGGACGCCGTCGTGCACTTCGCGGCCGAGTCCCACGTGGACCGGTCGATCCTCGACTCCTCGCCGTTCGTCACCACGAACGTGCTGGGCACGCAGGTGCTGCTCGACGCCGCCAAGCGGCACGGCGTCGGCCGCTTCGTGCACGTCTCCACCGACGAGGTGTACGGCTCGATCGCCGAGGGCTCGTGGACCGAGGACTGGCCGCTCGCGCCGAACTCCCCGTACTCGGCGTCCAAGGCGGGCTCGGACCTGCTGGCGCTCTCGTACCACCGCACGCACGGCATGGACGTCGTCGTGACCCGCTGCTCCAACAACTACGGGCAGTACCACTTCCCCGAGAAGATGATCCCGCTGTTCACGACGAACCTGCTGGACGGGAAGAAGGTGCCGCTGTACGGCGAGGGCCTGAACATCCGCGACTGGCTGCACGTCTCGGACCACTGCCGGGGCATCGAGATGGTGCTGCGCGGCGGCCGGGCCGGTGAGGTGTACCACATCGGCGGCGGCACCGAGGTCACCAACAAGGAGCTCACCGGGCTGCTGCTCGACGCCTGTGGCGCGGGCTGGGACATGGTCGAGCACGTCGAGGACCGCAAGGGCCACGACCTGCGCTACTCGCTCTCCATCGCCAAGATCCAGGAGGAGCTCGGCTACACGCCGCAGGTCACCTTCGAGCAGGGTCTCGCCGACACCGTGCGCTGGTACCGCGAGAACCGTGCCTGGTGGGAGCCGCTGAAGGCCAAGGCGGCGCTCTCCTGATGGACATCGCACAGACCCGCTGGCTGATCACCGGCGCGGCCGGGATGCTCGGCCGCGACCTCGCCGACGTGCTCGCTGAGGCCGGCGCGGACGTCACCGCGCTGACCCGCAAGGACCTCGACATCACCGACGCCGAGGCCGTGCGCGCGGCCGTCGCCGGCCACGACGTGGTCGTCAACGCCGCCGCCTGGACCGACGTCGACGGCGCCGAGACCGAGGAGGCCGCGGCCACCCGGATCAACGGCGACGGGCCGCGCGCCCTCGCCGGGGCCTGCGCCGGATCCGGCGCGGTGCTGCTCCAGGTGTCGACCGACTACGTCTTCCCGGGCGACGCCACCGAGCCGTACCGGCACGACGCCCCCACCTCGCCGATCAACGCCTACGGCCGCAGCAAGCTGGCCGGCGAGCGGGCCGTCCTGGAGCTGCTGCCGGAGCGCGGTTACGTGATCCGCACGGCCTGGCTGTACGGGGCGCACGGCCGCAACTTCGTGTCGACCATGCTGGGCCTGGCCGGGCAGCGCGAGACCGTCGACGTGGTCGACGACCAGCGCGGCCAGCCGACCTGGACCCGGGCGCTCGCCCGGCAGCTGCGCGACCTCGGGGCGCAGGCCCTCGCGGGCCGCGCCCCGGCGGGCGTCTACCACGGCACGGCCGCGGAGACGGCGACCTGGTTCGACCTGGCGCGGGCGGCCTTCGAGCTGACCGGCCTGGACCCGGAGCGGGTGCGCCCGACGACGTCCGAGAAGTTCGTGCGGCCGGCCCGCCGGCCCTCGTACAGCGTGCTCGCCCACGAGCGCTGGGCCGACGCGGGCGTCGCGTCCCAGCCGCACTGGCGCGAGCAGCTGACCGAGGCGCTGCGGACCATGACGACGGACGGGTCCGGCGCGTGACCCTGCTCGACCGCATCACCACCGCGCTGCCGCGCGGCACCGCCTTCGTCGGCATCGGCACGGCGCTGCTCGGCGGCGCGAACTACGTCCATCTCGCGGCGGCGGGCCACTCGCTCTCCGTCGACGACATGGCGAGCTTCTCCGTCCTGTGGACGGTCGTCGCCTCCGTCGGGCTCGGCCTGTTCTTCCCGGTCGAGCAGGAGGTCACCCGGGTGGTGGCCGCCCGCGTGGTGGCCGGCGACGGGGCGCTGCCGGTGCTGCGGCGCGGCGCGGCGCTCGCCGGCGGGCTGCTCGCGGCGGTGCTGCTGCCGCTCGCGGTGTTCTCGGGACCGCTCGCCGATCTGTTCTTCCACGGCGACCGCAGCCTGATCTGGGCGCTGGCCGGTGCCTTCACGGCGCTCGCCTGCGCCCATCTGACCCGCGGCATGCTGGCGGGGCTCGGCCGCTTCGAGGCGTACGGGCTCCAGCTGGGGCTCGACGGTCTGCTGCGGATCGTCCTGTCGGCGGGCCTGGCGTTCGCCGGGGTGACGTCCCCGTTCGTGTTCGCCTCCGTGATGACCGTGGCACCGCTGATCTCGGTCCTGGTGACGCTGCCGTCGGCGCTGCGCGGGGCACGGCCCGGGTCGACGGCCGAGTGGCGGGAGCTCATCGAGCACCTGGGTCTGCTCGTCGGCTCGACGCTGCTCGCGCAGGTGCTGGTGAACGTGGCCGTGATCAGCACCAAGCTGATCGCGACCGACCAGAGCGCCCTGGTGGCGGCCCTGCTGTCGGCGCTCGTCGTGGCGCGCGTGCCGGTGTTCGTGTTCGGCGCCTTCCAGGCGTCGCTGCTCGCGGGCCTGTCCACGGCGCAGGCCGAGGGCGACCGGGACCGCTACCGGCGGCTGCTGCTGCGGGCCTGCTCGATCACGGCGGGTCTCGGCGCGGCCTTCGGCCTGGTCGCCGTCACTCTGGGTCCCTGGATGCTGCCCGTGCTCTTCGGGTCACCGCACGTGCTCGGGCCGGTCGACTTCGCGTGGCTGTCGCTCGGCACGACGCTGTACCTGCTGGCGATGGTGCTCGGTCAGGCCCTGCTGACCAGCGGCGCCGCACGGCAGCAGCTGATGGCCTGGATCATCGGCACGGCGGTGCTCGTGGCGGTCACGCTGAGCCCGCTGGAACTGCGCAGCAGGGTCGAGATCGCCTATGCCCTGGGCGCTCTCGCGGTCGTCACCGTCATGACACTCGTTCTTCGCTCTCGTGTAGGCTACCGCTCGGTGCACTCATCGGAATGATCACCATTCCCTCGCTCTCCGTGACCGGTCCGAGACCAGTTCGACCTTCGAGGTCAGCGGAGCGTGGGTGTAGCCTGCGGCGCCCTTCGCCCCCACCTTGGAAGAGTAGACAGGCCCTTTCCTCATGAGTCATCCGATAGACCGGAGCCCGGCGTGAAGTTGTGGATGCTGACTTCGGTGACCGGAGTCTTCCTCGTCGCGTGCATCGTGGAGCTGCTGCGCCGCCGCAAGCTCAAGGAGAAGTACGCGTTCCTCTGGGTCCTCACGGGCCTGGTCATCATCCCGCTCGGCTTCTTCCCCAGCGGTCTCGACAACCTGGCGCGCAAGGTCGGCGTGGCATCGGGCGTCAGCCTGATCCTCTTCCTCAGTGTCGCCTTCCTCTTCATCGTCTGCCTCCAGCTGAGCAACGAGGTGGGCCATCTGGAAGAGGAGAGCCGCACCCTCTCCGAGGAGGTCGCGCTGCTCAGGCTCGACGTGCAGGACCTGCAGGGCCGGTTGAAGGAGACCCGGGAGCTGCTCCCGGAGACGGACGAGACCGCCGGCCGAGGCGCCGCCGGACAGGGGGACCGCTCGTGATCGACGGCAAGCGCGTCCTGATCATCATGCCCGCGTGGAACGAGGCCGAAGGCGTCGCCGACGTCGTCAAGGAGGTCCACACCACGCTGCCGGGCGTCGACGTCCTCGTCGTCGACGACGGCTCCGCCGACGACACCGCCCGGGTCGCCCGCGCGGCCGGCGCGACGGTGATGAAGCTCCCGTACAACCTGGGCGTGGGCGGCGCCATGCGCGCCGGCTACCGCTATGCGTACGAGCACGGCTACGACGTCGCCGTGCAGGTCGACGCCGACGGCCAGCACGACCCGCGCAACGTGCCCGAGCTGATCGCCCGCCTCGACGCGGGCGCCGACCTGGTGATGGGCGCGCGGTTCGCCGGCACCGGCGACTACGAGACCCGCGGCCCGCGCAAGTGGGCCATGCTGGTGCTCGCGTTCTGGCTGTCGCGGATGGCTAAGACGAAGCTGACCGACGTCACGTCCGGCTTCCGCGCCTCCAACCGCGACCTCATCGACGTCTTCGCGCACTGGTACCCGGTGGAGTACCTGGGCGACACGGTCGAGTCGACCATCGCCGTGGTCCGGGCCGGCTACCAGGTCGAGCAGGTGCCCGTGGCCATGCGCCCGCGCGCCACCGGCACGCCCAGCCAGTCCCCCTGGAAGGCCACGCTCTACCTGGGCCGCATCGGCATGATCCTGCTGCTCGCGATCAGCCGCCGCTCCGCCCTCGGCCCCAAGAGGAAGTCCAAGTGACCGAGGAAGCCCGAGAGACCGACGTCCCGCGGACCGGGGTGCAGACCCTCGACATCATGCTTCCGCACTACGGCGACACCGGTCTGATGCAGGCCGCGGTGCGCAGTGTCCTGGAGCAGTCCGACCCGGACTGGCGGCTGACGGTCGTCGACGACGGCAAGGAGCCGGGCGTCCCGGAGTGGTTCGCCTCGCTCGGCGACGACCGGGTGCGCTACCAGCGCAACGAGCAGAACCTCGGCATCACCCGCAACTTCCGCAAGTGCGTGGACCTGGTCGAGTCGACCCACTTCTCCATGCTCGGCAGCGACGACCTGCTGCTGCCGAACTACGTCGCGACGATGCGCGCCGCGATCGCGGCCGTGCCCGGCGCGGCGATCTACCAGCCGGGCGTCGAGGTCATCGACGAGCACGGCATGCCGGCCACCACGCTCGGCGACGAGGTGAAGAAGCGGCTCTACGCGCCCAAGGACACCGGGCGCCGCCTGGTGATGTCCGGCGAGCCGCTGGCCGCGAACCTGCTGGGCGGGAACTGGCTGTACTTCCCGTCGATCGTGTGGCGCGCCGACGCGGTCAAGGAGATCAGCTTCCGCGAGGACCTGTCCGTCATCCAGGACCTGGCGCTGATCATCGAGCTGGTGCGGCGCGGCGAGCGGCTCGTCGTCGAGCCGGCCACCGCCTTCCGCTACCGGCGCCACTCCGGCAGCCTGTCCTCCTCCGAGGCCGTCTCGGGTGCCCGCTTCGGCGAGGCCGTGCGGTTCTTCCAGGAGGTGGCCGGCGATCTGGACCGGCACGGCTGGCCGAAGGCCGCCCGGGCCGCCCGACGGCACCTGTCCATGCGGCTGCACGCGCTGACAATGGTGCCGGGGGCCCTGAAGCACCGTCAGTCGGACGCCGTGCGCACACTGTTGAGGTACGCCCTGACCAACGCTCGATGACCGTCCCGGCGGGGCGGCGGGACCCTTCCCGCCGCCCCGCCGGACTCTGTCCGTCCGCCCTCAGCCCCCTTCGGAAGCCCAGCGAAATGACTCCCACGCAAGCAGCAGCACGGCCTTCGACCGACGCGGCCGCGCCCCGGTTCAGCATCGTCGTCCCGGCCTACGGCGTCGAGGCGTACCTGCGCGACTGCCTCGACTCGGTGCTGAGCCAGTCGTTCACGGACTTCGAGCTGATCGCGGTCAACGACGCCTCGCCCGACGCGTGCGGGGCGATCATGGACGAGTACGCGGCCATGGACCCGAGGGTCACGGCGCTCCAGCTGGCCGAGAACGTGGGTCTGGGCCGCGCCCGCAACGCGGGCATGGCGCAGGCGAAGGGCACCTACCTGCTGTTCCTGGACAGCGACGACACGCTGCTGCCCGGCTCGCTGGCCGCGATAGCGCAGCGCCTGGCGGACACGGACGATCCGGAACTGCTGGTCTTCGACTACTCGCGGACCCACTGGGACGGGCGGATCACCCCGAACGCCAAGGCGAAGGTGCTCGCCGACAGCCCGCAGGGCGCCGTCGACCTGTCCCGGAACCCGGCCCTGCTCGAACTGCTCCAGGTCGCGTGGAACAAGGCGTACCGCCGTGACTTCGTGGAGCGCTGGGGCTTCGAGTACCCGCGCGGCTACTACGAGGACACCCCCTGGACGTACCCGGTGCTGATCGCCGCCGAGTCGATCGCCGTGCTCCCCCGGGTCTGCGTGCACTACCGCCAGCGGCGCCAGGGCAGCATCCTGCACAGCACCAGCCGCAAGCACTTCGACGTGTTCGACCAGTACGAGCTGGTCTTCTCCTTCATCGATGCGCACCCCGAGTTCGACCGCTGGCGCGGGCCGCTGTTCGACCGCATGATCACCCACTTCCGGGTGGTGCAGAACTCCCCCGGCCGGCTGCCCGACGACGCCCGCGCCGAGTTCCAGGCGAAGCTGCAGACGTACGCGGACCGCTACCGGCCCGCCGGTCACGTCCGGCCCGCCGCGACCGCCGCCTCCGGCGCCCGCGGGGCCGTCGGCAGGCTGCCCGCCCCGCTGCGCGGCGCCGCCCGCCGCGCCTACCGCACCGCCCGCCGCGTCAAGGCCGCCCCGCGCGTGCTGAAGAAGCCGCTGCGCGCCGCCGTGCTCGCCGGCTACTACCGGGCCCAGCGGATGCTTCCGGTGCAGAACGACACGGCCGTGTTCGCCGCGTACTGGAACACCGACTACGCCTGCAACCCGGCCGCCATCCACGAGAAGCTGCGCGAGCTGGCGCCGAAGGTGAAGACGACCTGGGTGATCAAGCCCGGCTCGCGCAACACCCCGCCGCCCGGCACGAACGTGGTGCACCCCGGCTCGTTCGGCTTCTGGCGCGCGATGGCCCGCGGCAAGTACTTCGTCAACAACGTCAACTTCCCCACCCGCGTGGTCAAGCGGCCCGGCCAGATCCACGTGCAGACGCACCACGGCACGCCGCTCAAGCGGATGGGCGTCGACCTGGCCGAGTTCCCCGTCGCGCAGGGCGACCTCGACATGCACGCGCTGATGGAGCGGGTGGACCGCTGGGACTACAGCGTCTCCGCGAACAGCTTCACCACCGCCGTCTGGGACCGCGCCTACCCGGCCGAGTACACCAAGCTCGACTACGGCTACCCGCGCAACGACGTCCTGGTCCGGGCCGGCGAGGCGGACCGCGCGGCGGCCCGCGAGAAGCTCGGCCTGGCCGCGGACGCCAAGGTCGTGCTGTACGCGCCGACGCACCGCGACTACCAGGGCGTGCCGCAGCCGCTGCTCGACCTGGAGCAGCTGGCGGCCCGGCTCGGCGAGCAGGGCTTCACCGTGCTGTCCCGGGCGCACTACTTCCACCTGGAGGAGCGGGCCGGCGCGGACACCACCGGTGGGGGCATCGTCGACGTCAGCCGGCACCCGTCGCTTGAGGAGCTGTTCCTCGCCGCGGACTGCCTGCTCACCGACTACTCGTCGCTGATGTTCGACTACGCGCTGCTGGACCGGCCCGTGGTGATCTACGCCAACGACTGGGACGTCTACCGTGCCACCCGCGGCACCTACTTCGACATCCACGTCGAGTCCCCGGGCCACGTCGTGGCAACCGAATCCGACCTTTTGGACGTCTTCCTCTCCGGGCGCTGGTCCGACGCGGAGTCCGCGAAGCTGCGGACGGAGTTCCGGAGGCGGTTCTGTGAGTTCGACGACGGTCATGCCGCCGAGCGGGTGGTACGGAGGGTGTTCCTGAACGAGGAGAATGTACCGCCGGTCGCGCTCCCCACGGAGCGCCCGACGCCTCGCACCCACGGCTAGAGCTACCGTGTCCGGCGAGACGTACGTCGCCGCCACGACGAACACCTTGAAGAAAGGCGCAGTACCCATGCCTCCCCGCCTGTCAGTAGTCGTCCCCGTCTACAACGTGGAGCTCTTCCTCGACGAGTGCCTCCAGTCGATCGTCGACCAGACGTTCACCGACTGGGAGACGGTCGTCGTCGACGACGGCTCGAAGGACGGCAGCCTCGCCATCGCGCGGCGCTGGGCGGAGAAGGACAAGCGGATCCGGGTCGTCGCCCAGGAGAACAAGGGTCTCGGGCCGGCCCGCAACACGGGTGCCGCGCACCTCACCGAGGGCACCGAGTTCCTCACGTTCGTCGACAGCGACGACATCGTCGTGCCGGACGCCTACGCGCGCATGATCGCCAAGCTGGACGAGACGGGCTCCGACTTCGTCAGCGGCAACGTGTGCCAGCTCAAGGCCGGCGAGGTCTCGCCGTCGCCGCTGCACCACAAGGGCCTGGCCGAGGACCGCGACCGCACCCACATCACCCGGGACAAGTCGCTGGTCTACGACCGCACCGCCTGGAACAAGGTCTTCCGCCGCAGCTTCTGGGACAAGCACGCCTTCGAGTTCCCCGGCATCCTCTACGAGGACGCCCCGGTGACCCTCCCGGCGCACTTCCTGGCCTCCGGCGTCGACGTGCTCGCCGAGCCCGTCTACCTGTGGCGGCAGCGCACCGGCGGCGCACCGTCGATCACCCAGCGCCGCACCGAGCCGGTCAACGTCCGCGACCGCATGCGCTCCTGCGACATGGTGAGCCGCTTCCTGGGCGAGCAGCCGGGCGAGGAGTACGCGGCGCACAAGCGCTGGTACGACCAGATCTTCATCAGCAACGAGCTGCCGCTGTACATGGGCGTGCTCGACGAGGGCGGGCAGGAGTTCCGCGAGGAGTTCCTCAAGGGCGCCGGCGACTTCCTCAGCCGCATCGACCCCAAGGTCTTCGGCCGGCTCGACGTGTCGCTGCGGCTCAAGTGCCACCTGATCGCCGAGGGCCGCCTCGAAGAGCTGCTCGACCTGATCACCTTCGAGCGCGAGACCGGCCGCGCGATCCCGGTCACCCGCTCCGGCATGCGCCACTTCGCCGACTACCCGGTGCTCGACAAGGCCAAGGGCGCGGTCCCGCGCGACGTGCTGCGCGTCGACTCCGAGTTCTCGGCGCGCGCCCGCGTGGAGGAGGTCGTCTGGCGGGACGGCCGGCTGCACCTGGAGGGCCACGCCTACATCCGCAACCTGCCCTCGGCCAAGCCCAAGCCGTCGCTGCGCGTCCTGATGATGCGCGAGACCGGCAGCCGGCGCACCGTCCTGGTCCGGCCCAGCCGCATCCGGGCCCCGAAGGCCACCCAGACCTCCGGCCAGGCGCTGCACAGCTACGACTGGTCCGGCTTCGCCATGGACGTCAACCCGGCCAAGCTCAAGGGCCGCGGCGGCTGGCGCGACGGTGTGTGGCGGATGACCGTCGCCACCGTCGAGGCCGGCGTCGTGCGCCGCACCCGGCTGAAGGCCGGCGAGAGCGGCAGCGCCGAGAGCCCCGCCCCGTACTGGGTCGAGAAGGACGTGCGGGTCGTGCCGTTCGTCGCCGACTCCCACCTGTACGTGCGCGTCGACAAGGTCCGCGCCAAGCTGACCGGCCACCGGCTCGCCGACGACGGCGCCCTGGAGCTGACCGGTGTCCTCGGCCACGAGGCCGCCGACGCCGCCGCCAAGCCCGTCCTCCGCCTCACCCACGGCACCTCCGGCAAGAAGCTGGAGTTCCCCGTCAACCGGGTCACCCGTCCGGGTGCCGCCGAGTTCTCCGTGAAGGTCCCGCTCGCCGGCCTCGACGTCGAGGGCCGCGACTCGGAGGACCTGGAGGTCACCGACAAGTGGACCGCCGAGCTGATGCTCGGCAAGAAGGCGCACGCCGTCGCCGTCCACGACCGCCAGGGCGACCTGGGCCGGCAGTACGCGTTCGACGGCACCGACTCCGCCGCCTGGGGCGCCCGCACGGTCGCCGTCGCGGGCGACGGCGCCGGCCGTCTCGTGCTGCGCACCCAGCCGGTCCAGCCGATGATCGCCGAGGCGGCCGTCTCCGCCGAGGGCCTGATCAGCCTGACCGGCGCGCTGCCGCTGGCCGCCGACGGCGCCGCCGAGCAGCTGGAGCTGGTGCTGCGGCACAGCCGGCACGCCGAGGAGCACACCTACCCGGTCACCGTCGAGGACGGCGCCTTCAGCGTCGAGTTCCTGCCCGTGCCGGCCGGCTTCAGCCGGGTGCCGCTGCGCCAGGGCCGCTGGTACCTGTTCGTGCGCACCGTCGGCAGCCGCGTCGAGGTGCCGGTCCGCGCCGTCCCCGCGGCCCTCGAATCGCTCCCGGCCACCTTCACGCTGCGCGGCCGCGAGTACGCGCTCACCCACCGCTTCTACGACCGGCTGCTCGTCGACGCCGCGTCCGACCTGGACGCCGACGACCTCGGCTGGTTCCGCCAGCGCGAGATGCGCACCACCGTGTACCAGGCGGGCCGCCGGGCCGCGCTCAAGGACGTCGTCCTCTACGCCTCCTTCTCCGGCCGCCAGTACTCCGACTCGCCGCGCGCGGTGTACGAGGAGCTGCTGCGCCGGGGTTCGGACCTGGAGCACGTCTGGGTCGTCGAGGACCTGCGCGCCGAGATCCCCGAGGGCGTCCGGGTCATCCGCCGCTGGAGCCGCGAGTGGTACGAGGCGCTCGGCACCAGCCGCTACATCGTGACCAACACCCACCTGCCGTTCTGGATCGAACGCCGCGAGGGCCAGGTCATCGTGCAGACCTGGCACGGCACGCCGCTCAAGCGGATCGGCCACGACATCGACAGCGTCCAGTTCGCGGACCGCAAGTACCTGGAGAAGGTCGCCCAGGAGACCCCGAGCTGGAGCTTCATGGTCTCCCCCAACCGCTTCTCGACCCCGATCATGAAGCGCGCCTTCCAGTACGACGGCGAGATCCTGGAGTCCGGCTACCCGCGCAACGACGGGCTGCTCTCCGACAAGACCGACGACCTGGCGCGCACCGTGCGCGAGCGGATCGGCCTGCCCGAGGGCAAGAAGGTCGTGCTCTACGCGCCGACCTGGCGCGACGACCAGTTCTACAAGGCCGGTGCCTACCGCTTCGACATGCGCGTCGACATCGAGCAGGCCAAGGCCAAGCTCGGCGACGACCACGTGCTGCTCGTCCGCAAGCACTCCAACATCGTGGACGCCGTGCCCGGCGCCGGTGACGGCTTCGTGTTCGACGTGTCCAGCTACCCGGACATCGCCGAGCTGTTCCTCGTCACCGACGTGCTGGTCACGGACTACTCGTCGCTGATGTTCGACTTCGCGAACACCGGCCGCCCGATGCTCTTCTTCACGTACGACCTGGAGTACTACCGCGACCAGCTGCGCGGCTTCTACTTCGACTTCGAGAAGCGCGCCCCCGGTCCGCTCCTGCAGACCTCGGACGAACTGATCGACGCACTGCGCGACATCGACGGCATCAGCGCCGGCTACACCGACGCGTACCGCGAGTTCAAGGACGTGTTCTGCGACCTCGACGACGGCCACGCCGCCGAGCGGGTGATCGACCGGATGCTGGAACTCGCGGGCCAGACCGTCAAGAAGAATCCCAAGACCCCGGAAAGCAAGCCCGCTTCGGAGGAACGTTGAGGCTCCCCTCGGTCCCCATTGTGAACCGGACACTGGAGCGGATCCCGGTCCGGCGGCGCCTGCCGCTGGCCGTGTACGCCGCCACCCAGCTGGTCTTCCTGGTGTGGTGGGCGGCGTTCTACCCGGGCGGGATGAGCTACGACTCCATCTCGTACGTGTGGCACGTGACCACCGGCCACTGGATGTCCAACCACTCCGTGGCCTACGACGGCCTCGTCTGGCTGTCCATCAACCTCACCGGTGACCTCGCGCTGCTCACCTTCGCCCAGACCGTGGCCATGGCCGCGGCGCTGGCGTACGCGGTGACGATGCTCCGGATGTTCGGCGTCCGGGGCAAGTGGGGCTTCGCCGCGGCGGTGGCGTGCGCGCTGCTGCCGGCGATCGGCGTCTTCGTCGTCTTCGTCTGGAAGGACGTGCCGTTCGCGATCGGCGCGGTCGTGGCCTTCGCCGCGGCGGGGCGACTCGCCGCGCG
This sequence comes from Streptomyces sp. NPDC004327, assembly GCF_042873935.1. NCBI lineage: Bacteria > Bacillati > Actinomycetota > Actinomycetes > Kitasatosporales > Streptomycetaceae > Streptomyces > Streptomyces sp. NPDC004327. The sequence continues at coordinate 456,886 of NZ_JBIAME010000002.1, read as the reverse complement.
CCGGCTGCGCGGCGACTCCCAGGTGCGGGACCGCGCGTTCCGCAACGAGATCGCCATGCTCTTCCTGGGCTTCCTGGCGATGGGACTGTTCCGCAACAACGGCCTGCTCGTCGCCGTCATCGCGGTGCCGGTGCTGCTGCTCACGCTGCCGAAGATGCGGCGCTGGCTGGTCTTCGCGACGGTCGTGCCGGCGCTCATCTCGGCGCTGCTCAACCTGGCGGTGTACCCGGCGATCGGTGTGAAGACGCCGACCAAGGACCAGGTGTACGCGATGAACTACGCGGACATCGCGGTGGTGTACGGCAAGGTGCCGCAGACCTTCACCCCGGCCGACAAGGCGCTGATGAAGAAGGTCGCCCCGCTGACGCACTGGGGCGGGCGCGCATCGAACTGCTACAACGCCGACTGGGCGATGCAGAAGCCGATGAACCGCAAGGCCGCGGAGAAGTACAACGACCAGCTGATCGACCTGTGGTTCCGGGTCCTGAAGCGGACGCCGGACTACATGATCTCGGCCCGGCTGTGCCGCTCGCACATCGCCTGGTCCCCGTTCCCGGGACCGGCGGACCTGGCCGGCAACACGCTGATCACCACGCCCGCGGTGCCGTCGGACCTGTACGGCTGGGCCGTCTGGAACGACGAGGTCAAGAACAGCCCGTACCGGCCGATCCTCAAGATCCGCCCGCTGTCCGAGACCCTCAACCACGCGGCGACGTTCGTGTGGCGGGCCTCGATCACCCCGCAGCTGCAGTGGCTCCTCGTCCGCGGCGCGTTCTGGTGCTACGCGGCCTACGCCGTCGTGCTCTGGTTCTCGCGCAAGCGCCGCGTGTGGGCGCCGGTCGCCCTGCTCGCGGTCCCGCTGTCGCTCCAGCTCACGGTCGTCGCCGCGAACCCCGCGCCGCTGGCCCGCTACATGTACGCCCCGATCTTCCTCGGCATCCTCTGCCTCCCCCTGATCGGCGCGAAGCCCCGCTTCGGCCGCAAAGGCGGCACGGACCAGTCCGCGTCCCTGACGGTGAAGAAGTCCCCGCCGCGGGGCAACCCGCACCGCAAGGAAGAAACGGTGTCGGCGCTCTGACGCGCTGGCGCTCAGGCGCGTACGCGGCGAAGCACGTGAAAGGGCCCGCCCCCTCCGGAAGGAGGGGGCGGGCCCTTTCGGTGTAGGCGGCTGCTACAGCGCGTTGAACTCGTCGAACTCGCGCTGCGCGTCGTCCTTCTCCGCCTGGCGGGCTCAAGCCCTGACCGCCGCCCTCGCACTGCACGGCCCCAGGGGGCCTCACAGGCTTCGGACGGCTGCGCCGGACTCCGTCCGGCGGTCGTGGCGACCGCCGGCACGGCCACTACAGCGCGTTGAACTCGTCGAACTCGCGCTGCGCGTCGTCCTTCTCCGCCTGGCGGTCCTTGCGGCGCTGGGTGGCCGGGCGGGGGGCGTCGAAGCGGTGGTCCTCGCCTCGGCGGCCGAGCATTTCGGCGCCGGCCACCATGGTGGGCTCCCAGTCGAAGACGACCGAGTTCTCGTCGGAGCCGATGGAGACGCCGTCGCCCGCGCGGGCGCCGGCCTTCATCAGCGCGTCCTCGACGCCGAGGCGGTTGAGGCGGTCGGCGAGGTAGCCGACGGCCTCGTCGTTGTTGAAGTCGGTCTGGCGGACCCAGCGCTCGGGCTTCTCGCCGCGCACGCGGTAGACGTCCTCGGCCTCGTCGTAGGTGACGGTGAAGCCGGCGTCGTCGACCGCCTTCGGGCGGATGACGATGCGGGTCGCCTCCTCCTTCGGCTTCGAGGCGCGCGCGTTCGCGACGATCTCGGCGAGGGCGAAGGAGAGTTCCTTCAGGCCGGTGCGGGCGACCGCGGAGGCCTCGAAGACGCGGTAGCCGCGCGCCTCCAGATCCGGGCGGATCATGTCCGCGAGGTCCTGGCCGTCCGGGATGTCGATCTTGTTGAGGACGACGATGCGCGGACGGTCGTCGAGGCCGCCGTACTGCTTCAGCTCCTCCTCGATGACGTCGAGGTCGGTGACCGGGTCGCGGTCGGACTCCAGCGTCGCCGTGTCCAGGACGTGCACGAGCACCGAGCAGCGCTCGACGTGGCGCAGGAACTCCAGGCCCAGGCCGCGGCCCTGGCTGGCGCCGGGGATGAGGCCGGGGACGTCGGCGATGGTGTAGACGGTCGAGCCGGCCGTGACCACGCCGAGGTTCGGGACGAGCGTCGTGAACGGGTAGTCCGCGATCTTCGGCTTGGCGGCCGAGAGGACGGAGATCAGCGAGGACTTGCCGGCGCTCGGGTAGCCGACGAGCGCGACGTCGGCGACGGTCTTGAGCTCCAGGACGACGTCCTGGAGGTCGCCGGGCTCGCCGAGCAGCGCGAAGCCGGGGGCCTTGCGCCGCGCCGAGGACAGCGCCGCGTTGCCGAGGCCGCCGCGGCCGCCCTGTGCGGCGACGTACGTGGTGCCCTCGCCGACGAGGTCCGCGAGCACGTTGCCCTGCTTGTCGAGGACGACCGTGCCGTCGGGAACGGTGAGGACCAGGTCCTGGCCGTCCTTGCCGGCCCGGTTGCCGCCCTCGCCGGGCTTGCCGTTGGTCGCCTTGCGGTGCGGCGAGTGGTGGTACTCCAGGAGCGTGGTGACGGACTGGTCGACGACCAGGGTCACGTCACCGCCACGGCCGCCGTTGCCGCCGTCGGGGCCGCCGAGCGGCTTGAACTTCTCCCGGTGAACGGAGGCGCAGCCGTGGCCTCCGTTACCCGCGGCGACGTGCAGCTCGACGCGGTCCACGAAGGTGGTCATGGTTGTGCCTCCAGAAAGCTATGTGTCGGAATGTCTATCTAGTAACACGCGAAAGGCGGACCCGCTTCCCGACCGGGAAGTGAGGTCCGCCTCCGCAAAGTTTCCGATCAGGCGACCGGAACGATGTTCACGACCTTGCGGCCGTGGTGCGTGCCGAAGTGCACCGCACCGGCCTGCAGGGCGAACAGCGTGTCGTCGCCGCCGCGGCCGACGCCCGCGCCCGGGTGGAAGTGCGTGCCACGCTGGCGGACCAGGATCTCACCCGCGTTGACGACCTGACCGCCGAAGCGCTTCACGCCGAGCCGCTGGGCGTTGGAGTCGCGACCGTTCCGGGTGGACGATGCGCCCTTCTTGTGTGCCATTGCTCAGTCCCTCTTTACTTCGCGGCCGTCGGGATGGACGTGACCTTGATCGCCGTGTACTGCTGACGGTGACCCTGGCGACGGCGGTAGCCGGTCTTGTTCTTGTAGCGCAGGATGTCGATCTTGGCGCCCTTGGTGTGGTCCACGACCTCGGCCTGGACCTTGATGCCCGCCAGGACCCACGGGTCGCTGGTCACGGCGTCGCCGTCGACGACGAGCAGGGTCGAGAGCTCGACCGTGTCGCCAGCCTTGGCGGTGGAAATCTTGTCAACCTCAACGATGTCGCCGACAGCAACCTTGTGCTGGCGACCACCGCTGCGCACGATGGCGTACACGCGGATCTCTCTCTCACTCGGTAAAGGGACCTCTGACGCCAGCCGCCCTGCCCTGACGGGCGTACGGCCTCTCCCGGCCGGAGCCGGAAGGAATGTGCTCAGAGGTGGTGACGTGCCAGTAGACACGCCGACGGTCTAGGTTACGGGCGGGCCCCGGAGGGGGTCAAATCGCGGCGGTCGCGTCCGCCTCGGCCACGAAGCCCTTCAGCCAGGCGCGGAAGTCCGGGCCGAGGTCCTCGCGCTCGCAGGCGAGCCGCACGATGGCGCGCAGGTAGTCGCCGCGGTCACCGGTGTCGTAGCGGCGGCCCTTGAAGACGACGCCGTGCACCGGCCCGCCGAGCGATGCGTCGACCGCCATCTGCTGCAGCGCGTCGGTGAGCTGGATCTCGCCGCCGCGGCCCGGCTCGGTCTCGCGCAGCACGTCGAAGACGGCCGGGTCGAGGACGTAGCGGCCGATGATCGCGAGGTTGCTGGGCGCGTCGGCGACGTCCGGCTTCTCGACGAGGCCGGTGATGCGGACGACGTCGGCGTCGCCGGTCGGCTCGACGGCGGCGCAGCCGTACATGTGGATCTGCGACGGGTCGACCTCCATGAGCGCGACGACGCTGCCGCCGTGCTCGCCGAGGACCTCCAGCATGCGGGCGAGCAGCGGGTCGCGCGGGTCGATCAGGTCGTCGCCGAGCAGGACCGCGAAGGGCTCGTTGCCGACGTGCGGCGCGGCGCAGAGCACGGCGTGGCCGAGGCCGCGCGGGTCGCCCTGGCGCACGTAGTGCATGGTGGCGAGCTCGCTGGACTCCTGGACCCGGGCGAGACGCTCCTCGTCGCCCTTGCGGACCAGCGCCTCCTCCAGCTCGTAGTTCCGGTCGAAGTGGTCCTCGAGCGGGCGCTTGTTGCGGCCGGTGATCATCAGGACATCGGAAAGCCCTGCCGAGACCGCCTCCTCCACGACGTACTGGATGGCCGGCTTGTCGACGACCGGCAGCATCTCCTTCGGCGTCGCCTTCGTGGCGGGAAGGAAGCGCGTACCGAGACCGGCGGCGGGGATGACGGCCTTGCGTACGCGGGGAGCGGGGGTGTTGTTCATCCGGTGGGTTTCCTGGTTCCGATCGGGGGCAATGCCGTGTGGACCGCCCTCGGGTGAAAGGGCGGTCCACACGGTTCGCGGCATGGACTCGATCGAGTCAGTCCTGCGCGGGGGCGGCGGCCTTCTCGGCTGCCTTCTTCACAGCCTTCTTCGCGGTCGTGGTCTTCTTCGCCGCGGTCTTCTTGGCCGCCGTCTTCTTGGTGGCGGCCTTCTTCGCGGTGGCCTTCTTGGCGGTCTTGCGAGCCGCCGTCTTCTTGGCCGGGGCGGCCTCCTCGGCGGGAGCGGCCTCGGGGGCCTCCTCCGCCTTGGCGGGGGCCGAGGTCACGACGACCACGGCGGCCTCCTCGGCACCGGACGGCGAACCGGCCGGGGCGGTGACCTTGCGGACCACCCGGCGGCGGGCGCGCGGCGGGGCGGCCACGGGGGCCTCCTCGACGACGGGCTCGGCGACCGGCTCGGCGACGGCCTCGACGACCGGCTCCGGCGCGGCGGCCGGGGCCTCCGCCGCCGGGGCCGCCTGCTCGGGCGCGGTGGCCTTGCGGGTGGCACGACGGCGGCCGCGAGGCGCCGGGGCGGCCTCCTCGGCGACGGGCTCGGCGACCGGCTGCGGCGCGGCGACGGGCTCCTCGGCCTTCGGCTCCGGGACGACGACCTCGTAGGTCTCCGTCTCGGTGACGGCCGGCGAGGACACCGGTGCCGAGACCCGGCGGGTCGCGCGGCGGCGGCCACGGCCGCGCGTCGCGGCCGCCTCGGCCTCCGCGATGCTGCCGTACAGCTCCTCGTCCGGGGCGATCGCCTCGGGCAGGGCCACCGGGGCGGCCAGCTCGGCCGCGACCTCGGCCTCGGTCTCGGTCTCGACCTCGGTCGGCGCCGGGGCGGCCTCGTGGGCGTGCTCGTGCTCGCCACCGCGGCCGCGCTTCTTCGCGCGCTTGCCGCCGCCACCGCCACCGTGCGCGGCCGGCTGCTCCATGTGGACGATGACGCCGCGGCCGTTGCAGTGGACGCAGGTCTCCGAGAAGGACTCCAGGAGGCCCTGGCCGACCCGCTTGCGGGTCATCTGCACCAGGCCGAGCGAGGTGACCTCGGCGACCTGGTGCTTGGTCCGGTCCCGGCCCAGGCACTCCAGCAGGCGGCGCAGCACCAGGTCGCGGTTGGACTCCAGGACCATGTCGATGAAGTCGATGACGACGATGCCGCCGAGGTCGCGCAGCCGCAGCTGGCGGACGATCTCCTCGGCCGCCTCCAGGTTGTTGCGGGTGACGGTCTCCTCGAGGTTGCCGCCCTGGCCGGTGAACTTGCCGGTGTTGACGTCGATGACCACCATGGCCTCGGTCTTGTCGATCACCAGCGAACCGCCGGACGGCAGCCAGACCTTGCGGTCCAGGGCCTTCATCAGCTGCTCGTCGATCCGGTACGTCGCGAAGACGTCGACCTCGCTGGTCCACTTCGACAGCCGGTCGGCCAGGTCGGGCGCGACGTGCGAGACGTACCCGTGGATGGTCTCCCACGCGTCGTCGCCGCTGACGATGACCTTGGAGAAGTCCTCGTTGAAGATGTCGCGGACGACCCGGACGGTCATGTCCGGCTCACCGTAGAGAAGGCTCGGCGCGGACGTCGAGATCTGGCTCGCCTTCTTCTGGATGTCGGCCCACTGCGCCTGCAGGCGCTCGACGTCACGGCGCAGCTCGTCCTCGCTCGCGCCCTCGGCGGCGGTGCGCACGATGACGCCCGCGTCCTCGGGGACGATCTTCTTGAGGATGGTCTTCAGACGGGCGCGCTCGGTGTCCGGGAGCTTGCGGCTGATGCCGGTCATCGAGCCCTCGGGCACGTAGACCAGGTAGCGGCCGGGCAGCGAGACCTGGCTGGTCAGGCGGGCACCCTTGTGGCCGATCGGGTCCTTGGTGACCTGCACCAGGACCGACTGGCCGGACTTCAGGGCGGCCTCGATGCGGCGCGGGCCGTTGCCCATGCCGAGCGCCTCGAAGTTCACCTCACCGGCGTACAGGACGGCGTTGCGGCCCTTGCCGATGTCGACGAAGGCGGCCTCCATCGACGGCAGCACGTTCTGGACCTTGCCCAGGTAGACGTTGCCGACGTACGAGGTGGCCTGCTCCTTGTTGACGTAGTGCTCGACGAGCACGTTGTCTTCCAGGACGCCGATCTGGGTGCGCTCGCCGTTCTGGCGGACGACCATCACGCGCTCGACGGCCTCACGGCGGGCCAGGAACTCGGCCTCGGTGATGATCGGCACACGGCGGCGGCCCTGCTCGCGACCCTCGCGGCGGCGCTGCTTCTTGGCCTCCAGACGGGTCGAGCCCTTGATGGACTGGACCTCGTCCGACGGCTCTGCCTTCTCACGGGCCGGGCGCGGCTCGCGGACCTTGACGACCGTGCGGACGCCGTCCTCGTCGGCGGCCTCGGCCTCCCCGCCGCCCTCGCCGGTGCGGCGGCGACGACGCCGACGACGGCGGGAGCTGCTGGAGCCGTACGCGGCCTCCTCGGCCTCCTCGCCCTCGTCCTCGGCGTGGAGCTCCTCGGCGCCCTCCTCGGACTCCTCCGGCTCCTCCCCGTCCTCGGCCTCGGTCTCCGCCTCGGTGAGCTCGCCACGGCGACGGCGACGGCCGCCACGGCGGCGACGGCGGGACGGACGCTCCTCGTACTCGTCGGTGTCCTCGGCCTCGACCTCGACATCGACATCGGGCTCCGCCTCGGTGGCGGACTCGACCTCGGGCTCGTCGGCGACGGTGGCCGGCACCGGCTCGACGGCGACGGGCTCGCCGCGGCGGCGCCGGCGGCGGCGCGCGCCGGGCTCGGCACGCTCGGCGGTCTCGGCGACCGGCTCGGCCTGCTCGGCCTGCTCGACCGGCTCGACCGGCTCGACCTGCTCCTCGATCTCCTGCTCCGCGGTCTCCCGGGCCACGGCGGCGGCCGCGGTCTCCGGGGTCTGGAACATGGGCTCGGCGAAGACCGGGGCCTGGAAGACGGCGACGGCCGGGCGGGCGGCGCGGCGGGTGCGCGGCGCCTCGGGCTCGGTCTCGGCGGGCGTGAACTGCGGCGAGGAGGCGCGGCGGCGGGTACGGCCGCGGGTGGCGGCCTGCTCGGCGGCGGCGACCTCGACGGCGTGCGAGGCGATCTCCTCGACGGTGTCCTCGGGCAGCGCCTCGCCGGACGTCTCGGCGGCGATCTCCGCGGCGGCGTCCTGGCTCACGGCCGGGGCCTGCTCGGGCGCGGTGGCCTTACGGGTGGCACGGCGGCGGGTACGGGGGGCCGGAGCGGCCTCCTCGACGGCCGGCGCGGCCTCCTCGGCGGCCGGGGCCTCGGGCTCGGCCTGGGCGGCGACGGGCTCGGGCGCGGTGGCCTTGCGGGTGGCGCGACGACGGGTACGGGGGGCCGGAGCGGCCTCCTCGACGGCCGGCGCGACTTCCTCGGCGGCCGGGGCCTCGGCCGCGACGGGCTCGGGCGCGGCGACGGCGCGGGTGGCGCGACGACGGGTGCGCGGGGCCGGAGCGGCCTCCTCGGCGACCGGGGCCTCGGCGGCGACCGGCTCGACGAGCGGGGCCGGGGCCTCGGCGGCGACCGGCTCGGGCGCGGTGGCCTTGCGGGTGGCGCGGCGGCGGGTACGGGGGGCCGGAGCGGCCTCCTCGACGGCCTCTGCGGCCGGTGCCGGAGCCGCGGGCGCGGCCTCGGGGGTCTCGGCGGCGGTCTCGGCCGTCACCGGCGGACCGGCGGGCCGGGAAGCGGCGCGTCGACGACGACGCGGCGGCAGCTTGTCACCGGGCGCGTTGTTCTCGTGTTCTTCGTGCTGTTCGAGCATGCGGGCGGTTCTCCCGTCACGCCCCCGGGCGCCGCGTCCGGTTCCGGTCCGGCGGCACGTACGCGCATCGTGCGCGGTGCCGCCGTCCGGGGCGCGGGCGCCGCACGGGAGCTGTATGTCTGGCTCGCCGGTTCCGTACGCCTTCTGCGGACGGCCTGGCGAAAGTCTCCTGGTCAGTGCGCTGCCCGACCCAGGTGGCTCCCGAGTGCCAGGGCTGCGCTACGACGACCGCTCCCTACGCGGTACCGGCACCCGGCGCCGTCGCTGAGGCGGCTGCAGCTGCCTCGCGGTCGGGCGCGAGCGGGTCGGTCACCGTGCCGGACTCCTCGTCGAAGAGCCCCTGCGCCAGCCTGGTCACCGCTGCGGGGACCGGCGGCGCCAGGTCGGCCACAGCTCGGAGACCGGACAGGACGTCGTCGGGTCGCACGGCAGGTGTCACGTGCCGAACAACCAGCCGCAGTATCGCACAGGCGCTGTCCACCGGCCTATCACCCTGGGGATCGCCCTGGGCGGGGGCCGCGGTCAGCTCCACGACGGCACCACGGGTGTCGAAGGTACGCACTCCGTTCTTCGTCTTGCGCTGTACTTCCACGGTCTCGGCCGCGAGAAACGCCTCGGCGGCCTTCTTCGCGTCGTCCGCGGTCACGCCGTCGAGCCGCAGCTCCCACACGGAAGCGGTGAGCCGGTCGGCGAGACCGGAGGTCCGGGCCTCGACGGCGTCGACGATGTCGAGGCCGTTCGGCATGGACTCGTCGAGCAGAGCCCGCAGGGCCTCCGGGTCGCGGTGCGCGGTGAGCGCGATCTCCAAGTACTCGGCCTCGGAGCCGGCACCCGTCGGGGCCGCGTTCGCGAACGACACCTTGGGGTGCGGGGTGAATCCGGCCGAGTACGCCATGGGCACCTCGGCACGGCGCAGCGCACGCTCGAAGGCGCGCTGGAAGTCACGGTGGCTGGTGAACCGGAGGCGGCCGCGCTTGGTGTAGCGCAGTCGGATGCGCTGCACCGCAGGTGCGGGCGGCGGGCCTTCGGGCTGTCGCTTGCCCAGTGGTTCTTCTCCTCGGTGCGGGGCGGGCGCGGGGACGCGCCGCCCTCGAAATGCGGTGTGTCCCGGGGGTCCCGCCCGGCTCACCCCCGCTGCTGCGGGGAGATCTCGGGTGCGGGCGCCGCGCCGGGGACGTTCGTTGTACTACCCAGAGTACGCGCCCGGGCCACCTCCGGTTCCCCGGCCAGGGCGCGCCGGGCGTCCCGCCGGGCACGGCGCACCGTCTGGCGCACGGACGCGAGCGCGGCCCCCGCCGACGCGCGGGCCCCGGCGACGGCGCGTCGCACGGGCACCCACACCGCGTCCCGCACCCAGTGCCCGACGGGGGTGCACACCTCGCGGTACGCCCAGGTCAGAGGCCGTACGACCAGGTTCCGCGCGGCCCATGCCACCGGCCGGCCGACCAGATTGCGCGCCGCCCAGGCCAGCCCCCGCCCCGCCCAGGCCACCGGCCGCACGACCAGGTTGCGGACCAGCCACGCGACACCGCGGCCGATCGCGCGCGAGACGAAGCCGGCGGCGCGCCAGCAGATCGCGAACGCGTCGCGGACCTCCCGGCCGAGGGGAAGGAGGACCCGCCGCCAGAGCCACCGGACGGGGACGGCGACCCCGTACGTGACGAGCGGCACGACCACGTACCGCCAGGGCCAGAGGAAGACCAGCGTGACGACCCCGACGACGACGGCCAGGAGCCCGCGCCCGAGCCGGGGGAAGGCCCAGCCGAGCCCCCGGCCGACACGGGTGAAGGCCCAAGCGAGACCACGGCCGATACCGGTGAAGACCCAGCTGAGACCCCGGCCGACGCCGGTGAACGCCCAGGCGAGACCACGGCCGATACCGGTGAACGCCCAGGCGAGCGCGCGCCAGACCCCGCCGGCCGCCCAGCCGAGCCCGCGACCCGCCCCCGTGAAGACCCAGGCCAGCGCCCTCCCCGAACGGGTGAGCAGCCGGCCCGCCCAGCGTCCGGCCGGGGCCAGGATCCACGCGTAGAGCCGGCCGGCCGGTGCGGCCACCGCGTACCGCCAGAACCAGCGGGCCGGGACGGCGACCCCGTAGCGGGCGACGGGCACGATCACGTACGTCCAGAGCATGACGAAAGGCCAGGCCAGCGCCCTGCCGAGCCACCGCCCCGCCACGACGAGCCCCCGCCCGGCGCCGCTGAGCCCCCACACGAGCCCCCGCCAGACCCGGACGCACGCCCAGCCGATCCCCCGCGCGGTCCCGCCGACCACCCGGACGACGGCCCGGCCCACCGGCAGGAACACCCACGCGAGGACCCGGCCCGCCCCCTCCACCAGCCACTTCAGTCCCCGGCCCGTCGGGCGGAGGACGGTGCGTTCGAGGAGGCGGGCACCGGCTTTGAGGGCGTCCCAGACGATGCGGACGGGAAGGACGAGGAGCAGCACGACGATGCGGACCGGGATGCGGATCAGCGCGTGCGGGGCGGGCGCCGGGTCCGGGGCCGGTGTTTGCGTGCTCATGACCGACAGGACGCCGACGGCCCGGCGGAGGGTTCACCCTCCGCCGGGCCGTCACGCGAGCGTTACGCGGCTACTTGTTCACGACCGACAGCGGCAGCAGCTTCTTGCCGGTCGGTCCGACCTGGATCTCGGTCTGCATCGCGGGGCACACGCCGCAGTCGAAGCACGGCGTCCAGCGGCAGTCGTCGACCTCGGTCTCGTCGAGGGCGTCCTGCCAGTCCTCCCAGAGCCAGTCCTTGTCGAGACCGGAGTCCAGGTGGTCCCAGGGCAGGACCTCCTCGTAGGTGCGCTCGCGGGTCGTGTACCAGGCGACGTCCACGCCGAAGTCGGGGAGCGTCTTCTCGGCGCACTGCATCCAGCGGTCGTACGAGAAGTACTCGCGCCAGCCGTCGAAGCGGCCGCCGTCCTCGTACACCGCGCGGATGACGGCGCCGATGCGGCGGTCGCCGCGGGAGAGGAGGCCCTCGACGATGCCGGGCTTGCCGTCGTGGTAGCGGAAGCCGATCGAGCGGCCGTACTTCTTGTCGCCGCGGATCTTGTCGCGGAGCTTTGCCAGGCGCTCGTCGGTCTCCTCGGCGGAGAGCTGCGGGGCCCACTGGAACGGCGTGTGCGGCTTGGGGACGAAGCCGCCGATGGAGACCGTGCAGCGGATGTCGTTCTGGCCGGAGACCTTGCGGCCCTCGGCGATCACGTTCATCGCCATGTCGGCGATCTGCAGGACGTCCTCGTCCGTCTCCGTCGGCAGGCCGCACATGAAGTACAGCTTCACCTGGCGCCAGCCGTTGCCGTACGCGGTGGAGACGGTCCGGATCAGGTCCTCCTCCGAGACCATCTTGTTGATGACCTTGCGCATGCGCTCGGAGCCGCCCTCGGGGGCGAAGGTGAGACCGGAACGGCGGCCGTTGCGGGTCAGCTCGTTGGCGAGGTCGACGTTGAAGGCGTCCACGCGGGTGGAGGGGAGGGACAGGCCGACCTTGTCCTCCTCGTACCGGTCGGCGAGGCCCTTGGCGATGTCGGCGATCTCGGTGTGGTCGGCGGAGGAGAGCGACAGCAGGCCGACCTCCTCGAAGCCGGTGGCCTTCAGGCCGCGGTCCACCATCTCGCCGATGCCGGTGATGCTTCGCTCCCGCACGGGGCGCGTGATCATGCCGGCCTGGCAGAAGCGGCAGCCGCGGGTGCAGCCACGGAAGATCTCGACGGACATGCGCTCGTGGACGGTCTCCGCGAGCGGGACGAGGGGCTGCTTGGGGTACGGCCACTCGTCGAGGTCCATGACGGTGTGCTTGGAGACGCGCCACGGCACACCGGACTTGTTGGGCACGACACGGCCGATGCGGCCGTCCGGCAGGTACTCGACGTCGTAGAACGCCGGGATGTAGACGGAGCCGGTCTTGGCGAGGCGGAAGAGGACCTCCTCGCGGCCGCCGGGCCGGCCCTCGGCCTTCCACTGGCGGATGATCTCGGTCATGTCGAGCACGGCCTGCTCGCCGTCGCCGATGATCGCCGCGTCGATGAAGTCGGCGATCGGCTCGGGGTTGAAGGCGGCGTGGCCGCCGGCGAGCACGATCGGGTGGTCGACGGTGCGGTCCTTGGACTCCAGCGGGATGCCGGCCAGGTCCAGCGCCGTGAGCATGTTCGTGTAGCCGAGCTCCGTGGAGAAGCTCAGGCCGAACACGTCGAACGCGCCCACGGGGCGGTGGCTGTCGACCGTGAACTGCGGCACGTCGTGCTCGCGCATCAGCTCTTCGAGGTCCGGCCACACGCTGTAGGTGCGCTCGGCGAGGACGCCCTCGCGCTCGTTCAGCACCTCGTACAGGATCATGACGCCCTGGTTGGGCAGACCGACCTCGTACGCGTCCGGGTACATCAGCGCCCAGCGGACGTCGGCGGACTCCCACGGCTTGACCGTGGAGTTCAGCTCTCCACCGACGTACTGAATCGGCTTCTGCACGTGCGGGAGCAGAGCTTCGAGCTGCGGGAAGACAGACTCGGCAGCAGACATCTCGAACCTTCGTGAGCTGGCAGGGGGGCGACTCTCAAGCGTACCCCGGTGCTCAGTGGCTCAGTGCCGCCCGGATTTTCGGGGCCGACGCCCGCTTCCACAGCTCCGGCAGCTCGCGCTGCCGGTCCGCGCCGGACCGCTCCTCGCGCCCGTACAGGACGCCCCAGGTGAACGACGGCTCGCCCGCGTCGTGGGCCGCGGCGGCGAGGTCGCGCAGGGCGGCGCGGGCGACGACGCTGTCCTGGTGGTCGCCGAGGCAGGTCTGGACGGCCTTCACGCGGGAGGCGAACCGCTTCGCCGGCCGGCCGAGGGCCGGGGTGGCGGCATCGGCGGCGTAGCGTGCGCGCTTCGCGGCCTTGCGGGCGGAGTGCAGAGCGAGGTCGCGGTCCCGGCCGGGGTCGAGGGCGAGGGCGGCCTCGACGCGCTTGGCGAGGCGGCGGTAGTCGCGCCGGACGGCCTTGGGGAGGACCTTCGCGGCGCTCTTGTGGGCGGCGGGCAGGAGGGGCGGGGCGGCGAGGAGGGCGTCGAGGCGGTCGAGGAGCGCGAGGTGGCGGGGCGAGTCGAGCGCGTCGAGGGTGTGGCGCCGGGAGCCGCCGCCCTCGGCCGACTTCCAGGTCCCGAGCCGTCTGCGCACGGGGCCGATGACGAGGTCCCGAGGCAGTGCGGCGAGCCCCGCGCGCAGGCGGGCGTCGAGGACCTCCAGGTCGCGGGCGTGGCCCAGCTCGGCGGCGAGCCACTTCAGGTCGTCGGCGAGCGGGTCGGTGACGTCCCGGTCCAGGACCTTGCGGTACGTGCGGAACGCGCTGCGCAGGCGCCTGGACGCGACGCGCATCTGGTGGACGGCGTCGGGGAGGTCGCGGCGGACGGCGGGGTCGAGGGCGACGAGGGCGTCGGCCTGTTCGCGTACGTACGCGAGGACGGCGGCGCCCGCGGTGCCGGCGTCCGGCGCGGCGACCTCGCGCCCCGCCTCCCGCGCCTCCCGCGCCTCTCGCCCCGTCTCCGCCCCCTCGCGCCCCGCCTCGCGCGCCTCTCGCCCCGTCTCCGGCGCCCGCATCCCCGTCTCCTCCAGCGCCCGCGCCAGCTTCGACGGGGACGCCGACGGCCGGATGCCCGCCTTCTTCAGTCGCTTCTCGACCGCGTCGAGGATCGCCGGGTCGGCGTCGTCGGCCAGTTCGACCTCGATCTCGGTCCAGCGGGCCCTCTCGCGCAGGCCCCCTCCCGTGAGGCGGTCGGCGTGGACGGTGTCCACGGAGAGTTCGGCGAGGAGGGTGCCGTCCTCGGCCGTGAGGTGGTGGACGTCGCGGGAGGAGCGGAGGCGGACGACGGGGATGACGGGTTCGGTGCGGACCCGGGAGCGGAGGAGGGCTGCGAGGGAGCCCGGGAGGGTGTCCGAGAGCGGGGCGCGGATCTCGTCGCGGATTCCGGCGGCGACGGGGAACTTGAGGTGCCAGCCGGCGTCGGAGCCGCCGGTGCGGCGGCGCAGGGTGAGGGAGTCGGCGGCGAGGCGGAGGCCGGCGGTGTCGTAGTAGACGGCGTCGAGTTCCATGACGCCTTCCGGGTGGACTGCGGCGACGCCCCGGACCGTGGTCAGGTCCGGGAGTCGCACGTCCGCACCGGCTTCGTACTTGCGCTCGATCTCGCGCTTCGTCTCCGGCCGCTTCTCCGCCATGCAACGAATCTACGACCGGAAGGCCCCGGGAGGGAGTGTGGACTACGCCGTCATGGGCCGCTGCACCCTGATCGACTGCAGCAGTCCGATCGCGACCCATACGGCGAACATCGACGAGCCGCCGTAGGACACGAACGGCAGCGGCAGGCCGGCGACCGGCATGATGCCGAGCGTCATGCCGATGTTCTCGAAGGACTGGAACGCGAACCAGGCGATGATGCCGGCGGCCACGATCGTGCCGTAGAGCTCGCTCGTCTCACGCGCTATCCGGCAGGCGCGCCACAGGATGACGCCGAGCAGGACGAGGATGAGGCCGGCGCCCACGAAGCCGAGTTCCTCGCCCGCGACGGTGAAGACGAAGTCGGTCTGCTGTTCGGGGACGAACTGGCCCGTGGTCTGGGAGCCCTTGAAGAGGCCGGCACCGAGCAGTCCGCCGGAGCCGATGGCGATGCGGGCCTGGTTGGTGTTGTAGCCGACGCCGGCCGGGTCGAGGTCGGGGTTGGCGAAGGCGGCGAAGCGGTTGATCTGGTACTCGTCGAGCATGCCGAGTGCGGTGACGAGGACGGCGCCGAGGACGCCGGCGCCGATCAGGCCGAGCACCCAGCGGTTGGAGGCGCCGGAGGCGAGCAGCACGCCGAGCACGATGACGGCCATGACCATCACGGAGCCGAGGTCCGGCATCAGCATGACGATGCCCATGGGGAGGGCGGCGAGGCCGAGGGCCTTGGCGACGGTGCGGTGGTCGGGGTGGAGCTGGTCGCCGGCGTCGACCCGTGCGGCGAGCAGCATCGCCATCACCAGGATGATGGTGATCTTGACGAACTCGCTGGGCTGGAGCGAGAAGCCGCCGCCGATCACGATCCACGCGTGCGCGCCGTTGATGGTCGCGCCGAGCGGCGTGAGGACGGCGAGGATCAGCAGGATCGAGATGCCGTAGAGGATCGGCACGGCCCCGCGCAGGGTGCGGTGGCCGAGCCAGATCGTGCCGACCATCAGGGCGAGGCCGATGCCGGTGTTGAGGACGTGCCGGAACAGGAAGTAGTACGGGTCGCCCTGGTTGAGCGTGGTGCGGCCGCGGGTGGCGGACCACACGAGCAGCGAGCCGATGAGCGACAGCGCGAGCGCCGACAGCAGGATCGGCCAGTCGAGCCGGCGCAGCACCGAGTCGCGGGCGGTGAGCTTGGCGAGGGTGCCGCGCTCGGGCGCGTAGCGCGAGACGGAGAAGCCGTGGGGTGCGGTCATCGGGTCAGCGCCTCCCGCGCGGAGCGGCCGTGGGTGCGGTCATCGTTCAGAGCCTCCCGCGGGTGGCGGGCGGGCCCGCGAGCGGGTCGTCCGGCTTCTTGGTGGGTGTCGCGGGGCCGGTCGGCGGGGACGGGGGCGGGGTGCCGCCGGGCTGGGTGCCGTCGGGCAGGGACTTCGTCGCGTCGACCTTCTGCGCCTCGGGGTCGTACGGTCCGATCTTCGGCGCGTCGATGGAGCCGTCCGTCTCGATCCGCGGCAGTGCCTTCTGCGGCTGCGGGAGCAGGGCGCGCTTCAGGTCCTGCTTGCCGGCGTCGTCGAGGCCGTACAGCGCGTCGTAGATGTTGCGCACGGCGGGGCCGGAGGCGCCGGAGCCCGTACCGCCCTGGGCGATCGTCATGACGATCGCGTAGTCCTTGGTGTAGGTGGCGAACCAGGAGGTCGTCTGCTTGCCGTAGACCTCCGCGGTGCCCGTCTTGGCGTGCATCGGGATCTTGTCCTGCGGCCAGCCGCCGAAGCGCCAGGCGGCCGTACCGCGGGTGGCGACTCCCGCGAGGGCTTCGTCTATCAAGTTGCGGGTGTCCGCGTTGAACGGCAGGTGTCCGTGCGACTTGGGCTTGATCTCGTCGACCCTCTTGCCGTCGGCACTGATGACGGCCTTGCCGACGGTGGGGTTCCACAGGGTGCCGCCGTTGGAGATGGCGGCGTAGATGGTGGCCATCTGGATGGGGGTGACGAGCGTGTCGCCCTGTCCGATGGAGTAGTTGACGGAGTCACCGGCGCGCATCAGGTTGCCTTCGAGGCAGTTCTCGTAGGAGAGCTGCTGGACGTAGGTGCCGCCCTTCTTGCCGTTCTTGCACCACCAGTCCTTGTTGGCCTCCCAGAAGCGCTGCTTCCACTGGCGGTCGGGGACGCGGCCGGTGACCTCGTTGGGCAGATCGATGCCGGTCTCGGCGCCCAGGCCGAACTGATGGGCCGTCTTGTAGAACCAGTCGCCCGGGTTCTTCTTCGGCTTCATGCCGCCGTCCTTGATCCACTGCTGGTGGGCGAGGGCGTAGAAGACGGTGTCGCAGGAGACTTCGAGGGCGCGGCCGAGGGTGATGGGGCCGTGGTTCTGCGATTCGAAGTTCTTGAAGACCTGGTTGCCGATGGAGTACGAGCTGGTGCACGGGTAGTGCCCGTCGAAGTCGTAGCCCGCGTTGACGGCGGCGGTGGTCGAGATGACCTTGAAGATGGAGCCGGGGGCGGCCTGGCCCTGGATGGCCCGGTTGAGCAGCGGGAAGTTGGAGTTCTTGCCGGTGAGGGCCGCGTAGTCCTTGGCAGAGATGCCGCCGACCCAGGCGTTGGGGTCGTAGTCGGGCTGCGAGGCCATGGCGACGATGCGGCCGGTCTTGGCCTCCATGACGACGACGGCGCCGGCGTCGGCCTTGTAGTTCTCGTTGGTGTTCTTGTCGAAGGTCTTGCGGGCCTCGACCATCGCGTTGTGCAGTTCCCATTCGGCGACCGCCTGGACGCGGGCGTCGATGGAGGTGACGACGTTGGCGCCGGGCTGGGGCGGGTCGCTCTTGGCCTGGCCGATGACGCGGCCGAGGTTGTCGACCTCGTAGCGGGTGACGCCGGCCTTGCCGCGCAGCTCCTTGTCGTAGGTGCGTTCGAGGCCGGAGCGGCCGACCTGGTCGGAGCGCAGGTACGGCGAGGGGCTGTCCTTGGCCTTCTCGATCTCGGCGTCGGTGACGGGCGAGAGGTAGCCGAGGACCTGGGAGGTGCGGGACTTGCCGGGGGCCGGGTAGCGGCGGACGGCGGCGGGTTCGGCGGTGATGCCGGGGAAGTCCTCGGCGCGCTCGCGGATCTGCAGGGCCTGCTGGGTGGTGGCCTCGTCGGTGACCGGGATCGGCTGGTAGGGCGAACCGTTCCAGCACGGCTTGGGGGTCTTGGCGTCGCAGAGCCGGATCTTGTTGACGACCTCGTCGGGCTTCATGCCGAGGACGGCGGCGAGCCGGGTGAGGACGGCCTTGCCGTCGTCCTTCATCTTCAGCAGGTCGGTGCGCGAGGCGGAGACGACGAGCCGGGTCTCGTTGTCGGCGAGCGGGACGCCGCGGGCGTCGAGGATGGAGCCGCGCACGGCCGGCTGGACGACCTGCTGGACGTGGTTGTTCTTCGCCTCGTCGGTGTACTCCTTGCCGTTGCGGATCTGGAGGTACCAGAGGCGTCCGCCGAGGGTGAAGAGCAGGGAGAAGACGAGGACCTGGATGATCACGAGCCGGATCTGGACGCGGGGGGTCCGCCCGGTCTCGGGGATGTTGCTCATGCTGCCGCTGCCCCCTGGGTCACAGTCGCTTGACTCCCTTGATGCGTCCGGCGCGTGACGCGCGGTTACGGGCGGCCTTGACGCGCAGGCCGCCGCGCTGGGTGCCGATCCTCAGACCGGTGCCGGAGGACAGCCAGCCGGAGGAGACGTCGGCGCCGCCTCCGCCGTCGGTCCCGGCGAGCGGGTCGTTCTCGGCGCGCCGGGCGATCGCCATGATGAGCGGCACGGTGAACGGCGCGAGGAGCAGGTCGTAGAGGGCGGCCGTGAACAGCAGGAAGCCGAGGCCGACATGGCGGGCGGCGGTGTCGCCGACGAGGGCGCCGACGCCCGCGTAGAGCAGGGTGGAGCCGATCGCGGCGGCGACGACCACGGCCATCGGGCCGGTGGCGGACTTGAGCCGGCCGTGGTCGGGGCGGGCCAGGCCGCAGAGGTAGCCGACGACGCAGAGCACGAGGGCGTAGCGTCCGGCGGCGTGGTCGGCGGGCGGGGCGAGGTCGGCGAGCAGCCCGGCGGTGAAGCCGGCGAGGGCGCCGGTGACGTGCCCGTACACGAGCGCGAGGGCGACGACGGTGAGCAGGACGAGGTCGGGGACGGCGCCGGGGAGCTGGAGGCGGGCGAGGACGGAGACCTGGACGACGAGGGCGACGACGATCAGCGCGGCCGAGAGAAGGATGCGGTTGATCTTCACGGTGTGACCCCCTGGTCCTGCGGCTGCTGCGGGTTCTGCGCCCCACCGGGCTGGTCGGCCGGCTTCCGCGCGGCCTGGTCCCCCGTCTGCCCGGCCTGCTGCTGCCCGTCGGGCGCGGTCGGTGTCGGGGTGACCGTCACCGTCACGGTGGGCGCGGGCTTGGGCTTCTGCGGCAGGACCATGTCGCGCGGGTCGGTGCGCGGGGCCTGGACGACGACGCCGACGATGTCGAGCTTGGTGAAGCCGACGTACGGGCGGACGTAGACGTTGCGGGTCAGGCCGCCGCCGGACGGGTCGACGCGGACGACCTCGCCGACCGGCACGCCGGGCACGAAGGGCTTGTCGGCCTGCGAGCCGAAGGTGACGAGCCGGTCGCCGGGCTTGACCTTGGCCTTGCCGTTGAGCAGTTGGACGAGCAGCGGGCGGTCGCCCTGGCCGGTGGCGAAGCCGAGTTCGTCGGTCTTCTCCATCCGGGTGCCGACGGTGAAGTCGGGGTCGTTGGCGAGCAGCACGGTCGACGTGGAGGGGCCGACGGTGGTGACGCGGCCGACGAGTCCCGAGCCGTTGAGCACGGTCATGTCGCGCCGGACGCCGTCGCGGGCGCCGATGTCGATGGTGACGGTCCAGGAGAAGCCCTGGGCCGCTCCTATGGCGATGACCTCGGCGCCCTTGATGCCGTACTGGCCGGCGCCCGCGGTCTTCAGCATGGAGTCGAGTTCGCGCAGCCGGTTGCGGTTGCGGTCGTCGCTGCCGAGCTTGGCCTTGAGGGCGGCGTTCTCCTGCTCCAGCGCGGCGATGCGGTTGTGCCGCTCGCCGGAGTCGCGGACCGCCCCTATGGCGTTGCCGATCGGGTCGACCGCCGAGGCGACTCCGTTCTCGACGGGACCGAAGACCGCGGCCGCGGCCTGTCGGGCACCGTCGACCGGCGACTCCTGGCCTCCTCGGATGTCCACCGTGATCAATGCGAACGCGATGGCGATCAGCAGCACCAGGAGCAGCCGGCTCTCTCGTGTGTCCCTCACGTGCGGCGGCCGTGCCCTTCCTCAGTAAGACGGGATGTGACGGGTGATGAGGTTGATGATGAAGTTGGTGATGAAGTTGTGCGTGTGCGTGTGCGGTGGCGCCGGCGCCGCGGTCAGCGGCGCGGCTGGGCGTCGAGCACCTGCTGGAGCGCCTCGAACTCCTCGACGCACTTGCCGGAGCCGAGGGCCACGGAGTCCAGCGGGTCCTCGGCGATGTGGATCGGCATGCCCGTCTCGCGGCGCAGCCGCTCGTCGAGGCCCCGGAGCAGGGCACCGCCACCCGTGAGAACGATGCCGCGGTCCATGACGTCACCGGAGAGCTCCGGCGGGCACTTGTCGAGGGTGGTCTTCACCGCGTCGACGATGGCGTTGACCGGCTCCTCGATGGCCTTGCGGACCTCGGCGGCGGAGATGACGACGGTCTTGGGCAGGCCGGAGACCAGGTCGCGGCCGCGGATCTCGGTGTGCTCGTCCTGGCCGAGGTCGTAGGCGGAGCCGATGGTGATCTTGATCTGCTCGGCGGTGCGCTCGCCGAGGAGGAGCGAGTACTCCTTCTTGACGTGCTGGATGATCGCGTTGTCGAGCTCGTCGCCGGCCACCCGGATCGACTGTGCCGTGACGATTCCGCCGAGGGAGATGACGGCCACCTCGGTGGTGCCGCCGCCGATGTCGACGACCATGTTGCCGGTGGCCTCGTGGACCGGCAGGCCCGAGCCGATGGCCGCGGCCATGGGTTCCTCGATGATGTGCACCTGGCGGGCGCCGGCCTGGGTGGACGCCTCGATGACGGCGCGGCGCTCGACGCCGGTGATGCCGGAGGGCACGCAGACGACGACGCGCGGGCGGGCCAGGTAGCGGCGCTTGTGGATCTTGAGGATGAAGTAGCGGAGCATCCGCTCCGTGATCTCGAAGTCGGCGATGACGCCGTCCTTGAGCGGGCGGACGGCGACGATGTTGCCGGGCGTCCGGCCGATCATCTTCTTCGCCTCGGCACCCACCGCGAGGATGCCGCCGGTGTTGGTGTTGATCGCGACGACGGACGGCTCGTTCAGAACGATGCCTCGACCCCTGACGTACACCAGCGTGTTGGCGGTCCCGAGGTCGACAGCCATGTCACGGCCGATGAACGACATTGAGTTCCCCTTGTTTCCCATGAGGATGCGTCGGGCCTTCCCTAGCGGAGCGTTGACGGCTTCTCAGGTCGGCGAGGTGGTGGCTGAAGTGGTGCGGCGTGGAGTTTTCCATCGTAGTGCCGCCCGCCCGGATACCGCGCGGCGGACCGCCTCACCCCACCTCTGTATAGGTGACGGAATGACGCGGCGATCCGTTCCCGGGATCGGCGTTCATATGCCTGGGGGCGACCGAATTCCTTCGGTCGCCCCCAGGTCATGGCGCTGATCGGATGATGGCAGGTCAGAGTGCGGTCAGACCAGGCCCGGGAAGAAGATCTTCAGCTCGCGGGCGGCCGACTCCTCGGAGTCCGAGGCGTGGATCAGGTTCTCGCGGACGATGGTGCCGAAGTCGCCGCGGATCGAACCCGGGGCGGCGGCGATCGGGTCGGTCGGGCCGGCCAGCGTGCGCAGGCCCTCGATGACCCGCTCGCCCTCGACGACGAGCGCGACGACCGGACCGGACTGCATGAAGCCCATCAGCGGCTCGTAGAAGGGCTTGCCCTTGTGCTCGCCGTAGTGCTGCTCCAGCGTGTCCTGGTCGAGCGCGCGCATCTCCAGGGCCGTGATGGTCCAGCCGGCCTTGCGCTCGATACGGCCGATGATCTCGCCGACCAGGCCGCGGCGGACGGCGTCGGGCTTGAGCAGGACGAGCGATCGCTGGCTCACGGGGGAACTCCTTCAGACAACGGTGTGCGGGGGCTGTTGCCTGGCGGGCAGGCCCTACAGAATCTACAGGGCCCGCACCAGCCGTCATCACGCAGCGTCAGGCCCTGCGGAGCCTTCGGCGGCGGCCCAGCGGGCCTTGATGGCGTCGATCTTCCGCCCGTAGTGCACGGAGGCCCACCACAGGACGGCGAAGACCGCGCCGAGGAAGAACATGCTCGGCACGAAGAAGCCGCCGGCGATCAGCGCGATCTGCAGCGCCCAGCCGAGCTGCACACCGCCCGGACGGGTGATCATCCCGCACAGCAGCACCGACAGGACCATGGCGATCCCGCAGACCGTCCAGACCGTCGACATGGCCAGCGAGTCGTCCTTCATGGCGACCAGACCGGCGAAGCCGATCACGAAGAACTCGCCGATCAGCGTCGAGGCGCAGAGCGTACGCACAGGTTTCAGCCCCTCTTGAGCAGCAGCCGGGCGTCGCCGACCGTGAAGATCGAACCGGTGACGAGGACGCCGGCGCCGCCGAACTCGCCCTCCTCCTCGGCGAGCGTGATCGCCGCCTCCAGGGCGTCGTCGAGCCGCGGCTCGACGACCACGCGGTCCTCGCCGAAGACCTCGACGGCGAGCGCGGCGAGCTCGTCGACATCGGTGGAGCGCGGGTTGGAGTTCGCGGTGATCACGACCTCCGCGAAGATCGGCTCGAAGGCCTCCAGGAGACCGCGGGCGTCCTTGTCGGAGCTGGTGGCGACCACGCCGATGAGCCGGGAGAAGCCGAAGGACTCGGTGATGCCGTCCGCGGTGGCGCGGGCGCCGTGCGGGTTGTGCGCCGCGTCCAGGACGACGGTCGGGGACTTGCGCACGACCTCCAGGCGGCCCGGCGAGGCCACCTGGGCGAAGGCCCGGCGGATCGTGTCGATGTCGAGCGTGCGGGCGTGCTCCGCGCCGATGCCGAAGAACGCCTCGACGGCGGCGAGCGCCACGGCCGCGTTGTGCGCCTGGTGCGCGCCGTACAGCGGCAGGAACACCTCGGGGTACTCGCCGCCGAGGCCGCGCAGGGTCAGCAGCTGGCCGCCGACGGCGACCTCGCGGGAGACCACGCCGAACTCCATGCCCTCGCGGGCCACGGTGGCGTCCACCTCGACGGCCTTCTTCAGGAGCACCTGGGCCGCGTCCACGGGCTGCTGGGCGAGGACCACGGTCGCGCCCTGCTTGATGATCCCGGACTTCTCGCCGGCGATCTCCCCGGTCGTCTCGCCGAGCCGGTCGGTGTGGTCGAGGTCGATGGGGGTGACGACGGCGACGGAGGCGTCGATGACGTTCGTCGCGTCCCAGGTGCCGCCCATGCCGACCTCGACGACGGCCGCGTCGACCGGGGCGTCGGCGAAGGCCGCGTACGCCATCGCGGTGAGGACCTCGAAGAACGAGAGCCGGTACTCCTCGCGCTCGTCGACCAGCTCCACCATCGGCGCGATGTCCCGGTAGGTCTCGACGAACCGCTCGGGGTCGATCGGGGCGCCGTCCAGGCTGATCCGCTCGGTGATGGTCTGCACGTGCGGCGAGGTGTAGCGGCCGGTGCGCAGGTCGAAGGCGCCGAGCAGGGCCTCGATCATGCGGGCGGTGGAGGTCTTGCCGTTGGTGCCGGTGATGTGGATCGACGGGTACGCGCGCTGCGGCTCGCCGAGCACGTCCATCAGCGCGGCGATCCGCTTGACCGACGGCTCCAGCTTGGTCTCGCCCCAGCGGGTGGACAGCTCGGTCTCGACGTCGCGCAGCGCCTTGTCGATCTCGGGGTCGGCGGGCCGGCTCGGCACCGGGTCGCCCTGCGGCGGACCGGCCATGGCACGCAGGGTGCGGCTGCCGGCCTCGATCACTGCCAGGTCGGGGTCGCGGTCGGTCTCGTTGTCGACGATGTCGTCGAACTGGTCGCTCGGGTCGCTCGGGTCGCGGGGCTCACTCACGCACCCAGTCTACGAAGCACCGCCGACACGGGCCCCACAGGACCCGGCGGGCGCCGCCGGGCTCCCCGGCTACCGCAGTCCCGCGGGCAGCGAGGCGCGCACCACGTACGCGCCGTGCTCGCGCCCCGCGTCCACCGCGCCGCCCATGCTGGTGACGCGTTCGGCCATGGAGACCAGGCCGGTGCCGGTGGAGACGGGGGCGCGGTCGGGCGGGTTCGGGGGCAGCGGATTGCGGACCTCGATGGCCAGCAGGTCGGGGTCGTCGAGCGTGATCGTGACGGTCACCGGGAGGCCCGGGGCGTGTTTGGCGGCGTTCGTGAGGCATTCGCGGACCACGCGGTGGACGGCCGTCTGGCGCAGCGGCGAGAGCGCCTTCGCCTCCTCGGCGACCTCCAGGCGCACCGGGCTGCCCATCCGCTCGCTCTCCTCGGCGAGCGCGCCGAGGCCGTCGAGGCCCGGGGTGCCGGCCGGGTCGTCGATGCGCCGCACGATGGTCTCGTTGAGCATGCGGTGGGCGCGCCGGGCGGTCTCGGCGAGCTCCTCGAAGTCCTGCTGGTGCGCCTCTCCCCTGGCCCGTACGGAGAGCACCTCGGCGCGCACGGCGAGGAGGGTCAGCTCGCGGCCGACGAGGTCGTGGACGTCGCGGCCGACGGAGATCCGCTCCTCCTGGACGGCCTGCCGGGCGGCGGCCTCGCGGCGCTGGACCTCCAGGGCGCGCACCAGGTCGTGGCGGTAGGCGGCGATGCCGACGCCGGCTGCGAGGACGCCGATGGGGACGACGAGGCTGAGGAAGTCGCTGAGGGTCTCGCCGTGACGCTCGGGCCAGCCGGGCAGGTTGAAGTAGACGTAGGCGGCGGCCACGTAGAGCGCGGTGGCGAGCATCGAGACCCGGCGGCCCCGGAAGCGGCCGAGCGAGTAGAGCGCGAACTGGATCATGGTCAGTTCGTGCAGCCAGCCCATCAGGAAGATCGCCACGGCGAACGGCACCCAGGGCGCCTTGCGGCGCAGCACCAGCGTCGATGCGCCGGCCGCGAGGACCAGGGTCGCGGTGATGCCGGTGAGCGAGTTGTCGGCGCGGGCGAGGCCCGGCACGTCGAGGACCATCAGGCCGAAGGCGAAGACCGCGGCGACGACGTCCATCGCCCGCGGCGACACCGCCCACCGGTCCACGCGGCGGCGCAGCGCGCGGACGGGGGCGGGAAGGGGAAGCATGCGTTCCATCATCCCGGGTCCTTGGTCCCGGCGCCGAGGACCTGAAGTCCCGTCGGATGTGAGATCGGGCACTCCCGGCACATTGCTTTTTCGCGACGAAATATGTACGAAGCGCAGCACGCCAGGCACCGTGGGATGCCGTCGGCGAGGGCGTCGCGTCCCGGGGCACGCGAAAGGGCCCGGCACCGCGTGCGGCGGTGCCGGGCCCTTTCGCGTGCCTCACGCCTGGGGCAGGCGCTCCAGCTGCGTCCGGATGCGGGCGATGTCCTCGTCCGCCTTGGCCAGGCGGGTGCGGATCTTGTCGACCACGTTGTCCGGGGCCTTGGCGAGGAACGCCTCGTTGCCCAGCTTGCCCTCGGCCTGGGCCTTCTCCTTCTCGGCGGCGGCCAGGTCCTTCGCGAGCCGCTTGCGCTCGGCGGCCACGTCGATCGTGCCCGACAGGTCGAGCGAGACCGTCGCGCCGGCGACCGGCAGGGAGGCGGTGGCCGCGAAGCCCTCGCCCTCCGGCTGGAGGCGGAGCAGCTGGCGGATGGCGGCCTCGTGCGGGGCGAGCGCGGTGCCGGTCAGGTCGAGGCGGGCCGGGACCTTCTGGCCGGGCTGGAGGCCCTGGTCGGCACGGAAGCGGCGGACCTCGGTGACGACCTGCTGGAGGTTCTCGATCTCGGCCTCGGCGGCGTCGTCGCGGAAGCCACTGTCCTTCGGCCACTCGGCGATGACGAGCGACTCGCGGCCGGTGAGCGTGGTCCAGAGGGCGTCGGTGACGAACGGGACGATCGGGTGCAGCAGGCGCAGCATCACGTCCAGGACCTCGCCGAGGACCCGGCCGGAGACCTTGGCCTGCTCGCCGCCGGCGAAGAACGTCGTCTTCGACAGCTCGACGTACCAGTCGAAGACCTCGTCCCACGCGAAGTGGTACAGCGCGTCGCTGAGCTTCGCGAACTGGTAGTCCTCGTAGAGCGCGTCGACCTGGGCGACCGTCTTGTTGAGCCGCGACAGGATCCAGCGGTCCGTCGCGGACAGCTGCTCGACCGGCGGCAGCTCGCCCTCGATGGTCGCGCCGTTCATGAGCGCGAAGCGGGTCGCGTTCCAGATCTTGTTGGCGAAGTTCCGGGACGCCTTGACCCAGTCCTCGCCGATCGGGACGTCGACGCCCGGGTTGGCGCCGTTGGCCAGGGTGAAGCGGACGGCGTCGGAGCCGTACTGGTCCATCCAGTCCAGCGGGTTGACCACGTTGCCGAAGGACTTCGACATCTTCTTGCCGTTCTGGTCACGGACCATGCCGTGCAGCGCGATGGTGTGGAACGGCGGGGTGCCGTCCATCGCGTAGAGGCCGAACATCATCATCCGGGCGACCCAGAAGAAGAGGATGTCGTAGCCGGTGACCAGGACGGAGTTCGGATAGAACTTCTTGAGGCTCTCGGTCTGCTCGGGCCAGCCCAGCGTGGAGAACGGCCACAGGCCGGAGGAGAACCAGGTGTCGAGGACGTCGGTGTCCTGGTACCAGCCCTCGCCGGCGGGCGGCTGCTCGTCCGGTCCGACGCAGACGACCTCGCCGTTCGGGCCGTACCAGACCGGGATGCGATGGCCCCACCACAGCTGGCGCGAGATGCACCAGTCGTGCAGGTTGTCGACCCAGTCGAAGTACCGCTTCTCCATCTCCTGCGGGTGGATCTTGACCTTGCCGTCGCGGACCGCGTCACCGGCGGCCTTCGCGAGCGGGCCGACCTTGACCCACCACTGCATCGACAGGCGCGGCTCGATGGTGGTCTTGCACCGCGAGCAGTGGCCGACGGAGTGGGTGTACGGGCGCTTCTCGGCGACGATCCGGCCGTCGGCGCGCAGCGCGGCGACGATGGCGGAACGGGCCTCCAAGCGGTCCAGGCCCTGGAAGGGGCCGTGGACGGTGATGACCGCGTGCTCGTCCATGACGGCGATCGACGGCAGGTTGTGCCGCTGGCCGATCTCGAAGTCGTTCGGGTCGTGCGCCGGCGTCACCTTGACGGCGCCGGTGCCGAACTCGGGGTCGACGTGCGCGTCGGCGACGACCGGGATGCGGCGGCCGGTCAGCGGCAGCTCGATCTCGGTGCCGACGAGGTGCTTGTACCGCTCGTCCTCCGGGTGGACGGCGACGGCCGTGTCACCGAGCATCGTCTCGGCGCGGGTGGTCGCGACGACGATGGACGCGTCGCCCTCGCCGTAGCGGATGGAGACGAGCTCGCCGTCGTCGTCCTGGTACTCGACCTCGATGTCGGAGATCGCGGTGAGGCAGCGCGGGCACCAGTTGATGATGCGCTCGGCGCGGTAGATCAGCTCGTCGTCGTAGAGCTTCTTGAAGATGGTCTGGACGGCCTGCGAGAGGCCCTCGTCCATGGTGAAGCGCTCGCGCGACCAGGCGACGCCGTCACCGAGGCGGCGCATCTGACCGGAGATCTGCCCGCCGGACTCGGCCTTCCACTTCCAGACGCGCTCGACGAACGCCTCTCGGCCCAGGTCGTGGCGGGACTTGCCCTCCTTGGCGAGCTCGCGCTCGACGACGTTCTGGGTGGCGATGCCGGCGTGGTCCATGCCGGGCTGCCACAGCGTCTCGTAACCCTGCATCCGCTTGCGGCGGGTGAGGGCGTCGATCAGCGTGTGCTCGAAGGCGTGGCCCAGGTGGAGCGAACCGGTGACGTTCGGCGGCGGGATGACGATGGTGTACGGAGGCTTGTCGCTCTTCTCGTCCGCCTCGAAGTAGCCGCGCTCTACCCAGCGCTCGTACAGCGGCCCCTCTACCTCGGCCGGCATGTACTGGGTCGGCAATTCGGTGGTGGCTGCTGTCTGCTGCTGAGTGTTCTCGGTCACGGGCCCAGTTTAGGGGTGTCCCGCGCCCGCGCAGAAACACGATTGTTCCGTAACGGTGTGACCCCCACCGCCCCGGCGGGGCAAGGGTTCCGACAGGATGTTCGCTACGCATAAACATCCTGTGAGGGGAAACAGTCGATGAGCTACAACCAGCCAGGCCCGTACGGCGGCGGTCAGCCGAACCCGTACGGGCAGCAGCCCGGCCAGCCCGGCCCGTACGGGGGCCAGCCGAACCCCTACGGACAGCCGCAGGCCCCGCAGCCCGGCTACGGCTACCCCCAGCAGGCCCCGCAGGGCGTCCCGCCGCAGCAGCCCGGCCCGTACGGCGGCCAGCCCGGCCCTTACGGCCAGCAGCCCAACCCGTACGGGCAGCAGCCGCAGGCCCCTTACGGACAGCCGCAGCCCCCGTACGGCGCGCCGCAGGGCCCCGGCGGCTACATGCCCGTGCCGCCGGCGCCGAAGAAGTCCAAGGCACCGCTGACCATCGGCATCGTGGCCGCGGTCGTGGGCCTGGCCATCGGCGCCTACTACGCGTTCGGCGGCGGGGGCGGTGGCGGCGCGATCGGCGACGACACCAAGGGCTACAAGCTCGCCGCTCCGGAGAGCGTCGACGCCTACAAGAAGAACCCGGGCGCCGGCGA
Source organism: Streptomyces sp. NPDC004327 (assembly GCF_042873935.1). Lineage (NCBI taxonomy): Bacteria > Bacillati > Actinomycetota > Actinomycetes > Kitasatosporales > Streptomycetaceae > Streptomyces > Streptomyces sp. NPDC004327. The sequence goes on along the minus strand of NZ_JBIAME010000002.1, from coordinate 428,570 downwards.
CAAGACCGGGCCGCTCAACCCGGAGCAGAAGGCGCGCGCCGAGGCCCTCGGTGTGAAGAACGCCTCCCAGGTCGTCGCCCAGTACAAGAACGACACGGCCCCCCTCAAGGGCAAGCAGCTCACCTTCAGCGGCCTGTACGGCGAGATCGCCGATCCGTCCGCGGCCATCGACGCCTACTTCGCGAGCATCGGCAAGAACCCCGACGCCGAGAAGCTGGGGATCAAGTACGAACTCGTCGGGTCGGCCGAGACGGTGGAGCCCTCGGGCTTCAGCGGCGCCCTGATGAAGTGCCAGAACGTGCGGATGACGAGCGAGAAGAGCTCCGGCTCGGCGGCGCTCGGCCCCAAGTCGATGGAGGCTCCCACCTGCATCTGGGCCGACTACTCGACCCTCGGCACCGTCAACCTGATCGATCTGTCGACCATGATGACCGGCGGCGCGGCGCTGCCCCAGTCGGAGGCGGCCGAGCTCGCGGCCAAGCTCTACAACACCTCGCGCAGCAAGGCGTAGGGCACGCGGAAAGGGGCGCCCCCGCCGAACCACTCGGCGGGGGCGCCCCTTTCGTCCGCGTGTGCGGCTACGCGCTCTTCTCGTGCCGGCCGTCGTGCTTCACGATCCGCGGCACCAGCGTCGGGTTGACGTTGTCGCGGACGACGTCGGCCGTGATGACCACGCGGGCCACGTCCTTGCGGGACGGGACCTCGTACATCACCGACTGGAGGACCTCCTCCATGATGGCGCGCAGACCGCGCGCGCCGGTGCCGCGGAGGATGGCCTGGTCGGCGATGGCCTCCAGGGCGGGGCGGTCGAAGTCCAGCTCCACGCCGTCGAGTTCGAAGAGGCGCTGGTACTGCTTCACCAGGGCGTTGCGCGGCTCGACAAGGATCTTCAGCAGGGCCTCGCGGTCCAGGTTGTGCACCGAGGTGATGACGGGGAGACGGCCGATGAACTCGGGGATCATCCCGAACTTCACCAGGTCCTCCGGCATGACCTCCTGGAACTGGTCGCTCGCCTCGATCTCGCGCTTGGAGCGGATGGTCGCCCCGAAGCCGATGCCCTTGGCGCCGGCCCGCGACTCGATGATCTTCTCCAGGCCGGCGAAGGCGCCGCCCACGATGAAGAGCACGTTCGTCGTGTCGATCTGGATGAACTCCTGGTGCGGGTGCTTCCGGCCGCCCTGCGGCGGAACGGAGGCCGTGGTGCCTTCCAGGATCTTCAGGAGGGCCTGCTGCACGCCCTCGCCGCTCACGTCGCGCGTGATCGACGGGTTTTCGCTCTTACGGGCGACCTTGTCGATCTCGTCGATGTAGATGATCCCGGTCTCGGCCTTCTTGACGTCGTAGTCGGCGGCCTGGATCAGCTTGAGCAGGATGTTCTCGACGTCCTCGCCCACATAGCCCGCCTCCGTCAGCGCCGTCGCGTCGGCGATGGCGAACGGCACGTTGAGCATGCGGGCGAGCGTCTGGGCGAGCAGCGTCTTGCCGGAGCCCGTGGGCCCCAGGAGCAGGATGTTGGACTTCGCCAGCTCGATGGCGTCGTCCCGGCCCTGCGCGCCCCCGTTCTCGCCGGCCTGGACGCGCTTGTAGTGGTTGTAGACCGCGACCGAGAGGGCCTTCTTCGCGGGCTCCTGCCCGACGACGTACCCCTCGAGGAACTCGTAGATCTCGCGGGGCTTGGGGAGCTCCTCCCACCGCACCTCGCTCGTCTCGGCGAGTTCTTCCTCGATGATCTCGTTACAGAGGTCGATGCACTCGTCGCAGATGTACACACCGGGTCCTGCGATGAGCTTCTTCACCTGCTTCTGGCTCTTTCCGCAGAACGAGCACTTGAGCAGATCGCCGCCATCACCGATGCGTGCCACGAGGTGCTTCCCCTTCGCCTGGGAGCGCTTGGTTCAGCGACTCCTGGTGCCTCATATTCGACGGTACCTTGCCGGGCCCCCCGTTCGGGCCCCCCTTGGCGCGGTTGGCATGGTCGGGATTCGGCCATGCCGTCCCTCCAGCCTCCCGCGCCACGGGAAGGTCGAGCGTCAGGCTGCCGAGGCGGCCGTGCTCTTGCGGGTCGAGATGATCTGGTCGATCAGGCCGTACGCGAGGGCGTCCTCGGCGGTCAGGATCTTGTCGCGCTCGATGTCGTCGCGGATCTTCTCGATCGGGGTGGTGGAGTGCTTGGCCAGCATCTCCTCCAGCTGGCTGCGCATGCGCAGGATCTCGCGGGCCGCGATCTCCAGGTCGGAGAGCTGCTCGCGGCCGGTGCCGCCGGACGGCTGGTGGATCAGCACGCGGGCGTTCGGCAGGGCCATGCGCTTGCCGGGGGTGCCGGCGGCCAGCAGGATGGCCGCGGCGGAGGCCGCCTGGCCCATGCAGACCGTCTGGATGTCCGGCTTCACGAACTGCATCGTGTCGTAGATCGCGGTCAGCGCGGTGAAGGAACCACCGGGGCTGTTGATGTAGATGGAGATGTCGCGGTCCGGGTCCATCGACTCCAGGCACAGCAGCTGCGCCATGACGTCGTTGGCGGAGGCGTCGTCGATCTGCACGCCGAGGAAGATCACGCGCTCCTCGAAGAGCTTCGCGTACGGGTCGTACTCGCGGATGCCCTGCGAGGTGCGCTCGACGAAGCGCGGGACGACGTAGCGGTTGTCCACCTGCGGGCCGGTGTAAAGGCCGCTCGCGGAGAAGTTCGGGGTCATGGGGCTGTTCACCATCCTGGGGGCGGGTGTGAGGGCTGGGGCTTGTCGGAACGGGCTGCCGGGGGCCGGCTCAGGCGCCCGTGCCGCCGCCGCCCGGGACACCCGCGGCGTGGGTGATGATGTCGTCGATGAGGCCGTACTCCTTGGCCTCGTCGGCGGTGAACCAGCGGTCGCGGTCGCCGTCGCGGATGATCGCGTCGACGGTCTGGCCGGAGTGGTGCGCGGTGATCTCGGCCATGCGCTGCTTCGTGCGGAGCAGGTAGTCGGCCTGGATCTTGATGTCCGAGGCGGTGCCGCCGATGCCGGCGGAGCCCTGGTGCATCAGGATGTCGGTGTTCGGCAGCGCGAAGCGCTTGCCGGCGGTGCCGCCGGTGAGCAGGAACTGGCCCATCGACGCGGCCATGCCCATACCGATGGTCACGACGTCGTTCGGGATGTACTGCATGGTGTCGTAGACGGCCATGCCGGCCGTCACGGAGCCACCGGGGCTGTTGATGTAGAGGTAGATGTCCTTCTCCGGGTCGGCGGCCAGGAGGAGCATCTGCGCGGTGATCTTGTTGGCGATGTCGTCGTCGACCTGCTGGCCGAGGAAGATGATGCGCTCGCCGAGCAGCCGGTTGTAGACATGGTCGCCGAGGCCACCACCGATGGACGGCTCACCCGCGGCGTAAGGCTTCAGATTCGTCACGTATCCACCTGCTCGTCTCCGACGGCCCCGTGCCGTCTCGCGTCTCGTTCTGAGGGCAGTGCCCCCGTATTCATGGACCCTAACGCGCTGGTAGGCGGGCGCCATCCCGCTTCCCGAACTGTTCGCTGGGAGCGCAAGGTAGTTGGGGGCGCATAAAGGCGTGCGAACCGGGTCCCGGTACGTCCACGGGCCCGGGCGCACTGCTGTGCGTCCGGGCCCGTGGCGCGGGTTCAGGGCGTGGCCCCAGGGGCCTCGGCCTTACTTGTCCTCGGAGACCTCGGCCTCACCGGTGACGGCCTCGACCGTCTCGGTGACCTGCTCCTCGTCCTCGTCGGAGAGGTCGACGACCTCACCGTTGGTGTCGACGACCTTGGCGGCCTCGACGACGACCGCGAGGGCCTTGCCGCGGGCGACCTCGCCGACCAGCATCGGGACCTGGCCGCCCTCGACGATCGCCTGGGCGAACTGGTCGGGGGACATGCCGGAGGACGCGGCGCGGCGCATCAGGTGCTCGGTGAGCTCGTCCTGCTCGACGTTGAGCTTCTCCTGGTTGACGAGCTCGTCGAGGAGGAACTGGGTCTTGATGCCCTTGACCGCCTGCTCCTTGGTCTCGGCCTCGAACTCCTCGACCGTCTTGCCCTGGAACTCCAGGTACTTCTCGAGGGTCAGGCCCATCTGACCGAGCTGGTGGTGCTCCAGGTTGTGCTTGCGGGTGTTGACCTCGTCCTCGAGGAGCTTCTCGGGAACGGGGATCTCCGCCAGCTCCAGGAACTTCTCCAGGACGCGCTCCTGGGCCTGGGTGGCCTGGTCGAACTGCTTCATGTTCTCGAGGCGCTTGCGGCTGTCGGCCTTGAGCTCGTCGAGGGTGTCGAACTCCGACGCCATCTGCGCGAACTCGTCGTCCAGCTCGGGGAGCTCACGGGCGGCGACGGCGGTGACCTTGACGGTGACCTCGGCGTCCTTGCCCTCGGCGGAGCCGCCCTTCAGCTGCGAGGTGAAGGTGGCCTCGCCGCCGGCCTCCAGGCCGGTGACGGCGGCGTCGATGCCGTCGAGCAGCTCGCCGGAGCCGATGGTGTACGAGACACCCTCGGCGACACCGTCGGGCAGGACCTCGCCGTCGACCTTGGCCTGCAGGTCGATGGTGACGACGTCACCCTCGGCGGCGGCGCGCTCGACCGGGTTCGTGGAGGCGAAGCGCTCGCGCAGCTGCTCCACGGACTTCTCGATGTCCTCGTCGGTGACCTCGACCGCGTCGACCTCGACCTCGATGCCGGAGTAGTCCGGGATCTCGATGGCCGGGCGGATGTCGACCTCGGCGGTGAAGGAGAGCAGCTCGCCGTCCTTCAGCTCCTTGATGTCGACCTCGGGCTGGCCGAGCGGGTTGACCTCGGCCTCGTTGACCGCGGCGTTGTAGAGCTTCGGGAGGGCGTCGTTGACGGCCTCCTCCAGCACCGCACCGCGGCCGAAGCGCTGGTCGATGACACGCGCGGGGATCTTGCCCTTGCGGAAGCCCTTGACCGTGACCTGCTGGTTGATCTTCTTGTACGCCGCGTCGAGGCTGTCCTTGAGCTCCTCGAAGGGCACCTCGACAGTGAGCCGAACCCGGGTCGGGTTCAGGGTCTCCACGGCGCTCTTCACGGTTCGGTCTCCTTGTGGCTGATTCCTGGTTTCCGGCGGCGCCGCCAGGGGCGGTTCCGGCCGATCGGCCCGGTCAGAGAGACACACGGGCACGCAGCTTGCATAGTAACCGCAAGCGGCGGGCGCCCCACAATGCGATCTTCACGTGCGATCGCCGTGCGCGATCACGGCTGGTCGGGGTGGCGGGATTTGAACCCACGGCCTTCCGCTCCCAAAGCGGACGCGCTACCAAGCTGCGCCACACCCCGTCGGTGCGACACGTAGGGTACATGGACGGGGACGGTGCGACGCCCCTTCTTTCCGAGGGACGTGCGGGGACCCACCGGGACCCGCTACGATGGCGTCCGTGCCGCGGCCCTGATGGCCTGCGGCGCAGTGCTTGCGGGCGTAGCTCAATGGTAGAGCCCTAGTCTTCCAAACTAGCTACGCGGGTTCGATTCCCGTCGCCCGCTCCAGGTACGGCGAAGGCCCCGCGGATGTCGCATCCGCGGGGCCTTCGCCGTGCTCGGAACGTGTCAGAACTTGATGGAGGCGATCGACGCCGTTATCGAGTCCAGGAAGTTCTGGATGTTGGGCGCCATGCCGGTGGACGCGAGGAAGAACCCGAAGAGGACCGCGACGACGGCCGGGCCGGCCTTGAGGTTTCCGCCGCGGATCAACACCACCAGGATGATCGCCAACAGCAGCACCACGGACAGTGAGATGGCCACAACTGATCACACCCTCGGTCGGTTTCGCCTTGCCGCCCGGGAGCGCACACCACAGAACACCCCCGCCGCACCTATCGTGCCACCAACTTCCTGCCCAGCGGGGACGGGTGACGAATCGTCGACGCGGAATTCCGGCCAACTTGACGAAATTACGTCTTGATCATTTCCCTGTGGGCGCCGGCCCGAGACCGAGGAGGCCGCGCACGCGGGCGTATTTGGCGGTGAGCCGCTCCCGGGTCGCCGGGTCGAGCACCGCGAGCCGCTGCGGGTCCGCGTTGTGCGCGAGGTCGGCCTCCTTGACGAGCAGGGCGCCCGGCGTGGCGAGAATCCGCCGCGTGTAGGCCTCCAGCTCCTCGCCGGGCCGCTTGGTGAGCGCGCGCACCATGGCCTTCACCTCGTCCGGCAGCGCCGCCCCGGCCAGCCACTCCTCCGGCAGGGCGGCGTCCTCGACGGCGTCGTGCAGCCACCCGGCCGCGATCTGCTCCTCGCTCCCGCCCCGGGCCCGTACGCCCTCGGCGACGGCCCTCAGGTGCTCGGCGTAGGGCCGGCCGGCCTTGTCGGTCTGCCCCGCGTGCGCGGCGACGGCGAGGGCCTCGATCTCGGCGAGGGAGAGGCGGGAGGAGTTGCCGGTCATCGGGCGGGTCACCCCTTGCGGCTGATGAGGAGGAGGGCCCGGTCGTCGTTGACGTCCTTGGCGCAGGCTTCGATGAGGTGCCAGGCGGCGCCCTCGAAGCCGGCGGCGACATAGCGGTCGGCCTCGCCGGTGAGGCGGTCGATGCCTTCGGTGAGGTCGCGCTCGGCGCTCTCGACGAGGCCGTCGGTGAAGAGCATGAGGACGTCGCCGGGGCGCAGGGAGCCCTTGACCGGGTGGAACTCGGCGCCGTCGTAGACGCCGAGGAGGGGGCCTTCGGCGGCCTTCTCCTCCCAGCGGCCGGTGCCGGCGTGGAGCTGGAGGGCGGGCAGGTGGCCGGCGGAGAGGAGTTCGTAGTCGCCGGACTCCAGGTCGAGGACGAGGTGCACGGAGGTGGCGAAGCCCTCGTCCCAGTCCTGGCGGAGCAGATAGCCGTTGGCGGCGGGCAGGAAGCCGTGCGGGGGCAGCGAGCCGAGCAGGCCGCCGAAGGCGCCGGAGAGCAGCAGGGCGCGGGAGCCGGCGTCCATGCCCTTGCCGGAGACGTCGGTGAGGACGACTTCGAGGGTGCGGCCGCCGTGGGTGCGGGCGGCGACGACGAAGTCGCCGGAGAAGGACTGGCCGCCGGCCGGGCGCAGCGCCATCTCGCGGTGCCAGCCGCCGGGCAGCCGGGGCAGCGCGCTCTGCACCCGGATGCGTTCGCGCAGGTCGAAGAGCATGGTGCCGCCGCGCCGCCAGGGCACGCCGACCCGGGCCCGGAACTGCGCGATGAGCAGTCCGAAGAAGCCGCAGGCGGCGACCACGAGGACGGTGCCGGGGGTGACCCGGGCCGGGCCCTGGGTGTACGGGCCGAGCACGACGGACTCGACGATGAGCGCGCCGGCGGCCGCCGCGTACAGCCCGAGCAGGCTGGCGGGGCGCAGCAGCAGCCCGCCGGCGACGATCGGCAGCACGAGCGCGGCGGGCGCGCACCACACCGGGTCGAGCAGGGTGAGGCAGGCGATGGCCGGGACGGTGAGCAGCAGCCCCGCGAGGGCCACCCAGTCCGAGCCGTCGCCGCGGAAGTAGTCGACCGCGCTCCGGCGCAGCGCGATGCGGGCCCGGGCCGCGCTCCTGCGCGTCCGGGCCGCGTACGTGTGCACTCTGCCGCGACGTCCCATTGGCCTGGACCCTATCCATCCGATCGGAGCTCGTGCAGGGGGACCCATCTGACATTGCATTCGAAATCGGGTCGCGCCGGTCGCCGGAGCGCTGATATCGGTGGCATATGACGACTGAACTGCGGGTGCTCGACCCTGCCGAGTGGGACCGGTGGTACGCGGTCCTGGAGCTCGCCTTCGGCGGGGTTCCGGAGGCGGACGAGGAGCGCGCGCTCTGGCGGGAGCTGACCGAGCACGAGCGGTTCCTGGGCGCCTGGGACGGCGACACCTGCGTCGGCACGGCGGGGGCCTTCACCTTCCGGCTGACGGTGCCGGGCGGGGCGTCGGTCCCGGCGGCCGGGGTGACGATGGTGAGCGTGGCCGGCACGCACCGGCGGCGCGGGATCCTCACCTCGATGATGCGGCGCCAGCTTCAGGACGTGCGGGCCTGGGGCGAGCCGCTGGCGGTGCTCACGGCCTCGGAGCCGGCCATCTACGGGCGCTTCGGCTACGGCGTGGCGACGCTGGCCGCCCGGGCGGTCGTCGACACGGCCCGGGTGCGGCTGGCCGTGCCGCCGGGCACGGACGCGGTGTCCCTGCGCGTGACGACGCCCGCGGACGCCCTGGAGGCGACCGAGGCGGTGTACGCGGCGCTGGTCGCGGGCCGGCCCGGGATGCTGGCCCGGCGGCCCGGCTGGGAGCGGCAGGCGCTGCTCGACCCTCCGGGTGAGCGGGCGGGCTCCTCGCCGCGGCTGTGTCTGCTCGCGGAGCGGGACGGCGAGGTCGTCGGCTACGCCCACTACGCCGTCAAACCGGACTGGTCGTTCGCGGGTGCCAACGGTTCCGTGTCGGTGCACCGGCTGACCGGCCTCGACCCGGCGGCGGAGGCGGCGATGTGGCGCTTCCTGTGCTCGGTCGACCTCACCGGACGGGTGAATGTGCACGACCGTCCGGTGGACGACGCCTGGCAGCACCTGGTCAGTGACGTGCGCCGGTGCGAGCCGACGCTGCGGGACGGGCTGCACCTGCGGATCGTGGAGGTGGCCGCGGCCCTGGAGGCGCGGACCTACCAGGCACCGGTGGACGTGGTGTTCGAGGTCGAGGACGCGTTCTGCCCGTGGAACGAGGGGCGTTGGCGGCTGACCGGGGACGCGAAGGGCGCGGTGTGCGCGCGGACGCGGGACGCGGCGGATCTGGCTTTGTCGGTGCGGGAGTTGGGGGCGGCGTATCTGGGGGGTGCGTCGCTGGTGTCGCTCGCGGCGGCCGGTCGCGTGCGGGAGCTGCGGGACGGGGCGCTGACGGAGGCGTCCGTCGCCTTCGGGTCGCCGGTGGCGCCCTGGCTGCCGCACGGTTTCTAGGAACCGGTCAGCGGCGCTGGCACCCCGGGCACCAGAACAGGTTCCGCGCCGCCAGTTCCGCGGTGCGGATCGGCGTGCCGCAGATGTGGCAGGGCTGGTGGGCGCGGCGGTAGACGTAGACCTCGCCGCCGTGGTCGTCGACGCGGGGCGGGCGGCCCATGGCCTCGGGGGTGTGTTCGGGGCGGACGGTGTCGATGCGGTTGAGGCGGACGCCCTCGCGCATCAGCGTCGCCAGATCGGCCCAGATCGCGTCCCACTCCCCCGCGGTCAGGTCCTTGCCGGCCCGGTACGGGTCGATGCCGTGCCGGAAGAGGACCTCGGCGCGGTAGACGTTGCCGACGCCGGCGACGGTCTTCTGGTCCATGAGGAGCGCGGCGACGGTCGTACGGGACCGGGCGACGCGCCTGAAGGCGCGGCCGGGGTCGTCGTCGGCGCGCAGCGGGTCGGGGCCGAGGCGCTCGTGTATCGCCTGCTTCTCGGCGTCGGTGATGAGCGCGCAGGTGGTGGGGCCGCGCAGGTCGACGTACGCGTCGGGGTTGGCGAGCCGCAGCCGGACCGTGTCGGTGGGCGGCGGGGCCGGCGCGTCGCCGAAGCCGACCTTGCCGAAGAGGCCGAGGTGGATGTGGACCCACTCGCCGCCCGGGAAGCCGTCGAAGCCCAGGAAGAGGTGCTTGCCGTGGGCCTCGGTGCGGGCGAGGACCGTGCCGTCGAGCAGCGCGGCCGAGTCGGCGAACTTGCCCTGCGGGCTGGAGACGCGCACGGGCCGGCCGCCGAACCGTTCCCGGTAGTCGGCGGCCAGCCGGTGGATGGTGTGCCCTTCGGGCATCAGGCGGTGGGCTCCTGGGGGTGGTGCGCCGGGATGGGCGGGAGCTCGCCGGTGGTCTCGTACGCCGCCAGCATCTCGATGCGGCGGGTGTGGCGCTCGTCGCCGGAGTACGAGGTCTTGAGGAAGACCTCGACGAAGGAGGTGGCCTCGTCCTGGGTGTGCATGCGGGCGCCGACGGCGACGACGTTGGCGTTGTTGTGCTCGCGGCCGAGGGCGGCGGTCTGCACGCTCCAGGCGAGGGCGGCGCGCACCCCCTTGACCTTGTTCGCGGCGATCTGCTCGCCGTTGCCGGAGCCGCCGATCACGACGCCGAGGGCGTCCGGGTCGGCGGCGGCCTTCTCCGCGGCACGCAGGCAGAACGGCGGGTAGTCGTCCTGGGCGTCGTAGATGTGGGGGCCGCAGTCGACGGGCTCGTGGCCGTGGGCCTTCAGCCACTCGACGAGGTGGTTCTTGAGTTCGTAGCCGGCGTGGTCGGAACCGAGGTAGACGCGCATGTTCCGAGTGTGGCATGTCGGTGACGGGGTAGCGGTCAGCGGGGTCGGGACCTTGGTCCCGCCTGTTTCGCGGCTTTCGTCCCGAATGTGTCCTGAGTCACGATCCGGAATCAACTCTTCCTTACTCACCGGTCTCCGGGTTACATGTCCCCAGCTCGCGACCCGAGCGCCCCCCACACCCGAAGGAAGCGTTCATGAACACGCAGCCGACCCTGGCGAAGGAAGGCGGCGACACCGGCACCACCGGTGATGCGCAGCAGTCCGACGGCTCGAACGGCCTCAAGGCCGGCCTCAAGAACCGCCATCTGTCGATGATCGCCATCGGCGGCGTCATCGGCGCGGGCCTCTTCGTCGGCTCCGGCTCCGGCATCGCGGCGGCGGGCCCCGCGATCCTGCTGTCCTACGCGCTCGTCGGCGCCATGGTCGTCTTCGTGATGCGGATGCTGGGCGAGATGGCCGCGGCCCGCCCGTCCTCCGGCTCCTTCTCCGCCTACGCCGACCGCGCGCTCGGCCGCTGGGCCGGCTTCACCATCGGCTGGCTCTACTGGTTCTTCTGGGTGGTGGTGCTCGCCGTCGAGGCGACCGCCGGCGCCAAGATCCTGGAGGGCTGGATCCCGGCCGTCCCGCAGTGGGGCTGGGCGCTCATCGTGATGGTGGTGCTCACCGCGACCAACCTGGCCTCGGTCTCCTCCTACGGCGAGTTCGAGTTCTGGTTCGCGGGCATCAAGGTCGTCGCCATCGGCGCCTTCGTCGTGATCGGCCTGCTCGCCGTCTTCGGCGTGCTGCCCGGCTCGAAGAACCCGGGCGCGGGCTTCGCGCACCTCACCGACGCCGGGGGCTTCTTCCCGATGGGCGCGGGCGCGGTGCTCACCGGCGTCCTGATGGTCGTCTTCTCCTTCATGGGCAGCGAGATCGTCACCCTGGCCGCCGGCGAGTCCGAGGACCCGCAGAAGGCCGTCACCAAGGCGACCAACAGCGTGATCTGGCGCATCGGCGTCTTCTACCTGGGCTCGATCCTCGTGGTCCTCACCCTGCTGCCGTGGAACGACAAGTCGATCGTCGAGAAGGGCTCGTACGTCGCCGCCCTCGACTCCATCGGCATCCCGGCCGCCGGCCAGATCATGAACGTGATCGTCCTGACCGCCGTCCTGTCCTGCCTGAACTCCGGCCTCTACACCGCCTCGCGCATGGCCTTCTCGCTCGGCCGGCGCGGTGACGCGCCCAAGGCGTTCGCCCGCACCAACAAGCGCGGTGTCCCGACGGCGGCCATCCTCTCCTCCGTGGTCTTCGGCTTCGTCGCGGTCTTCTTCAACTACAAGTGGCCGGACACCGTCTTCGCCTTCCTGCTCAACTCCTCCGGCGCCGTCGCCCTCTTCGTCTGGCTGGTCATCTGCCTCACCCAGCTGAAGATGCGCGGGATCATCCTGCGCGAGTCGCCCGAGAAGCTGGTCGTGCGGATGTGGCTCTTCCCGTACCTGACCTGGGCCACCGCCGCGATGATCGTCTTCGTCCTCGGCTACATGGTCTACGACGGCGGCGCCAACCGTGAGCAGGTCGTGCTGTCGCTGCTCGTGGCGGCGCTGGTGCTCGCGATCGGCCTGGTCAAGCAGCGGATCCAGAAGCAGTCCGCGACCGAGCCGGAGCTCGTCGAGAAGATCTGAATCCATACCTGACGGAACCTGTCAGGTATGGGCGGGAGGCTCTCCGTACACCGACCACCTCGGGAACGGAGAGCCTTTCCATGTTCCAGACCGCCTTCACCGTCGCGCCCGGCCGTCTCGTCGCCGCCACCGGACCCGACGACGTCCGCGCCGCCGTCCGCCACGCCGCCGCGCACGGCCTCGCCGTCACCGTCACCAACACCGGGCACGGGCTCGCCGGCCCCGTCGACGGCGGCGTCCTCCTCGACACGAGCGCCCTGGACGAGGTCGTCGTCGATCCGCAGGCCCGCACCGCGCGGATCGGCGGCGGGGCGCGCTGGGGACAGGTGGTGGCGGCCGCCGCGCCGCACGGGCTCGCGCCGCTCAACGGCTCCTCGCCGGGCGTCGGCGTGGTCGGCTACCTGCTCGGCGGCGGGCTCGGGATCCTCGGACGCACCTACGGCTGGGCCGCCGACCACGTCCGCTCGCTGGACCTGGTGACGCCGGACGGCGAGTCGCGGCACCTCGTCCCGGGTGACGAGCTGTTCTGGGCGGTGCTGGGCGGCGGCGCGGCACACCGGTTCGGCGTGGTCACCGCCGTGACCGTGGACCTGGTGCCGGTCGCCCGGCTCTACGGCGGCTCGATCGCCTTCGACGGCGCCGAGGCCGCCCCGGCCGAGGTGCTGCGCGGCTACCTCCGCTGGGCCCGGGCGCTGCCCGCGACCGTGACCTCCTCGCTCGCCGCGCTCGTCTACCCCGACCTGCCGGCGCTGCCGCCGCACCTGCGCGGCCGGTACGTGCTGTCGGTGCGGGTCGCGTGCACCGGATACTCCGGGAGCACAGCCGAGGGCGAGCGGCTCGTCGCGCCGCTGCGGGCGCTCGGGCCCGTGATGTCGGACTCGCTGCGCGAGATGCCGTACACCGAGAGCCCCACCATCCACGCCGACCCCGAGACGCCGCACGCCTACTGGGGCGACGGGATCCTGCTGGACGCCCTGGACGAGGAGGCGCTGGCCGAGGTGCTGCGGCTGACCGGTCCCGCGGCCGGGCGGATGGCCGTCGTGCAGCTCAACCACCTGGGCGGGGCGCTCGCGGACGCGCCGGCCGCGCCGAACTCCGTCCCGTACCGCGAGGCGGCCTGGCTGGTGCGCGCGCTCTACCCGCTCGGCGAGGACGGCCCCGGGCCCGTACGGGAGCTCCACGCGCGCGTGGAGCGGGCTCTCGCCCCGCGGACGCTCGGGAGGGCGGTCAACTTCGTGTTCGGCGACGGGGAGCGCCGGGAGGGGCTCTACGGCGCCGAAACGGCGAAGAGGCTCGCGGCGGTCGAGTCGGAACTCGACCCCGCGAACCTCTCCGGGTGATGCGGGAAGGCCGTCAGCCCTTGCGGCCGACGAGCTTCCAGGCCGCCGGCAGCGCGCCCATCGCGAGCGCCGCCTTGAGCGCGTCGCCGATGAGGAACGGGACGAGGCCGGCGGCGACCGCCTGACCGAGGGTCATGCCGGTGGCCAGGGCCAGGTACGGCACGCCGACGGCGTAGATGATCGCGGAGCCGAGCACCATCGTGCCGGCCGTGCGCAGCACCGAGCGGTCGCCGCCGCGGCGGGCGAGGGCGCCGACCACGGTGGCGGCGAGCAGCATGCCGAGGATGTAGCCGAAGGACGGCATCGCCCAGCCGGAGGACGCCTCGGCGAACCACGGCAGGCCCGCCATGCCGGCGACGGCGTACAGGCCGAGGGAGAGGAAGCCGCGGCGGGCGCCGAGCGCGGTGCCGACGAGCAGGGCGGCGAAGGTCTGGCCGGAGACCGGGACCGGGGAGCCCGGGACGGGCACGGTGAGCTGCGCGGCGAGGCCGGTCAGGACGGCGCCGCCGGCGACGAGCGCGAGGTCGCGGACGCGGCTCGCCGGGATCAGGTCGGCGAGGACCGTACCGGTACGGAGGGAGGAGACGGGGGCGGCGGCGGTGCTCATCGGTACTCCGCGGGTGAGAGGGGACAGGGGCAGAGTCGACCGTATGCCAGGAGTGAACGGTCGATCACGGTCAGCCGCCCACAAAGCACAGGGCGAGCCCTTCGTGGAGATCAAACAAAGTCCCTGGTTCACGCCGCTCGCCACGTGACGCTCGTCACGGGTAACTCCCGCCGGGACATCCCTTTTGCGCCAACGACCGGTCACCGGAGAGACTGTGGAGTCCCCATAAACAACCGAGGAGCGCGAGCCCCCACATGCACGACGCCCCACCCTCCCCGCAGTCGTCCCTCTCTCCCGGACGGAAGTCGCCGCAGGAGTCGCGACAGGAGCCGCTCTCCCACGGTCTGAAGCAGCGTCATCTGACGATGCTGGGCCTCGGCGGGGTGATCGGCGCGGGGCTCTTCGTCGGTTCGGGCGCGGGCATCGCGGTCGCGGGTCCCGGCATCGTCGTCTCGTACCTGATCGCGGGCGCGCTCGCGATGCTGGTCATGCGGATGCTCGGCGAGATGTCGGCGGCGATGCCGGCCTCCGGCGCGTTCTCGGTGCACGCGGAGCGGGCGCTGGGCCGCTGGGCGGGCTTCTCGGTGGGCTGGCTGTACTGGTTCCTGCTCGTCGTGGTCCTCGCCGTGGAGGCGACGGGCGCGGCGCGGATCGCGCACGGCTGGGTGCCCGGGATCCCGCAGTGGGGCTGGGTGCTGCTGTTCATGGTGGTGTTCACGGCCACGAACCTGGCGGCGGTGAAGAACTTCGGCGAGTTCGAGTTCTGGTTCGCCGCCCTGAAGGTGGGCGCGATCGTCCTCTTCCTGGGGCTCGGTGTCCTCGCCATCGCCGGTCTGCTCCCCGACACCGACCCGGTGGGCCTGGCGAATCTGACCGGCCAGGGCGGTTTCCTGCCGAACGGCTGGTCGGGCGTGGTCTCGGGCGTCCTCGCCGTCGTCTTCGCCTTCGGCGGCCTGGAGGTCGTGACGATCGCGGCGGCCGAGTCGGACGACCCGGCGCGCAACGTGGCGCGGGCGGTGCGCAGCGCGGTGTGGCGGATCCTCCTCTTCTACGTGGGTTCCATGCTGGTGATCGTCACCCTGCTGCCGTGGACCGCGATCAAGCCGGGCGAGTCGCCGTACGTGGCGGTCCTGGACGCGATCGGGGTGCCGGGGGCCGGGCAGATCATGAACGTGGTGGTGTTCGTGGCGCTGCTGTCGGCGCTCAACGCCAACCTGTACGGCTCGTCCCGCATGGTCTTCTCGCTGGCCGAGCGCGGCGAGGCGCCGCGGGGCCTCTTGAAGGTGTCGGGAGGCGGCGTGCCGCGCAGGGCGGTGCTCGCGTCGGTGGCGTTCGGCTTCGTCTCCGTGCTGCTCAATCTGAAGTGGCCGGATTCCGTCTTCCTCTACATGCTCAACGCGGTCGGTGCGGTACTGCTGTTCGTGTGGGCGCTGATCGCGGTCTCGCAGCTGCGGCTGCGCCGCCGGATCGAGCGCGAGGCGCCCGAGAAGCTGACCCTGCGCATGTGGGGCTTCCCGTGGCTGACCTGGCTCGCGCTCGCCGCGATGGCCGCGGTCGTCGTCCTGATGCTGCTCGACGACGGCTCGCGCCCGCAGGTGCTGTGGTCGGCGGGCGCGACGGCGGCGGTGCTGGTGGTGGCGTGGCTGCGCGAACTCCGCGGCACGACGGACGCGGCAGGCACGGCAGGCACGCCGGACACCACGGACACGGCGGACACGGCGGGCACGAAGCGGGGTTAGATCTTCACCTTGTGTGAAGGTCGTGACCGTATAGCGGACGGCTGTTCCCTGTGAGCGGTGCGGGCCCACACACTGTGGGCCACCCTCCCCGTCTCAGCTAGTGAACAGGGTTCGCCCATGTCTCGGACCACCGCGCCCGCGCCGGCCGACCGCAAGGACGGCGCGACCGCCCCCGCCGATGGCCTCGGTCATGGCCTCAAGCAGCGTCATCTGTCGATGATCGCCCTCGGCGGCGTCATCGGCGCCGGCCTGTTCGTCGGCTCCGGCGCCGGCATCGCCGCCGCCGGCCCGTCCATCGTCCTCGCGTACACGCTCTCCGGTCTGCTCGTCATGCTCGTGATGCGCATGCTGGGCGAGATGTCGGCCGCGTACCCCTCGT
Organism: Streptomyces sp. NPDC004327; assembly: GCF_042873935.1. Taxonomy (NCBI): domain Bacteria; kingdom Bacillati; phylum Actinomycetota; class Actinomycetes; order Kitasatosporales; family Streptomycetaceae; genus Streptomyces; species Streptomyces sp. NPDC004327. The sequence goes on along the minus strand of NZ_JBIAME010000002.1, from coordinate 412,670 downwards.
CCGGCTCCTTCTCCTCGCACGCCGAGCGGGCCTTCGGCTCCTGGGCCGGCTTCGCCTCCGGCTGGTCGTTCTGGGTGCTGCTCAGCGTCGCCGTCGGCCTGGAGGGCATCGGCGCGGCGAAGATCGTCACCGGCTGGCTGCCCGGCACGCCCGAGTGGGCCTGGGTCGCGCTCTTCATGCTGGTCTTCTGCGGCACCAACCTGGCGGCCGTGAAGAACTTCGGCGAGTTCGAGTTCTGGTTCGCCGCCCTGAAGGTCGGCGCGATCGCGCTCTTCCTCGGCCTCGGCGTCCTCGCCGTCGCGGGCGTCCTGCCCGGCACCGACTCCCCGGGCACCGCCAACCTGTTCGGCAAGGGCGGCTTCCTGCCCAACGGCAGCGAGGGCCTGGTCATCGGCCTGCTCGCCTCGGTGTTCTCGTACGGCGGCATGGAGACGGTCACCATCGCGGCCGCCGAGTCCGACAACCCGGTCAAGGGCGTCGCCCGGGCCGTGCGCACCGCGATGTGGCGCATCTCGCTCTTCTACATCGGCTCGATGGCCGTCGTCGTCACGCTCATCCCGTGGAACGACAAGGCCATCACCGAGAAGGGCCCGTACGTCGCCGCCCTCGACCACCTGGGCATCCCGGGCGCCGGCCAGATCATGAACGTCGTCGTCCTGATCGCCCTGCTCTCCGCGATGAACGCGAACATCTACGGCTCCTCGCGCATCGCCTTCTCCCTGGTCCACCGCGGCCTCGGCCCGAAGCTGCTCGGCAAGGTCTCCGGCGGCGTGCCGCGCCTGGCCGTGCTCGCCTCCTGCTTCTTCGGCTTCGTCTGCGTCGGCCTGAACTACTGGTCGCCCGACAAGATCTTCCCGTGGCTGCTCAACATGATCGGCGGCGTGATCCTGGTCGTCTGGATCTTCATCGCGGCCTCGCAGCTGGTGCTGCGCCGCCGTCTGGAGCGCGAGGCGCCCGAGAAGCTGGTCGTGCGGATGTGGCTCTACCCGGGCCTGACCTATGTCGCCCTGGCCGGCATGGCGGTCATCTTCTTCCTGATGGCCCGCGAGGAGGACACCCGGGTGCAGCTGTACGCGACGGGCGCGATGACGCTGGTGCTCGCGGTGATCGGCGTGGTGCGGCAGAAGGCGCGCGCCGGTGCGGCGACGGCCGCGGCCGAGGAGGCCTGACCCGGCCGGACGCAGGAAACGGCGCCCCCGTCGAGCGAGTGCTCGACGGGGGCGCCGCGCGTTGTCCGGCGACCGGATCACGCTCCGCAGTACGGGGCGCTGCGCACGTATCCGCCGCGGTTCTCGTCGTCGGTGCCGAGCAGGGCGTCGGTGGTGCCGGGCAGGCAGGCGACGGCCTCGATCTTATAGCCGGGGAAGGTGGCGAGCCGGACCGGGCTCGGCGCGAGCGTGACCCGTGCCCGGCCGGCGGCCGAGAGCGTGACCCGGCCGATGTCGCTGACGGCGGAGTCGAACGGGCCGTCGTCGCCCGCGTCCGACGCCGAGCTCGCGAGGATCCGGCCGGAGCCGGTCACCGCGAGGTCGGAGATGTGGCGGGTGCCGTCGCCCGCCGGGTAGGCGGAGGTGTACGTGCGCTTGGTGACGGTGCCGAACAGCGGCTGGCCCCAGGAGGCGAAGGTGAGCGGCGCCGCGTACAGCGTGGCGGGCCGGCCGGGGCCGTCGCCGCGGTCGGCCCACAGCGCGGCGAACTTCCCGTCGCGGGCGACGAGCGCGAAGCTCTCGTAGTCGTTGCCCTCCTCGATGGCGGGCAGCGGCGCGTAGTCGACGACGGTCGCGGTGGCGCCGTCGACCCTGACGCGGTAGACGATGCCGCGGCTGGCGAGCGCCAGGTACTCGCCGGGCGTCCCCGGAATGGCCGCGATCGCCTCCAGGTCGTTGGGCTCGGCCCCCACCCAGGCGAGCCGCCCGACGGCGACGGCGCCCTCCCGGTAGGTGACCCGGGAGAGCCGCGGCTGCCCGGGGCGCTTGTTGTCGTTGACGAACAGGGCGCTGTCGCTGCCGGCGCCCTCGGAGGCGAGGCCGCTGACACCGCTGCGGGCGTCGGTGCCCACCTGCTGCCAGTCGTCGGGGGGCGCGGCGCCGGCGGGGGCGGCGAGGGCGGTGAGCAGGAGGGTCGCCGTGGCGAGCGTGAGGGGGAGTCGCATGCCCGCACGTTATTGATCTTGGTCCTGGGCGCCCAGCACCGATTGACCCCACTGGCGGAGCGCACGGAAGCAGACCGGGTGGTCCTAGGCCGAAGGGCTGATCAACTTCATCAGCAACTGCTGCTAGCCTGCACTTGCACATGGGTTGCAATAAGCAGCAGTGGTTCTGCAGTCGTTCGAAGGGCGAGGGCTCGGCACATGGCGATCTACACACTTCCGGAGCTGCCGTACGACTACGCGGCGCTGGAGCCGGTGATCAATCCGCAGATCATCGAGCTGCACCACGACAAGCACCACGCCGCCTACGTCAAGGGTGCGAACGACACCCTGGAGCAGCTGGCGGAGGCCCGCGACAAGGACCAGTGGGGAGCGGTCAACGGCCTGGAGAAGAACCTGGCCTTCCATCTCTCCGGCCACATCCTGCACTCCATCTACTGGCGCAACATGGCGAGCCCGAAGGCCGGCGAGGGCGGCGGCGAGCCGCTGGCCGCGGACGGCGTCGGCGAGCTCGCGGACGCGATCACCGAGTCCTTCGGCTCCTTCGACCGCTTCAAGGCCCAGCTGACCAAGGCCGCCGCGACCACCCAGGGCTCCGGCTGGGGCGTGCTCGCCTACGAGCCGGTCAGCGGCCGGCTGATCGTCGAGCAGGTCTACGACCACCAGGGCAACGTGGGCCAGGGCTCGGTCCCGATCCTGGTGTTCGACGCCTGGGAGCACGCCTTCTACCTCCAGTACAAGAACCAGAAGGTCGACTTCATCGACGCCATGTGGCAGGTCGTCAACTGGCAGGACGTGAGCCGGCGCTACGCGGCGGCGAAGGCGTCCGTCCCGCTGATCTCCTTCTGACCGCCCGGCCGACGCGCTCCTGCTCGTGATCGTCTTCTCAACCTTCACCGGGCAGGCGGTAAAGAGGACGGCCCCCGCAGTGACGTGAACTGCGGGGGCCGTCTGCACAGCGGGGGCGTCAGTGGAAGCTCGGCGCCTCGGTGCGCGTCCGCTTGATCTCGTAGAAGCCGGGCGTCGACGCCACGAGCAGCGTGCCGTCCCACAGCCGCGCCGCCGCCTCGCCGCGCGGGGTCGGGGTGACGACCGGGCCGAAGAAGGCGACCTCGTCGCCGTCCGGGCCGGGGACGGAGATCACGGGCGTGCCGACGTCCTGGCCGACCTTGTCGATGCCCTCCTTGTGGGAGGCGCGCAGCTGGGTGTCGTAGGTGTCCTTGTCGGCGTAGTCGACGAGGCTCTCGGGCAGGCCGACGTCCTTCAGGGCGCCCGCTATCGCCTCGCGGGTCGGGCCCTCGCCGTTGTTGTGGAAGCGGGTGCCGAGGGCCGTGTAGAGCTTGCCGACGACCTCGTCACCGTGCAGCTGCTGGGCGGCGACGACGACGCGGACCGGGCCCCAGGCCTGGGTCTCCAGCATCTCGCGGTACTCCGGCGGCACCTCGTCGAGGCGGTTCTCGTTCAGGACCGCGAGGCTCATCACCTTCCACCGCACGTCGACGGGGCGGACCTTCTCCACCTCCAGCATCCAGCGGGAGGTCATCCAGGCCCACGGGCACAGCGGGTCGAAGAAGAACTCGGCGGTGGTCCTGCTCTCGGACATGTGACTCCTCGGATACGGCCTGCTCGGACACGGCCTCTGCTGATCGGTGTTGCGCCGAAAGGCGCAACGTCGCAGCGGCCCCGCCGCATTCCCGCCTGTTCGGTGTCAGCCGCACATGGGAGGATCGGTGCTGTTTCGAACGCGCCACGACGGTGTGGCACGAAGGAGTGGAGTGACCGTGCCCGGTGAGAACCTGACCCGCGACGAGGCCCATGAGCGGGCCCAGCTGCTGTCCGTCGACGGGTACGAGGTCTTCCTCGACCTGCGCTCGGCGGTCGGCGAGGCCGGCGAGGGCGTGCGCACCTTCCGCTCCGTGACCACGATCCGCTTCCGCCGCACGGGCTCGGGCGAGGCGACCTTCGCCGATCTGATCGCGCCCTCCGTGACCGCGGTCACGCTCAACGGCCGCGCGCTCGACCCCGCGGCCGTCTTCGACGGCGCCCGGATCGCACTCGACGGCCTGGCCGACGACAACGTGCTGGTGGTCGACGCCCAGTGCGCCTACAGCCGCACCGGCGAGGGCATGCACCGCTTCGCCGACCCGGAGGACGGCGAGGTCTACCTCTACACGCAGTACGAGCCGGCCGACGCCCGCCGCGTGTACGCCAACTTCGAGCAGCCCGACCTGAAGGCCCCGTACCGCTTCGAGGTGGCCGCGCCCGAGGGCTGGACGGTGTGGAGCAACGGCGCCGGGGAGCAGGGCGCCGACGGCGTGTGGCGCTTCGCGGAGACGGCGCGGATCTCCACGTACATCACCTGCGTGGTGGCCGGCCCGTACCACTACGTCACCGACACGTACACGCGCACCTTCGCCGACGGCACCGAGCTGGAGATCCCGCTGGGCGCGATGTGCCGCAAGGGGCTCGCGAAGCACTTCGACGCGGACGACGTCTTCCTGGTCACCAAGCAGGGCTTCGACTTCTTCCACGACCACTTCGACTACCCGTACCCCTTCGGGAAGTACGACCAGGCCTTCGTGCCCGAGTACAACCTCGGCGCCATGGAGAACCCGGGCATGGTCACCTTCAAGGAGGAGTACATCTACCGCGGCAAGGTCACCCAGGCCGCGTACGAGCGCCGCGCCAACACGATCCTGCACGAGATGGCGCACATGTGGTTCGGCGACCTGGTCACCATGGAGTGGTGGGACGACCTGTGGCTGAAGGAGTCCTACGCCGACTTCATGGGCTCGTTCTCGCTGGTCGAGGCGACCCGCTTCAACAACGCGTGGGTGACCTTCGCCAACAACCGCAAGGCGTGGGCGTACCGCGCCGACCAGCTGCCGTCCACGCACCCGGTCACGGCCGACATCCGTGACCTGGAGGACGCCAAGCTGAACTTCGACGGCATCACCTACGCCAAGGGCGCCTCGGTCCTGAAGCAGCTGGTGGCGTACGCGGGCCGGGACGCCTTCCTGGAGGGCGCGCGCCGCTACTTCAAGCGCCACGCGTACGGGAACACGACCCTCGCCGACCTGCTCGCGGTCCTGGAGGAGACCTCCGGCCGGGACATGAAGGCGTGGGCGAAGTCCTGGCTGCAGACCTCCGGCGTCAACTCCCTCACCCCGGCCGTCACCTGTGACGCCGAGGGCCGGATCACCGAGCTCGCCGTCCTCCAGGACGGCGACGAGCTGCGCCCCCACCGCGCGGCCGTCGGCCTCTACCGCATCGAGGGCGGCGACCTCGTGCGCTACGCGCGCACCGAGACGGACATCACCGGCGCCCGTACGGTGGTGACCGAGCTGGCCGGCGAGGAGAAGCCGGACCTGGTCCTGGTCAACGACGACGACCTCACCTACTGCAAGGTCCGCTTCGACGAGGGCTCGCTCGCCACCCTGCGCGCCCACCTCGGCGACATCACCGACCCGCTGGCCCGCGCCCTCGCCTGGTCGGCGCTGTGGAACATGACCCGCGACGGACTGATGCCGGCGCGCGACTTCGTGCGCGTGGTGCTCGACTTCGCGGGCCGCGAGACCGACATCGGCGTGCTCCAGATGGTGCACGCCCAGGCGCAGGCGGCCGTCACCCACTACGCGGCTCCGGCCTGGCGGGCCGAGGGCGGGCGGCAGCTCGCCGAGGGCGGCCTGCGCGAGCTGCGGCTCGCCGAGCCGGACAGCGAGCACCAGCTGACCTGGGCGCACTTCTTCGCCGCCGCGGCCTCGGCGGACGCCGACCTGCAGCTCCTGGAGGGGCTGCTCGACGGCTCGGCCGCGATCGACGGACTCGAGGTCGACCAGGAGCTGCGCTGGGCGTTCCTGTCGCCGCTGGCCACGCACGGCCGCGCCGACGAGGCCCGGATCGGCGCCGAGCTGGCCCGCGACGACACGGCCTCCGGCAAGCGGCACCAGGTGCGCTGCCTGGCCGCCCGCCCGTCGGCCGCCGTCAAGGCGCAGGCGTGGGCGCAGGTCGTCGAGTCGGACCAGCTGTCGAACGCCCTGGCGGAGGCGACGATCTCGGGCTTCACGCAGCCCTCGCAGCGCGAGCTGATCGCGCCGTACGCGGAGAAGTACTTCGCGGTGATCGAGCGGATCTGGGCGGAGCGGTCCATCCAGATCGGCATGGACGTGGTCCGCGGCCTGTTCCCGGGCCTCCAGGACCGCCCGGAGACGCTGGCGGCGACGGACGCGTGGCTGGCCGCGCACGCGGACGCCGCCCCGGCGCTGCGCCGCCTCGTCCTGGAGTCCCGCGACGACCTGGCGCGGGCGCTGCGGGCGCAGGAGTGCGACGCGCGCGCCGCGTAGTGGCGTGAGCGCGAGGGCCCCCGGCGGTGACGCACCGCCGGGGGCCCTCGTACCTCGGCACTCGAACGCGCGTACTTTAGTGCGGGGTTGTCCCTAAATGTCGACGGCCGTGTAACAGCGGTTAATTGAGCGCCGAACGACGGAAGACCGTCGGCATGAACCACGACACCTCCCCCAGTGCCCCCTCCCCCCTCCCCCGCGCCGGCGCCGACCGGTTCCGGGAGGCCATCCGCTACGCCCGCGCCGAGGCGATGATCACCGGGCTCGCCGCGCTCTCCCTGCACCGCTTCGCCGCCGCCCCGCCGCGCGGCCTGGTCGACCGCGTCGACGTCCTGGTGCCCCGCACCCGCCGGCTGCGCTCGACCGGTCTCGTCCGGGTGGTGAGGGCCGCCCAGCCGCCGGCGCCGGTCGAGATCGACGCGCTGCCGGTGGCCCCGGTGGAGCGGGCGCTCGCCGACGCCGTGTCGGCACTGGACGACGCGGCCGTGGTGCGCCGGCTGCTCACCGAGGCGGTCAGCGGCGGCCACTGCGAACCGGGCGCGGTGGTACGGGAGTTGAACCGGGCCCGGCTGCTCACCCGCCCCCACGTCGTGGACGCGGTCGACTCGCTGCTCGCCGAGGGGCGCGCGATCGCCGAGCAGCGGCTGTACGACATGGTGCGCGAGTTCACGCTGCCGGACCCGCTGTGGAACGTGGACCTGCGGCTGCCCGGCGGCCCGCACCTCGGCGGTGTGGACGCCTACTGGCCGGACCAGGCGGTCGCGGTGGAGCTGGACACCCGGGCGCCGCGGCAGGACGACGACGCGCTGTGGTCGCAGTACACGCGCAAGCGCGAACACCTGGAGCGGCTCGGCATCACCGTCGTCCACATCACCCCGCGCAAGCTGCGCGAGGCGATGGACCAGCAGGCGACCGTGGTCCGTACGGCGCTGATGGCCGCGCCGGACCGGCACCCGGCCGCCTACGTGGTCGTCCTGCCCCGCTGAGCGCTACTGCTTCTTCGGGGCGGTACCGCAGAACTCCGCGTCGATCAGGGCCTGGCTGTCGCCGGTCCAGTCGGCGTTGAAGTTCGCGGCGAGCGAGTGCTCGCCGTCCCGGGTGACCACGGCCTGGGAGCTGGAGCCGTGGATCCCGCCGCTGTGGCCCCAGATCTCCTTGCCACAGCTCAGCTTCTGCTGGAACAGGCCGAGCCCGTAGCGGACGTCCGTGCCGCGGCCGGTCGCGACCGTGTCGGTCATCTCCTTCATCTCGGCGGGCGGCAGCAGCCGGCCCTTGAGCAGGGCCCGGTAGAAGGTCTGCAGGTCGTTCGCGTCGGAGACGATCTCGCCCGCCGCGCCGGCGATGCTCGGGTTCAGGTCGGTCACGTCGTACGTCGGCCCGGTGGTGTCGCGCCGGAGCTTGGAGTACGCCCCGGAGTTGGGCTGCGGCATCCGGGAGTCGGTGCCGGGAGCGCTGGTGGCACGCAGCTTCAGCGGCTTGATGACGCGCCGCTCCACCTCCCTCTCGTACGAGTGGCCGGTGACCTTCTCGATGACCATGCCGGCGAGCACGAAGTTGGTGTTGGAGTACTCCCAGGAGGCGCCGGGCTCGAAGTCCGGCGCGTGCTCCATCGCGATCGCGACGAGCTGCTCGGGCGTCCAGGTGTCGTAGCGGTGCTCCAGGAACGCCGGGCCGAAGACCCGCTGCTGGAAGGAGGGGTCGGCGGTGTAGCTGTAGATGCCGCTGGTGTGGTTGAGCAGCCTGCGGACGGTGACCTTCCGGCCGTCGTTGCCGTTGCCCCGGACGACGCCGGGCAGCCACTTCTCCACCGGGTCGTCGAGGTCGATGCGGCCCTCGGCCTGGAGCTGGAGCAGCACGGTCGCGGTGAAGGTCTTGGTGATGGAGCCGACCCGGAAGCGGTCCTCGCCCTTGCGCACGCCGGCGGTGCCGGTCCAGCGCTCCTTGCCGTCGCGGGCCTTGGCCACCGCACCCGGCACGCCCTCGGCCACGGCCGCGTCGAGGGCCTGCTGGGTGGCGGTGTGGGACGGCCCGGGCGGGGCGGCGGCGAAGGCGGGCGCGGCGAGCACCCCGCCGGCGAGGCCAGCCACGAGCGCTGCGGCGAGGACGGTACGGGCGGTGCGCGCGGTGCGTGCGGCAGACATGTGAACTCCCGTGCGATGTGCGCCGGTCGGTCGACCGGTCACGGGAGGGGACCACGGGGGGCCGGGGTCTGGTTGAGCCTCGTTCTGCCGTCCGGGTGACGGTTGAGCCGTTTTCAGCCGTTCGCCGGATCGCTGAGCGACGAGCGGCCGAGCGGCGGCCGGTCGCGCCACAACTGCAGCCCGATGTCGACGAGTTCGACCCGGTCGAGGCCGGGCACGGCGTCGAGCGGATGCCAGGCGGCGAGGTCGGTGGAGCCGTCGGTCTCGTAGCGCAGCTCGCCGCCGGTGATCCGTGCCTCGTAGACGATCCGCAGCCCCTGCCAGTCCCCGGGCCCGCCGAGCCGCCGCAGCCAGTTGCGCCGGATCGAGTCGATCCCGAGCAGCGCCACGGGCTCCGCCGCGTAGCCGGTCTCCTCCGCCACCTCCCGCACGACGGTGTCGACCGGATCCTCACCGTGGTCCATCCCGCCGCCGGGCAGCGTCCACCGCTTGACCCCGTCCCGCGCCACCCAGCGGGCGAGGAGTATCTCTCCGCCCGGCGTCCGGCCGCCCCGTACGCACACGGCGTAGGCCGCCACCCTCAACTCGGTCCTCATGGACCGAGGTTAGAGCCAGTACGCGGGGTAGCGGCGGCCCGAGAGGCGGGCGCCGGCGAGACCGGTGGCGACGAGGAGGAGGGAGGCGAGGGCGAGCAGGGCGAGGAAGGACCGGAACGGCGGATCCTGAAGGGTCACGATCACGGCGGTCGCCGCGGCCGGCGAGTGCGGGGTGCGGGCGGCGGACATCACGCCGAGGGCGAGGCCGCCCGCGAGGGCGGCACCCCACGGACCCGGACCGGTGACGGCGAGGACGGCGAAGCCGGTGAGGGCGGAGAGGAGCTGGCCGCCGAGGACGGAGCGGGGCTGGGCGAGCGGCAGGTCGGGCGTGCCCGCCACGAGGGCCATGCTCGCGGCGAGCGGCGGGATGAGCAGGGGCTCGTGGAAGAGGGTGCCGACGGCGACGAGCAGGAGCAGGGCGGTGACGCTGACGGCAGTGGAGGCGAGCAGGACGCGGGGCCGGGGCCGGTCGGGCGCGGCGGCAGGAGCGGGGGCGGAGGTCATCGTCGGCCCTTCGGGAGGGGTGGGTTGGCCGGGGAGTACTCGGGGGCCGACCAGCGCAGGGGGCTGCCGCCCGGGGTCTCCACGACGGTGTCCAGGCGGAAGCGGACGGCGCGGCCCTCGGGGCCGAACTCGGTGTGGGCGAAGCCGGAGAGCTGGAGGGTGGTGCCGGTGCGCCAGTCGAGGAAGAGCAGGCCCGCGCGGCCGTCCGACTCCAGGTTGCCGAGGGTGAGGAACATGGCGTTGCCCGGATAGTCGGGCCAGCTCAGTTCGGTGGGCGAGACGAGCTCGACGAAGCCGGGGTTGCCACCGCGGTGGCTGGCGTCCACGCCGTCGGCCGCGGCGGTGGCGATGAAGAAGGTGTCGGCGGTGCGGACCAGGCGCCGCTGGCCGGTGGTGAGCGCCGTGCCGTAGCGCACGGCACCGGCCCGTGGGCCCGGCTCCTCGGCAAAGCCGTGCAGCTCGCGCTTCTGGAGGTACTTCGGGCAGTTGGAGAAGACCTGCTCGGCCGCGATGACGATGCCGCGGGCGCTGGGACGGGCGGTGCCGTTGAGGCGCATGCGGCGACGGGTGCGGGGGTCGAGCGCGATGGTGCCGACGGGGGTGCCGTCGGCGGTGACGGCGCCGGCGAGCGGATCGCGGGCGGGGAAGCCGCCCGCGACGGAGACGGCGTGCGGGCCGACGGCCCGGGCGAAGCCGGGCCGGCCGGTGAGCAGGCCGGCCCAGACCCGGCCGGCCGGGTCCGCGGCGCCGAGCACGAGCATCGGCTGCTGCTCCAGGAACGCGGCGGCGACCGGACGGATGCCGGGGCCGATCGAGCGGCCCACGTGCTCGGCGAGGTCGCGGACGCCGACGCGGTCCTGGACTGCGAGGGATCCGGCGCGGTAGGCGGTGGTCATCGTGACCTCCAGGGTGGGTGCGGGTTCGTCGGAGTACGGGCGGTGCCGGGCCCCCGGGCGGCCGCGCGGCTGCGTGACAGAGCGGCCGCGCGACTGCGGGTTAGAAGAATCCGCAGGTCGGGGCCTGGCCCGAGGGGGCTTCGGCGTCCTCGGCGCCCTGCGGGACCGAGATCTCCAGGCGCGTGCCGTCCGGGTCGTGGAAGAAGATTCCGCCGGACGCCGCGCCCTCCGCGTGGGCGACGACGCCCTCGTACGCGAAGGTGGCGCCCCGGGCGGCGAGGGCGGCCTCGGCAGCGCGGACGTCGTCGATCGAATCGGCCTGGAAGGCGAGGTGGTGCAGGCCGGCCCGCCCGGCGTCGTAGCCGCCCTCGGCCTGCTGCCACAGGGTGAGGACGAGGCTTCCGCCCCGGCCCAGGAAGGCGTAGCGGCGCCCCTCCTCCTTTCCTTCGCCGAGGACCTCGAAGCCGAGGACGTCCCCGTAGAAGGCGAGCGAGCGCTCGATGTCGGTGACGTTGAGACCGACGTGACCGAAGGCGAGCGTTCCGTTGAACGACATGGCGGTTCCCCTCGTTTGGTGGTCCACCCCGAGCGGGGGCTAACCCTTCAATGCGACTTTAAGGGTTAGGCAGGTCGGGTGCAACCTGTCACGTACTCTTGAGGGGTTAGCCAGGGATCAACCATCGGGAGGGCGCCCGCCATGACCGTCTCCGACCCGCGGCCGCTCACCGGCGAACCCGTCTCCCTGGACCTGCTCAACACCCGCTGGATCGCGGACGGCGTGCACCAGGACCTGCTCACCGACCCCGCCGGCCTCACCGTCTGGCTCGCCGCCAACGGTCTCGACACGCGGTTCGCCGCCGACGCCACCACCCTGCGCCACACCCTCGCCGCCCGGGACGCCCTCGCCGCCGTCGTCGACCGGCCCGGCGACCCCGCGGCCACCGCCGAGGTCGACGCGGTCCTCGGCCACGGCCGCATCCGGGCCATCCTGACCGCCGAAGGGCCGGGCGAGGAGCCGGAGTTCGCCGACGCCGCCTGGGGGCCGGGCTGGATCGCCGCCCGCGACTACCTCGACCTGCTGCGCGCCGCCCCGGACCGGATCCGCAAGTGCGCCCACGACGCGTGCATCCTGCACTTCTTCGACACCTCACGGAACGGCACCCGGCGCTGGTGCTCGATGGCGGCCTGCGGCAACCGGGCGAAGGCCTCGCGCCACTACGCCCGCACCAAGGACAGCTAGGGCCCGCCCGACCCTGATCCGCCGCCCCGGCCCGGCCGGGCGATGCGGATCCGGTCCATGACCGCTTCGAACTGGGTGCAGTCGCCGGCGTTCCCGCCGGACCAGCACCGGAGCGATCGACGCCCACGACTCATCCGTCAGTTCAGGTCGACGCACCACGAACGGACCAACGGCCAATCGACTTTACGGACGCCGCCTTGGGCCTGTCCGAGGGGGGATTCGTCCCGAGTGGCGCAGCTTCCGCACTGGCGGATGTGTGCCACGGACGCATTCCGGCGCCCGATAACTCTCCCCAAAACACGGTCATTTACGAAAAGCTATGCGGTCATCCGGTACCGATTTCCGGACCCTCTCCTTCATCACAGGGATGTAAATGACCACCCCCGAAAACCAGAGCTCCATACCCGGGCGCTCGACCACCGGGACCAGACGCGCGGCCCGCATCGCGGCCGCCGCCGGGCTCGTGACCGCGCTCGTCGCGGCCGGTGCCGCCCCGGTCCTGGCCGTCGACGACCCGGCGGCCGGCGGCCCGGCGAGCTCCACGGCGAAGACCGCCGACCCGGCCGACAAGCTCGGCGCCACCGACGCCCAGCGCCTGTCCGAGGCCGAGGCCGCCGGCAAGCCGACCGTCACCGTGCTCGTGGCCACCGCGCCCGGCGCCACCGAGCAGGTCGCGGGCCAGCTCGACGCCGTGCCCGGCGGCTCCGTCGGCCGCCAGGACGACAAGCTCGGCTACGTCCGCGCCACCCTGCCCACCGAGAAGGCCGGCGCCGCCATCAAGGCGGCCACCAAGCTGTCCTCGGTCCAGTCGGTCGACCTCCAGGCGGAGGTCAAGCTCGACGACCCGACCCCGGACGCGGGCGCCACCGGTGCCGTCGACGGCACCACCGTCCCGCAGACCTACCCGGCGCCCGGGAAGGCCACCCCGGCGAAGAACCCGTACAACCCGTCCTTCGAGACCGGTGCGGTCGGCTTCGTCCAGGAGCACCCGAAGGCCGACGGCCGCGGCGTGACCATCGGCATCCTCGACTCCGGTGTCGACCTCGGCCACCCGGCCCTGCAGAAGACCACCACCGGCGAGCGCAAGATCGTCGACTGGGTCACCGCCACCGACCCGCTGACCGAGTCCGACGGCACCTGGCGCGCCCAGATCACCCCGGTCTCCGGCCCCGTCTTCACCGCGGGCGGCCAGAGCTGGAAGGCGCCGGAGGGCGCGTACCAGTGGAGCCGGTTCAGCGAGTCGGTCACCGCGGGCGGCGACCCGAAGGGCGACATCAACCGCGACGGCGACACCACCGACCGCTTCGGCATGCTGTACGACCCGGTCGCCGGCACCGTCCGCGTGGACACCGACCAGGACGGCGACTTCACGAACAACGAGCCGATGAAGCCGTACAAGGACGGCTACCAGATCGGCTACTTCGGCACCGACGACCCGGCCACCGAGGTCGTCGAGCGCACCCCGTTCGTCGTGCAGATCCGCAAGGACGTGCCGATGGACCCGCTGAAGGGCGACTGGATCGGCAAGAAGGCCGACTTCGTCAACATCGGTCTCGTCGAGTCCGAGCACGGCACCCACGTCGCCGGCATCACCGCCGCCAACGGCCTGTTCGGCGGGAAGATGAGCGGCGCCGCGCCCGGCGCGAAGATCGTCTCCATGCGTGCCTGCACCTGGACCGGCGGCTGCACCAACACCGCGCTGACCGAGGGCATGATCGACCTCGTCGCCAACCGCGGCGTCGACATCGTCAACATGTCGATCGGCGGCCTGCCCGCGCAGAACGACGGCGACAACGTGCGCTCGCGCCTCTACACGCGGCTCATCGACACCTACGGCGTCCAGCTGGTCATCTCGGCCGGCAACGAGGGCCCCGGCATCAACACGATCGGCGACCCCGGCCTGGCCGACAAGGTCATCTCGGTCGGCGCGGCCATCTCCAAGGACACCTGGGCCGCCAACTACGGCTCGGCCGTGACCAAGCCGTACGCGATGTTCAACTTCTCCTCGCGCGGCCCGCGCGAGGACGGCGGCTTCACCCCGACGATCACCGCGCCGGGCTCGGCCGTGAACACCATCCCGACCTGGCTGCCGGGCGCCGGCGTCGCCGAGGCGGGCTACGCCCTGCCGGCCGGCTACGGCATGCTCAACGGCACCTCGATGTCCTCGCCGCAGGCGGCGGGCGCGAGCGCGCTGCTGATCTCCGCCGCCAAGCAGAAGCACATCGCGCTCTCCCCGCTCACCCTGCGCACCGCGCTCACCTCGACCGCCAGGCGGATCCCGGGTGTCGCGGCCCACGAGCAGGGCTCCGGCCTCATCGACATCGAGGACGCCTGGGAGTCGATCAAGGACGGCGCGACCGCCCACGACTACACGGTGCAGGCCCCGGTCGACACCGCGATCTTCCCGGCCCCGCACACCGGCACCGGTGTGTACGACCGCGAGGGCGGCCTCAAGGTCGGCCAGAAGAAGGTCTACGACGTCACCATCACGCGCACGAACGGCCCCGACCGGCCGATCGAGCACACGCTGGACCTGAAGTACAACGACGGCACCTACCGGATCCTCGGCGACGACGAGATCGAGCTGCCGCTCAACCAGCCGGTCACCGTCCGTCTCCAGGCCCGCCCCACCACCGCGGGCGTGCACAGCGTGATCCTGGAGGCCGACGACGAGGACACCGAGGGCGTCGACAAGCAGATCCTCGCCACCACCGTCGTCTCGGCCGACCTGACCGCGCCGGGCTACGGCTTCAGCGCCAGCGGCTCCGTGCAGCGCAACAGCACGAAGTCGTACTTCGTGACCGTGCCGAAGGGCGCCAAGTCCCTCGAGGTCTCGCTCGGCGGGCTGAAGGAGCTGAGCCAGACCCGGTTCATCTCGGTCCACCCGTACGGCGTCGCCCTGGAGTCGACCGCGTCCACCGTGTGCTACCCGCACTACAACCCAGCCAACACCTGCCGCCCCGACCTGCGCTCCTACACCGACCCGACCCCGGGCGTCTGGGAGATCGAGGTCGAGGCCCGGCGCACCTCGCCGGACCTGGACAACCCGTTCACGCTCGGCGTGTCCGTGCTCGGCGCCACCTTCGACCCGGCCGTCCGCTCGGTCCCCGAGGCGAAGGTCGGCACCCCGACCGCCGTGGACTGGAAGGTCACCAACGGCTTCGCCGCGCTCGACGGCCGGCTGAAGGGCGGCCCGCTCGGCTCGCTGAAGACCGAGCGCCCGACCATCAAGCACCACGAGCAGCAGATCAGGACCGTCACCATCGGCGAGGGCGTGGAGCGCCTCGACATCGCCATCGGCAACAGCTCCGACCTGGCCGCCGACCTCGACCTCACGGTCAAGCTCGGTGACCAGAAGGTCGGCCAGTCCGCCGACGGCGACTCCGAGGAGTCCGTGTCCCTGGTCAAGCCCGCCGCCGGCACCTACACCGTCGTCATCGACGGCTACAACGTGCCGTCCGCCGAGGGCACCACGTTCGACTACAAGGACGTGTACTACTCGGCCGCGCTGGGCTCCGTCCAGGTCGACGAGCAGGCCCCGGTCCAGCTGGCCAACGGCGGCACCGCGCAGGTGCCCGCCCAGGTCGTCGTGAACGGCGCCGCGCCCGAGGGCCGGCAGTTCTTCGGCCAGGTCCAGCTGCTGAACGCGCGCGGCACCGCCGCGGGCACCGGCAGCGTGGTGATCGAGAAGGTCACCCCGTAACGGAGCCGGATACGGAACCGGATTCCGGGAGGGGCGGGCGCCGAGCGCCCGCCCCTCCTCTTTTCGGGTTCTTCTTTTCGGGTGTCCACTGGGAGAAACGGATTGGACAAGTCGCCCGGGGACATACGCATCATGGAAGCGCAGCACCTGCACACACGTACGGAGGAGTCCCTGTGAAGGTCGGAATCGTCGGAGCCACCGGTCAGGTCGGCACGGTCATGCGCAAGATCCTCGCCGAGCGGGCCGCGAATTTCCCTGGCCCGGTCGACGAGCTGCGCCTCTTCGCCTCCGCCCGCTCCGCCGGCAAGGTCGTCGACGGCGTCACCATCGAGGACGCGGCCACCGCCGACTACACCGGCCTGGACATCGTCCTCTTCTCCGCCGGCGGCACCACCTCCAAGGCCCTCGCCGAGAAGGTCGCCTCCCAGGGCGCCGTCGTCATCGACAACTCCTCCGCCTGGCGCCGCGACCCCGAGGTCCCGCTGGTCGTCTCGGAGGTCAACCCGCACGCGATCAAGGACCGCCCCAAGGGCATCATCGCGAACCCGAACTGCACCACCATGGCCGCCATGCCGGTGCTCAAGCCGCTCCACCAGGAGGCCGGCCTGACGGCGCTCGTCGCCACCACCTACCAGGCCGTCTCCGGCTCGGGCGTGGCCGGTGTCGCCGAGCTCGACGGTCAGGTCAGGGCCGTCGCCGAGGGCGCGACCGCGCTCACCCACGACGGCGCGGCCGTCGAGTTCCCCGAGCCCGGCGTCTACAAGCGCCCGATCGCCTTCAACGTGCTGCCGCTGGCCGGCGCCATCGTCGACGACGGCTCCTTCGAGACCGACGAGGAGCAGAAGCTCCGCAACGAGTCCCGCAAGATCCTGGAGATCCCGGAGCTCAAGGTCTCCGGCACCTGCGTCCGCGTCCCGGTCTTCTCCGGCCACTCGCTCCAGGTCAACGTCCGCTTCGAGCGCCCGATCAGCGTCGAGCGCGCCACCGAGCTCCTCAAGGACGCCGAGGGCGTCGAGCTCTCCGAGATCCCGACCCCGCTCCAGGCCGCCGGCAAGGACGTCTCCTACGTGGGCCGCATCCGCGTCGACGAGACCGTCGAGCACGGTCTCGCACTGTTCCTCTCCAACGACAACCTGCGCAAGGGCGCGGCGCTCAACGCCGTGCAGATCGCCGAGCTCGTGGCGAAGGAACTGCAGGGCTGAGCCCCTTTCCAACGGAGGAACGGCGGTCACCGGGGGCGGTGACCGCCGTTCTTTTTGTCTCCGCTCCGTGCCCGATTCGTGTTCGCCCTGGGAAATGAACCGTGCGCGGCCGACACACCCCGTGGAAGGATGAGCCAAACGTCACGAAACCGAGGAGTTGACCGGGTGCCTGGCACGAACCTGACCCGTGAAGAGGCCCAGCAGCGGGCGAAGCTGCTGACCGTGGACGCGTACGAGGTCGACCTCGACCTCACCGGCGCGCAGGAGGGCGGGACCTACCGGTCCACCACCCTCGTCCGCTTCGATTCCGCCGAGGCCGGTGCGGAGACCTTCATCGATCTCGTCGCCCCCGCCGTTCACGAGGTCGTGCTCAACGGGCGCGCCCTCGACGCCGCCGCCGTCTTCCAGGACTCGCGGATCGCGCTGACGGGCCTGCAGGCCGGCGCCAACGAGCTGAAGGTCGTCGCCGACTGCGCGTACACCAACACCGGTGAGGGCCTGCACCGCTTCGTCGACCCGGTCGACGGGCAGGCGTACCTCTACACGCAGTTCGAGGTGCCGGACGCGCGCCGTGTCTTCGCCTCCTTCGAGCAGCCCGACCTGAAGGCGACCTTCCAGTTCACCGTGAAGGCCCCCGAGGGCTGGACCGTGATCTCCAACAGCCCGACCCCGGAGCCGAAGGACGGCGTCTGGGAGTTCGCGCCGACGCCGCGGATCTCCACGTACATCACGGCCCTGATCGTCGGCCCGTACCACTCCGTGCACTCGACGTACGAGGGCAAGAACGGCCAGGTCGTGCCGCTCGGCATCTACTGCCGCCCGTCGCTCGCCGAGTTCCTCGACGCCGAGCACATCTTCGACGTCACGCGGCAGGGCTTCGACTGGTTCCAGGAGAAGTTCGCGTACGACTACCCGTTCGCCAAGTACGACCAGCTGTTCGTGCCGGAGTTCAACGCGGGCGCGATGGAGAACGCGGGCGCGGTCACCATCCGCGACCAGTACGTCTTCCGCTCGAAGGTGACGGACGCCGCGTACGAGCGCCGCGCCGAGACCATCCTGCACGAGCTGGCGCACATGTGGTTCGGCGACCTGGTCACCATGGAGTGGTGGAACGACCTGTGGCTGAACGAGTCGTTCGCCACCTTCACCTCGGTCGCCTGCCAGGCTTCCGTGGAGGGCACCCGCTGGCCCAACGCCTGGACCACCTTCGCCAACTCGGAGAAGACCTGGGCCTACCGCCAGGACCAGCTGCCGTCCACGCACCCGATCATGGCCGACATCAACGACCTGGAGGACGTGCTCGTCAACTTCGACGGCATCACCTACGCCAAGGGCGCCTCGGTCCTGAAGCAGCTGGTGGCGTACGTCGGCCAGGACGAGTTCTTCAAGGGCGTGCAGGCGTACTTCCAGCGCCACGCGTACGGCAACACCCGCCTCGCCGACCTGCTCGGCGCCCTGGAGGAGACCTCCGGGCGCGACCTCAAGGCCTGGTCGAAGGCGTGGCTGGAGACCGCGGGCATCAACATCCTGCGGCCCGAGATCGAGACCGACGAGAACGGCGCCATCACCGCCTTCGCCGTCCGCCAGGAGGCCCCGGCGCTCCCGGCCGGCGCCAAGGGCGAGGCCGTGCTGCGCCCGCACCGCATCGCGATCGGCTTCTACGACCTCGACGCGGACGGCAAGCTGGTCCGCACCGAGCGCCTGGAGCTGGACGTCGAGGCCGCCGAGCTGACGGCCGTGCCGCAGCTGGCCGGCAAGCAGCGCCCGGCCGTCGTCCTGCTCAACGACGACGACCTGTCCTACGCCAAGGTCCGCCTCGACGAGGTGTCCCTGAAGAACGTCACCGCGCACCTCGGCGACTTCACCGAGTCGCTGCCGCGCGCGCTGTGCTGGGCCTCGGCCTGGGACATGACCCGCGACGGCGAGCTCGCCACCCGCGACTACCTGTCCCTGGTGCTCTCCGGCATCGCCAAGGAGACCGACATCGGCGTCGTCCAGTCGCTCCAGGCGCAGACCAAGGTCGCCCTCGACCTGTACGCGGCGCCCGAGTGGCGCGCCGAGGGCCTGGCCCGCTGGGGCGCCTTCGCCCAGGAGCAGCTGCGCGCCGCCGCCCCCGGCGGCGACCACCAGCTGGCGTGGGCCCACGCCTTCGCGGCCACCGCCCGCGAGGCCGCCGAGCTCGACCTGCTGGCCGCGCTGCTCGACGGCTCCGCGACCATCGAGGGCCTGGCCGTCGACGCCGAGCTGCGCTGGGCGTTCGTGCAGCGGCTCGCCGCGACCGGCCGCGTCGAGGAGGCGGAGATCGCCGCCGAGCTGGAGCGCGACAAGACCGCGGCCGGTGAGCGCCACGCGGCCACCGCCCGCGCCGCCCGCCCGACCGAGGCCGCCAAGGCCGAGGCGTGGGCGGCGGTCGTCGACGACGACAAGCTGGCGAACGCGGTCCAGGAGGCCGTCATCCGCGGCTTCGTGCAGGCCGACCAGCGCGAGCTGCTCGCCCCGTACACGGCGAAGTACTTCGCCTCGATCAAGCGCGTCTCCGAGACCCGCAGCCACGAGATCGTGCAGCAGATCGTGGTCGGCCTCTACCCGACGCTCCAGGTCTCCGCGGACACGCTGGCCGCGACGGACGCCTGGATCGCCGCGAACGACCCGGTCCCGGCGCTGCGCCGGCTGGTGACGGAGTGCCGCGCGGGCGTGGAGCGCGCGCTGAAGGCCCAGGCGGCGGACGCGGCCTCCGCGTAAGGTCGCGCCGAAGGGCCCCGGACGGTGTGCGCCGTCCGGGGCCCTTCGTCATGTCCGTGCCGGGGTCGGCCGAGGTTCGTGAGCCGCTGCCGGCCGCCCGTGCCGATCGTCGTCGGCGTGCCGGGGCCGTTCGTCGTGCCGTTACGAGGGGCCGAGCGGTCGGTCAGCCCGTCAGGCGGGCGTACCTCGCGCGCAGTTCGGCCGCGCCGTCCTCCGTCAGGCCGCCGTGCAGCCGCATCCGGGCGATCCCGCCGTCCGGGAAGGCGTCGAGGCGGACGTGGGTGACGACGGCCCGCGCGGCGAGGACGAAACGGTGCGGGGTGTCGGGCTGGAGGCGGGTGCGCGGGATGATCTCGAACCACTCCGCGCTTCCCGAGGGATCGCCGTTGCAGCCCTGGAGCGCGATCCAGCCCGCCGAATTGCCCTTGAGGTACGCGGTGTCGATCTCGACCGCGCGGACCGCGCCCTGCGCGGCGAGCCGGAACCGTACCCAGTCGTGGGTGCCGCGCACCCGGCGGCGGCGGTTCTCCCAGCCGTCGTCCATCTTGCGGGAGGTGCCGGGCAGGATGATCTGGGTCGGCGAGGAGTAGAAGCGGTCCGAGGCGTCCTCGTACACACCGCCGTTGAGCACGGAGACCAGGTCGAGGGTGCCGAGCACGGCCAGCCACTCGGGGTCGGGCACGACCTCGCCGTGGACCCGCAGGCGGGCGATGCCGCCGTCGGGGTGCTGGCGGACGCGGACGTGGGTCCAGCGGCGCTCGCTGTCGATCGCGAAGCCGTTGGCGGCGTGGCCGCGCACCGGAGTGGGCGGGAGCAGCTCCTCCCACGTGGCGCCCTGGAGTTCGGCGGGGCTCGGGCTGCCCTCGACGGCGGCGGCCTGGATGCTGACGCGCTGCGGGTAGTTGCCGCGGAAGTGGGCGGTGTCGACGACGATCCCGCGGACGACGCCGGGCGCGCCGAGGCGGACGATCGCCCAGTCGTGGTCCTCGGGCGCGGGGAACGGGTGCCCGGCGCCGGCGCCGCGGCGACGGCGGGTCTCCCAGCCGTCCATGATCTTGCCCTTGTGGCCGAAGTGCTCGGGGTCGAAGACGGCGCGCTCGCGGACGAGGAGGTTCTCGCGCTCGGCGAAGAACTCGTCGTTGGCGGCGACGACACCGGCGCCGAGGCGGCGGTCGGCGAGGTCGACGAGCTCGGTGAACGGGAAGTCGCCGGTGCGGTAGTCGGCGTACGGGTCGCCTCCGGCGTAGGGGGCGGCGTCGTTGGCGTGCGGGTCGGTGTCGTCGTGGAAGCTCATGTCCCGACTGTGCGGCCGCGTCACCTCACAGGTCCATCGAATGTCTTCGACAGGTCTTTTCAGTGCTGCTGAACGGATTCCCGCTGTACGGCCGCCTGGCGAAGCGCCGCGAGGACCCGTGCCACCGCCGGGCCCTCCTCCGCCCCGCGCCGTACCGCCGCCACGACGTGACGGCGCGGCTGGTCGGCCGTCAGCACCCGCATGACCACGCCGCCGGCCCGCTCGGCGGCGGCCATCCGCGGCACCAGGGCGACTCCCATCCCGGCCTCGACCATGGCGAGGATCGCGCTCCAGCCGGCCGCGCTGTGCGCCTGTTCCGGCACGAAGCCGGCGGCCTCGCAGGCGGCGGTGGTGATCTCGGACCAGGGCCCGGAGCCGCCGAAGATCCAGGGTTCGGCGGACAGGTCGGCGAGCCGCAGGCCGGGCGCCTCGGCGAGCGGGTGCCCGGCGGGCAGGGCGACGTCCAGCGGGTCGGCGAGCAGCGGGACGCGGGTGAACTGCGGGTCGCGGGCCGTGGGCGCGTGCGCGGCGAGCGAGAGGGCGAGGTCGACCTCGCCGGAGGTGAGCAG
The DNA here is from genome assembly GCF_042873935.1 of Streptomyces sp. NPDC004327. Classification (NCBI taxonomy): domain Bacteria; kingdom Bacillati; phylum Actinomycetota; class Actinomycetes; order Kitasatosporales; family Streptomycetaceae; genus Streptomyces; species Streptomyces sp. NPDC004327. Next base: position 391,291 of record NZ_JBIAME010000002.1, on the reverse strand, counting down.
CTCGTACGCCTCCGCCGCCTCGGCCTCGCGGATCCGGACGTCGAGGCCGGGGTGGGCGGCGCGCAGCGTCTGCGCGGCGGGCACGACGAGCGCGGGCACGGCGGTGGAGAAGGCGGCGACCCGCACCCGCCCGGCCTCGCCCCGCACATACCGGTCGAGCTCCGCCTCCGCCCGCTCCAGCTGCGCGAACACCGCCTCGGCGTGGCGCAGGACGAGATGGGCGGCGTCGGTGAGCCGGACCCGGCGGCCGTGCGCCTCCAGGACGGGCACGCCGAGCTGCTTGGCGAGGTTGGTGAGCTGCTGGGAGACGGCCGAGGGGGTCATGAGCAGCGCCTCCGCGGTCGCGGTGACGGTGCCGCGGTCGCGCAGGGTGCGGAGGATCCGGAGCTTCCTGATGTCCCACTCGGTCATGGCCGCAACCTATCGGGGGCGCTGCCGGCGGCGCTCCCCGGTGGCCGAGGCCAGCGCCACCCCGCCCAGGATGAGCGCCATGCACGCGCCGCCGAGGAGGCCCAGCTCCTCGCCGAGCAGCGCGTAGGAGAGCAGGGCGACGCAGACCGGCTGGAGGTAGTAGACGACACCGGCGCGGGCGGCGCCGATGAGGGCGACGGCACGGTTCCAGGCGAAGAAGGCGACGGCGGAGGAGAGCACGCCGACATAGAGGAGCGGGCCGACGGTGCCGGCGGTGGGCTCGAAGCCGCCCTGGACGGCGAGGCTGACCGCGTACGCGGGCAGCAGCATCGCCGCGCCGAGCACGAAGGTGGTGAAGAGGAAGACGACGCCGCCGAGTTCGGCCGGGCGGCGCTTGAGCAGCGCGCTGTACGAGGCGAAGCTCAGGGCGGCCGCGAACATCCACAGGTCGCCGGCGCCGAACCGGGTCGGCAGCGCGCCGCGGCCGACGAGGAGCAGCACGCCGGCGCAGGCGACGAGCATGCCCGCGACGCGCCGGGCGCCGAGCCGGGCGCCGCCGAGCCGCTCGTACACCGCCATGAGGACGGGCGACGCGGCCATGATCATGCCCATGTTGGCGGCGGAGGTGGTGAGTCCGGCCTGGTTGACCAGGGTGTTGTAGACGGTGATGCCGAGCAGCGAGGCGAGTGCGACGAAGCCGAGGTGGCGGCGGATCAGGTGCCGTTGCCGCCAGGTGGCGCGGGCGGCGAAGGGGGCGACGGCGAGGAGGGCGACGATCCAGCGCCAGAAGGCGGCCTGAACGGGCGGGACGGTGTCGTGCAGGGCCCGGGCGACGACGAAGCTGCCGGACCAGACGACCGTGGCGAGCAGGGCGAGCAGCACGCCGAGGCCGGCGCCCTTGGCGGGTGCCGGCCTCTCGGTGACGTGCTCGGTGTCGTTGTCGGTGTGGTTGTCGGTGTCGGTGTCGCTGTCGGTGTGGTTCGCGGTCTCTGCGGTGGTCGGGCGGGCGGTTCCGGTCGGGCTCATGCGGCCTACCGTCGCACTCCCGAAACCTCCAGGTCCATCGAAACTTCCTTACCGTTCTTTTCAGTGGAGCTGAACGATTCGGCGGCTTCCCGGGCCGCGGCCTTCTTGCCGCGGGGGGCCAGCTGGCCGAACAGGGTGGCACCGAAGGCGATGGCCATGCCGAGGAGCTGGACCGGGCCGAGGGCCTGGCCGAGGGCGGCCCAGCCGATGACGGCGGCGGTGATCGGGGAGAGCGGGCCGAGCAGGGTGACCGAGGAGGCGCTCAGCCGCTCGATGCCGCGGAACCAGAGGAAGTAGGAGATCGCGGTGTTGCCGAAGGCGAGGTAGGCGTAGCCGGCCAGGTTGGTGCCGTTCAGGGCCGGCGGGGCGCCCTCGACCAGGAAGGCGATCGGCAGCAGGAACAGGCCGCCCGCGGTGAGCTGCCAGCCGGTGAGGGCGAGTGCACCGACGCCCTCGGGGCGGCCCCAGCGCTTGGTGAAGACGGTGCCCGCGGACATCGACAGGGCGGAGAGCAGGCCGGCGATCACACCGACCGCGTCGAGCGCGGCCCCTGCCTTGAGGACGACGAGGCTGACGCCGAAGGCGGCGGCGATGGCGGTGAGCAGCCCCTTCACGGTGGGCTTGTCGCCCAGGAAGAGGGCGGCGAGGCCGACGACGAAGAGCGGGCCGACCGAGCCGACGACGGCGGCGACGCCACCGGGCAGGCGGTAGGCGGCCAGGAAGAGGAGCGGGAAGAAGGCGCCGATGTTGAGCACGCCGAGCACCAGCGACTTCCACCACCAGGCGCCCTGCGGGAGCTTGCGGGTGAGGGAGAGGAGCAGGAGTCCGGCGGGCAGGGCCCGCATCAGGCCGGTGAAGAGGGGCCGGTCGGGCGGCAGGAACTCCGTGGTGACGAAGTAGGTGCTGCCCCAGGAGATCGGAGCGAGGGCGGTCAGGGCGATGGTGGCGGCCTTGCGGGACATGACGGGTTCCCCCCGGTAGCGGGCTGCGGGCGCCTCCCCGGCGTGGTGCCGGTTCGGCTTGGCGGTAATTAACTTAGCACTAAGCTACTCATCCGCAAGAGGGTTTTCACTAAGAGACTTGCTTGCAAGTGACTCAGCGGAGAGGGAAACTGAGGACATGGAGAAGCACACGCCCGAGCCGGGACCCGCCCACGACGCCGTCGACGCCATCGCCGACCAGTGGGCGGCCGTCCGCCCGGACCTCGACACGCTGCCGATGGCCGTCTTCGGCCGCATCTACCGCCTGTCCAACGCCATGCGCGGCAAGGTGGACAAGGCGTACGCGCCGTACGGCGGGATGTCGCTCGGCGAGTTCGACGTGCTCGCCACGCTGCGCCGCTCCGGCGAGCCGTACACGCTCTCGCCGCGCGAGCTGACCGCCACGCTGATGATCACGACCGGCGGGATGACGGGCCGGCTCGACAAGCTGGAGCGGGCCGGGCTGCTGACCCGCAGCCCCGACCCGAACGACCGGCGCGGCCTGCGGGTCACCCTCACCGACGAGGGCCGCACCCTCGTGGACCAGGCCGTCGCCGCGGGGCTGAGTGAGCAGCGCGCGGCGCTGGAGGCCGCGCTCACGCCGGAGGAGTCGGAGCAACTGGCCGGCCTGCTGCGCAAGCTGCTCGCCACGACCGCGTGAGGACGGCCGCGTGAAAGGGCCCTGCGAGAGGGCCCTGCGTGAGGGCCCCGCAAGGGTGTGAAGACACGTGAGGGCGCCGCACGGTACGCGGTACCGTGCGGCGCCCTCAGGGACGTTCGAGTGAGGCTTACGCCTTCTTCTTGGACTTGTCGAGCACCATCACCAGGCCGCAGATGACCAGGAACAGCACGATCGGGGCGGCGACGTACAGGCCGAGGGTCTGGGCGACACTCAGCCCCGGGCCCGGGTCGTCACCGTCGTCGCGGGTCAGCGCGAGCGCGGGGGACGACATGAGCAGCATCATCAGCGTCGTACCGGCCGCAACGGCGCCGGCGCGCAGGGCGTTCTTCTTGTCCACGGTGCAAAAGTAGCGAACACCTAAACGGAGCGCGCGCCCGGGGGTGCCGTACGGGCGCGCACGCCCCCCGAGAGTGCCTCGGCCACCGTCCGCAGCAGGTCGTGCGCGCGGGTCGAGGCGGCCAGCCGCTCCAGGGTGACGGGCTGTCCGCCGGGGTCCGCGACCGGCAGCCGCCAGTTGGGGTACTGGTCCCAGGTGCCCGGCAGGTTCTGCGGCCGGCGGTCGCCCACCGCGTCCGGCAGCCACACGCCGACCAGCCGGGCCGGGGTGGCGGCGAGGAAGCGGTGGAAGGCGCGGATCTCGGCGGCCTCGTCGCCCGGCCCCTCCGGCAGCAGGCCGAGCCGCTGCAGCACGCCCAGCCACTCGGCGGTCTCGGCGCCGTCCCGGCCGCGCTCGCGCGCCAGATCGCCCGTGAGCAGCCCGAGCCGGTGGCGCAGCGTCACATGGTCGCCGGTGAGCCGGGCCGCGGTGGACGGCAGGTCGTGGGTGGTGACGGTGGCCACGCAGCCGGCCCGCCACTCCTCCGGGGCCAGCGGCCGCCCGCCGCCGGTCCAGTCCCGCTCGAACCACAGCACCGACGTGCCGAGCACCCCGCGCCGGGCGAGCGCCTCGCGCACGCCCGGCTCGACCGTGCCCAGGTCCTCGCCGACGACCGCCGCCCCGGCCCGGTGGGCCTCCAGGACGAGCAGCGCGAGCATGGCCTCGGAGTCGTGGCGCACATAGGTGCCCTCGGCCGGCTCCAGGCCCTCCGGCACCCACCACAGCCGGAACAGGCCCATGACGTGGTCGATGCGCAGCGCGCCCGCGTGCCGCAGGAGTTCGCGCAGCAGTCCGCGGTACGGGGCGTAGCCCTCGGCGGCGAGCGCGTCGGGGCGCCAGGGCGGCAGGCCCCAGTCCTGGCCGCGGGCGTTGAAGGCGTCGGGCGGGGCGCCGACGGACATGCCGGCGGCGAGGACGTCCTGCTGTGCCCAGGCGTCGGAGCCGTCCGGGTGCACGCCGACGGCCAGGTCGTGGACGATCCCGACCGGCATCCCGGCCGCGCGCGCGGTGCGCGCGGCGTCGGCGAGCTGCCGGTCCGTCAGCCAGGCGAGCCGGCAGTGGAAGTCGACCCGCTCGGCGAGTTCGGCGTCGGCCCGTACGGCCGCCTCGGCGCCGCGGGGCCGGCGCAGCTCCTCGGGCCAGCGGCGCCACTGGTGGCCGTGCCGCTCGGCGAGGGCCTGGTAGGTGGCGTGGTCCTCCAGGGCGCGGCCGCGCTCGGCGAGGAAGTCGTGGTAGTCGGCCCGGCGTCCGGGACCGAGCTCGACGGCGTGGACCAGCTCCAGGGCCCGCCGCTTGGCGTCCCAGACGGCGTCCCGGTCGATCAGCGCGCCCTTGCCGAGGACCCGTTCGCGCTGCTCGGCGGCGTCGGCGAGGATCCGGTCGAGGTCGCCCTGGCGGGCCGGGTCGACGTACGCGTACTCGGGCACGTCCTCGATCCGCAGGTGCACCGGGTCGGGGAAGCGGCGCGAGGACGGGCGGTACGGGGACGGGTCGGTGGGCGCGCCGGGAACGGCCGCGTGCAACGGGTTGACCTGCACGAACCCGACGCCGTGCGTGCGGCCCGCCCAGTCGGCGAGCTCCCGCAGGTCGCCGAGGTCGCCCATGCCCCAGGAGCGGGTGGAGAGCAGGGAGTAGAGCTGGACGAGCAGGCCGTGGGCGCGGGCCGGCGGCTGCGGGGCGCGCGCCGGGGCCACGACGAGGGTGCCGGTGCAACGGCGGCCGTCGGGGGCCTCGGCGGTGAGGCGGTGCACGCCGAGCGGCAGGCCGGCGGGCAGGCCGGGCGCCTGGCCGGGCTCCGGATCCACGGCGGTGACGGCCTGGCCGTCCTCGCACGTGACGGTGAGGCGGGTGCCGGGCGGGAGGCCGTCGAGCGCGTGCGGATCCCCCTCCCCCTGCCACTGGACCAGCGTGGGCGGCAGCAGCCGCTCCCGGGCGGCCCGTTCCGCCGCGCCGAGGGCCTCGGCGACCGCCTCCGGGGTGGACGCGTCGACGTCCAGGGCGCGCAGGACGGCCACCACGGTGGCCTCGGGCACGGTGACCGTGACGCCAGCGGAGGGGGCGTACTCGGTGGCGACTCCGTGCAGGGCGGCGAGACGGGCCAGGGTCACGTCACACTCCGGGGGACTCCGAACCGCCCGCGGTGGCGCGGGCGGTGGGTTCGCTGGTGAGGGGGGCCGCCTCGATGAGCGGCGGTTCGCTGGTGAGGGGTGCGGCGTCGGCGAGGGGCGGCTCGCTGGTGAGCGGTGCGCCCTGCTGGGGGATCCCTATGCGTTTGCTGCGGGTGCGGTCGTGGTCGGTGGCGGTCACGGGGTCTCCGGATTCGTCTCGACGGGTCGGGCGTCGGGTGTCGGGCGCCGGGTTCGGCCGGCGGGCGCCGGGGTCGGCTGGGGGAGCCCTACCCATCGCCTCCCGTTTTACCGGCGGAATTCGGCGAAACGGTGCCAGCTCGCCGAAAGGCCACCGGGCAATGCGGACAGTTCGACCACCCGCATTGACACTCCGTCGGATCGGGTGGTGGGCTCTCGTAATCCACTTGTGACCCACAGGAGCACAACCGTTCACGGGAGAAGGGAGTCACGCGTGCACCTCGGACGTGTCCCGCGCGGGAAGCGGACCGCGACGGCGGTGGCGGTCGCGGTGATCGGCGGACTCCTCGGCGGCGGTGTGCCGGGCAGCGCGTACGCGGCCCCCGGCGCCCCCTCCCCCACCGCTCCGCCCGTGACCCTGCCCGACCGGCAGCCGGACGACGCCGGCGCCGCCCTCCCGGCGGTCTGGCCGCGGCCCCAGTCGCTGACCGCCACCGGCGGCCCGGGCGTCCCGCTCGGCGCCGAGGTGACGCTGCTCGCGGCGCCGGACGCCGATCCGTACGCGGTGGGCGCGCTGCGCGAGCTGCTGCGGGCGGCCGGGGTGCGGACCGTGCACGAGGCGCTGCCGGGGCGCGGCCCGGTGATCCGGATGGGCGACGCGCCCGGGGCGCAGGCGGCCCTGCGGGCCCTGAAGTCCCCGGAGCGGTCCGATCTGCCCTCGGGCGGCTACCGGCTCGCGAGCGGCCGCTTCCAGGGCCGGGACACGGTCGTCCTCGACGGCGTCGGCGCCGACGGCCTCTTCCACGCCGTGCAGACGCTGCGTCAGCTCGTCGGCCCGCGGCGCGCCCTCCCCGGTGTCCTCGTGCGCGACTGGCCCTCCACCGCGGTGCGCGGCCTCACCGAGGGCTTCTACGGGCGGCCCTGGTCGCCCGCCGAACGGCTCGCCCAGGTCGACTTCATGGGCCGCACCAAGCAGAACCGCTATCTCTACGCCCCCGGTGACGACCCGTACCGCCGCGCGCTGTGGCGCGAGCCCTATCCGGCCGCCGAGCGGGCCGCGTTCCGGGAGCTGGCCGCGCGGGCCGAGGCGAACCACGTCACGCTCGCCTGGGCCGTGGCGCCCGCGCAGGCCATGTGCCTGTCCTCGGACGGGGACGTGGCCGCCCTGAACCGCAAGATCGACGCCATGTGGGCGCTCGGGGTGCGCGCCTTCCAGCTGCAGTTCCAGGACGTCAGCTACAGCGAGTGGTCCTGCGACGACGACGCCGACGCCTTCGGCAGCGGTCCCGGCGCCGCCGCCCGCGCCCACGCGCGCGTGGCGAACGCGGTCGCCGCCCACCTGAGGGTGACGTACCCGGGCGCGGCGACGCTGTCGCTGGTGCCGACCGAGTACTACCAGGACGGCGCCACCGACTACCGCACCGCGCTCGCCGGCGCGCTCGACGCGCGCGTGGAGGTGGCGTGGACGGGCGTCGGCGTGGTGCCGCGCACCATCACCGGCGGCGAACTGGCCGGGGCGCGGGGCGCGCTGCGCCACCCGCTGGTCACCATGGACAACTACCCGGTCAACGACTACGCCCAGGACCGGCTCTTCCTCGGCCCGACGACCGGCCGCGAGCCGGCCGCGGCCGTCGGTTCCGCCGGCTACCTGGCCACCGCCATGGAGCAGGCGGCCGCCTCCCGGGTGGCGCTGTTCACCACCGCCGACTTCGCCTGGAACCCCAAGGGCTACCGGCCCGACGCGTCCTGGCGCGCCGCCGTCGACGAGCTGGCCGGCCCCGATCCGGCCGCGCGCGAGGCGCTGCGGGCGCTCGCCGGGAACACGTCGAGCTCGATCCTGGCCCCGGACGGGGAGTCGGACTATCTGAAGCCGCTCACGACGGCCTTCTGGGCCGCCCGCACGAGCCCGGACGGGGCCGTGCGGGAGAAGGCGGCGCGCGAACTGCGGGCCGCGTTCACCGTCATGCGCGAGGCGCCCGCGCGGCTCAGGGGCACGGCGGACGGCACGCTCGGCACCGAGGCCGGGCCGTGGCTCGACCGGCTGGCCCGGTACGGCGCCGCGGGCGAGTCGGCCGTCGACATGCTGCTCGCCCAGGCACGCGGCGACGGCGCCGGGGCCTGGCGGGCCCAGCTCGACCTGGAGCGGCGGCGCGCCGGGCTGCGCGCGGGGCAGCCGGGCGGCTCGGTGACCGTCGGCAAGGGCGTCCTGGACGGCTTCCTGGCCCGCGCGGCGGTCGAGTCGGCGGCCTGGACGGGCGCGGACCGGGAGCGCCGCCCGGACGTGAAGCCGGACGCGGCGGCGCCGGACGGCTCGTACACCGTGCGGATGGACCGTTCGCGGCCGGTGCGGACCCTGACGGTGATGACCGAGCCGGGTGCCGGGGTCGGCGGCGGGCCCGCCGGCTTCCTGGAGGCGTTCGTGCCGGGCGAGGGCTGGCGCCGGATCGGGCCGCTCACCGCCTCCGGCTGGACCCAGGCCGACCTGAAGGGGCTGCGCGCGGACGCGCTGCGCGTCGTGTGGACGGGCGCGCCGGGGCGGGTGCGTTCGCTCGTGCCGTGGTTCGCCGACGAGCCGCGCGCCGGCCTGGAGCTGGCCCGCACCGAGACGGACGCCGAGATCGGCGGACCGGCCCTGCGGGTGGACGTGACGCTGGTCGGGCGGAGCGCGGGCGAGGTGCGCGGGGCGCTCGCCGCCCGGCCGCCGAAGGGCATCACGGTGCGGCTGCCGAAGGAGGCCGTCGCGCCCCGGGGCGCGACGGCGACCGTGGCCCTGGAGGTGTCGGTCGCGGCGGACGTGCCGGCCGGTGCGTACGCCGTGCCCGTGTCGTTCGCGGGCGAGGAGCGGGTGCTGACCGTGCGGGCCTTCCCGCGCACGGGCGGCCCCGACCTGGCCCGTACGGCCACGGCCTCCTCGTCCGACGACGAGACGCCCGGCTTCCCCGCCGCGTACGCCCTGGACGGCGATCCGGCGACCCGCTGGTCCTCGCCGCCGGAGGACGGCGCCTGGTGGCAGATGGAGCTGGCGGAGCCGGCCCGGATCGGCCTGGTGGTGCTGCGCTGGCAGGACGCCTACGCCTCCCGCTACCGCGTGCAGGTCTCCTCCGACGGCCGCGTCTGGCGCACGGCGGCCACGGTCCGGGACGGCCGGGGCGGGGTGGAGCCGGTCCGGATGGACGCGGCGGACGCCCGGTTCGTCCGGGTGCAGGGCGACGCGCGCGGGTCGGAGTTCGGCTACTCGCTGTGGTCGGTGGAGGCGTACGCGGTGCAGGAGGCTCCGGCGCGGCAGCAGGAGGAGGAGCCGGGCGCGGAGCCCGACCCCTCCCCGTGACGCGAAAGGCCCGGCTCAACCCGTCGTCACGGCCCCCTGGGGTGTCTTCCCCTGGGGAACCGTGGCGACGGAGTCGATCCGGGCCAGGACGTCGTCCGCGCCGTACGGCTGGAGGTAGGGCAGCCACCGCGGGTCGCGATGGCCGGTTCCGATGATCCGCCAGGCCAGTCCGGTCGGCGGGGCGGGTTGATGGTGCAGCCGCCAGCCGAGCTCGCGCAGGTGCCGGTCGGCCTTGACGTGGTTGCAGCGGCGGCAGGCCGCCACCACGTTCTCCCAGGCGTGCGTCCCCCCGCGGCTGCGCGGAATGACGTGGTCGACGCTGGTTGCGACGCCACCGCAGTACACGCAGCGCCCGCCGTCGCGGGCGAACAGGGCTCTGCGGGTCAAGGGAACGGGCCCCCGGTAGGGGACCCGCACGAACCGCTTGAGCCGCACCACACTGGGCGCGGCGAGGACGCGGCTCTCGCTGTGCAGGAAGGCGCCGGACTCCTCCAGACAGAGGGCCTTGTTCTCGAGGACGAGGACGAGCGCGCGGCGGAGCGGTACGACGCCGAGTGGCTCGTACGACGCGTTGAGGACCAGGACATGCGGCACGGATGCCTCCTATGACGCCGGCGGCGCGTGGCTCGCGCCGGGACGAAACTGCAACCAGTCTCTCCTCATGCCGGGCCGCCGCGCCACCACGTGGGAGTAATGGCCCTGGGGTGTTCTCGACCACATCCGCGCGCATCCGGGAGTCTTCCCCGGCCGTGACCCGTCTTCCCCACTGCACATGTGCGCCCACCGCGCCGGGGACACCACGTCTCCCCCGCTAGTGTGGACGGATTGCGAACGCCTGCCTGGAGGTCCCCCGTGTCCTGGTCCGCTGCCCTGCGAGCCGATGATCCGACGCACGTACCGGTGACGCTCGACGAGGCGGCCGAGCGGGCGACGGACGCCGCGGGCTGGGTCGAGCAGAACTGGTCCACCTGGTTGAACACCGGGCTGAAGATCGTCCTCATCCTGGTGGTGGCCTTCACCCTGCGGATGCTCATCCGCAAGGCCCTCACCAAGCTGATAGACCGCATGAACCGCTCGGCCCAGGCGGTCGAGGGCACGGCCCTCGGCGGCCTCCTCGTCAACGCCGAGCGCCGCCGCCAGCGCTCCGAGGCGATCGGCTCCGTGCTGCGGTCCGTCGCCTCCTTCCTCATCCTCGGCACCGCCGGCCTGATGGTCCTCGGCGCCTTCAAGATCGACCTGGCGCCGCTGCTCGCCTCGGCCGGTGTCGCCGGTGTCGCCATCGGCTTCGGCGCCCGCAACCTCGTCACCGACTTCCTCTCCGGCGTCTTCATGATCCTGGAGGACCAGTACGGCGTCGGCGACTCCATCGACGCGGGCGTCGCCTCCGGCGAGGTCGTCGAGGTCGGCCTGCGGGTCACGAAGCTGCGCGGCGTCGACGGCGAGATCTGGTACGTCCGCAACGGCGAGATCAAGCGCATCGGCAACCTCAGCCAGGGCTGGGCCACCGCCGGCGTCGACATCACCGTCCGCCCGACCGAGGACCTCGACGAGGTGCGCGCGGTCATCGCCGGGGCGGCCGACCTCATGTCCAAGGACGAGCCCTGGAACGAGCGCCTGTGGGGCCCGGTCGAGGTCCTCGGCCTGACGGAGGTCCTGCTCGACTCGATGACGGTCCGCGTCTCCGCCAAGACCATGCCCGGCAAGAAGCTCGGCGTCGAGCGCGAACTGCGCTGGCGCATCAAGCGCGCGCTGGACGAGGCGGGCATCCGCATCGTGGGCGGCCTCCCGCCGCAGGGCACGGAGCCGGCCGCCAAGCCCGCCGACCCCACGGCCGCCATGTCGGCCCCGTCGGTCTTCGCCTCCCCCTCCTCCCCGCAGTCGGCGGCGGCGACCCCGCTGCCGAAGCCGGACCTGGGGAAGTAGCCGCTTCCGCCGTACGGGAGAAGGGGCGCCCCGCCGATGACGGCGCGGCGCCCCTTCGCGTGTGCCGCTCCGGGAGGGCCCGGCCGGCGCTCGCCCGTCCTCGCGCCGGTGTTCCGGCCCGCCCGTCAACCCCTCGGTCGTGTGTGCGGGTTCCCCGAGGGGCGCCGAGGTATTGACGCCCCGCTGACCTCCGCCTTACCTTCCTCCCAACCCAATAGGAAACTTTCCTAACAGTGCAACAGGGAGCGTCATGGCCGGTACGACCCCCGGAACACCGGGAACCCCCGGCACCCCGCGCGTGCTGCGGGCCATGAACGACCGGGCGGCGCTGGAGCTGCTGCTCACCCATGGACCACTCTCCCGCACGCGGATCGGGAAACTGACCGGGTTGTCCAAGCCGACCGCGTCACAGCTGCTCGCGCGCCTCGAAGCCGACGGGCTGGTCGTCGCGAGCGGGACGACGGAAGGCCGGCCGGGGCCCAACGCCCAGTTGTACGGGGTGAATCCGGCGGCCGCGTACGCCGCCGGCATGGACGTGGCGCCGGAGCGGATCCGGGCGGCCGTCGCCGATGTCACCGGGCGGGTGGTGGGCGAGTTCGAGCTCGCGACCCCGGGGCGGGCGGCCGGAGGGGTCGTCCGGCACGTGGTGGACGCGCTCGGCGGGGCCGTGAAGGAGGCCGGGCTCACGCCCGGGGACGTCCACCGGCTGGTGATCGGGACGCCCGGCGCGTTCGATCCGGCGACCGGGCGGCTGCGGTACGCCTCGCACCTGCCGGGCTGGCACTCGCCCACGCTGCTCGACGAGCTGGCGGTCGCGCTGCCGATGCCGTTCGCGTACGAGAACGACGTCAACCTGGTCGCGATCGCCGAGCAGCGGCTCGGCGCGGCGCGCGGCCACGAGAACTTCGTGCTGCTGTGGAACGAGACCGGCCTCGGCGCGGCGCTGGTCCTCGGCGGCCGGCTGCACCGCGGGTTCACCGGCGGCGCCGGCGAGGTCGGCTTCCTGCCGGTGCCCGGCACCCCGCTCGTACGGCAGGTGGCGAAGGCGAACTCCGGCGGCTTCCAGGAGCTGGCGGGCGTGCAGGCCATCCCGCGGATCGCCAAGTCCCTGGGCATCCGCACCGCCGGACAGCCCTACGTGCCCACCGCCGCCCGGCTCCTCGCGCACGCCGCCGCGCACCACACCGACGACGAGCGCTACGACCGCCTCCTCGACGCCTACGCCGAGCGCCTCGCGACCGGACTCGCCGCGCTCGTCGCCGTACTCGACCCGGAGCTGATCGTGCTGTCCGGCGCTGCCGTCAGCCCCGGCGGTGAGCCGCTGCGCGCCCGCGTCCAGGCCCAGCTCGCCGACCTCGCGGCCTCCCGGCCGCGGCTCGTCCTCGCCGCCGTCGAACACCACCCCGTTCTGCGCGGGGCCCTCGAATCCGCCCTCGCCACCACTCGCGACGAGGTCTTCGACACGTCCCGCTGAGCCGCACGCCGCCGTCCGTCCCGTCCCGCTCCGCCCAGGGAGAACACGCCATGCCCGCACGCCGTCCCCGCCGGCGCCTCGCCGCCGCGCTCGCCGCCACCTCCTCCATAGCGCTGTTCGCCTCCGCCTGTACGGGCTCCGCGAACAACGCCGCCGCCGACGACCCGAACGCCGAGGTGACCATCACCTTCTGGCACGGCTGGTCGGCGCCGTCCGAGGTGAAGGCGATCAACGACAACATCGCGCGCTTCGAGAAGGCCCACCCGAACATCAAGGTCGACGTCGTCGGCGACATCAACGACGACAAGCTCAACCAGGCGCTGCGCACGGGCGGTTCGAAGGGCCCGGACGTGGTGTCGTCCTTCACCACGTCCAACGTCGGCAAGTTCTGCTCGTCGGGCGCCTTCGCCGATCTGAAGCCCTTCATCGAGAAGTCCCGACTGGACCTCGGCAAGATCATCCCGAAGACGCTGCTCGACTACACCCAGTTCGAGGGCAAGCGCTGCGCGATGCCGCTGCTCACGGACGCGTACGGGCTCTACTACAACAAGACCGCCTTCAAGGCGGCCGGCCTCGACCCCGAGAAGCCCCCGCGGACCTGGTCCGAGCTGCTCGCCGACGCGAAGGCGCTCACCAAGCCCAAGGGCGACGGCTTCGAGCAGCTCGGCTTCATGCCGAACTTCCACGGCTACGAGACCACCACCGAGCACTACCTGGGCAGTTGGGGCCCCGCCTACTTCGACGCGAACGGGAAGTCCACCGTCGGCACCGACCCCGGCATCGCCGACATGATGACCACGCAGAAGAAGCTGGTCGACGAGCTCGGCGGCTACGAGAAGCTGGAGAAGTTCCGCACCTCCTTCGGCGACGAGCTGGGCGCCAAGCACCCCTTCCACACCGGCCAGGTCGCCATGCAGCTCGACGGCGAGTGGCGGCTCGGCATGGCGACCGACGCCAAGGTGCCCTTCGACATCGGCGTCGCGCCGATGCCCGTACCGGACGGCCAGGAGGCCGACTACGGCAAGGGCTACCTGTCCGGCACGATCATGGGCATCGCGCCGCAGAGCAAGAAGCAGAACGCGGCCTGGGAGCTGGTCAAGTTCATGACCACCGACACCGAGGCCGTCGTCTCCTTCGCCAACGGCATCCGCAACGTGCCGTCCACCTTCGACGCCCTGAAGTCGCCGCACCTGACGTTCGACCCGCGCTTCAAGACCTTCCTCGACATCGCCGCGCACCCGAAGTCCAACACGGCGGCCGGCGCGGTCAACGGCGCCACCTACCTCAACACGATCCAGGACTTCGCCCTCCAGTACGAGAAGGGCGGGGTGCCGGACCTCGCGGCGGGTCTCAGGCAGACGGCGCGGCAGATCGACACCGACATCGCCAAGGCGAAGTAGCCGGCCATGAGCACGAACTCCCTGCGCGCCAAGCGGCGGCGCGCCGCGCTGCGCACGGCCGCGTTCCTGTCGCCGTGGCTGGTCGGGTTCGGCGTCTTCTTCGCCTACCCGCTGGTCTCGGCCGTCTACTTCTCCTTCACGGACTACGACGGCTTCGCCGCCCCGTCCTTCAACGGCCTGGCCAACTGGACGTACGTCTTCCAGGACTACCCGCTGTTCTGGCCGGCGCTGCGCAACACCCTGTGGCTGGTCGTCGTCATGACCGCCTGCCGGGTCGTCTTCGGGCTCGGCGTCGGCCTGCTCGTCACGAGGATCAAGACGGGCGCGGGGCTCTTCCGCACCCTGTTCTACCTGCCGTACCTGGCCCCGCCGGTCGCGGCGACGCTCGCCTTCGTCTTCCTGCTCAACCCGGGCACGGGGCCGGTGAACTCGCTGCTCGACGCCGTCGGCGTCCCGGGCCCGGCGTGGTTCAACGACGCCGCCTGGTCCAAGCCCGCGCTGACGATGCTCGCGGTGTGGGGCGTCGGCGACCTCATGGTCATCTTCATGGCCGCCCTGCTCGACGTGCCGAAGGAGCAGTACGAGGCGGCCGAGCTGGACGGCGCCTCGGCGCTGCAGCGGTTCCGGTACGTGACGCTGCCGAACATCTCGCCGATCGTGATGTTCGCCGTGGTCACCGGCGTCATCCAGGCGATGCAGTACTACACGCAGCCGCTGGTCGCCGGAAAGGTCGCCTCCGGCGTCATGGGCGGCTCCGGCCAGACCTTCGAGCCCGGCTACCCCGACAAGTCCACGCTGACCCTGCCGCAGCTCGTCTACAACCTCGGCTTCCAGCGCTTCGACTACGGCGCGGCCTGCGCCACCGCCCTCATCCTCTTCGCCCTGGCCATGGCCTTCACCCTGCTGCTCATGCGCCGCCGCGGCGGTCTGATCCAGGCAGGTGACTGATCCATGAGCCAACTCCTCGACACGGCCGGCGTCCGTACCGGCCGGGCCGGCGCGCCCGCCACCCCCGCCTCGCGCACCGCCCGCCGCAAGGCGCTGCTCCACTGGATCGCGGTGCACGCGCTCGGCGTCGCCGCCGCGCTCTTCTTCGTCCTCCCCTTCGTCTTCGTCCTCCTCACCTCGCTGATGAGCGACCAGCAGGCGCTCACCCGCGATCTCACCCCCGACACCTGGCAGTGGGACAACTACGTCCGCGTCCTCCACACTCCGGGCTTCCTCACGTGGTGGCGCAACACCCTGCTGTACGCGGGCCTCGGCACCGTCCTCACCGTGGTGTCGTCCGTCCCGGTGGCGTACGCGCTCGCCAAGTTCCGCTTCCGCGGCAGCCGGCTCGCGCTGATGCTCGTCATCTCGATGATGATGCTGCCGCCGCAGGTCGTGGTCATCCCGATGTACCTGTTCTGGGCCAAGCAGCTGGACCTGTCCGGCACGCTGTGGCCGCTGATCATCCCGATGGCCTTCGGCGACGCGTTCTCCGTCTTCCTGCTGCGCCAGTTCCTGCTGACCATCCCGGACGAGTACCTCGACGCGGCCCGGGTCGACGGCTGCGGCGAACTGCGCACGCTGCTGCGGGTGGTGCTGCCGATGGCGAAGCCGGGGATCGCGGCGATCGCGCTCTTCCAGTTCTTCGCCGCGTGGAACGACTACTTCGGGCCGCAGATCTACGCCTCCGAGAACCCGGCCGCGTGGACGCTGAGCTACGGCCTGGAGTCCTTCAAGGGCGCGCACCACACCGACTGGAATCTGACCATGGCCGCGACCGTCCTGGTCATGGCCCCCGTGATCCTCGTGTTCTTCTTCGCGCAGAAGGCGTTCGTCGAGGGTGTCACGCTGACCGGAGTGAAGGGCTAGCCGACTGATATGAAGCTCGCTGTCGTGGGGGGCGGCTCCACCTACACCCCCGAACTGATCGACGGATTCGCGCGCTTGCGCGACACCCTGCCCATCACCGAACTCGTCCTCGTCGACCCGGCCGCCGAGCGGCTCGACCTCGTCGGCGGCCTGGCCCGGCGGATCTTCGCCCGGCTGGGCCACGAGGGACGGATCGTCACCACCCCGGACCTGGACGCGGGCGTCGACGGCGCCGACGCCGTCCTGCTCCAGCTGCGCGTCGGCGGACAGGCCGCCCGCGAGCAGGACGAGACCTGGCCGCTGGAGTGCGGCTGCGTCGGACAGGAGACGACCGGCGCGGGCGGCCTCGCGAAGGCGCTGCGCACGGTGCCGGTGGTGCTCGACATCGCCGAGCGGGTCCGCCGCGCCAACCCGAACGCCTGGATCATCGACTTCACCAACCCGGTCGGCATCGTCACCCGGGCGCTGCTCCAGGCCGGCCACAAGGCCGTCGGCCTGTGCAACGTGGCCATCGGCTTCCAGCGGAAGTTCGCGGCGCTGCTCGGCGTGGCCCCGGCGGACGTCCACCTCGACCACGTCGGGCTCAACCACCTGACCTGGGAGACCGGCGTCCGGCTCGGCGGCCCCGAGGGCGAGGACGTGCTGCCGCGGCTGCTCGCCGAGCACGGCGACGCCGTCGCCGCCGACCTGCGGCTGCCGCGCGCGGTCCTCGACCGGCTCGGCGTCGTCCCCTCGTACTACCTGCGCTACTTCTACGCGCACGACGCCGTCGTCGACGAGCTGCGCACCAAGCCGTCGCGGGCGGCGGAGGTCGCGGCGATGGAGCGGCAGCTCCTGGAGATGTACGGGGACCCGGCGCTCGACGAGAAGCCGGCGCTGCTCGCGAAGCGGGGCGGGGCCTTCTACTCGGAGGCGGCGGTGGACCTGGCCGCCTCCCTTCTCGGCGGGGGCGGCGGTTCGCCGTACCAGGTGGTGAACACGTACAACAACGGCACACTGCCGTTCCTGCCGGACGACGCCGTGATCGAGGTGCAGGCGGCGGTGGGCCCGAAGGGGGCGGCGCCGCTGCCGGTGCCGCGGCTCGACCCGCTGTACGCGGGCCTGATCGCGCATGTGACGGCGTACGAGGACCTGGCCCTGGAGGCGGCGCTGCGCGGCGGCCGGGACCGGGTGTTCAGGGCGCTGCTCGCCCATCCGCTGGTGGGGCAGTTCGAGCAGGCGGACGGGCTGACCGACCGGCTGATCGCGCACAACCGGGAGCACCTGGCGTGGGCGTGAACCTCGACGGGCTGCTCCTCGCCGTCGACGCGGGGAACAGCAAGACCGACGTCGCCGTCCTCGCCCCGGACGGCACCGTCCTCGGCGAGGCGCGCGGCGGCGGGTTCCAGCCCCCGGTGGTGGGGGTGGAGGCGGCGGTCGGCGCGCTCGCGGAGATCGTGGACCGGGCCTGGCAGGCGGCCGGCGGGGCCGCGGTGCCGGTGGCGTTCGCGCAGGTCGCGGCCTGTCTCGCCAACGCCGATCTGCCGGTGGAGGAGGCCGCGCTGAAGGCCGGTCTGGAGGCGCGCGGCTGGGGCGGCGCGGTCCACGTCTGGAACGACACCTTCGCCATACTGCGGGCCGGCGTCGACGAGCCGCGCGGTGTCGCCGTGGTGTGCGGCGCGGGCATCAACTGCGTCGGGATGCTGCCGGACGGCCGTACCGCCCGCTTCCCCGCCATCGGCAAGATCTCCGGCGACTGGGGCGGGGGCGGCGGGATGGCCGAGGAGGCGCTGTGGTTCGCGGCCCGCGCCGAGGACGGGCGCGGCGAGCCGACGGCGCTCGCGCGGACGCTGCCGGGGCACTTCGGGCTGCCGACGATGTACGCGCTGATCGAGGCGCTGCACCTGGGGCGCATCCCGGTGGAGCGCAGGCACGAGCTGACGCCGGTGCTGTTCCGCACGAGCGCCGAGGGCGACCCGATCGCCCGGTCCCTGGTGGACCGGCTCGCCGACGAGGTCGTCGCGCTCGCCTCGGTCGCGCTCGGGCGGCTCGGTCTGCTCGACGAGGAGGTGCCGGTGCTGCTCGGCGGCAGCGTGCTCGCGGCCCGGCATCCGCGCCTCGACGACCGGATCGCCGGGCTGCTCGCGGCGAAGGCCCCGAAGGCGGTCGTCGGCGTGGTGGCCGCGCCCCCGGTGCTCGGCGCCGGGCTGCTCGCGCTCGACGCGGCGGGCGCGGGCCCGGCGGCGGCGGAGCGGCTGCGGGGGTACTACGGGGGCTGAGGCCGCCGTAGGGGCACGGCGTGGATGCGGGGCGTTCCTTCGCGGGGCGCCCCGCACGCGTGTTCACCCCATCGAGCGACGTTCGAGACGGAACCGATGTCCACCGGGAGACGTATTCCAGAGTGACAGGTGCGCGAAGGGGAAGAAGGGGTCGAGAGCGGCGAGAGGGGTATCGCTGGCGAGGGTGTCCGGGGTGTGGGGCACGATAGGCACCATCAGCGACAAGATCGAGACAATCCCGGTGTGTGGCCGGGATACTGCGGCCATACTGCTGGCCGGGTAAGCGTCCGCCACTCCACCGGCAGGACGGGATCGACGTCTGAGACCGAGGGGGAGGTCACGTGACATACCCGCCGAACGCGCCCGCCGCCTCGGCGGCGCAGGGCGCCGGCAGCGCGCCCGCGCGGCCGGGTCCCGGCGTGCCCGCGCAGCCGGGACACGGGCCGGGGCAGGTTCCCGGGCAGGTTTCCGGCCAGGGGCAGGTGCCCGCCGTGTCGCCGCCGGCCGCGCCCGGGGTCTGGGCGCAGGGCCGCGAGGTGCTGCGCCGGGCGGCCACGACGGAGCCCGGCCGGCTGCGGATCCTGGGCGCCGTACTGGCCCTGCTCGTCGTGGCGTTCGGGGCGGTGACGGCCTTCGAGGTCGGCGACCGGTCCTCGTACGCGGACGACGTGGTGGGCCGCAGCCAGCCGCTGAGCGCCGACGCCGCCGACATCTACCGCTCGCTCGCCGACGCCGACGCCACCGCCGCGAGCGGCTTCCTGGCCGGCCCGCAGGAGTCCGAGCAGATCCGCCGGCGGTACGCGGACGACATCACCACCGCCTCCCGGCTGCTCGTCAAGGCGGCCGCCGCCACCGACTCCGACGGCGGCTCCGCGAGCGAGATCGCCACGCTCAACGAGCACCTGCCGCGCTACACCGGCCTGATCGAGCGCGCCCGCGCCGCCAACCGGCAGGGCCTGCCCCTCGGCGGCGCCTATCTGCGGTACGCGAACCAGACGATGAGCCGCGACCTGCTGCCGGCCGCCGAGCGGCTGTACGCGGCGGAGACCGCGCGGCTGCACGAGGACGACGACGAGGCGCGCGCCTGGCCGTTCCTCTCGCTCGCCCTCGGGATACTCGCGCTGGCCGTCCTGGTCTGGGCCCAGCTGCGCAACTTCCGCATGACGAACCGCGTGTTCAACCAGGGCATGCTCGCCGCCACCGCCGCCTGTGTCGTGGCCCTGCTGTGGCTCGTCACCGGCCACGGCCTGGCCCGCGCGGGCCTCGACGACGCCCGCGCGCACGGCCAGGAGTCCCTCCAGGTGCTCAACGAGGCCCGGATCGGCTCCCTGAAGGCCCGGGCCAACGAGAACCTGACCGTGGTCGCCCGTGGCGCCGTCCTCACCGAGGACGGCAAGCACGACAAGTACGAGTCCGACTACGGCAGCAGCTTCGCCACCCTCTCGAAGGCTCTCGCCGAGGCCACCCGGCTCGCCGACGACGACGCGGGCCGCAGCCCGCTCACCGAGGCCGCCGCCCGGGCCGGCGAGTGGCAAAAGCGCCACCAGCAGGCCCGCGAGCTGGACGACGCCGGTGACTTCACCGGCGCCATGAACCGGATGATCGGCACGACCGAGTCCACCGGCCAGTCCTTCGACCAGGTCGACGCGGCCCTCGGCCGCGCCCTGGCCCACGAGCAGGACGAGTTCACCCGCGCCGCCGACGGCGGCCGGAACGCACTGACCGGGCTGCCGCTGGGCGCGGCCGTGCTCGGCGTGCTCGCCGCGGCCTGCGCCGTCCTCGGCGTCAACCGCAGACTGTCGGAGTACCGGTGAGAGGGGGCGACATGCCGGACGGTGTCGAGCGGACGACCGGAGCGGGCCGGGTACCGGACGGCACGGCCGCGCCCGGACCCCATGAGGGCCCGGCGGGCGCGACAGGCGCGGCAGGCGCGGCGGGCGCGGCGCCGCTCGGCGGCGACGCCGCGTCGGCCCTGAGCGAGGCCTCGGGCACGGCGGCGAGCGGCACGGCGGCGAGCGTCACCGGGGCCGCTCCGCGCACGCCCCGGCCGCGCCGGGTGTCCGGGCGGGCCGCGGTCGCGGGCCCGGCGACGGGCCCGGACGAGCTGACGGTCACGGCCGCGTACGCGCCCGCCGCCCCGGCCCGCCGGCCGCGGTCGCGGCTGCGCGGCTGGGGCGGCGTCGCCGCCATGGGCGTGGCCTGCGGGCTCACCGCCTCGCTCGCGCTGCTCGCGCTGCCGCACACCGCGGACCGGGCCGGCGTGCCGGTCGCGGCGCCCGGCACGGGCGAGGGCGTGCAGGTCACCGCGAGGAACGGGGAGGACGCCCGGAGCGCGGAGACCTGCAAGGACGCGGAGGCGTCGCTGACGCCGTCGGGCGCCGACGGGCCGTCCGTCGTGAAGATCAAGCAGCGCGGGAAGCTCGTCGTCGGCGTCGACCAGTCCAGCTACAACTGGGGCTTCCGCACACCGCCGACGGTGACCCGGCTGCCCGACGGCTCGGCGAAGGAGACGCCCGGCGAGCTGCAGGGCTTCGACATCGACCTGGCGAAGGCGATCGCGAAGGACATCCTCGGCGACGAGAACGCCGTCATCTTCCGCACCATCCCGACCAACCAGCGCATCGCCGCCCTGGAGAGCGGCAAGGTCGACCTCGTGGTGCGCACGATGACGATCAACTGCAAGCGGATCCAGCAGGTCGCCTTCTCCACCGCCTACTTCCAGGCCGGCCAGCAGGTCCTCGCCCCCAAGTCGTCCCCGATCACCGGCTACGACTCCTCGCTCAGCGGCAAGCGCATCTGCACCGCCGAGGGCTCGACGGCCTACGAGGCCCTGGAGGAGAAGTCGTTCGGCGCGGTCTACAAGGACGTCGGCGACGACACCAAGGACGACCCGGACCTGCTGACCGTGCCCAACCAGCTGGACTGCCTGGCCCGGCTGCAGATGGGCGAGGTCGACGCCGTCGTCACGGACAACGCGCTCGCGGCCGGCCAGGCAGCGCAGGACCCGGCCGTCGAGCTCAAGGGGCGGCCCTTTACCACCGAGTACTACGGCGTGGCCGCCAAGCTCGGCAACGACGACCTGGTCCGCCGGGTGAACCAGGTGCTCGTGCGGTACCGGCAGGGCCCCTGGCAGAAGGCGTACGACACCTGGCTGAAGGCGGACCTGCCCGGCATATCCGGGCCGCCGGCCCCCAAGTACAAGGAGAACGAGAGGTGATCATGGGCGTCGCGGGCACCCCCGGGCCGGTAACGGCCTCAGCCGCGATGGGCAGCGGGAGAAGGAGCGGCGAATGGGGCCTTCGCATCCGAGGCGGAGGAGGGAGTGAGGGCGGAGCCGTCGCGACTGACCACAACGCCACAGGCGGGGGCCCCGGACGCCGCGACGCCGCTGACCGTCGTGGGTGAGGCCGTGATGGACCGGGACGAGGTGGACCGTGCGCTGGCGCGGCTCGGCGCGGAGCACAAGGCGGTCGAGGACTCGCTCCTCGCGCTGCAGGACCACGCCGGCCGCAGGCTGCTCGAAGGTGCCGGGCTGACCGGGACGACCCGGGTCCGCTGGGCTGCCACCGAGCGGACCATCACCCTGCTCTGGGCGTACTTCGACGCGTACACCGCCGCCCTGCACGACGCCCGTGAGGTGCGGGCCCGGCGCCGCTGGCCCGGCCGGGACGAGCTGGTGGAGCTGACCGACCGGCTGCGCGGCGCGAGCGTGCACGTGCCGGGCGGGGCGCGGGAGGAGGAGGCGCTCACCGAGGCGTTCAGCCTGGACGCCCTGGTCCGGCGGATGAACGAGCTGTACGCGCGCTCGCTGGACGTCGTCGTCACCGCGGACGCGGTGTGGTCGGCGCTGCCCGCGCGGATCGACCTGCTCGCCGCCGAGCTGGGCCGCACCCGCTCGCTCGCCCACTCGGTGGGCGTGCGGCCCGGGGAGCATCCGGCCGGCGACGAGCTGGAGGAGATCACGGCCGAGCTGTCGGCGCTGCGGGAGCAGGTCATATCCGACCCGCTGGCGTTCTGGCGGCCGGCCGAGGGCAGTTCGGCGCCCGGCGGCGGCCGGCCCGACACCGGGCGGTACGACACGGCGGCCCGCGCCCTGGAGGACATCCGGCGGGAGATCGAGGCGGTGCTGCGGGTCCGGCAGGACTCGGAGGACCGGCTGCTGCGGCTGCGGGACGTGCTGTCGCGCGCGGACCGCACGCTCGCCGAGGCCCGCGCGGCCCGCGGCGAGGTGCTGGCGAAGATCGCAGCGTCGGAGGTGCCGGCGGTCAGCGGGCCGCCGACGGCGCTGCAGGAGCGGCTCTCGGCGGCCGCCGAACACCGCCGGCACGCCCGCTGGCACCGGCTCTCGCCGCTCCTGGACGCCCTGGAGCGGGAGGCGGAGGACGAGCTGCTGCGCGCCCGTGAGCAGTTGACGGCGGTGACCGCGCCGCTGGCGGTGCGCGCCGAGCTGCGCGGCCGGCTCGACGCGTACAAGGCGAAGGTGGCCCAGCTGGGCGGTGCGGAGGACCCGTTCCTCATCGAGCGGTACGACGCGGCCCGGCGGATGCTGTGGAGCGCGCCCTGCGATCTGCGGGCGGCCGAGCAGGCGGTGCTGCGCTACCAGCGGGCGGCGGCCGAGGCGCTGTCGGGGCCGCGGGACACACGGGGGGATCGATCATGAGCGGGGAGTCCGGAGTGAGCAGTTGTCAGCGTCCGACGTGCGAGGGATCGTACGAGGACATGGGCGGCGGCGAGCTGTACTGCGACACCTGCGGTCTCGCCCCGGTCGTCGCGCCCGGCGGCATGCTCGCCGCAAACCCGACGGGCCTGGCCGTGCCGGGCCGCGAGTCGTCGAAGGGCTCGGGCAGCAGCTCGGCGCGCAGCGGTTCGCGCGCCTCCTCCCGGAC
Organism: Streptomyces sp. NPDC004327; assembly: GCF_042873935.1. NCBI lineage: Bacteria > Bacillati > Actinomycetota > Actinomycetes > Kitasatosporales > Streptomycetaceae > Streptomyces > Streptomyces sp. NPDC004327. The sequence continues at coordinate 368,384 of NZ_JBIAME010000002.1, read as the reverse complement.
GTCCTCGCGGTCCTCGGCGTCCCGGCGTTCGGTCTCCGGGCGGCTCTCGCGCTCGCTGTCGGGGCAGGGTTCGGCGCGCTCGGTGTCGGTGCGCAGCTCGGGTTCGACCGGCTCGCAGTCGGGGCGCGGCCGGCTGGGCGCGGGCCTGGTGGCGGTGCCGGAGGTGCCGCGTCCGGATCCGCGTGCGGCGGTGATGGCGAACCCCGAGGTGCCCGAGAGGAAGCGATTCTGCTCGCGTTCCGACTGCGGTGCGCCGGTGGGCCGTTCGCGCGGTGACCGGCCGGGCCGTACGGAGGGCTTCTGCACCAAGTGCGGCCATCCGTACTCCTTCGTGCCGAAGCTGCGGGCCGGCGACGTGGTGCACGGGCAGTACGAGGTGGTGGGCTGCCTCGCGCACGGCGGCCTCGGCTGGATCTACCTCGCCGTCGACCGGGCGGTCTCGGACCGCTGGGTGGTCCTCAAGGGCCTGCTCGACACCGGTGACCAGGACGCCATGGCGGCCGCGATCTCGGAGCGCCGCTTCCTCGCGGAGATCGAGCACTCCAACATCGTCCGCATCTACAACTTCGTCGAGCACCTCGACCCGCGCACCGGCTCCCTGGACGGCTACATCGTCATGGAGTACGTGGGCGGCAAGTCGCTCAAGGAGATCGCCAACGACCGCCGCACGCCCGACGGCCGGCGCGACCCGCTGCCGGTCGAGCAGGCGTGCGCGTACGGCATCGAGGCCCTGGAGGCGCTCGGCCACCTGCACAGCCGCAACCTGCTCTACTGCGACTTCAAGGTCGACAACGCGATCCAGACCGAGGACCAGCTCAAGCTCATCGACATGGGCGCGGTCCGGCGGATGGACGACGACGAGTCGGCGATCTACGGCACGGTCGGCTACCAGGCGCCGGAGGTCGCCGAGGTCGGCCCGTCGGTGGCCAGCGACCTGTACACGGTGGCGCGCACGCTCGCCGTGCTCACCTTCGACTTCCAGGGCTACACCAACGTCTACGCCGACTCGCTGCCGGAGCCGGACGGCATCGAGGTGCTGCGGACGTACGAGTCGTTCTACCGCTTCCTGGTGCGGGCCACCGACCCGGACCCGGCCCGCCGCTTCTCCTCCGCGCAGGAGATGGCCGAGCAGCTGACGGGTGTGCTGCGGGAGGTCGTGGCACTGCAGTCGGGCCGGCCCCGGCCGGCGCTGTCGACGCTGTTCGGCGCCGAGGTGCGGGTCACGGACACCGAGCTGTTCGACGAGCAGACCGACGACGTGTCGGTGCTCGGGGCGCGCGAGACCCGGCGCGGCGGACCGCGCGGCGGACGCGGGGCGCTGCCCACGGCCGTCCCGGGCCGGGCCGGGGCGTTCCTGCGCCCGCTGGACGTGCCCGCGACGACGCTCGCGCTGCCCGTGCCGCGCGTCGACCCGGCCGACCCCAACGCCGGTTTCCTCGCCGGCCTCCTCGCCGCCGCCCCCGCCGAGCTGATCACCGCGCTGCACGCGGCGCCGGTCGCCTCGCTCGAACTGCGGCTGCGCGAGCTGCGGGCCCGCCTGGAGATGGGCGACACCGGGGCCGCCGGGCGCGCCCTTGAGGACCTGGAGCGCGGGTACGGGGACGACTGGCGCGTGGTCTGGTACCGCGGCGTCACCTCGCTGGTCGCCGGCGACCGGGAGAACGCGGCGCTCGCCTTCGACGCGGTCTACGACGCCTTCCCCGGCGAGCCCGCGCCCAAGCTGGCGCTCGGCGTGTGCGCGGAGGTGCTCGGCCAGCTGGACAACGCGGCGGAGTACTACCGCCTGGTGTGGGCGACCGACCCGAGCTACGTCAGCGCCGCGTTCGGCCTGGCCCGGGTGCAGATGGCGGCGGGCGACCGGGCGGGCGCGGTGCGCACCCTGGAGTCCGTGCCCGAGTCGTCCATCCACTACACGGCCGCCCGGGTCGCGGCCGTCCGGGCCCGGCTGCGCCGCCGCCCGGCGAACGAGCCGCTCGGCGGCGACCTGACGGCGGCCGCCGCGCAGGTCGCCGCGCTCCAGGGCTTCGGCCTGGACGCGGTGCGCCGCGAGCGCCTGGCGACCGAGGTCCTCGGCACGGCCCTCGACTGGGTGCTCTCCGGGAGCCCCGGCACGAGTCCGGCCGGCACGGCGCTGCTCGGCAGCGAACTGGACGAGCGCGGACTGCGCTTCGGCCTCGAACGCTCCTACCGGGTGCTCGCCCGGCTCGCCCAGCGCGGCGAGGAGAGGATCGAACTGGTGGAGCGGGCCAACCGCTACCGCCCCAGGACGTGGGTGTGAGTATGTCCCTGAAGCCCAAGGCCCCGCACCCCCTGGGGACCTGCCCCGAGTGCGCCGAGCCGCTCGAATCGGGGGATCGTTTCTGCGGCGCGTGCGGTTACGACCTGTCGGCCGCCGGAGCGGAGCCCGAGCCGGACCGCCCGACGGTCCCGATCGCCCTCCCCGTCGACTGGCCGGAGCCCCCGCCCCGCGACCCCGCCTCCCTCACCACGGCCACCCAGCACCCCGGCGACCTGCCGGGCACGGACTCGGGCGGCCGCGACCTGCCGACGATGCCGGTGCGGACCGACGGGGTGCCGGCCGCGCCGGCGGCCGCCCCCGCGGCCCAGGGCACGGCCCCGGCCCAGGGCACGGCGGCCGCCGGCTCGCCGTCCGCCCCGGTCGCGGGTGCGGCCTGGGGCTCCGGCGGGTCCGTCGGCCCGGTCCGGGGCACGGACCCGCCGGCGGGCCCGGCGCCGGCGGCTCCGGCCGCCGCCGACGGGGGCGCCGGCCGGAGCCCGGCCCCGGCGGCCGCCGGACCCGCCTCCGCGCCCACCGCCGAACCAGTCGCCTCCGACGGCGACTTCACCCTCGCCGCGCCCGACCCGCGCGCCGCGCTCCAGGCCGGGCCCGCCGCCGCCGTGCCCGCCATCCCCGAGCCCGTCGCCGCCGACCCGCGCAAGCTGTGCGTCGCCTGCCGGACCGGGCGGGTGGACGGGGACGGGTACTGCGAGCACTGCGGTCACGCGCAGCCGCGCGAGCGGGATCACATGGAGGAGGAGCTGCCGGCGGTCGCCGCCGTGAGCGACCGGGGGCTGCGGCACCACCGCAACGAGGACAGCTTCGCCGTCGCGGCGGCCGCGCTGCCCGACGGGACGCCCGCGGTGGTCGGCGTGGTCTGCGACGGCGTGTCGTCGGCGACCCGGCCCGACGAGGCGTCCGCCGCCGCCGCCCGCGCGGCGAAGGAGACGCTCGTGGCGGCCCTGCCGCGGGGCACGCATCCGCAGCAGGCGATGCACGAGGCGATCGTGGCGGCGGCCGAGGCGGTCAACTCCCTGGCGGAGCCCGCCGCCGCCGAGCGCGAGCACCACACCAACGCGCCGGCCTGCACCATCGTCGGCTCGATCGTCACGGGCGGGCTGCTCGTGGTCGGCTGGGTCGGCGACAGCCGGGCGTACTGGGTGCCCGACGACCGCGGCGCGCCGCCCGCCCGGCTCACCGAGGACGACTCGTGGGCCGCGCAGATGGTGGCCACGGGCCTGATGAACGAGGCGCAGGCGTACGCGGACGAGCGCGCCCACGCCATCACGGGCTGGCTCGGCGCCGACGCGTACGAACTGGAACCGCACACGGCCGCGTTCAAACCGGACCGGCCGGGCGTGGTGGTGGTGTGCACCGACGGGCTGTGGAACTACGCGGAAGGGGCCGAGGAGATGGCGCGGATCATGCCCGCCGACGCCGCCGCCCGCCCGCTGCACGCGGCCCAGGTGCTCGTCGGCCACGCGCTCGACGGCGGCGGCCACGACAACATCACGGTCGCGCTGCTGCCGTTCGTCCTGCCGCCCGCCGGGGCAGGATCGGCCTGACCGGCCGTCCGCCCCTCCCCTACCGACCCACTCTTCTCTTCTCGTGAGCCGAGGAGCCGAATCACCCATGGCCAACTTCTCCAAGCCGACCGGGCCGCAGTTCTCGGTGGACGTGTACCAGAACGAGTTCCTGCCGGAGGGCGGGCGGGACGTCAACGCGATCGTCACCGTCACCGCGACCGGTGGCGGCACCGTCGCCGCCGGACTGCCGCGGGCCGCTGCCGGCGGCCGCTCCGCCGCGGTCGTGCTGATGCTCGACTGTTCGGGTTCGATGGACTACCCGGCGACCAAGATGCGCGGCGCGCGCGAGGCGGCCGCGGCCGCCATCGACACCCTGCGCGACGGCACCGCGTTCGCGCTGGTCGCCGGTACGCACGTGGCGAAGGAGGTGTACCCGGGCGGCGGCCGGCTCGCCGTGGCCGACGCGCGCACCCGCGCCGAGGCCAGGGACGCGCTGCGCTCCCTGAGCGCGGGCGGCGGCACCGCCATCGGCACCTGGCTGCGGCTCGCCGACCGGCTCCTGCACTCCGACGGTGCGTCCGCCGCGCCGATCCGGCACGGCATCCTGCTCACCGACGGCCGCAACGAGCACGAGTCACCCGCCGATCTGCGCGCCGCCCTGGACGCCTGCGCGGGCCGCTTCACCTGTGACGCGCGCGGTGTGGGCACCGACTGGGAGGTCGAGGAGGTCAAGGGCATCGCCCGGGCCCTGCTCGGCACCGCCGACATCGTCGCCGACCCGGCCGGCCTCACGGCGGACTTCACGACGATGATGGAACGCGCCATGGACAAGGAGGTCGCGGACGTCGCGCTGCGGCTGTGGACCCCGGTCGGCGTGGAGATCGGCTTCGTGAAGCAGGTGGCGCCGACGGTAGAGGACCTGACGGGCCGCCGCACCGAGGCGGGCCCGCGCGCCGGGGACTACCCGACGGGCTCGTGGGGCGACGAGTCCCGCGACTACCACGTGTCCGTGCGCGTCCCGCAGGCCGCGGTCGGCCAGGAGATGCTGGCCGCCCGGGTCTCGCTGATCGTGCCGGACCCGGCGGGCGGCACTCCGGTGACGCTGTCCCAGGGGCTGGTACGGGCGGTGTGGACGGACGACATGGTGATGTCCACGGCCATCAACGCGCAGGTCGCGCACTACACCGGGCAGGCCGAGCTGGCCGACGCCATCCAGCAGGGCATGGACGCCCGTAAATCGGGTGATCGTGACGGTGCGACGGCCAAGCTGGGGCGAGCGGTGCAGCTCGCGGCGGCCTCCGGGAACGCCGATACCGCGAAACTGCTTTCGAAGGTGGTGGACGTGGTCGACGCCGCGACGGGTACTGTGCGGTTGAAGGCGAAGGTCGCGGAAGCGGACGAGATGACTCTCGAGACGCGCTCCACCAAGACCGTTCGCGTGAAGAAGTAGCCGGAAACACCAACGGACACACAGGGCCGTAACGGACGACGAGAGGGGGAAGCACCGACATGCCGACCTGCCCGAACGGACACCAGTCGGTCTCCGACGACTGGTGCGAGGTCTGCGGCCACCGCATGGCCGGGGCGGGTGCGCCGACGGGTGCCGTACCGCCGCCTCCCCCGCCGCCGCCCGCCTACGGTTACCCGGGCCCCGGCGGCCCGGCCGGCCCCGGTCCCGGCGGCCCGCCGCCCCCGCCGCCGATGCCCGGCGCGCCCGGTGCTCCCGGCGCGCCCGGTGGCCCCGGTGGTTACGACCCGAACGCGACCGCCCAGGCCGAGCTGTGCCCGCAGTGCCGCACCCCGCGCGAGCCGATGGCGCCGTTCTGCGAGGAGTGCCGCTGGAACTTCCTCACGAACACGGCGACCTCGTACACCCCGATCGCCCCGGCGCCCGGCCCGGGCATGCCGCCGGCCGGCGGCCCCGGCGGCCCCGGCGGGCTCAACCTGCCGCCCGGCTTCCAGTCGCCGCAGCGGCCCGGGCAGCCGCAGCCGCCGCACCCCCACCCGGACCCGTTCGAGTACCAGGGCTCGCGGCCCTCGCAGGTGAACCGGCCGGCCGAGCCGCTGGGCGCGGACCCGACGCACCACCAGGCCCCGCCGCAGCGCCCGCAGGTCCCCGGGGCGCCCATGGCCCCGCAGGCGTTCCAGCCGGCCCCGCCGCCGGCCGGCGGCCCCGGCATGCCTCCGCCGCCGGCGCCGCCGCAGCCGCGCGCCGACGACGACTGGCTGCTCCCGCCCCCGTCCCGCTCGGAACAGCCGGCGCCCGCGCCCGGCTCCGCGCCGCCGCCCCTGCCCCCGCTGCCCGGCCAGGGCGGCCCCGGCCCGCAGGGTCCCGGTCCGCAGGGTCCCGGTCCGCACGGCCCCGGCCCGGGTCCGCAGGGTCCGCCGCCCGCGCCGTTCCGGCAGCAGCCGCCTCAGCCGCAGGCCCCGCAGCCGCGTCCGCAGCCGGCGAGCTGGAGCGCGGTGATCGGCCCGGACCGCGACTACTTCATGGCGATGATGCAGCGCAGCGGCCCGGAGGCGACGGGGCTCAACCTGCCCGCGTACTCCCCCGAGCAGCACATCCCGCTCCAGGGCAACCAGGTCAGCATCGGCCGCCGCCGGCACTCCACCGGCGAGTCGCCCGACATCGACCTGTCGGTGCCGCCGGAGGACCCGGGCGTCTCGCACCAGCACGCGGTGCTCGTGGCGCAGCCCGACGGCTCGTGGGCGGTGGTGGACCAGAACTCCACCAACGGCACCACGATCAACGGCTCGCCCGACCCGATCCAGCCCTACGTGCCGGTGCAGCTGGGCGACGGCGACCGGGTGCACGTGGGCGCCTGGACGACGATCACCGTCCGGCGCGACTGAGCGCACCTCACTAGAGGTCCGGCAGCGGCCAGGCGTACGGCCCCTCGGGGTCGTCCAGCCAGGCCCACTGCCGGCCCTCCCGCACCGTCACCCCGAAGCGCTCCCGCTCCGGCTGCCGTTCGCGCTGCCAGAGCGAGAGCGCTTCGCCCATGTCCAGGCGCTCCCCGGCGAGCCCGGCGAGGAACTGGAAGCCCTCGTCCTCGTACACCCGGCGCGGCACCCCGCCCGCGCGCCGGCGCGGGGGGCGGGCGGCGCCGCCGCCGCGCAGCGGGACGAAGTAGGCGGAGGTGTCGAGGAACCGCCCCTCGGCGTGCTCCGGGTCGCGGACGGCGAGCAGGATCAGGCCGGTGGAGAGCGGGGCGAGGATCCGGGCGCCGGGCCGGCACTGGGCGAGCCAGGGGCAGGGCACGGCGGGGATCTCGCAGGTGGCGACGATCCGGTCGTACGGGGCGTGCTCGGGGCAGCCGCGGGCGCCGTCGCCGGTGAGCACGGCGGGCCGGTGGCCGGCGGCGGCGAGGTGGGCGCGGGCGGACTCGGCGATCTCCTCGTCCAGGTCGACGGTGGTGACGTGGCGGTCGCCGAGGCGGTGGCAGAGCAGGGCGGCGCCGTAGCCGCTGCCGGCGCCGATCTCCAGGACGTCGTGGCCGGCGCCGATGTCGAGGGCTTCGAGCATCCGGGCCATGAGGGAGGGCTGGCTGGCGGAGGAGAGCAGCTCGCCGTCCCGGACCCGGGTGGCGAGCGCCCCGTCCTGGTAGGCGCCGCGCAGCCAGCGGGCGCGCCGGGCGGGGTCGGGGTCGCCTGACCAGAGGCGTTCGTAGCCGGCCGGTCCGCTCACGTAGTAGGAGGGGACGAAGAGGTGGCGCGGGACCTCGGCGAACGCGGCCCGCCAGGCGGGGTCGCGCAGGTCGCCGCGCGCCTCGATCTCGCGCACCAGCGCCCGCCGCGCCCGCGCGCCCTCCTCGGCGAACATGTCGCGCCGCACGTCCTCCATGTCTCCACTCTGCTGCGCGCCGCCCCGTTCCGGCCACCAGTCCTAAGCCTCCGGTCCTCCGTCCGGGCATCTGAGACGATGGAACGGTGAACGAGATTCCGCGCGGCACGCTTCAGGAGCAGACCTTCTACGAGCAGGTGGGTGGCGAGGAGACCTTCCGGCGCCTGGTCCGCCGCTTCTACCAGGGGGTCGCCGAGGACCCGCTGCTGCGGCCGATGTACCCGGAGGAGGACCTGGGCCCGGCCGAGGAGCGGCTCGTGCTCTTCCTCATGCAGTACTGGGGCGGCCCGCGCACCTACAGCGACCACCGAGGCCATCCGCGGCTGCGGATGCGGCACGCCCCGTTCACGGTGGACCGGGCGGCGCACGACGCGTGGCTGCGGCACATGCGGGACGCGGTGGACGAGCTGGGGCTCGCGCCGGAGCACGAGCAGGAGCTGTGGCGGTATCTGACCTTCGCCGCGTCCGCGATGATCAACACCGCGGAGTAGCCCCATGCGCCGCGCCTTGACCGCCCGCTCCCGGACGAACACATTCCGGTGAGAAGGCCCCGAATAACGGTCACGATCGCATCAAGGTGCGGGTGTAAGCGGTTTCCGTATCCGGTGCCCTCTGAAAGCATCCGATGAACGTTCGATAGTGAACGATCGCGGTGTTTTCAGGGGGGAAAACAGGTGACGGGCTTCGTCTTTCTGCGCGTCAGGGCGCACCGGCTGCTCCTGACCGCCGCCCTGCTCGCCGTCCTCCTGACGACCTCCGTCCTCGCCACCCTCGCCGCCTTCTCCGGCTCGATCGGCGACGCCGCGCTCCAGGGCACCCTCCAGGGCCGGGCCGCGCCCGCCGCCGCACTCGTCATCAGCGGCCAGATCCCCGAGGACAAGCGGGCGAGCGCCGACGCGGCCGCCCGCAAGGGCACCGAGCGGACCTTCGCCGGGCTGCCGGTGCACGTACGGAAGCTCGCGACCTCCGGCCCGTACGCGCTGCCGCGCTCGCTCCAGCCGCCCGCCGCCCGCGCGGGCGACCCGGACCTCACGCACTTCGCCGCGCTCGACCGCTCCCGGATCAGCCTGGTCCGCGGCGCCTGGCCGAAGCCCGCCACCGCGGCCGGCGAGGTCGAGAGCGCGGTCCCCGAGGAGGTCGCCCGCCGGCTCGGGATCGCCCCGGGCACCGTCCTCGACCTCACCGACCGGCTCGCCGGCAAACCGCTGAAGACCCGGATCACCGGCGTCTACCGGCCCGTGGACACCGCCGACCTGTACTGGCAGCTCGACGCGGCGGGCGGCCGCGGCGTGAAGACGCTCGCCTTCACCACGTACGGACCGCTGTTCGCCGACCCCGCCACCCTCGCCTCCCGCCGGGTCACCACCGGCACCACCTCCTGGCTGGGCACCGCCGACTACCGTGCCGTCACCACCGACCGGACCGACGCCCTGCGCGACTCCGCCACCAAGGGCCCGGAGACGGTCCTCGCCGACACGGCGGGCTTCGGCACCACCGTCACCGCCTACACCTCGCTGCCGACCGTCCTGGAGCAGACCGACCGGGCGCTACTCGTCTCCCGCTCCACCCTCTCCATCGTGGCCGTGCAGCTGGTGCTGCTCGCCGCCTACGCGCTGCTGCTCGTCGCCCGGCTGCTCAGCAGCGAGCGCTCCGGGGAGACCGAGCTGCTGCGCGCCCGCGGCGCCTCCCGCGGCCGGATCGCCGGGCTCGCCACCGTCGAGGCGCTGCTGCTCGCGCTGCCCGCCGCCGTCGCCGCCCCGCTGCTCGCCCATCCGCTGACCCGGCTCTTCGCCGACCGCACCGCGCTCGACGCGCTCGGCCGGCTCGACGCCACTCCCCCGGCGGCCGTCTGGCTCGTCGCCGCCGCCGTCGCGCTGTGCTGCGCGGCCGCCGTCGTCGCCCCGGCGCTCGCCGCCGGGGACGGCGCCACCGTCTCGCTGCGCAAGGGCCGGGCCGCCGCGCTGCCCGCGCCCGTCCGGGCCGGCGCCGACATCGGGCTGCTCGTCATCGCGGGCATCGCCTACTGGCAGCTCGACCGGCAGACCGGCGCGGGCGGCGCCGGAGCGCTGGCCGGCGACCGCTCCGGCGGCCTCGGCGTCGACCCGCTGCTCGTCGCCGCCCCCGCCCTCGCGCTGCTCGCCGGCACCGTCCTGACGCTGCGGCTGCTGCCGCCCGCCGCCAAGCTGGCCGAGCGGCGCGCCGCCGGCGGCCGCGGCCTGCCGGCGGCGCTCGCGGGCTGGCAGTTCAGCCGCCGTCCGCTGCGCGGCGCGGGCCCGGTGCTGCTGCTCGTCCTCGCCGTCGCCATGGGCATGCTGGCGATCGGGCAGTCCGACTCGTGGGACCGCTCGCAGCGCGACCAGGCCGACTTCAAGGCCGGCGCGGACGTGCGGGTGCTGAGCGCGGGCCCCGGCGACCTGGGCGAGACCGAGCGGCTCGCCGCGCTGCCCGGCGTCCGCGCGGCGGCGCCCGTGCACCGGGCCGGCACCGACGTCGCCGGGCACAACGCGACCGTGCTGGCCGTCGACACCCGGCACGCCGCCGACGGCCTGCGGCTGCGCCCCGACCTCGCCGACGGCTCCCCGGCCGCCCGGCTCGCCGCCGTCGCGCCCGGGGCCGGTCCGCGTCCCGGCATCGCGCTCCCGGCCGGCACCCGCGCGCTCGCCGTCGAACTGCGCGACCGGGCGCCGCGCGACACGCCCGGCACGCAGGCCACGGTCGTCCTGGAGGACGGCTACGGCATCCCGTACCGCCGCCTCCTCGGCACCCTTCCGGCCGACGGCCGCACCCACCGGCTCACCGTCGCCCTGCCCGAACTCCGCGGCGCCGGCGGCTTCAGCGTGGCCGGCCTGGAGATCGGCGGCACGCTCGGCGAGGGCTCGGGCGGGCAGCGGGTGCTGACCGTCGGGCGGGTGCTCTCCGTCCGCGACGGCGGCGCCGAGCAGCCGGTCGACGTGCGCGGGGCGCTGCCGAAGTGGACCGCGACGTACGCGGCGCGGCTCGCGAACGGCGACAACCCGGAGGTCCCGCTCAGCGGCGTCGCCGGCGCCGGCGGCTCGCTCGACGTCACCTTCGAGGCGGGCAGCCGGGAGGCCCACGGCCCGTGGCCCGGCACCGACGACTACGACCTGACGCTCACCGCGCCCCGCCCGGCGCCGCCGAAGCAGGTCCCGGCGCTCGCCACCGACGCGTTCCTGACCGCCGCCAAGGCGAAGAAGGGCGACGTCGTCGAGGTCGCCGTCAACGGCTCGACGCTGCGCGTGCTGATCGCCGAGGTGGTCCGCGAGCTGCCGACCACCGGCCCCGGCGCCCGCGCCGTCTCCGCCTCCGCCCCCGCGACCACCCCGCAGGACGGCGGCGCGCTCCTCGTCGACCTGTTCACCGCGAACCGCGCCCTCGCGGCCACGCCCGGCGCGACGCTGCCGCCCACCGAGTGGTGGCTGACCACCGCCCCCGGCCGCACCGCCGGCGTCGCGAAGGCCCTGCGGGCCCGCCCGGACGCCGACCCCGCGCAGGTGCTCGTACGGGACGAGGCCGCCGCCGAACTGCTCGGCGACCCGCTCGGCGCGGGCCCCAACTCGGCGCTCATGGCGGTCGCGGCGGCCGCCGCGGCGCTCGCCGCGGTCGGCTTCGCGGTCGGCTCGGCCGGTTCGCTGCGCGAACGCGCGCAGGAGTTCGGCGTGCTGCGCGCGCTGGGCGCCCCGCGCCGCCAACTGGCCCGGCTCATCGCCGCCGAACAGGGCCTGCTCGTCGGCATCGGCCTGCTCGTCGGCGTCGCCCTCGGCACCGTCCTCACGCGGGCCGTCGTCCCGCTCGTCGTCCTCACCGGCCAGGCCGAACGCCCGGTCCCCCAGGTCCTGGTCGAACTCCCGGTCGGCCACGTGGCCCTGCTCCTCGCGGGCGTCGCCGCGCTCCCGCTCGCCGTCGTCGCGGCGATCGCCCTGCGCCGCACGGACCCGGCGACGACGCTGCGCACCCAGGGGGACCACTGATGGGGCCGGTCACGGCCCGGCGCCGTTCGCCGGACATCCCGGACGCCGCACGGCGCGGTCCGGTGCCCCGGCCTGCCGCCGGCAGCGACGCGCCACGGGCGGCGCGCGTCGCCACCCGGCGGCGCCACCCGCTGGTGCCCCCGGCTGCCCGGCAAGGGACGGAGACGCCACCCGCCACCACCCGGCCCCGGCCCGGCACGCCCTCGGCCACCCCGGCCCGGCCCCCCGCGCCGCCCGCCGTCGCCCGAGGAGGCCGCTGATGCCCACGGCCGTCCACGAGCCCAAGCCCTCCCCCTCCCCCGCCTCCGGAAAGGCGACCGCCATGCCCCGCAAGCCCGCCCGCGCCGTGGCGCCCTGGGTCCGGACCCGGTTGCGGACCGCGCCGGGCGCGGCCCTCGCCTTCGGGCTGCTCGTCCTCGTGACGGCGTTCCTGGCGGCGGCGCTCCCGCGGTCGGTCGACGCGTACGAGACGGACGGGCTGCGGCACGCCATCGACGCCGCGCCGGCGCACCGCAACGCGATCACGCTCACCACGCCCAGCGAGTCCGCGGAACAGCTCACCCCGCCGGCGTTGCGCAAGGCCCGCGACGAGGTGACGCCGCTGCTGCCCGCACCGCTGCGCGTGAACCTCGCCGACTCGGCGTACGGGGTGCGCACCACCAAGCGGATCCAGGGGCTCGACCCGTGGCTGCCGCAGCCGGACGGGCTTCCGACCGATCTGGTCCTGGACGCCCGGGCCGGACTGGCCGCGCACGCCGCCTACACGGCGGGCCGCGCGCCCGGCGCGGGCACGGGCGGCGGCCTGGAGGCGGCGGTGACGGCGAAGACGGCCAAGGCGCTGCACCTGAAGGTCGGTTCGGTCGTGCACGTGCAGGGCAAGGACGGCGCGCCGAAGCCGATCACCATCACCGGCATCGTCGAGCCGAAGGACGCCGGGCGCCCCTTCTGGTCGGTCGACACGCTGCTGCACACCCCGCTGTTCAGCGCCAAGAGCGTGAACGGCGAGGTCAAGTGGTACTGGACGGCCTCCCTGATCGTCGCTCCCGAGAGCGGCCCCGGGCTGCTCAGAACGCTGGGCGAGCCCGAGCAGTACTGGCGGTACGCGCCCGCCACCGGCCACCTCACCGGCCAGGACACCGACCGGCTCGCCGGCGCGCTCGCCTCGGCCACGGCGGGCCCGGACCTGGTGAAGCTGCGTCAGGCCATCGGCGAGAACGGCGCGTTCGCCACCGACCTGGACGACATCGTCGCCGAGTACACCGGGCTGCGTGACGCCATCGCGTCGGTCGTCGCGGTCGCGGCCTTCGGCGTCGGCGCGGTCGCGGTCGTCGTCCTCGCGATGGCCGGCGGCCTGTTCACCGCCCGGCGGCGCGCCGAACTGTCCCTGCTGCGCTCCCGCGGCGCCTCCCTGACCGGCATCGGCGGGCGGCTGCTCGGCGAGACCGCCGTCGTCACCGTCCCGGCCGGCGCGCTCGGTCTGCTGCTCGCCGCCTGGCTCACCGACGCCCCCGGCACCCGGATCTGGCCCGCCTGCGCGGCGGCCGCCGCGTTCGCGCTGCTCGCCACGCTCCTGCTGCCGCTGCGTGCGGTCTTCCTGCACCGGCGTCCCCAGCTGCACGGCGGGCGCGAGGACGTCGTCACCGCCAAGCCGTCGCGCCGCCGCACGGTCGCCGAGCTCACGTTCCTGGTCCTCGCGGCCGGCGCGGTCACCGCGCTGCGCCGCCGTGGCACCGGCGACTCCGGCTCGGTCGACTACCTGGTCAGCGCCGCGCCGGTGCTGGTCGCGCTGATCGCCGCGTTCGTGCTCGTACGGCTGTATCCGCTGCCGCTGCGCTGGCTGGCCCGGCCCGCGCGCCGGCTGCGCGGCGCCGTCGGCTATCTGTCGCTCGCCCGGGCCGGCCGGGCCTCCGCGACCGGCGCGCTGCCGCTGCTCGCGCTGCTCGTGGCGCTGACCACGGCGGCGGTCGGCGGCGCGGTGCTCACCGGTGTCGCCGACGCCCGCGACAAGGCGGCCCATCTGGCGACCGGCGCGGACGCCCGGGTCGGCAACGACCTCGGCTCGACACCGCTGCCCGCAGGGCTGGCCGAGACCGTGCGGGGCGTGGCCGGGGTGCGGGAGGTGTCGCCGGTGCAGATCGAGTACGGCCTGGAGCTGCCGTCCCGGCGCGGCTCCGGCGACCGCGGCATGGGCGCGCCGCTGGTCGGCGTCGAGCCCGCCACGTACGCCCGGCTCGCGGCCCGTACCGGCTTCGGCCCCTTCCCCGCCGACCTGCTGAGGTCCACCGGCACCGGCGGGCCCGCGAACGTCGGCAACAACGCCCGCGTCATCCCCGCGATCGCCTCGCCCGCCGTCGCCGACCGGCTCGGCGCCCGGCCCATGGAGATCACGGCGGCGGCCGGACGCTTCCACGTGAAGGTGGTCGCGGTGCGCACGGTGACCCCGGCCCTGCCCGACAAGGACTTCCTCCTCGTCAACGCCGCCGACCTGGTCAACCGGGCGCCGACCGCGCTGCTGGTCACCGGCGGCGGGGGCACGGCGCTCGACGGAGCGGCGCTGCGCGCCGCGGTCGCGGCGAAGGACCCGACCAGCCATGTGGCGCTGGCCGGCGAGAAGCGGGCCGCGTACGTCGACTCGCCGATGCAGACCGGTGCCGAGCGGCTCTACCTCGCCGCCATCGCCGCGGGCGCCGGCTACGCCGTCCTCGCCCTGCTGCTCTCGCTGCTCCAGGTCGCGCCCGAGCGGGCCACGCTGCTGGCGCGGCTGCGCACCATGGGCCTGACCCGCGGCCAGGGCCGGCGGCTGCTCGCCCTGGAGGCGCTGCCGCAGGCACTGCTCGCGGCGGTCGGCGGCGCGCTGGTCGGCTGGGCGACGATCCTGCTGCTCGCGCCCGGCATCGACCTGGTGCGGCTCGCGCTCGCCGGCGCCCCCGAGGAGGCCGTGGGCCTGGGCGCGGCGCTGAAGGCGGACGGATGGTCGCTGGGGCTTCCGGCGGCCGGTGTGGTGCTGCTCGCGGGCGGGGCGGCGCTGATGCAGGCGTGGTGGGCGGCCCGCAGGGGCTCGATCAAGGAACTCAGGGCAGGAGACGCGCGATGACGACGACCTCGGGGACCTCTCCGGCTACCGGCAGCACCACCCTGGAGGAGCTGGAGCGGCGGGCCACGGCGCACCGCGACCGGCCCGAGTACGGCCATGACGCGCTGATCGCCTGCGACCGGCTCGTCCGGATCTTCACCACCGACGGCGTGGAGGTGCAGGCCCTCCAGGGCCTGGACCTGCTGGTGCAGGAGGGCGAGCTGATGGCCCTGGTCGGCGCGTCCGGCTCGGGCAAGTCGACGCTGATGAACATCCTCGCCGGGCTCGACGTGCCGACCGCCGGCGCGGCGAAGGTCGCGGGCTGCGACCTGCTGGCGATGGACGGCAAGGCGCGGCTGCGCTACCGCCGCGAGGTCGTCGGCTTCGTCTGGCAGCAGACCGCGCGCAACCTCCTGCCGTATCTGACGGCGGCGCAGAACGTGGCGCTGCCCATGCAGTTGAAGGGTGGCGGCCGGTCCGGGGACAAGGCGCGGCGGGCCGAGGAACTGCTCTCGATGCTCGGCATCGCGGAGATCCGCGACCGGCGTCCGCACCAGCTGTCCGGCGGTCAGCAGCAGCGCGTCGCGATCGCCGTCGCCCTCGCCAACGACCCGTCGGTGCTGCTCGCCGACGAGCCGACCGGTGAGCTGGACTCGGCGACCGGCGAGCAGATCTTCGCGGCCTTCCGGCGGGCCAACGAGGAGCTGGGCACGACGATCGTCATCGTCACGCACGACCAGGCGGTCGCCTCCGAGGTGCGCCGCACGGTCGCCATCCGCGACGGCCGCACCTCCTCCGAGGTGCTGCGCCGCACGGAGATCGACGCGGAGGGCCAGGAGTCGCTGGTGGCGCGGGAGTACGCGATGCTCGACCGGGCCGGCCGGCTCCAGCTGCCCGCCGACTACACCGAGGCGCTCGGCATGAAGCACCGGGTGGCGCTCGAGCTGGAGCAGGACCACATCGGGGTGTGGCCGGACGACACGGACCGCTGAGGCGGGAGCCGGCCCGGCACTGAGTGCGCGGCGGGTTCGCGGCCGGTTTAGCGGCCGGCTTCGCAGACGGTTTCGCGGCCGGTTTCGCGGACGCTTCGGAACCGGTACGGGGCGGGCGTCCGTTCCCGTACCGGTGGGGGGCTCATGCCGAGGTCCGTGTCGTACGCCGGTGCGGTGCTCGTGCCCCCGCCGGTACCGGTGGCGCGGGAGGGTTCCCCGGAGGGGTTCTCACCGCTCAGGGGGTTCCCCGGAGGGGTTCTACCCGCTCAGCCGCATGAGGCCGGCGGCGGTGGGCGCGAAGCCGCACTCGGCGTAGAAGCCGGTGAGGGACGGCTCGTGGTCCACGTGCAGCCAGTGCGCCCCGCGCTCGCGCGCGGCCTCGGCCGCCCGGCGGACCAGGGCGACGCCGAGGCCCCGGCGGCGCTCGTCGGGGTGGACGGTGGTGTCGAGCACGAAGGCGTGCGCGCCGCCGTCACCGACGACGTTGACGTAACCGACGAGCCGGCCGTCCCGGCGGGCGGTGACGTGCAGCAGCCGGCGGGCGAACAGCGGCTCGAAGTCGGTGTCCCGGTGCCCCGGCCAGGAGGCGTGGAAGAGCTCGTTGAGTTCGGGCCCGGTGAGCGGGCCCTCGACCACGGGAGTGATCACCGGGCGGCGCCCGGCGACACGTTCAGCGCCATGGGAACGGTCCGCAGCGCGACGGAGCCGTACGGGGTGCGCAGCCGCAGCCACGGCCCGGCGGCGAACAGCGCCACCGGCAGCTCCTCGCCCGGGAGGAGGGGCAGGAAGCCGAGGGACTGGGCCGCGTGCGCGGCGCGCAGCGGCAGGCCCGTGCCGGCGAAGGCGCGGGACCAGATCTCGCGGCCGATGCGGTCGCGCTCGGCGCGGGTGCGCCGTTCCTCGGGCAGGGCCTCGTCGCGGGAGCGGAACTCGGCCACGGCCGCGGCGACCGCGCCCCGGATCTCGGCGACCGGCGGCAGCCCGGCCACCGGCTGCCAGCCGGCGCGCGGCGGGAGCACCCCGGCCCACGGCGGGCCGGTGACGGAGCCGGGGACGACCGCCTTGCCGGCCGACTCCTCGATGCCCTCCAGGAGTTCGCCGGCGGAGACGGTGACGTCCAGGTCGACCGCGTCGACGAGACGCGCCGTGCGGATCGCGATCACCTCGAAGGACGGCGGCCGTCCGAACACGGCGAGCGCGCCCCCGCCGGCCTGGAGGCGGACGGCGGCGGCGCGGTCGTAGTGCAGCAGCCGGCGCAGGAAGGCGGCGAGACCCGCCGCCTCCCTGGGGTCGGCGAAGTGTAGCGGCGCGATGGCGATCATGCGACCGAGGTCATCCCGTCGTCCATGTACTCCTTGAGGAAGGACTTCTCCTCGTCGGAGATCCGGCGCGGGCGCTGCGTCTCCAGGTTGAACGGCACGACGACCGTGGACGCCCGGACGTACGTGACGTCGGGGTCCTTGATCTCGTACGCGATCGTCAGGGAGGCGGCGCCGATCTTCGTCACCCACGACTCGATGGTGACCGGCTCGTGCCGGTGCACCAGCGGGCGCAGGTAGTCGATCTCGTGCCGGGCCACGACGGACCCGCCGGAGAACGACGGGCTCCCGTCCCCCGGCGCGAGCCGGAACATGAAGTCGATCCGGGCTTCCTCCAGGTAGCGGAGGAAGACCACGTTGTTGACGTGCCCGAAGGCGTCCATGTCCGACCAGCGCAGGGGGCAGGAGTAGATGTGCCGAGCCATGAGCTGATCAGCCTCGGGTGAGCTTCTTGTAGGTGGCACGGTGCGGACGGGCCGCGTCCGGGCCGAGGCGCTCGATCTTGTTCTTCTCGTACGACTCGAAGTTGCCCTCGAACCAGAACCACTTGGAGTCGCCCTCGTACGCCAGGATGTGCGTGGCGACCCGGTCGAGGAACCAGCGGTCGTGGGAGACGACCACGGCGCAGCCGGGGAAGTCGAGCAGCGCGTTCTCGAGCGAGGACAGGGTCTCGACGTCGAGGTCGTTGGTGGGCTCGTCGAGGAGCAGCAGGTTGCCGCCCTGCTTGAGGGTGAGCGCCAGGTTGAGGCGGTTGCGCTCACCGCCGGAGAGCACGCCGGCCGGCTTCTGCTGGTCCGGGCCCTTGAAGCCGAACGCGGAGACGTAGGCGCGGGACGGCATCTCGACCTGGCCGACGTTGATGTAGTCGAGGCCGTCGGAGACGACCTCCCACAGCGTCTTCTTCGGGTCGATGTTGGCGCGGCCCTGGTCGACGTACGAGATCTTGACGGTCTCGCCGACCTTGATCTCGCCGGAGTCCGGGGTCTCCAGGCCCTGCAGCATCTTGAAGAGCGTGGTCTTGCCGGCGCCGTTCGGGCCGATCACGCCGACGATGCCGTTACGGGGCAGGGTGAAGGACAGGTCGTCGACCAGGACCTTCTCGCCGAAGGCCTTGTTGAGCTTCTCGACCTCGACGACGATGCTGCCCAGACGCGGGCCCGGCGGGATCTGGATCTCCTCGAAGTCCAGCTTCCGCATCTTGTCGGCCTCGGCCGCCATCTCCTCGTAGCGAGCGAGACGCGCCTTGGACTTCGCCTGGCGGCCCTTGGCGTTGGAGCGGACCCACTCCAGCTCTTCCTTGAGGCGCTTGGCGCGCTTGGCGTCCTTCTGGCCCTCGACCTTCAGGCGGGACGCCTTGTTCTCCAGGTAGGTGGAGTAGTTGCCCTCGTAGGGGATGGCGCGGCCGCGGTCGAGCTCGAGGATCCACTCGGCGACGTTGTCGAGGAAGTACCGGTCGTGGGTGATGGCCACGACGGTGCCCTTGTACTGCGCGAGGTGCTGCTCCAGCCAGTTCACCGACTCGGCGTCGAGGTGGTTGGTGGGCTCGTCGAGCAGCAGGAGGTCGGGGGCCTCCAGGAGGAGCTTGCAGAGCGCGACGCGGCGCTTCTCGCCACCGGAGAGGTTCTCGACCTGCCAGTCGCCGGGCGGGCAGCCCAGGGCGTCCATGGCCTGCTCCAGCTGGGCGTCCAGGTCCCACGCGTTGGCGTGGTCCAGGTCGTCCTGGAGCTTGCCCATCTCCTCCATGAGCTCGTCCGTGTAGTTCGTGGCCATCTCCTCGGCGATGGCGTTGAACCGGTCGAGCTTGCCCTTGATCTCCGCGACGCCGTCCTCGACGTTCTGCAGGACGGTCTTGGAGTCGTCCAGCTTCGGCTCCTGCATGAGGATGCCGACGGAGTAGCCGGGAGAGAGGAACGCGTCGCCGTTGGAGGGCTGCTCCAGGCCGGCCATGATCTTCAGCACGGTGGACTTACCGGCACCGTTCGGGCCGACCACACCGATCTTCGCACCGGGCAGGAAGCTCAGCGTCACGTCATCGAGGATGACCTTGTCGCCGTGCGCCTTGCGCGTCTTGCGCATGGTGTAGATGTACTCAGCCAAGAGAAACCGTCCGGCAAGGAGTGAGTGGGCAGATGGAACCATCTTGCCTGACCGAGCCCCGTCGGCGGAAACCAGTACCGCGGCGACGGTCTGACCTGCTTCTTCCCTGAGTGATCCGGCGGTCACCGTGCGTGGATGACCGCAACGGGAAGGGCCCCGCCGCGCGGTGCGCGGCGGGGCCCCGGTCAGCCGTGGGTGTTACTGGCCGGCCGCCTTCTTCCTGCGGAGGACGAAGACCGCGCCGCCGCCGACCACGACGAGCGCGACGGCGATGCCGGCGATCATCGGGGTGGCGCTGGAGCTGCCGGTCTCGGCGAGGTCGCCGCCACCGTTGGTGCCGGAGGTGCTACCGGAGGTGGTGCCACCGGTGGCCGGGGTCTGGGACGGCGCGGGGGTGTCGGACGGCTTCGGGCCGGGGGTGGCCGTCTTGCAGTCGAGGACGCCCTCGACGACCTTCTCGAACCCGTTCGGGCCGGTGATCGTGAACTTGTACGCCTCGTCCTCGGCGACCGGGACGGTGAAGGTCTCGGTCTTGCCCGGGGCGACGGTGTGCTTCTCGCCCTTCAGGTCGAAGGTCCAGTCCTCGTCGCCCTGGTTGGAGGCGGTGATGTCGACGCCGCCCTTGGCGCAGTTCTTCACGGCCGTGACGGCGGGGACGGCGCCCTGCTTCGCCCAGGTCGCGGTGGCCTTCGCGGTGACGGTGGAGGTGCTGGTGCCGGCGAGGATCAGGGTCTGGCTCTTGATCCGCTTGCTGACGAAGGCACGGCCGATCGGGACCGTCGTGTTCGCCTGCACGTTGACCTCGGCGGCGCCGTCGGCCGTGCCGGCCGGGACGTCCAGCCAGAACTTGCTGTCGCCCTTGTTGACGCTGCTGACGGCCTTGCCGTCCTTGTCGACGATCTTCACGCCGGCGGCGGCGCCGGGCGCGAGGGAGACCGTGGCGCTGTCGGCGTTGGTGTCGACGGTGATCGGGCCGAGGCGCTGGCCCGCCTTGCCGGCGACCGAGGACGGCGACAGGCTGAGCGAGGCGGACGGCTCCGCCAGGTCGCCGGCCTTCTCCTCCAGGTACGTGGTCAGCTTGGCCGCGTCGCTGTTGACGGGGGTGGCCTCGACCTTGTCGGAGAAGTGCCAGATCGCGGCCTGGGTGGCGGCGGCGGCCGTGCGCGGGGTGAGCTTCCCGGCGCCGGCCTTCTTGGCCAGGTCACCGAGGTCGTTCACCTGCGGGTAGGAGTTCTGCAGGATCCAGCGGATCTTGCCGGCGTCCGGGTTGTTGTGGAGCGACGACTGGTCCCAGCCGACCTCGTCGTAGTCCTCACCGTTGACGGCCCCGGTGTGGAAGTCGATGCAGTAGGTCTGGATCGTCCCGCCGGACTTCACGTCCATGCTGAAGAGACCGGCGGCGTACGTCTCGCCGGTCGCCTTGATGGTGACCTTGTCGTAGATCTTCAGGCCGCCGAGCGTCGCCGTGGCACCGCCGGTGCCCTGACCGCCCTCGTCCGCCGTCGCCGGTCCCGCGACGGCTATCGCACCGGCCGCGACGAGGCCCGAGACCACGGTCGCGGCGGCAAGGCGGGCAACGCCGCGCCTGCGTACAGAAAACATGGATTTCCCCTCCGGACAGGCCGCTCCGCGTCTTCGATCGAGACGCGTGGGGGGAGTGCCTGTCTGCAACTCACTGACCCACGGGAAGCAAGCGCCTCATGAGTAACCGGAATCCTAAAGACGGGGAAGGGCCCTGTGTCCCGTCGTACGGTCTGATAACCATTCCGACTCGAAATCGTTATCAGGCGCCGCCAGTTGCCGTGAAACCCCAGGTCGCGGTATCGACAAATCCCCACAACGGTCGGTCAGGAGGCGGTTACGGCGGGAGTTCGCCAAGGGTCCGGTTCGGCGTCGCCCGGTTTCGGAACTTGCCCTTCCGGTACGGGTGTTTCCGCCGCCACGGGAGTCTCCGGGGCCGCTCCCTGCCGGACCGCCCGCCGGAAGGCGGCCGTGCCGCGCGTCAGGTCGTGCCCGACGGCCGTCGCGTCGACGTCCACGAAGGTCTTCCGCTTCCCGTCCACCTCCTCCTCACGGACCTTCAGCCTGCCGTGCACCACCAGGGGTTCGCCCACCGACACCGAGGCGGCCAGGTTCATGCCGAGTGAGCGCCAGGCGCAGACCGTGTAGAAGCTGGTCGGCCCGTCCGTCCACACCGCCCGCTCACGGTCCCAGCGGCGGGCGGTCACCGCGAAGCGGAACCGCGCCATTCCTCCGGAGACCGTCTCGCGGTACTCCACGTTCGTCGCCACGTTGCCGACCAGGGTCACCGTCGTCTCGTTCATGTCCCGCATCTCCTTCTCATCAGGATTCCTTTGCCTGGAATCCATGCTGGCGGCGGACCGGAAATCCCGCTGAAGCCTGTGGAGGGACAGGGAGTTGTGGAAAACCCCGCCACCCTTTCGGGTGACGGGGCGAGGAAGACGGAGGGATCGGAGCGAGGACGGAGGCCGGGCGCCCCCGGGCCGGCGGCGCGGCCCCGGAAGCCGGCCGCCCCCGCCCCTCTGCGGCCCCGCCCCTCTGCGGCCCCGCCTATCTGCGGCCCGCGCCCGTCCGCGTCGGTCCCAGCCGGCCCCGGCCGCCGCCCGCGATCCGGCTCGCGACCCGGGTGGCGCCGGAGGCCGTAACGAACTGCTCGCGCACCTCCCGGTACCGCATCAGTTCGGCCGCGATCGGGTCGAGCACCCGGGCCCGCCCGCAGGCCGCGACCGCCTCGCGCAGCGTGCGCTCGGCCTCCTGCCCGTAGCGCCGTGCCGGTCCCCGTACCGCCGCCGCGCACGCCCACTCCACGAGCGGACCGCCGACGATGCCCGCGACCATGACGAGGACGGGCGCGAGCAGCCCCGGCTGCAGGACGCCCACGATCTGCCCGACCAGCCACAGCGCGCCGAGGAACTGCAGCAGGGTCATCACCACCTGCGCGAGGACGGCGGCCGGCCACCACGCGGGCCGGGGCGGCCGGGCGGCCGGGTCGCCCATGGTCGCCGTGAGTTCGTCGAGTGCCTCCGGCAGCCCGTCCGCGCCGCGCGCCGCCGCCTCGCGCACCGCCTGCGCCCAGGGCCCGGGCAGCCCGCGCGAGGCCTCGTCGGAGACGGTCCGCACGGCCTGCTCGACGCGCTGACGGGCGGTCAGCTCGTCCTCGGCCGGGGCTTCGAGGCGCGGGTCGGTGCCGCTGCCGTGCGCGCGGATCCGCTCGTACCAGCGGTAGAGCCGCAGCCAGGGCGTGCCGCAGGCGCGGATGGCGTTGCGCCGCCAGACCCGCTCCGCCGCCTCGCCGGCCGCGTGCGCGCCGACCGCGAGCGCGAGCCGGTCGGCGAACTCGTCCCGGGACCGTTCGCCGAGCCCGGGCCGCCCGTCGGCGACGTACACCGGCCGCAGCTTGGCCGCGGCGGCGTCGAGGTCGGCGGCGAGCCGCCGCTCGGGCGCGGTGCGGTCCTGCACGAACCGGCCGAGGAGTTCGCGGAGTTCGGGAACGCCCTCCCCGGTGAGCGCGGAGAGGGACAGGACCGTGGCGCCCGGCTCGCCGTGCTCGCCGAGCGCCACGCCGTCCTCGTCGAGAAGGCGGCGCAGGTCGTCGAGGACGAGGTCGGCGGCCTCGGTGCCGAGGCGGTCGATCTGGTTGAGGACGACGAAGGTGACCTCGGCGTGTCCGGCGAGCGGCCGCAGATAGCGCTCGTGCAGGGCCGCGTCCGCGTACTTCTCCGGGTCCACCACCCAGATCACGGCGTCGACGAGGCCGAGCAGCCGGTCCACCTGGTCGCGGTGGGCGGTGACGGCGGAGTCGTGGTCGGGCAGGTCGATGAGGACGAGCCCCTGCAGGTCGCTGTCGCCCGCGCCGCCGGCGAGCGGCCTGCGGCGCAGCCGGCCCGGGATGCCGAGACGGTCGAGCAGTCCCGCGGCGCCCTCGGACCAGGCGAGGGCGAGCGGCGCGGCGGTGGTGGGGCGGCGCAGGCCGGTCTCGGAGACGGGGACGCCGGCGAGGGCGTTGAAGAGGGTCGACTTGCCGCTGCCGGTGGCGCCGGCGATGGCGACGACGGTGTGCCGGGCGGACAGCCGCTGCCGGGCCGCGGCCTCGTCGAGGACCCGGCCGGCCTCGGCCAGGACCTCGCTCTCGACGCGGGTGCGGGACAGGCCGACGAGTTCGTGGAGGGCGTCGAGACGGGTGCGCAGGGCGCCGCCGTAGGCGCCGCCGAGCACGGGGAGGGCGTCGTCGTCCTCGGGCCCGGTCGCCGGGGCGTCACCGCCGGCGGGGGCGGGCCGGCCGGCGGCGCGCCGGGCGATCAGCCCGTCGTCCCAGCGCCCGGCCTCCTGGCGCTTCCCCTCGTCCACGGTGCCCGCGGTGTCCAGAGCGTCGTGCAAGGCGTCACTTCTCCTTCTGCAGTACGGAGAGCGCGGCGATCAGTTCGGCCTGCGGCTCGGGGGTCACGTCGAGGGCGTCGAGGGGCTCCAGACGCCGGTCGCGCTCGGTGTGCAGGGCGCGGTCGAGGTACGTGGCGACCAGCTCGCCGCCCTTGTCGCGCAGCCGCAGCGCGCCCTGGGCGCCGAGGAGTTCGGCGAGCCGGTCGCCGGCGGCGCGCGTGCGGCGGCCGCCGAGCAGGACGGCGGCGAGGAGGGCGGTGAGGGTCTCGGCGTCGGGGGCCGCGGCGGCCGCGGCCCGCTTCCCGGCGCGCGCGACGGCCGGGCGTTCCATCTCCCGTACCTCCTCCTCGACCATCTCCTCCAGGACGCGCCGCCAGCGCCGTACGGTCATGGCGATCCGTTCGCCGCAGTCGCGGGCGTCCTTGGCGGTGTCCCGGCGTTCGCCGGGTGCGAGGGCGCCGGCGGCCGGTTCGCGGCGCCAGGCGTCGCACACCCGCTCGTCGGCGGCGGCGACGGCGCACTGCAGGAGCGCGGCGAGGGATTCGACGAGGGCGTCGAGGAGTTCGCCGGCGGTGCTGTCGCGGGGGTAGCCGCGCCAGCGGGTGCGGGCGTCCCCGGCGAGCACGGCGCCGCGGCGGACCTGCTCGCGGACCCGTCGCCCCTGGTCCCCGTACGCGGCCTCGACGGCGCCGCCGAGCCGTACGGCCGCGGCGTACTGGGCGGCGACCGCCCCGGCCAGCTCCGGCATGCGGGTGTCGAGCGAGTCGATCACGCCGGCGGCGGTGCGGCCGACGGCCTGCTGGCGGGCGGCCGGGTCCTGGGCGCAGTGGGCGAGCCAGCCGCGCAGCGGGGCGACGGCGTTGTCGGGCAGCAGTCCGCTGCCGCCGCCGGTGGACTCGGGCAGTTCGGGGATGGTGAAGCGGGGCAGGTCGCCGAAGCCGGCCTTGTCGAGCAGCGCCTCGTACTGCCGGGACACCTCGCCGATGACCTGGTGCGGGACGCGGTCGAGGACGGTGACGAGGGTGGCGTCGTACTCCTTGGCGGTACGGAGCAGATGCCAGGGCACGGCGTCGGCGTACCGGGAGGCGGTGGTGACCATGACCCAGATGTCGGCGGCGCAGATCAGCTCGCCGGCGAGCAGCCGGTTCTCGACGACGAGCGAGTCGATGTCGGGCGCGTCGAGCAGCGCGAGCCCGCGCGGCAGGGTGGCGGCGGTCTCCACGCGCAGGGCGTTGTCCTCGGGCGGCTCCTCGGGCGGGTGGTCGTCGTCCTGCGCGGGCAGCCACACCCGGGTGAGCTGCGGCAGCACCCGCATTCCGGCGAACCAGTGGTGGTCCTCCGGGTGGCAGACCAGCACGGGCGTCCGCGTGGTCGGCCTGAGCACCCCGGCCTCGCTGACCCGCCGTCCCACCAGCGAGTTGACCAGCGTCGACTTGCCGGCCCCGGTGGACCCGCCGACGACCGCGAGCAGTGGTGCGTCGGGATCTTTCAGACGGGGCACCAGATAGTCGTCGAGCTGCGCGAGCAACTCCGCCCGGGTCTGCCGGGCCCGCGGCGCACCGGGGAGCGGGAGGGGGAGACGCACGGCGGCGACACGGTCGCGCAGGGCGGAGAGTGCGTCGATCAGCTGAGGCCGTTCGTCCAAGGTCACCACATGCGAAGAATGCCCAATTTTGGAGCCTTTTTGAAGCGTATTGCGGCCCTGCGCGCCGACCGAACGGATGTAGCCGGGAGCCTTGCCCGGGGGCGCGGGCATAACGACTGCACAACACCCGGCCCGAGTGGCGCGAAAAGCGCTGCACGAATCGCACCTGCCTGCGATTATCGGACCGCTTCACCGAACCTCCACATCGTGCCACGCAGGTGAAGCAACCGGGCCAGGGCGACGGGACCCCTATCCTTGACCCCACCATCACGGGCCCCCGTAGCTCAGCGGATAGAGCAGGTGCCTTCTAAGCACTTGGCCGCAGGTTCGAGTCCTGCCGGGGGCGCACGACGAAGACCCTCCTTCGGGAGGGTCTTTTTGCTGGTCGAGGGTGGTTTTCGGTCGGGGACGAGGGGGTCGGCGAAGGCACCCTCGATGGCTGGATCCGTCCGGCCTGATCCGGCCAGAGGCGGCGCCCGGCGGCTGGATTTCCCGGTTCGGGCGCAGGCGTTCGCGGGTTCCGATGGCGCGGGAGCCGGGCCGCTGATGATCGGTCAGGCCGACCCGGTTCTTTGAGAGGCGCGGCCGGGCTGCCGCGCTCAGCCGGCCGTGACGCGCCCGGGCGCGGGCGCGGCGTGCAGCCTCCGTGGCCGCCTGGCCGCGGGGATGGTGCACGCCGCGGCGGCGGCGAGCAGGGCGGTGACGGTCAGGAACCAGAAGGTGCCGGTGTAGTGGGAGTCGCGGGGGAACGGGTGGGCGGCCGTGATCCCGGAGGACAGGATGCTCGCCGCCACCGCGCTGCCGATCGCGCCGCCGATGGTGCGGATGTTGGCGTTCATGCCGCTGGCCACGCCGGTCTGGGACGGCGGGACGGCCTCGACGACGATGGCGGACATCGCGGAGAAGGCGAGGCCGAGGCCGGCGCCCACCAGGGCGGAGGCGGTGTAGATCTGCCAGGGCCGGTCGTGGCTTATGGCGAGCAGCACGAACGGTGCGGTGGCGATCACGCTGCCGCCGATCAGGACGCGCCTGGAGCCGAAGCGCGCGGCCAGCGGCGCGGCCAGGACGCCGAGGGCGAAGATCCCCGCCGTCATCGGCAGCATGTAGGAGCCGGACCGGGTCACGCTCGCGCCGAAGCCGTAGCCCGCCACCCCTGCCGGGGTCTGCACCAGCTGCGGCAGGAAGGTCATCGTGGTGAACATCGCGGCACCGAGCAGCAGGCCGACCAGGTTGGTGGTCCACACGACCGGGACGCGCATCATCCGCATGTCGACGAGCGGCGCGTCGGAACGCAGTTCGACGCGGATCCAGCAGCCGGCGAGGACGGCGGCGGCGGCGAACAGGCCGAGGACACGCCCGGAGGTCCAGCCCCAGCGCTCTCCTTCGCTGACGGCCAGCAGCAGGGCGACCAGCCAGGCGGACAGCAGTGCCGCGGCGCCCCAGTTGATGCGGCCCGGCGTACGGACCGGGGACTCCGGGACGAACAGGTGGGTGGCGACGGTGGCGAGGGCCGTCAGGGCCATCGGGAGCCAGAACAGCCAGTGGTAGTCGAAGTGCTCGACGATCGGCCCGGCCACGACCAGCCCGAGCCCGGCCCCGACGGCGGTCATGGCCGCGGCGGCGCCGACCGCGCCGCGCACCTTGGCCGCGGGGAACTCGTCGCGGATGATGCCGAACGCCAGCGGGACGACGGCGCCGCCGAAGCCCTGGACGACACGCGCGACGATCATCAGGCCGACCGAGTGGGACATGCCGGCCAGCGCCGATCCGGCGGCCAGCGCGGTGAGCGTGACGGCCAGCATCCGCTCCTTGCCGATCTTGTCGCCGATCCGGCCGAGGATCGGGGTGGCGACGGAGGCGGACAGCAGGTTGGCGGTCATCAGCCAGGTGACCGTGGACTGGTCGGTGTGCAGGTGTTCCATCAGGGTCGGCAGGACCGGGACCACCAGGGACTGCAGCAGCGAGTACGCGACGATGCCGAGGAGCAGAACGGCGAACGTCACGTTGTGGTGCGGACGGGCGGATGTGCGGGGCATGGGCGGGGACTCCATGGGGACAAGCGGGAGCGAGGGCCCGGACGGCCGACGGACGGGCGGGCCCCTGCTGGACGAAAGACGGGCAGCGGGCGGGCGGGATGTTGGGACCGACGACTACGGAAGCTCTCTGACCATCGATTCACCGATGGAAGGCATTGAGTTCCTTCGGTTCGCGCACCACGGGCGCCTTTATCCCTGTCAGTCAACGGCAGTGTCATGCCGCAGGTCCAACACTCTTCATCGACCATGTGACAGCCTCAGACTGTTACCGTGAAGGGGTGGACCTCGACCTGCGCCAGGTGCGCTACGCCGTCGCCCTCGCCGACGAACTCCACTTCGGCCGCGCCGCGAGCAGGCTCGCCATCGCCCAGCAGACGCTCTCCGCCCAGATCAGGACGCTGGAGAAGCGCCTCGGCGTCCCGCTGTTCACCCGCGACCGCCGCCACGTCGCCCTCACCCCGGCCGGCGAGGTCTTCGTACGACGCGGGCGACGCCTCCTCAACGACGCCGAGCGCCTGGTCGACGAGGTCGCCCACACCCCCGCGCCCCTGCGCATCGACGTCGTCACCGAGGGCCTGCCCTCCACGCTCCTGATCCACCACCTGCGCACCCGGACCCCCGACCTGCCGTTCGAGGTGGTGCAGAGCCACGGACTGGCCGCAGCCGTGCCCCGGCTGCTCAGCGGCGACCTCGACCTCGCCTTCGGCCGCCCGCACGGCCTCGGCCGCCCGCTCGGGCCCGCGCTCGCCACCATGCCCGTGGGCCTGGAACCCATCGGCGTCGTCATCCCCGCCGACCACGCCCTCGCGGCCCTGGACGAGGTCCCGCTCGCCGTGCTCGCGGAACACCCGCTCCTGGTCCACACCGCCGACGAGTCCGCCGAGTGGCGCGACTGGGCCGACCGGGCGGTCGAAGCGTTCGGCCTGACGGTGGCGACCCGCGTGCGCGGGCACGGCCGCACCTCCGCGCTGGCCGCCGTCCAGGCGCTGCGGCAGCCGGCCTTCGGCCTCACCGCCGTCCACCTCCCCGAGGGCCTCACCACCCGCCCGCTGACCGACCCCGTCCCGCTCTACCCCTGGCACGCCGTCTGGAACACCGCGACCACGCACCCCGCCGTCAACCGGACGCTGGAGCTCATCCACGCCTACGCCCGGACCCACCACTGGCACCGTCCCCCGGCAGCCGACTGGTGGCTCCCCCGGCCGGACCGCGACGCCCTGCGGGCCACGGACTGATCAACGGCCCCCCGACCCGCCCGCGCGAGCTCGCGGGCGAGCGGGTGACGCCGGGGTCCGCACGGGTACACAGGTGATGTGAACACGACGCTCGGCCCAGGCCGTCTCGCCCGTATCGAACGTCTCCTCCAGGACGGGGTCCGCGACCGGGTGTACCCGGGAGCCGTCTGGGCCGCCGGCGACGCCTCCGGGATCACGGCGGGCGGGGCGGTCGGCCACCTCGCGCCCCCGTCCGCATCGCCGCCCGCGCGCGCGTCCGGACCTGCGTCCGCGCCCGCGCCGGACGCCCAACCCACCACCCCCGCGACCCTGTTCGACCTCGCCAGCCTCACCAAGGTGATCGCCGTGTGGCCGGTGGTCGGGACGCTCGTCGAGGCGGGGAAGCTGCGCCTCGACGTGCCGCTCGGGAGCTTCTGGCCGGAGGTCGCCGGGCGTCCGCTCGGGGACGTCACGGCGCTGCACCTGCTGACGCACACCGCCGGGCTGCCGCTGCGGGCGAACCTGCGGGCCCTGTACGGGACGGATCCGCAGGACGTGCGGGACGGGGTGCTGCGGGAGGTGCTGCGCCGGCGGGCCGGGGAGGCGGTGGAGTACACCGATCGGGCGGCGCTCGTGCTCGGCTATCTGGCGGAGTTCCTGACCGGGCGGCCGCTCGCGGAGCTGGCGGAGGTACGGGTGTGGGGGCCGCTCGGGATGACGCGGACGCGGTACGGGCCGCTGCCGGCCGGGCTCGCCGCGCGCTGTGCGCCGACGGAGTACGACGAGGAGACAGGGGCGCATCTCCAGGGCACCGTGCACGACTTCTCCACGCGGCTGCTCGGCGGGGCGTGCGGGATCGCGGGGACGTTCTCGACGGCGGGTGATCTCGGGCGGTTCCTGCGGCAGTTGCTCGATCCGGTGCGGCCGCCCTTCGGGCCGGAGTGGGCGGCGGCCTCGCTGCGGGTCCGCACCGGTGGACTCACGCCCGCACGCGGCCTGTTCTGGCATCTGGCGCCCGGGACTGCGGTGCGGGAAGACGTGTGGGTGCACTACGGCTTCACCGGCACCGGGATGTGGGTGAGCCCCGGCCGCGGCCGCTGGGCGGTGCTGCTCACCAACAAGCTGTACTTCACGCGCGACACCGGCCCGGTGACGGCGGTGCGCGACGCCTTCCGGCAGGCGGTGTTCCCGGCCGGGTGACCGCGCGGCTCCGCGGCCGGAGCGCGTGGTGACCGGATCACGCCGGGATCGTTGCACGCCGTAAACGATCAGGCAGGCGAGCGAGGAGAGCTGATGACAACGCTGCGGGAGGACGCGGAACTGGTCCTGGGGGACGACGACGCCGTACGACGGGCCGCCCGGGAGCTCGGCGAGGGGCGCGCGGTCGTGCACGGCTTCGCCAACTTCTACGCGCTGACCGCCCGCACCGACCGCGAGGCCGTCGCCCGCGTGAACCGGCTCAAGGGCCGCCCGGACGGTCGGCCCGGCAGCGTGACCACCGTCCCGGACGGCATCCCGGGCCTGTTCGACTGGACCCGGCTGCCGGCCGAGCTGCCGCGGCGGCAGGTGCGGTCGCTGTTGGAGGAGCTGTACGAGCTGGGTCCGTTCGGCTTCCGCGGCCCGGCCGCCGACCGGATCCCCGGGCACCTCAGCGCCGAGCTGGACGGCGTACGGACCGTGCGGGTCGTCGCGCCCGGGCGGCACTGCCCCTCGAACGCCTTCCTCGCCGCCGCCCAGGAACGGACGGGCACCGGCTTCCTCTTCGTCACCTCCGCCAACCGCTCGGGCGAGCCGCCCCATTGGCGCGGCGAGGGCGCCGTGCGCGACTTCGGTCGCGAGCCGGGCGTACGGGTCCTGGCGCACGCCGACGACGGCGCGGCCCGGCTGCGGCACCCGTACCACGCGCCGGTGGCGACGAGCGTGGTGTCGTTCCACCGCGCGGCGGGGTACGGGCGGGCCGGACTGCCGGCGCTGACGCTGGAGCGGGTGGGCTCACTGTCGGCCGAGCACATCCGGTCGGTCGCCGCGAACCACGGCTTCGCGCTGGTCCCGGCTGCGGGGGCCATCGGGGCGCCGCCCCAGGCCCGTACGTACGTCCCCTCCGCGGCCTCCGCTCCCCCGGCGGAGCGGTAGCGGGAGCGGTAGCGGCAGGCGAGGAGGAGGCCGCCCGGCCCGCACGGAGGGGCAGCCGCCCGGCCCGTCTCTACGCTCCCGCCGCGCCTCCGGAGCGGTACGCGCGCAGGAACGCGGCCACTCCGCCCCGCAGCAGGCGGTCGGTCTCGGCCTGCGGCAGCGGGAGGACGCCGTAGTGGGAGCGCTGGAGGATCAGGCCCGAGGTCAGCGACGTGAAGTGGACGCCCGCCAGGGCGGGGTCGCCGTGGAGGTCGAGCAGGCCGCCGTCGGCGAGTGCGGTGAGCGCGGCCGTGAAGGCGTCGGTGACCGGGGCCGGACCGGCCTCCCGCCAGGCGGTGAGCACCTCGGCGGGGACGTGGCCGACCTCGGCGTGGATGTGGCGCACCAGGGCGAAGTGGTCGGGGTACTCGGTGATCAGGTCGGCGAAGGAGCGGGCGACGGCGACCAGGTCACGTTCCAGGGTGTCGGGGTGCGGCAGCCGTTCCGGGTCCAGCAGGGCGCGGAGCTTGGCCAGTTGGGCTTCCCGCACCTCGTTGGCCGTCCAGGTGACGACGGTCTGGAAGAGCAGGGCCTTGCCGCCGGGGAAGTGGTTGTAGAGCGTGCGCGTCGAGACGCCGGCCGCGGCGGCGAGCGAGTCGACGGAGGCGCGCGCGTAACCCTCGCGTCCGAACACTCCGCACGCGGAGCCGACGATCGCGATCTGCTTCGCCAGCTTGCGGGGCGGGACCTCGTGCCGGGCCCGCTCCAGCCAGGCTTCGTTGGTGCTGCTCATGTCCGCACCTTACCGCCGCACCACCCGACAGGTAAAACGAGCGTTGCACTTTTAACAACGATCGTTGTACCTTCCTGGTGTGAGCCGGACGCACCGGGCGTCCCGGCCACTCCCGGAGGGGGAACAGCCATGTCCGCGAACACCCTTGAGACCAACGAGCCCAACGAGACCAACGAGGCCGCCGAGGCCGCCGAGACCCGCGCGCCCCGCACCGACGCCCCGCTGCGCGTCGCCGTCCTCGTCGGCAGCGTCCGCGAGGGCCGGCAGGGGGGCGCCGTGGCCGACTGGTTCCTGGGCGTCGCCGAGCGGCACGGCGGGATGGAGTTCGACGTGATCGACCTCGCCGCGGTCGACCTGCCGCTGGCCATGCCGGGCTGGGGCAGCGCGCCGAACGAGCGGGCCGTCGCCGCGCTCGCCCCGGTGACGCCGGTGCTCGCGGCCGCCGACGCCTTCGTCGTCATCACGCCCGAGTACAACCACAGCTTCCCGGCGGCCCTGAAGAACCTCATCGACTGGCACCAGCCGCAGTGGCAGGCCAAGCCGGTCGGCTTCGTCTCGTACGGCGGGCTCGGCGGCGGCGTGCGCGCGGTCGAGCAGCTGCGGACGGTCTTCGCCGAGCTGCACGCCGCCACCGTGCGCGACCAGGTCAGCCTGCACGGCCCGTGGAACGGGCTCGGCCCGGACGGCACCCCGCTCGACGGGGCGATCGCCGAGGGCGCGGCCAAGGGCATGCTGGGCCAGCTCACCTGGTGGGGCCAGGCCCTGCGGACCGCCCGCACCGAGCGCCCGTACCAGGCGTGAGCCCGGATCAGGCGTGAGGGAGTACGCACCATGAGCACCGCCCAGCTCGGCGCGCGCCGCCGGGACGCCGAGGACGGCGCCGCCGGGACGCCGCTCGGCCGTGTCCTGACCGTCACGGTCATCGGCTCCGTCATGGCCGTCCTCGACATGACCATCGTCAACGTGGCCCTGCGCAGCCTGTCGACGGCGTTCCACGCGCCGCTCACCACCATCCAGTGGGCCGCGACCGCCTACACCCTCGCGCTCGCCGCCGTCATCCCGACGGCGGCCTGGGCGATGGGCCGGATCGGCGCCCGGCGCACGTACCTCACCGCGCTCGGCCTCTTCACCCTCGGCTCCCTGCTCGCCGCGTGCTCCTGGGACGCGGGCAGCCTGATCGCCTTCCGCGCGGTGCAGGGGCTCGGCGGCGGGCTCCTCATGCCGGTCGGCATGGCGATGACGATGCGCGCCGCCGACCCGGCCCGGCTCGGCCGGGCGATGGCGTTCGGCGGGCTGCCCGTCCTGGTCGGCCCGGTGGTCGGCCCCACGCTCGGCGGCTGGCTCGTCGACGCCGCCTCCTGGCACTGGATCTTCCTGGTCAACCTGCCCGTCGGCGCGCTCGCGCTCGTCCTCGCCGCCCGGCTGCTCCGCCCGGACGCCCCGCGCGCCGGCGACCCGGCGCCCCGCCTGGACGTACCCGGTCTGCTGATGCTCTCCCCCGGCCTCGCGCTGCTGCTCTACGGGCTCGCCCGCGGCGGCGAGGCCGGCGACTTCACGGCCCCCGGGGCCTGGCTCCCCACGGCCGCCGGGGTGCTGCTCGTCGCCGCCTTCGTACGGCGCGCCCTGACGGCCCGTACGCCGCTGCTGGACCTGCGGCTGCTGCGCGACCGCACGTTCGCCACGGCGATCGTCACCCTCGCGCTGTTCACCTGCGGCTACTTCGGTTCGATGCTGCTCGCCCCGGTGTACTGGCAGGGCGTGCGCGGGCTCAGCGCGAGCTCGGCCGGGCTCCTGTCCGCCCCGGTCGGCCTGGCGGTCGGCCTGGCCATGCAGATCGCGGCCCGGCGCATCGACCACGTCTCGCCCCGCCGGATGATCCCGGCGGGCGTCGCCCTCGCGGCGCTCGGCATGGCGCTGAGCGCGCTGCAGACCGGCCGGGACGGGGCTCCGGTCTGGCAGGTCGTCGGCTCGGCGATGCTGATGGGTGTGGGCGCGGGCACGGTCCTGATGCCGACGATGACCCTCGCGAGCCGCGGCCTCCCCAAGGACCGCCTCGCCGCCGCCAGCACCGCCCTGAGCATCAACTCCCAGGTGGGCGCGTCGATCGGCACGGCCCTGTGCTCGGTGGTGCTCGGCCAGGCGGGCGTCGACCCGGCCGGCTTCCGGACGACGTACGCGGTGGCGGCGACGCTGCTGGCGCTGGCCCTCGTACCGGCGCTGCTGCTGCCGGGCGGGTCCCGCGCCGACCGCTGACCCTGCCGCTCCCTCCCCCTCGCCCGTCCTCACCCCTCGCCCCTCGCGGGAGCCGGGTCGCGCAACAGGGGGAAATCCGGACTTCGTTGCTCGCGGAGAACGGGCGCCGGGCACGTCCGGCGCCCGCCGCCGAGCGTCTTTCGCCGACCCACCGTCCCGTACCGGCCATCTTCCCGCCGGGGCCGTCCCGCACCGGCGGTTAGTCTGCCCTCACCCACGTATCCCAGCACCCCAAGGACACGTCATGGACCTCTCCGACCGCCGCATCGTCGTCACGGGCGCCGGGCGCGACTTCGGCCGGGCCCTCGCCCACCACTTCTCCGGGCTCGGCGCCGAACTCTTCCTCTCCGCACGCTCGTCGGCGGCCGCCGAGGAGGTGCGGGCGGAGCTCGTCGGCCGCGGCCACGACCCGGACCGGGTGCACGCCTTCGCCTGCGAGCTGGCCGACCCGGCCTCGATACGGGCCTTCGCGGCGGACGTCGCCAAGGTCACCGACCGGATCGACGTGCTCGTCAACAACGCGGCCCGCTGGCTCGCCGCGCCCGATCTGCTGTCCGTCTCCGACGAGGACGTGGCCGACGCCCTGGCCTCGACCGGCGCCGGGACCATCCTCGTCACCAAGAACCTGCTGCCGCTGCTCCTCGCCTCGGACCGGCCAGACGTCGTCACCATGGTGTCGGCGTGCGGCGTGCCGGGCGCGGACCACCCGACCGCCCACGAGGCGTACTTCGCGTCCAAGCACGCCCAGCGCGGCTTCACCGAGGCCCTCTCCCGCCGCCTGCGCCCCCGGGGCGTCCGCGTCATCTCCCTCTACCCGCCGGACTTCGACAGCACCCGTGCCCCGCACACCCCGGAGTGGGACGAGACGCCGCGCGGCGCCCAGGACCCGCTGTCGCCGCAGTCGGTCCTCGACTGCGTGACGTTCGCGATCGGACAGCCGCGCGACTGCTACATCAGCGCCTTCCACTTCGAGGGCATGCCGGGCTGACCCGACGCCCGGCGCCCGCCCCCCGGCCCCGACCTCTGTCCCTGCCCCGGCCCGCCGCGCTTTCAGGGCCGCACCGGCACCGTGATCGCCCGCGGCACCGTGATCGCCATCGACAGGCCGCCGCCCGGCGTGTCCTCGGCGGTCAGGGTGCCGCCCATCGCCTCGACGAAGCCGCGGGCAACGGCGAGGCCGAGGCCGACGCCCGCGCCGCGCGGAGCGTCGCCGTAGCGCTGGAAGGCGCCGAAGATGCGGTCCTTGGCCTCGTCGGGGACGCCGGGGCCGCGGTCGACGACGCGGAGTTCGACGCGGTCGGCGAAGGCGCCCGCCTTGACGAGGACGGGCATGCCGGGCGGGCTGTACTTGACGGCGTTCTCGACGATGTTGGCGACGGCCCGCTCCAGGAGGCCGCGGTCGACGGCGACCATCGGGAGGGTCTCGGGGATGTCGAGGTCGACGCTGCCTTCGGGGACGCCGCCGAGGGCCATGGGGACGACCTCGTCGAGGTCGGTCTCGCGGATGACGGGCGTGACCGTGCCGGTCTCCAGGCGGGACATGTCGAGGAGGTTGCCGACGAGGTGGTCGAGGCGGTCGGCGCCGTCCTCGATGCCCTCCAGGAGCAGCGCCTTGTCGTCCTCGGTCCACTGCACGTCGTCCGAACGCAGGGACGAGACCGACGCCTTGATGCCGGCGAGCGGAGTGCGCAGGTCGTGGCTGACGGCGGCGAGCAGGGACGTACGGATCTTGTTGCCCTCGGCGAGCCGGCGGGCCTCCTCGGCCTCGTCGACGAGCCGCTGGCGGTCCAGGACGACGGCGGCCTGCGCGGCGAAGGCGCCGAGCACGCGCCGGTCCTCGGCGGGCAGCACGCGGCCGGTGAGGGCCAGCGCGAGACGGTCGCTGACGGGCATGCCGACGTCGGCGTCCTCCGGCCGGGCGACCGGGGCGGCGGCGCCGACGCTCGCCGTACAGCTCCAGGGTTCCAGGTCGCCGGCCCGTTCGAGGAGGGCGACGGACTCCATGGAGAAGGTCTCGCGGACCCGTTCGAGCAGCGAGTCGAGTCCGGTCTCGCCGCGCAGCACGCTGCCGGCGAGGAAGGACAGGGTCTCGGCCTCGGCGCGCAGCCGGGCGGCCTGGTGGGTGCGGCGGGCGGCGAGGTCCACGACCGAGGCGACGGATATGGCCACGCCGACGAAGATCAGCAGTGCGACCATGTTCTCCGGGTCGGCGATGGTCAGCTGTCCGGTCGGCGGCGTGAAGTAGTAGTTCAGTACGAGGGAGCCGACGGCCGCGGAGACGAGCGCCGGCAGCAGCCCGCCGAGCAGGGCGGCCGCGACCGTCAGCGACAGGAAGAGCAGCATGTCGTTGGCGAGGCCCATGTCCGGGGCCAGCCGGCCGAGCAGCAGGGCCAGCGGGACCGGGCCGACCACGCCGACCAGCCAGCCCCACACGATCCGGGCCCGGCCGAGCAGCCGGCCCGCGCGGGCGACCGGCAGGCCCCGGCCCTTGGCCATCGCGTCGTGCGTGACGATGTGGACGTCGAGGTCCGGGCCGGACTCGCGGGCGACGGTGGCGCTGACGCCGGGGCTGAGCACCGACTGCCAGGAGCGGCGGCGGGAGACGCCGAGCACGATCTGCGTGGCGTTCACGCCGCGCGCGAAGGACAGCAGCCCGGCCGGGACGTCGTCGCCGACGACGTGGTGGAAGGTGCCGCCGAGGTCCTCGACGAGGGTGCGCTGGACGGCGAGTTCCTTCGGCGAGGCGGCGGTGAGGCCGTCACTGCGGGAGATGTAGACGGCGAGCACCTCACCACCGGCGCCCTTCTCGGCGAGCCGGACCGCGCGCCGTATCAGGGTGCGGCCTTCCGGGCCGCCGGTGAGGCCGACGACGATCCGCTCGCGGGAGGCCCAGATCTTCGAGACCCGGTGCTCGGTCCGGTACTCCTGGAGGTACTCGTCGACCCGGTCCGCCGTCCACAGCAGCGCCAGCTCCCGCAGCGCGGTCAGGTTGCCCGGGCGGAAGTAGTTGGACAGGGCCGCGTCGACCTTGTCGGGCTGGTAGACGTTCCCGTGCGCCATGCGCCGCCGCAGCGCCTGCGGCGACATGTCGACCAGCTCTATCTGGTCGGCGCGGCGGACGACCTCGTCCGGCACCGTCTCCCGCTGCCGCACACCCGTGATCGACTCGACGACGTCGCCGAGCGACTCCAGGTGCTGGATGTTGACGGTCGAGACGACGTCGATCCCGGCGGCGAGCAGCTCCTCCACGTCCTGCCAGCGCTTGGCGTTGCGCGAGCCGGGCACGTTGGTGTGCGGGAGTTCGTCGACGAGCGCGACGGCCGGCCTGCGGGCGAGCACGGCGTCGAGGTCCATCTCGGGGAAGGCGGTGCCCCGGTACTCGATCTGCTTGCGCGGTACGACCTCCAGGCCGTGCAGCATCACCTCCGTGCGCGGCCGGCCGTGGTGCTCGACGAACGCGACCACGCAGTCCGTACCTCGCTCGACCCTCCGGTGGCCCTCGGAGAGCATCGCGTACGTCTTGCCGACGCCGGGCGCCGAGCCGAGGTAGATCCGGAGCTTGCCTCGCCTAGCCATGGGCGGGTCCCGTCGTCTCGTCGGCCCCAGCGGGCTCGAATCGGTAGCCCATGCCGGACTCGGTGATCAGGTATCGCGGGTGGGAGGGGTCCGGTTCGAGTTTGCGCCGCAACTGGGCCATGTAGACGCGCAGGTAGTTGGTGTTGCCTCGGTAACCCGCGCCCCAGACCTCCTCCAGGAGCCGGCGCTGGGCGACGAGGCGGCCGGGGTTGCGGACCAGGATGTCGAGCAGGTGCCACTCGGTCGGGGTGAGCCGGACGTCCCGGCCCTCGCGCCGGACCTTGCGGGCCACCAGGTCGACGGTGAAGTGCGCGGTGTCGACGGCGGTGACCTCGGTTCCGGGGACGGCCTCGCGGCGCCGGGCGGCGGCGCGCAGCCGGGCGAGCAGCTCGTCCATGCTGAACGGCTTGGTCATGTAGTCGTCGGCGCCGACGTCGAGGGCGTGCACCTTCTCCTCGGAGGCGGTACGGGCGGACAGCACCAGGATCGGCACCCGCGTCCAGCCGCGCAGCCCCGCGATGACGTCGATGCCGTCCATGTCGGGCAGCCCGAGGTCGAGCACGACGACGTCCGGCCGGCGGTCGGCGGCCAGGCGCAGCGCGGTGGCCCCGTCGGGCGCGGCGTCGACCTCGTACGTACGCGCCTGGAGGTTGATGACCAGCGCCCGCGCGAGCTGCGGGTCGTCCTCCACGACCAGTACCCGGGTCATCTGCGTGCCGCCTTTCTGTCGTTGCGTCTCATGGCCGACGGGCCCGGGAGCGTGTCCCGGGCCCGTGGCCTGCTGTGTGGTCGACGGCACCGCTCAGCTCTTGGCCGGGGTGTCCGAGACGAGCGCCTTCAGCGCGATGTTGAGCTGCAGGACGTTGACCCGGGGCTCGCCGATGAAGCCGAGGATCCGGCCGTCGGTGTGGCCGGCGACCAGCTCGTCGACCTGGGCCACGGTGAGGTGGTTCAGGGCGGCGATCCGGTGGACCTGGAGCCTGGCGTACTCCGGGGAGATGTGCGGGTCGAGGCCGGAGCCGGAGGAGGTGACGGCGTCGGCGGGCACGTCGGACGGCTTCACCGTGAAGTCGGCGGTGGAGTTGTCCTTGATCACGGCCGCCTTGGCGTCGGTGACCCACTTGATCAGGTCGGCGTTGTCGGCGGAGCGGTTCGTCGCACCCGAGAGGATGATCTTGTACTGGGTGTTGACGGAGTTGCTGCCGAGGCCGTTCGACGGGCGCGGCTGGAACCACTTGAGGTCCGCGCTCGCCGTCTCCTCGCCGTTCTTCAGGGGCAGGTGGTAGGTCTGGCCGATGAGTTCGGAGCCGACGACCCTGCCGCTCGCGTCCTTGATCTCCGAGCCGTTGGCCTTGTCGTGGAACAGGCCCTGGGCGATCCCGGTGACGGCTAGCGGGTAGAGCACGCCGAGCACGACCGTGAGGACGAGGAGGGCACGCAGGCCCGCCCAGAGCAACCGCCCCGCGTTTCCTACGGAGTTGTTCATGTCAGCCGATTCCGGGGATGAGGGAGAGGAGCAGGTCGATGATCTTGATGCCGATGAACGGGGCGATCAGGCCGCCGAGTCCGTAGAGCCCGAGGTTGCGGCGGAGCATCTTGTCGGCGCTGGTGGGCCGGTAGCGCACGCCCTTCAGGGCGAGCGGCACGAGGGCGATGATGATCAGCGCGTTGAAGATGACCGCGGAGAGGATCGCGGACTCCGGCGAGGACAGCGCCATGATGTTGAGCTTGTCCAGGCCCGGGTAGGCGACCGCGAACATCGCGGGGATGATCGCGAAGTACTTCGCGACGTCGTTGGCGATGGAGAAGGTCGTCAGCGCGCCCCGGGTGATGAGGAGCTGCTTGCCGATCTCGACGATCTCGATGAGCTTGGTCGGGTTGGAGTCGAGGTCGACCATGTTGCCGGCCTCCTTCGCGGCCGACGTACCCGTGTTCATCGCCACGCCGACATCCGCCTGGGCGAGCGCAGGTGCGTCGTTCGTGCCGTCGCCCGTCATCGCCACGAGCTT
The DNA here is from genome assembly GCF_042873935.1 of Streptomyces sp. NPDC004327. Taxonomy (NCBI): domain Bacteria; kingdom Bacillati; phylum Actinomycetota; class Actinomycetes; order Kitasatosporales; family Streptomycetaceae; genus Streptomyces; species Streptomyces sp. NPDC004327. The sequence goes on along the minus strand of NZ_JBIAME010000002.1, from coordinate 329,230 downwards.
GCCGCCGGCCTGCTCGCGCTTGATGAGGGCCATCTTGTCCTCGGGGGTGGCCTCGGCGAGGAAGTCGTCGACACCCGCCTCCTCGGCGATGGCCTTGGCGGTCAGCGGGTTGTCACCCGTGATCATGATCGTCTTGATGCCCATGCGGCGCAGCTCGTCGAACCGCTCCCGCATGCCCTCCTTGACGACGTCCTTCAGGTGGATGACACCCAGGACACGCGCGCCCTCGTCATCCTCCACAGCCACCAGGAGCGGCGTGCCACCAGCCTGGGAAATGGCGTCGGTGACGTCCTGGGCGTCCTTGGCGACCTCTCCACCGTGTTCCTTCACCCAGGCCACGACCGAACCGGCCGCGCCCTTGCGGACCTTCCGCCCATCGACGTCCACGCCGGACATCCGGGTCTGCGCGGTGAACGCGATCCACTCGGCGTCCGCCAGCTCGCCCTGGTGGCGCTCGCGCAGCCCGTACTTCTCCTTGGCGAGGACGACGATCGAGCGGCCCTCGGGCGTCTCGTCGGCCAGCGAGGAGAGCTGGGCGGCGTCGGCGACCTCCGCCTCGGTCGTACCGCGTACGGGCACGAACTCGGCGGCCTGGCGGTTGCCGAGGGTGATCGTGCCGGTCTTGTCGAGGAGCAGCGTCGACACGTCGCCGGCGGCCTCGACGGCGCGGCCGGACATCGCGAGGACGTTGCGCTGGACCAGGCGGTCCATGCCGGCGATGCCGATCGCGGAGAGCAGCGCGCCGATGGTGGTCGGGATGAGGCAGACCAGCAGGGCGGTCAGCACGATCATCGAGGTCTGCTTGTCGGCGCCCGCGTAGATCGCGAAGGGCTTCAGGGTGACGACGGCGAGCAGGAAGACGATGGTGAGGGACGCCAGCAGGATGTTGAGGGCGATCTCGTTGGGCGTCTTCTGCCGGGCGGCGCCCTCGACCAGGTTGATCATGCGGTCGATGAAGGTCTCGCCGGGCTTCGTCGTGATCTTGATGACGACGCGGTCGGACAGCACCTTCGTACCGCCGGTGACGGCCGAGCGGTCGCCGCCGGACTCGCGGATGACCGGAGCGGACTCGCCGGTGATCGCCGACTCGTCGACCGAGGCGACGCCCTCGACGACGTCACCGTCGCCGGGGATGACGTCGCCGGCCTCGCAGACGACGAGGTCGCCGATCTTCAGCTCGGTGCCGGGGACCCGCTCCTCGCCGCCGTCCGTCACCAGGCGGCGGGCGACGGTGTCGGTCTTGGCCTTGCGCAGGGTGTCGGCCTGGGCCTTGCCGCGGCCCTCGGCCACGGCCTCCGCGAGGTTGGCGAAGACGGTGGTCAGCCACAGCCAGGCGGTGATCGCCCAGCCGAACCAGTCGCCCGGGTTCCTGATCGCGAGGACGGTCGTGACCACCGAACCGACGAGAACCACGAACATGACCGGCGACTTGACCATCACGCGCGGGTCGAGCTTGCGCAGCGCGTCCGGCAGCGACTTCAGCAGCTGCGCGGGGTCGAACAGGCCCGCGCCGACCCGTCCTGCGTCGGCTTCCTGGTGCGGAGGCCGGGGCGCGTCCTCATGAGGAGCGCGCGTGGGTGTGAGGGTGCTCATGCTGCCAGCCCTTCGGCGAGCGGACCCAGCGCCAGGGCCGGGAAGTAGGTGAGACCGGTGATGATCATGATCGTGCCGACGAGCAGGCCGGTGAAGAGCGGCTTCTCGGTGCGCAGGGTGCCCGCGGTCTCGGGTACGGGTGCCTGCTCGGCGAGCGAGCCGGCGAGCGCGAGCACGAACACCATGGGCAGGAAGCGGCCGAGCAGCATCGCGATGCCGATCGTCGTGTTGAACCACGGGGTGTCGGCGTTCAGGCCGGCGAAGGCGGAGCCGTTGTTGTTGGCGCCGGAGGTATAGGCGTACAGGATCTCGGAGAAGCCGTGCGCGCCGGTGTTCGTCATGGAGTCGGCGGGCGTGGGCAGCGCCATCGCGAGGGCGGTGAAGGTCAGGACGAGCGCCGGGGTGACGAGGATGTAGCAGGCCGCGTACTTGATCTCGCGGGTGCCGATCTTCTTGCCGAGGTACTCGGGGGTGCGGCCGACCATCAGACCGGCGATGAAGACGGCGATGATCGCCATGATCAGCATGCCGTAGAGGCCGGAGCCGGTGCCTCCGGGCGCGATCTCGCCGAGCTGCATGCCGAGCATCGCGATGCCGCCGCCGAAGCCGGTGAAGGAGGAGTGGAAGGAGTTGACCGCGCCGGTCGAGGTCAGCGTGGTGGCCACGGCGAAGATCGACGAGCCGCCGACGCCGAAGCGGGTCTCCTTGCCCTCCATGGCGCCGCCCGCGATGTCGAAGGCGGGGCCCGGATGGGCGAACTCGGTCCACATCATCAGCGCGGTGAAACCGAGCCAGATGACGCCCATGGTCGCGAGGATCGCGTAGCCCTGCTTGATCGAGCCGACCATGCGGCCGAAGGTGCGGGTGAGCGCGAACGGGATGACCAGGATCAGGTAGATCTCGAAGAGGTTGGAGAGCCCGTTGGGATTCTCGAAGGGGTGGGCCGAGTTGGCGTTGAAGTAGCCGCCGCCGTTGGTGCCCAGCTCCTTGATGACCTCCTGCGAGGCGACCGCGCCGCCGTTCCACTGCTGCGAGCCGCCCGTGAACTGGCCGACCTCGTGGATCCCGGAGAAGTTCTGGATCGCACCGCAGGCGACCAGGACGATCGCGCCGACGACGGAGATCGGCAGCAGAATGCGGATCGAGCCGCGGACCAGGTCGGCCCAGAAGTTGCCGAGCTCACCGGTACGCGACCGGGCGAAGCCGCGCACGAGGGCGACCGCCACGGCGATCCCGACCGCCGCCGAGACGAAGTTCTGCACCGCGAGGCCGCCGGTCTGCACGACGTGGCCCATGGCCTGCTCGCCGGAGTACGACTGCCAGTTGGTGTTGGCGACGAAGGACGCGGCGGTGTTGAACGCCTGGTCCGGGTCGATCGACACGAAGCCGAGCGAGCCGGGCAGGGAGCCCTGGACGCGCTGGAGGAGGTAGAGGAAGAGGACGCTCACGACGGAGAAGGCGAGCACCCCGCGCAGGTACGCGGGCCAGCGCATCTCGGTGTCGGGATGGGCGCCGATGGCCTTGTAGATCCACTTCTCGGCCCTGAGGTGCTTCTCCGAGGAGTAGACCCGCGCCATGTACTCGCCCAGCGGCTTGTACGACAGGCCGAGGGCGACGATCAGCGCCAGGAGCTGGAGGACACCGGCAAGTACGGGACTCATGTCGGGGCTCAGAACCTCTCCGGCTTGACGAGGGCGAGGACGAGGTACCCGAGCAGGGCGACGGCGACGACGAGGCCGACGATGTTCTCAGCGGTCACAGTTTCGCCACCCCCTTGGCGATGAAGGCCACCAGCGCGAAGATCGCGAGCGTGGTGACCACGAAGGCCACGTCGGCCATCGTGAGCTCCTGACAGAGAGAGCGGAATTTCCTGACGTGACGAGAAAACCGCGTTCCGGCCAGGTCACCGCCGCTGTTGACGGGGCCCTAACGCCGTTGACGGTCGTCTTGACGCGTCCTCTACGCCGGTTTCGGACAGGAGCGTTCCCCCGAGGCCACGCCGGGCCCGGCCGGCGGACGTCAGGCGCGCGTGCGGTCGGCACCGCCCTGTCGCGCCTGTCGCGAAGACGCCCGTCGGGCAGGCGTCGGGGCAGGCGTCAGGCGGGCGTCAAGGTTGCCGCTCACGGCGTCAGCGGTTCGTCAGGGCCGGTGACGCCGCCCCGGTGCGGGCCTAGCGTCCCTTGTATGAAGCCCGTGAAGGTCCCTCCCGGTCTCGGCGACCGCGAACCCCCCGACACCGCCCCCGACACCGCCCGCGACACCACCTGGGCTGGCGAGGCCCGCGCCGCCGCCGGCTGCGCGACAGCGCTGCTCGCCGCCCTGCTCGTCGTGGACGCGGTCGACGGCGGTACGGAGGCCTGGCGCGTGGTGCTGTGGATCGCGCTCGCCGTGCTGCTCTTCATGATCCTGCTCCCGGCCCGGGTCAGCGCCGCGCCGGGCCGGCTCAGCGTGCGCGGGCTGTGGTCCCGGCAGACGGTCCACACCGAACGGCTCGTGTCCGTGCGCTGGTCCAACGGCGTGGCGCAGCGGCTGGTGCTGCGCGACAAGGACGGCGGACGGGCCGAGCTCGACCCGCAGGTCCTCATCGACAACCCGCCCCTGTGGCGGCTCGTCGACTCCGCCGCCCGCACGTCCCTGCGGGACGGCACGCTGCTGTGCGGCCAGACCGCGCTGCACCAGATGCAGCGCCGCATCGACCGGGAGACGGCGCGGCTCGTGTTCCGCGCCTCCGGCCTCTGAGCTCCGAGCGCTGCACGTACGCAAGCGGCGCCGCCCCTCCCCCTGGGCGGCGCCGCTTTCGTGCGTCCGCGGGCGTCAGACGCGGAACCGCAGCCGGCACACCGCCGCGTCCGTGTCCCGCCGCACCGCGTGGGCGACGACCGCGCCGCGCTGGTTCTGCAGGAGGCGCTGCCAGAGCCGTTCCGGTTCGGCCTCCGGGATGAGGACGGTGACGCGGCTGTCCGGCCGGGCGGCGGCCAGTTCCCGTACATTGGCGGTGATCGGGCGGCCGAGCGAGCGGCGGGCCGAGGTGAGGCGGATCAGCGGGACGCCCGGGTTCCACAGGGCCCAGTCGCGTTCCAGCGCCTCGGTCTGGGCGCGGTCCTCGGGATCGGGGTGGCAGACGGTGAGCGCGCGGACCTCGTCGCCGAGGGAGACGGCGGCGGTCAGGGCCTCACTGGTCACGCGGGTGAGGGAGGAGACGGGCACCAGGACCACCGAGTGGGCGCGGTGCGGCGGTTCGGGGACGCGGCCGACGCCGAGGCGCTCGCCGATCCGGCCGTACGCCCGGTGCACGCCCTCGAAGAGGAGCACGAGCAGCGGCAGGGCGATCACGATCAGCCAGGCGCCGTCGTGGAACTTGGTGGCGGTGACGACGACCGCCGAGACGCCGGTGAGGACCGCGCCGAGGCCGCCCCGCAGCGCCTTGCCCCACTGCCGGGTGGCCTTCCAGTGCAGCACCATGCCGGTCTGCGCGAGCGTGAAGCCGACGAAGACGCCGATCGCGAAGAGCGGGACGAGGGTGTTGGTGTCACCGCCGGAGAAGACCAGCAGTGCGGCCGAGACGACGGCGAGCCAGACCACGCCGTGCCGGTGCACCTGGCGGTCGGCCTTGAGGCCGAAGACGTGCGGCACGAAGTCGTCGCGCGCCAGCAGCTTGAGGAGGACGGGCAGGCCGCCGAAGGAGGTGTTCGCGGAGAGCGCGAGCAGCACCATGGTGGCGAACTGGACGACGTAGAACATCCAGTTGTGACCGAAGGAGGCGTCGGCGAGCTGGGCGAGGACGGTGACGCCCTCGACCGGCTGGAGGCCGAAGCGCGAGATGAGGACCGACAGGCCGATCAGCATGACGCCGAGCAGCGCGCCGAGCGCGACCTCGGCGCGCTGGGCGCGGCGGGCGGCCGGGGCGCGGAAGGACGGGACGGCGTTGGCGATCGCCTCGACGCCGGTGAGCGCGGAGCAGCCGGAGGCGAACGCCTTGAGCAGCAGCAGCGCACCGACCGTCGTGGCGTTTGCGGCGAGGACGGAGGCGTGTCCGGCGGAGGCGGCGGTGGAGACCGGCGCGTCCCGGAAGAGGCCGACGGCCACTATGGCGAGGATCGCGCCGACGAAGACGGCCGTCGGCACGAGGAACGCGCGGGCCGAGTCGACGATGCCGCGCAGGTTCACGGCCGTGATGAGCACGAGGACGCCGAGGCAGACCGGCAGCCGGGCGTCGTGGAGCCCGGGGAAGGCGGAGGTGAGGGCGGCGACGCCGGCGGTGACGGCGACGGCCACGTTGAGCACGTAGTCGAGGACGAGCGAGGCCGCGGCGACCAGGCCGGCGCGCCGCCCCAGGTGCGTCTTGGCGACCGCGTACGAGCCGCCGCCGTCCGGGAAGGCCGCGATGACCTGCCGGTATGAGGCGACGAGCACGGCCAGCAGGCCCGCGATGGCGAGCGTGACCGGCAGCGTGAAGCCGAGCCCGTGCGCGCCGGCCGCGGCCAGGACGAGCACGATGGCCTCGGGGCCGTACGCGACGGACGCCATCGCGTCGAGCGAGAGGGCGGCGAGGCCCTGGAGCGCGGTGAGCCGGTGCCGCGCGCCGGGATCGGGATCCGGAGCGTCAGGAGGCTCCTGCACACCCTGTGCGGCGGTGCTCGCCTCGGTCTCGACAGCCATCTCCGGGTCCCTTTCGCTCCGGGTCCTTGCAGCGTCCCTGCAGGTCTGCCCCAGAGTGCGGCCCGTTTCCGGCTGCCCGGTGCGGTCCTCCCGCGCTCTTGACGCCGATGACCTCCCTCTTGACGGGATCCTGACGCGGCAGGCGACCTACGCTGCACGGGTGACGATCGAGCTGACGCTGCTGCCGACCGTGGCCTTCCGAGGCGAGCCCCTGACCGCGCCCCGGCTGCGCGGGCTCGTGGCCCTGCTCGCCGGGGAGTTGCGCGCCGGGTGCTCCACCGGGCGGATCGTGGCCGGGCTGTGGCCGGACGAGCAGCCGGAGCATCCGGTGAAGGCGGTGCAGATCCTGGTCTCACGGGCCCGGGCGCGGCTCGGCGCCGAGGTGATCGTCTCCACGCCGACCGGCTACCGGCTCGGGCTCGCCGAGGAACAGGTGGACGCGGCGGCGCTGCGGCTGCGGGCCGCCGCGAGCGCGGAGCGGGCGCGGGCCGGCGACCACGCGGGCGCCCTGGCGGCGGCGGTGGCGGGGCTCGCGCTGTGGGACGGGCCGGGGGCGGAGGGGCCGTCCGGCCCCGCGGACGATCCGCTGACCGCGCTGCGGGCGGAGCTCTCCCCCGTGCGCGGCGCGCTGGTACGGGCCCGTGCGCTGGCCCTGGCCCGTACCGGAAGCCACGCGGAGGCGCGGCCACGACTGGCGGCGCTCGTACGGGAGTTCCCGCGCGACGAGGAGCTGCTGCTCGCGCTCGTCCGCTGTGAGACGGCCACCGCGGGCCGGGCCGCCGCCCTCACCACGTACGACCGCTACCGGCGCCGGCTGCGCGACGAACTCGGCGCGGACCCGGGCCCGGAGCTGCGCACCCTCCACCAGGAGCTGCTGCGCGAGGAGACACCGGTGGTGCGGCACGGGGTGCCGCACGAACCGAACCGGCTCCTGGGCCGCGCCGGCGACGTGGCCAGGGTCCTGGGGCTCGTCGCCTCCTCCCGCGTCACCTCGGTCGTCGGGCCCGGCGGCCTCGGCAAGACGCGGCTCGCGGCCGCCGTCGCCCGGGCCGCCGAGCAGCCCGTGGTGCACATGGTGGAGCTCGCGGGCGTGACCCGGGACGCGGACGTGGCGGGCGAGGTCGCCGCGTCCCTCAAGGTCATCGCCACCCCGGCCGCCGCCTCCCCGTCGGCCGCCGCCTCCCCGTCGGCCGCCGACATCGGCGCCGCCCTCGGGCCCGGCCCGGCGCTGCTCGTGCTCGACAACTGCGAGCAGGTGGTGGCCGGCGTCGCCGAACTCGTCCGGGCCCTGGTCGCCACCCGTCGCGAACTGCGCGTCCTCACCACGAGCCGCACGCCGCTCGGCCTGTCCTCGGAGTCGGTGCACCTGCTGCCCGAACTGGACCCTGCGACCACCGTCGAGCTGTTCACGCAGCGCGCCCGGGCCGCCCGGCCGGACGTGGAGCTGCCGGAGCGGGCCGTGGCGGCCCTGTGCCGGCGGCTCGACGGGCTGCCGCTGGCCACGGAACTGGCCGCGGCCCGGGTGCGGGTGCTCTCCGTGGCGGAGATCGACCGGCGGCTCGGGGACCGCTTCGCGCTGCTGCGCGGCGGCAGCCGGGACGCGCCGCAGCGCCACCGCACCCTGCACGCGGTCGTCGACTGGAGCTGGAACCTGCTCACCCCGGACGGGCGGGCCGCCCTCCGCACGCTCTCCGTCTTCCCTGGCGGCTTCACCGCCGAGGCCGCCGCACAGGTCCTGGGCGGCGATCCGCTCGACGCCCTCGACCTGCTCCAGGACCTGGTCGACCAGTCCCTCCTCAGGGTCACCGACACGCAGGCGGGCGCGCGCTTCCGCATGCTGGAGACGGTACGGGAGTTCAGCGCCGCCCACCGCACGGCGGCCGGCGAGGACGCGGCGACCGAGCGCCGCTTCACCACCTGGGCCCGCGACTTCGGCCTCGCCCACCACGACGGGCCCCTCGGCCCGGACGCCCACACCGCGTGGCACCGCATCCGCGCGGAGCAGGACAACCTGCTGCGGGCGCTGAGGATCGCGCTCGGTGAAGGGGCGGGCGCGCGGGAGGACGTGGGCCCGGACGCGGACGCCGGCACGGGCGAGCGGATCACCGACCGGCCGACCGTCGTCGCCGTCGCCGCCGTGCTCGGCAGCCAGTGGACCACCGAGGCGAATTACACCCGTCTCGTCGCCCTCGCCGCCGACACCGGGCACGTCCTGTCCCATTACCGTCCCGAGCCGCCGTACGTCGAGCCGGCCCGCACCCTCGCCGTCCTCGTCACGGTCAACGCCTTCCTCGGCGTCGGCACGGGCGTGCCCCGCGCGATGGCCGCCCTGCGCCGACTGCCCCCGCCCGCGCCCGCGTCCTCTCCCACGGGGCTCGTCGGCGCCCTCGCGACCGTCCTGAACGCCATGCCCGGCATCCTCGGCCCGGACCGCACCGCGCTCGAAGGGCTCTGCGCGAGCGAGGAGCCGCTGCTCGCCGGGGTCGCCGAGGCCGTGGCCGGCTACCTGTGGGAGAGCGAGGCGGAGCCGGAGCGGGCGATCGCCGCGGCCCGGCGGACGCTGGCGTGCTTCGAGGGGAGCGCGATCCCCTGGCTGTCGCTGATGGGCCGGTCCCGGATGAGCGAGCTGTGCCTGAACACCGAGCGCGGCGCCGAGGCGCTGGTCCACATGGAGCGGGCCATGCGGGTCATGGACGGTCTCGGCGACTGGCCGGACCTGATGGGCCTGCGCTGGGGCATGATGCTCGCCTCGCTGCAGACCGCCGACTGGGACGCGGCCGAGCGGTGGCTGGACCTGGCGGTGCGGCACCGGCCGGAGGAGGCCGTCGACCTGCTCACGCCCGACCTGGGCGCGCGGGCCGAGATCGCCCTGGGCCGGGGCGACACCGAGACGGGCCTGGCCCTGTGGCGGCGGGCCCTGCGCTCCCTGGAGGGCGCGCAGGTGCCGGCGGCCGGCGGCGCGGCGGAATTCGAGAGCTGGGCGCTGGAGATCCGGGCCGTCACCGTCGCGGCCCATGCCCAGCACGGCCGGCTCGACCTCGTCGAGGAGGAGCTCGCCGCCCTCCCGGACCGGATCTGCGCCCTCCTCTCCCGCCCGGCCGCCCCGGCGCAGCTGCTCCTGGTCGGCTTCCCGGCCTGCGGCGCGCTGCTGCTCGCGCTCGGGTACGCGGACCTGGCGCGGGGCCGTACGGGCCGGGGCGTGCGGCTGCTCGCGCTCGCCGACCGGTTCCGGTGTCTGCGCGGCTTCCAGCCGACGATGTCGTCCGCCCGCTCGCGGCGCGCGGCCGAGGACGCCGACCCGGCGGCGTACACCGGCGCGGTGGCGGAGTACGCCGCCCTGGACCCGGACCAACTGGCCCGGGTGGCACGCGACGTGGTGCGGGAGGAGCCGGTCACAGCCTGACCGGCAGGCTCACCAGGTGGAAGCCGTCGGCCGGCCAGTGCCCGAACTCCAGCTCCTCGCGGCCGACCGCGAGGCGGAGCGAGGAGCGCCGCACGAAGAGCCGGTCGAGGACGACGGAGGTGACGAGCCGGCCGAGGGCGGCGCCGATGCAGTAGTGGGCGCCGTGACCGAAGGCCAGGTGGCCGTCCCCCCGGCCGAACTCGCGCCCGATGTCGAGGAGGTCGGCGGACGCGCCGTACTCGGCGGTGTCCCGGTCGGCGGCGAGCAGGCTCACCGTCACCGCCTCGCCGCGGACGAGCCGGGTTCCGGCGAAGTCGAAGTCCTCGGTGGCGTAGAGCGTGGCTCCGATGCGGACGAGGGTGATGTGGCGAAGGAGTTCGGGCACGGCCCGCCCCAGCAGCTCCGGCTCGGCGTGCAGCCGGGCGGCCTGCTCGGGGTGGTCGAGCAGGGCGAGGGCGCCGTGCGCGAGGAAGAGGGCCGGCGGGGTGATGCCGGTGTTGATCAGCAGGAAGACGATGCCGACCAGCTCGTCGTCGCTCAGGCCGTCCTCGTCGGCCTGAGCGCCCTGGACGAGGGCGGAGATCAGGTCCTCGGCCGGCTCGGCCCGGCGCCGGGCGACGAGGTCCCTGCAGTACTCGACGATCCCGGCGAGCGCCTCGCCCATCCGGCTGCCGTCGCCGTAGGCGAAGTCCCGGATGAGGCCGCAGACCTGGTCGCGGTCCCTCTCGTCGACGCCGATCAGCTCACAGATGACGTGCGCGCTGAGCGGGTACGCGAACTCCTGGAGCAGATCGATCCGGCCGTCGTCCCGTGCGGCCGTGGCGAGCAGCTCGTCGGCCTTCGCCTCCACGAAGGCGCGCAGGGCGGCGATCCGGCGGGCGGTGAAGGCCCGGGTGAGCGGGGCGCGGCGGCGGGCGTGCTCGGGCCCGTCGAAGAGGGCGAGATGGCCGGAGAAGTACTTCACGTACTCGGCGGGCAGTCCAGAGGCGGCGGCCTCCATCAACTCGTCCTGCGCGTCGCCCTCCTGGTCCACCGGGCCGAGCACGGCGCCGCGGTCGCGGACCAGCCGGGGCTCGGCCAGGGCCGCCTTGACGTCCGCGTACCGGGTGACCAGCCGGACCGGGGTCCGCAGCCCGGGCAGCACGACCCGGGCGAGGCCGGGCTGTTCACGCAGGGCGGCGTAGCCGGGGGCGGTGGCCTCGACCTGCTCGGGGGTGAGGTGAAGGGTGCCGTTCGCTGTCGTCGTCATGCCCCGAAGCGTGGGGGCGGCCGGTTTCCGTGCGGCTTCGGCGCGGTTTCAGGACCGGCGGCGCGATGTCCGCGGCGGAAACCCGCACGCCGGGAACGTGCTCAGAAGCCCTTCGCCAGCTCCACGCCGAGCCAGACCGCGCCGAGCCCGGCCGCGGTGCTGCCGAGGACGTTCGCGGCGGCGTAGGCGCGGGCCCCGCCCTCGTACAGCTTCAGGGTCTCGAAGGAGAAGGTGGAGTACGTGGTGAGGGCGCCGCACAGGCCGGTGCCGAGGAGCAGTCCGATCCTGGCCGAGGCCACGCCGGTCAGCAGGCCCAGGACGAGCGAGCCCACGACGTTGACGACGAACGTGCCCCAGGGGAAGACGGAGTCGTGACAGGCCTGGACGGCGCGGTCCGTGAGGTAGCGCAGGGGCGCGCCGAGGGAGGCGCCCACGACGACGAGCAGCCAGTTCACGCGGGCGGCTCCGGCGCGGAGTCGGTGGCGGTGGCGGTGCCGGTGGCGTCATCGGCATCAGTGACCGTGGCCGTGCCTGTGCCGGTGCCTGTGCCGGTGCCTGTGCCGGTGCCTGTGCCGGTGGCGGCGTCCGAAGCGGCGGGGGTGTGCGCGGCCGGTGCCTGAGGTCCGTACCGTACGACCTCGCAGTCGTCGAGCAGCACCAGGCCGCCGTCCGTGAGCAGCTCCTCCAGCTCGGGCAGGAAGGCGCTGACCCGCTCCTCGGTGTCCACGATCAGGACCGCGACCGGCAGGTCCTCGGTGAGCGAGAGCAGCCGGGTGGTGTGGACGAGCGCGGAGGAGCCGAAGCCCTCGATGCCGCGGAAGACGGAGGCGCCGGCGAGCCCGGCGGCGTGCGCCCGGTGCACGATCTCGCTGTAGAGCGGGCGGTGGTGCCAGGTGTCGGTCTCGCCGACGACGATCGTCACGCGGAGCGCGCGGCCCGTGAGCCGCCGGTGTGCGGTCATGCCGTCCTCCTGGCGCGTACGGCGGCCCGGGTGGCGAGCACGGCCGCCGCCACTGCGGCGAACGCGGTGAGCGCGGTGGCCGCGAGGTAGAGCATGCCGCGGGCGGCGTCGCCGGCGGCGAGCAGCCGCTGGGTGTCGAGGGAGTAGGTCGAGAATGTCGTGAAACCGCCGCAGATCCCGGTGCCGAGGAAGGGGCGCAGGAGCGGGTGCGGCGGGGTGACGGTCTCGGTGGCCAGGACCATGATGACGCCGAGGGCCGCGCAGCCGACCGCGTTGACGGTCAGGATCGTCCAGGGGAAGGCGCCGGCGGGAGTGGGCCAGACGAGCGTCGCGGCGTAGCGGGCCACGGCGCCGAGGGCGCCGCCCGCGGCGACCACCCCGACGACCGGCAGCTGCGCGCGGAATCCCATGGGGCCAGGTTAGTCGTCGGCGTGAGCGGACGGATCGCCGCCCGCGACAGCGGGGACGGGGACGGCGGCGCGCCCGCGTTACCGGCCGGTCTACCGGCGCGTACGGAATCCCTCCGTACGGCCCGCGGGCCACGGAAGAGGCAAGGCGCACAGGCGCGGGCCCCGGCCTGGGGCATTAACCGGAGCCCGGCCCGTGCTGCCTCGACCCGATCGTCCGGCGGGGCGTCGCACCGGTCAAAGCCCGGTCGGCGAGTCTGTCAGATCCCCCCGGAGGGTATGGCGGTGGTCCGGCCACCATCGAGGAGCCCAGACGGGTGCCGTGTACACCTCGTGTCGCGGGCCGCGACAGGCGACGGTGGAGGGGCAGCTGGAGGGAGCTGCGCAATCCGTAGGGCAGGAGTGTCGTGAGTACATCCGTCACCACAAGGTTCAGAACCGTCACCGCGCATCGGGAGCTCCGGGGGGAGCTTCGGGACACGGCCGACGACGACGTGTACGGCGAACTCTGCGCCGCGCTCTTCTCCGGCTTCCCGCGCCGTGACCAGCGGCTGAAGGCGGAGCAGTACCTGCGCGGACTGCTCACCGCGCAGGGCCGCAAGTCGATCCGCAACATCGCGGCGCAGATCGGCGGTCCGGCGGCCGAGCAGAGCCTGCACCACTTCATCTCCAGCTCGACCTGGGACTGGCGGCCGATGCGGGCCGAGCTCGCGCGCTATCTGCAGCGGCACGGCTCCCCGCAGGCGTGGGTGGTGCGGCCGATGCCGATACCGAAGGCCGGCCAGCACTCGGTCGGCGTCGACCGGCGCTTCGACCCCGAGCAGGGCCAGGTGTTCCGCGGCCAGCAGGCCTTCGGCGTGTGGTTCGCCGGCGAGGAGACCAGCGTTCCGGTCAACTGGCGGCTGTTCCTGCCCGATCCGTGGGTGAAGGACCCGATGCGCCGGGACCGCGCCGAGGTGCCGGAGGGCGCCGGCGAGGAGACCCTGGAGGAGTGCGCGGTCAACGCGGCCCTGGACACGGCCCGCTGGCCGGACGTCGCCCGCAAGCCGCTGCTGCTCGACATCCGCGGCGGCGCCGGGCGGGCCGCCCTGCACCGCCTCGCGCTCGCCGGCGTGCCCGTGGTCGCCCGGATCGGCGCGAACACCCGGCTGACCGTCGCCGACCGCTCGCTGCCCGGCTTCGGCTCCGGGCCGCTCACCGCCCTGCAGATCCTGGAGTCGCTCAAGGGCCTGCGCCGCCCGGTGAGCTGGGTGGACTCGGCGGCCGGGGTGCGCAGCTCGCGCACCTCGCTCGCCACCGCCGTCCGCGTCACCCTGCCCGTACCGCCCGGCGAGCGGCAGCGTCCGCTGCTCCTGCTCGGCGAGTGGGACGACCCGCGGCGCTCCCCGGCCCGGCTGTGGATCACCGACCTGACGGGTTCGGCGGTCGGCCCGCTGCTGCGGCTGACCAAGCTGTCGCGGCGGGTGGAGCGGGACTTCCGCCAGGTCGGCGAGGGCGCGGGGCTGCGGGACTTCGTGGGGCGCTCGTTCCGCGGCTGGCACCGGCACATCACGCTGGCCTCGGCCGCCCACGCGGCGACCGTCCTCGGGAACGACCGGATCGCGCCGTACTGCGAGGTCCAGGCCCGCTCGGCGGGCTGAGACCGGCAGGCGGCACACGGGCCGGGGCCCGGGAGTTGGGGCTCCCGGGCCTCGTACACACGTCGTGCGACTCAGGCCCCCGGGCCTCGTACGCGCGCCGTGGGCGTCAGGCTCCCGGGCCCCGTACCCACGTCGCGGGCGTCAGGCTCCCCGGCCTCGTACACGTCGCGCGCGTCAGGCCCCCGGGCGGTCGGCGCAGGCCGGGCCGGCCGTCGGGCGCTGCTCGGCGAGGGCGGCGCGGCGGCGGGCGAGGACGTCCTTGGTGCGCTGGAGGCGGAGCGCCAGCTGGACCTCCAGGACCTGGCCGGGCTTCTGCCACTCAGGGCCGAGGAGTTCGCCGATCCGCTCCAGGCGGCGCGAGACGGTGTTCGGGTGGACGTGCAGCGCCTCGGCCGCGTTGGTGGGGCTGCCGCCGGACGCGAAGTACGCCTCCAGGGTGCGGACGAGATCGGTGTCGCGCTCGGCGTCGTAGTCCAGTACGGGTCCGACCGCCGACTCGACGAAGCCGTCGACGTCGTGGTGGTCCGACAGGAGCAGGCCGAGGAAGCCCAGGTCCTCGGCCGACGCCGCCGCGCCCGCGCCGCCGAGCGCGCTCATCGCGTCCAGGCAGCGCATGGCCTCCTGGAAGAGCCGGCCGACGCCGTCCGGGCTCCAGCCGGGACCGGCCGCACCCACCGACACCGGGTGGCCGAGCAGCGGGGCCAGCTCGCCGGCGACGGCCTTGGCGGCGGCCGACGCGTCCACGCCGGGCAGCAGCAGGACGACGCTGCCGCCCTGCACGGTCTTCAGACCGGACATCCGGTACGCGTACGAGGACGCCCACACCACGGCCCGGCCCTGCTCGCCGCCCTCGGGGCGGGCGACCACGACGACGTGCGGTTTGCGCAGGTCGATGCCGAGGCGCCGGGCGCGCTGGGCTATCTGCTGCGGGGCGTGCTGCGGTTCGGCGAGCAGGTCGTCGAGCAGCTCGTCGCGGACCGGGCCCTCGGCGACGGCCGTGGAGCGCTGCATCAGGATCAGCAGGGCGACGGACTGCGCGGCCAGTTCGAGCAGCCGCTCGTCCTCGCCGCTGAGCGCGGTGGCCGCGCGCACGACGAGCACGCCGAGGTCCTCGGAGCCGGCGATGACGGGCGCGATCCAGGTGCGCGGGCCCTGCTGCGGCTGCCGGGTGCGGCCGAGGCCCCACCGGGCGTACGGGGCGAGGTCGTCGATGCCGAGCTCGTCGTCCAGATCCAGGTCCCGGTCCAGGTCCAGGTCGCCGTCGTCGTCGGGGTCGAAGTCGAGGTCCCGGCCCGGGCCCTGGCCGGGGTCCGGCGCCGGATCCTCCGGGCCGCCGCCGACGAGCACCGGGCGGCGGCTCGCGTGGGCGTCGAGGGACGCCTTGGCGACGACGTCCTCGTCGAGTTCGGCTATCTCGCCGGTGGAGGCGAGGGTGCGGCCGCCGGGGTCGCGGATCAGGACGCAGGCGTCGAGCGCGTCCCCGGTCGCCTTGGCGACGCCGAGCAGGTCGCCACCGGCCAGGATCAGGTTCATGATCCGGCCGTGCGCCTCGCCGAGGTGGCGCATGCGGGTGAGCGCGGTGCGGACGCGGGAGCTGTCCCGCTCCAGCTCGGTGACCTCGGCGCGGGTCTGGTCGAGGAGCCCGGCCTTCTCGGTGGCGACGGCGGCCAGGTCGGCGAGCGAGCTGATCAGCCCGACCTCGCCGGGGCTGTAGCGGCGGACCCGGCGGTCGGCCCCGTAGAGCAGTCCGATGACGGTGTCGCCGGCCCGCAGCGGCACCGCGACGACGGCCCGCATCCCCTCGTCCCGGACGAGCTGGTCGAGGCCGCCGACGTGCGGAAAGCGCTGGTCCTTCAGGTAGTCCTCGGTCCAGACGGGCTCGCCGGTCAGCTGGGCGAGCCCGCTGAGTCCGCCGCCGAGCCGGCCGTCGCCGTCACCGTCGAGGGCAGCGGCCCAGTCCGCCGGGTCGCGGCGGCTGTCGCTGCCCTCGGAGGCGTGGATGACCCGGACGCCGTGCGCGTCGCCGCGCAGGGTGAGGCAGGCCAGATCCAGTTCGAGCACCCGCTTGGCCCGGCGCAGGACGGTCCGCAGCAGTCCTTCGAGGTCGTACGGGAGGGTCAGGTCGCGCGCGGTGTCGGAGAGCGCGTCGAGGCCGATCTCGCAGCGCTCGCGGCGGGCGACCACACGGGCGACGCCGTCCGCGAGCTGCACGGCCCGCTCCAGCCGGGCCCGCTCGGCGGGCGGCACGCCGGCGGCGTCGGCCTGGTCGAGGAGCTCGGAGAACCGCTCGGGCGCGTCGCGCCGGGCCAGCATCTCCAGGACGGCGAGCGCGTCCACGCCCGCGACCGGGCCCCCGCCCCCGTCCGCGTCTGCGCCGTGGTTGGTCATGCTTCAACTCCCGCTGCTGAGCAGAACCGGGTGACGCGATGGAAACCCGTACCGCTGGCCGAAACTGAATCCGCCATGGATGACGGTCAACGGTGGGATAGCCCGCTTCATTCCCGTTCGATCCTGTGCCGCACCCGGCTCGCCCCCACCCGGCGCGCCCTGTCTTCCCGCGCCCTGACGGCAGGTCATGGACGGTCGGGGCAGGTCGGGTCGGTGCGTCAGGCGGTGACGCCGGCCGGAACGACCGGGGCCGCCGGGGCGCCGCCGCGCAGCCGGGGCTGCGCCGGGACCCGGGGCAGCACCGTGTCCCGTACGGAGAGCAGCGAGCGGTGCAGCCGGCGCAGCCGCGCCGAGGGCGTCCGGCCGCCGTCGCGCTGGAGCACCAGGCACAGCCGGCGGTAGACCTCCAGGGCGTCGTCGGTGCGGCCCGAGCGCAGCAGGGCGACCATGAAGTGGGCGTTGAGTGCCTCGCTCAGCGGGTACTGGGCGGCGTGCATGGCGAGTTCGGGCACCATCTCGGCGTGCCGGCCGAGGCCGAGCTGGGCCTCGGCCCACTGGTCGAGCACGCTCAGCCGGGAGGCTTCGAGGCGCTCGACCTCGGCGCGCAGCCGGGGGCCGGAGGCGACTCCGGCGTACGGTTCGCCGCGCCAGAGCGCGAGGGCCTCGCCGAGCCGGAGCGCGGCGCGCGGCAGATCGCCGGCCTCCATGGCCCGGTAGCCGGCGCCGGCCGCGCGCTCGAACTGCCAGACGTCGTGGGAGCCGCCGCCGGTGTCGAGCCGGTAGCCGCCGGTCTCGGCGGCGAGCACGGTCTCCGGCGTGCGCCCGTCCTCGCTGGTGCGGCCCTCGGGCAGCCCGGGGGCGAGCAGGGAGCGCAGTCCGAGCACATGCGCGTGGAGTTCGGCGCGGGCGCCGCGCGGGGCACCGGACGGCCAGAGTTCCTCCATGAGGACGGAGACCGGCACGATCTGGTCGGCGGACGCGGCGAGCAGGGCGAGCAGTTGGCGCGGCGCGGCCGCGGCAGGGCTGAGCGACACCCCGTTCTCGCGTACCGAAAGCCCCCCCAGGATTCGGACGTCCACCCTTGCCCCCTCAGCGTCTGCGCACACGCGCAACGGATGCTCCCCCCGGGGACGATTAGAAAAGAGACCGGGATGCATGTCAATAAGAAACCGCCTGGTACGGAATCGCTGCACCCTCCGACCTGAAAGATTGCCCTCTTTGGGGTGATTCACCCACATCAAGGCGGCATCAAGATCCAGGGAAACGTACCGGCGAGGGCGGCAACTGGACGCGCGGGTATGCTTTGTGGACCGTTTTCAGGCCCCGTTCACGTCCGGTCCAGGCCCTCTTCGAGGCCCAGCGCGCGGGCGCCGCGGCCCGGCTCCAGGTCGAGTGCGGTCAGGACGGCGGGGACGACGACGCTGGGCAGTAAGTGGTGGTAGAGCACCGAGGCCCAGCGCTCCATCGAGGACCGGTCGCCCTCCAGCGTGAAGGTCATCAGATTGAGCCCGGCGTACGCGGCGACCACCAGGCCGGCCACCTCCGCGGGATCGACGTGCGGCAGCAGCTCGCCGCGCTCCTTGGCGGCGGTGAGCAGCCCCAGGTTGATCTCGGTCCACTCGCGGTAGGGGCCGCTGCGGTCGAGCTCGTGCCCGCCCTGGTCGAGGGTGAGCCGCACGCTGCCGCTCAGCACCCGGTCCCTCGTGAGCCGGTGCGCGAACACCATGCCGACGTCCACGAACTCCTGCACCTTGGAGATCTGCGGAGGCGCCGTGGGCACGACCGCCACCTGGGCGTCGATCACCGCGTGCGCGAGGTCTTCCTTGGAGTCGAAGTGGAAGTAGAGCGCGCCCTTGGTCACCTGGGCGCGAGCGAGTATGTCGGAGAGCTTCGCCGACTCGTAGCCCCGCTCGTCGAAGACGGCGGCCGCCGCCTCCAGGATCGCCTTGCGGGTACGGATCGCACGATCCTGCTTCGCCATGGGGAGTCCGTCCCTCTCATCGCCCGAACCTCGCCCGCATCTCGCCCGAACCGGCATCCCGGTGGCCGAGAAAACAAACCTGGGGGTATCTGTTTTCTGGCGACTGGAAGATACCCGAAGCCCTGTCGGTCGTGAACACGCGACATCGGCCACCCGCCGAACCACGGCTCCGACCAGCGCCTTTGACGACGGAACCGGTCATCAGAACGTCAGGTCGAACATCAGGTCCGTACCCGCTCTCCCCACCGCCTCACCCACCGCGACGAAAAAACCGACGACCCGGTTGACTCGCTTTCAAGAAACCGCCGACGTCGTCGACAGCACCGCGGAGGCGGTGAGCAGCCCGAAGGAGGCGAGGATCAGCAGCGTCCGGACGAGGTGGAGCGCGTTCCACCGCTTCTCGAACGCGGCCCGCGCCTGCGCCGCCGGCGTCCCCGCCTCCTCGGAGGCCGCGAGGGCGGTGTTGAGCGGGACGTTGCCGCCGACCGTGACGAGGTGGTTGGCCACCGCCGTCACGAGCCCGGCCAGGACCAGCCACTTCTGGGTGCCGGTCCGCCCGTCGACGGGGACGAACAGGGCCGCCGCCGGGAAGGCGACCACCCCGAGGAAGACGAGCAGGAAGACGGGCCGCGGCACGTACTCGTTGATCCGCCGCATGACGGTGACGAACTCCTCGTCGGTCAGCCGGGCGAGCGCGGGCATGATGCCGGTCCGGAAGACCAGCAGGAAACCCGCGTAGAGACCGGTGGAGACGACGGCGAGGGCGAGCAACAGGGCGGCCATGGCCACATGATGACCGATGACCGCCCGCCGCGGGCAGGGCCCGGCGCCGGTCGGCGTACGGTTCGTAGCCGCCGCTCAGCCCGTCCGCCCGCCGGATCGACTCGGCCGGCTCGCGCACCGAGCCGGAGTGCACGCGCCCGGCGAGGACGTCGGCCTGCCGGATCGACGACTGCCCGGCGCGGGCCGTGCGCCGCGTCAGTCGGCGTACGGGTCGGAGCCGCCGGCGAGGGCGCCGGCCTGCCGGATCGCCTCGGCCAGTTCGCGTACGGAGGCGGAGTGGGCGCGCTCGGCGAGCGAGTCGGCCCGGGCGGCGAGGCGGGAGAGCGGCGGCGAGCCGGGCAGCCGCCCGCCACCGGCCGTATGTGCCGGCCCTTCGGCATGTGCCGGCCCTTCGGTGCGGAGCCGGTCGGCGAAGTAGGCGGCGAGGGCGGTGAGTTGCAGGCTGTCGTGGCCGTCGCCCCAGATCGGCGCGGCGGTCAGGGCGGCCGTGCCGACGGTGCCGGAGCGCTCGTGCGGGGCGCGGGTGGCCGGGTCGAGCCAGCGGACCGTGGCCGTGGCGACCCGCCCGCTCCGCCCGGGCCTCAGCTTCACCGCGTACAGCGCCGTCACCGTGTGCCCGGCGCCGACCTCGCCGCCGTCGACCCGGTCGTCGCGGAAGTCCTGGGCGGCGACCTTGCGGTCCTCGTACCCGATGAGCCGCTGGCTCTCCACCGTCCGGTCGTCGAAGACGACCTGCGCCTTGGCGTCACGCGCGCGTAGCTCGATGTGGGCGGGCAGTTGGTCGACGAAGACCTTGCGGGCCTGTTCGGAGGTGGAGACGTACGTGGTGTGGCCGTCGCCCTTGTCGGCGAGCCGCTCCATGAACGCGTCCCCGTATTCGCTGCCGACGCCGACCCCGAAGAGCGTGATCCCGTACCGGCGGCGCTCGGTGTCGACGCGCTCCAGGATGCCGGCGGCGTCGGTGTCACCGGTGTTGGCGAGGGCGTCGGAGAGCAGCACGACCCGGTTGGTGGCGCCCTTGCGGCGGCCTTCGACGGCGGCGTCGTATCCGGTACGGACGCCGGCCTCGACGTTCGTCGACCCGGCGATCTCCAGGGCGTCGACGGCCTCGCGCAGCCGGTCGCGGTTGCCGCCGAGCCGTGTCATCGGCAGCCGCGTCTCCGCCTCCGTGCTGAACGTCACCAGCGCGACGGAGTCGTCGTCCCGCAGCCGGTCCGCGAGCAGCCGCAGCGACTCCTTGACCAGGTCGAGCCGCCCCGGCTCACCCATCGAACCGGAGACGTCGACGACGAACGTCAGCGCGGCGGGCGGCCTTTCCCCCTCACTGGGCCGGGTCGCCAGCCCGACCCGCAGCAGCGACCAGCCGGCCGCGTCGGAGCGGGCGCCGTCGAGCGTGACGCTGAATCCGTTGTCGCCCGGACGGGGGTAATCGGGCTTGAAGCTGTTGACGAACTCCTCGGGCCGCACGGAGCCGGGCTCGGGCAGCCGGCCCTCGGCGAGCGTGCGGCGGGCGTAGCCGTAGGAGGCGGTGTCGACGTCGAGGGCGAACGTGGAGGTCCGGCCGGGCTTCTGGGGTGCGGGCCGGCCGCTGTCGGGCCGGTCGGCCCGGCGCGAACCGTCGAAACCGCCGGAACCGCCGGAACCGCCACCTGACTGCCCGGAACATCCGGCGAGCAGCAACACGGCCGCGCACACGCCCGCGGCGAGTCTTCGCTTCATGACCATCTCCCCATCTCCGTCGCGGAGTTCGGCACTTGTGAATGTGACGTCCGAGGAGGCCGGAGGGAGCAGACGAAGGAGTTGCGGATGGATCTCAATGCGGCAACGGCGGCGGGGGCACGCCGCTGTGGCAGGGACTCGCCATCCTTTTCAACAGGGGTTGTCACCGTGTGCAGTCACATGCGTACATGGAGTGGCACGAGTGGCACACCGATCGGGCGGGGGTGGTCAGCGGTGGCTGAGACCGCGGGCTCCGTGATGCTCGCCCGGTCGGCGATGGGCCGTGCCGGGCCGGATCCGCAGCGCCTGGCCGGGCGCCCGGTCCGCGGCACGCGCCGGGTCAGCGCCGCGCTGGCGGGCCTCGCGGCCTCGGCCCGGCACGAGCTGCTGACCTTCGACGACCCGGCCGCCTCCGCGTCGCGCGCGATCCCCGAGCCGTTCCTGGAGCTGGCGGGAGCGTGCATGCGGGCGGCGACGGAGCGGGCCGCGGAGGTCCGCCGCATCGTGCCCCGCCACGCCCTCCCCCACGTGGCGGGCACGGTCCGGGTGCCGGGGCGGGCGCGGGTCGCCGACGCGATCCCCTTCAAACTGATCGTCGTCGACCGCACGGTCGCGGCCGTCCCCCTCGACCTCGAACTCCTCTACAACGGCCTGCTCCTGATCCGCGACCCGGTAGTGATCGCGGCCCTCGTCCGCGCCCACCACACCACCTGGGACACCGCCCAGGAACTCACCGGCCTCACCCCACCCTCCCGCGACCTCCCACCCCAACTCCGCCCGGTCCTGGAGGCGCTGCTCGCGGGCCTGACGGACGAGACGGCGGCGACGCGCCTGGGCATGTCGCCGCGGACGTACAGCAGGCGGGTGGGCGAGCTGATGTCGGCGCTCGGCACGACGAGCCGCTTCCGCGCGGGGGCGGAGGCGGCTCGAAGGGGGTGGGTGTGAGAGTGGGTTCAGTGGCGGATCACGTAGATGAGCCGAGCCACGATGGCCGCCACCGAGAGGATGAGGAATCCCCAGCCGACAAAGATCGCCGGCCCTTGGAGCCTCCTCGCGTACGCCTCACTCTCTCCCGGCCTTTGCGCGAACCTCTGCCTGAAGCCCTTGATGTCGAACACCAAAGCCGCACCGAGCGGCAGAGGGATCGTGAACAACAGGATTCCTGCCATGCCTGCCCTTCCTCACGTCACCACAGCAGAAGCTGACTCCCGTTGACCGAGGATCAGCACGCGGTCGGCTGGTCCTCCGGGCACCGGGTCGCGTGCGCCCTCACGACACGATGTCCTTCCGGCTGAACCCCCGGAACGCCAGGGCGAAAAGGATCATTGCGTACGTGACCGACACCGCCGCGCCCTTCGCCATCCCCGCCCACTCCAGCTGCGGCTGCAGCGCGTCGATCCAGGCGAACTGCCAGTGGGCCGGGAGGAAGGCGCGCCAGTCGCCGAGGGCGGTGACGGCGTCGAGGACGTTGCCGAGGATGGTGAGGCCCACGGCGCCGCCCACCGCGCCGAGCGGGGCGTCGGTGCGCGTGGAGAGCCAGAAGGCGAGGGCGGCGGTGACCAGTTGGGAGACGAAGAGGTAGGCGACGACGAGGGCGAGGCGGAGCAGGGCGGTGGTGGCGGGCAGGGCGCCGCCGGTGGGGAGGGCGAGCGGGCCCCAGCCGTAGGCGACGGTGCCGGCGACCAGGGCGACCAGCGGGAGCAGGAGCATGGCGGCCGCGCTGAAGCCGAGGGCGACGGCGAGCTTCGACCACAGCAGGCGGGCCCGGGGCACGGGCGCGGCCAGCAGGTAGCGCAGCGAGGACCAGCCGGCCTCGGCGGCGACGGTGTCGCCGCAGAACAGGGCGACCGGGATCACGAGCAGGAAGCCCGCGGAGACGAAGAGGCAGGTCGCCGCGAAGTTGGCGCCGGAGGCGGTCGCGGTGTCCATCAGGGTGATCCGGTTGTTGGCCGCGCCGTCCGGGCCCCCGCCGATCGCGAAGGCGGCGATGAGGACGAACGGCAGGGCGGCCAGGATCAGCCCCATCACGAGCGTCCGGCGGCGGCCGAGCTGGCGGACCGCCTCCACGCGCAGCGGCAGCGTGCGGCCCGGGGCGTAACCGGTGGCCGTGGCGGTGACGGTGGCGGTGGCCGGGTCGGTCGCGGTCATGCGGTCTCTCCTCCGATCAGGGTCAGGAACGCGTCCTCCAGGCGGCGGTGCGGCCCCACCCCGGTCACCGGCACGTCGAGCCGGACCAGTTCGCCGATCAGGGCGGTGGCGGTGGCCGGGCCGTCGCCGCCCACGCGCACCAGCAGGCCGGCCTCCGTGCGTACCGCGCCCAGCTTCTCCACGACCTCGTCCGGCACCGGGCCGTCCAGGGTGACGAGGAGCGTGTCGCCGGAGCCGGTGATCTCGCCGACCGGGCCGGCCGTGACGAGGCCGCCGCGGTCCATGACCACCAGGTGGGTGCAGGACTGCTCGACCTCGGCGAGCAGATGGCTGGAGACGATGACGGTACGGCCGCCGGCCGCGTACCGGATCATCACCTCCCGCATCTCGCGGATCTGCGGCGGGTCGAGCCCGTTCGTCGGCTCGTCGAGGATCAGCAGGTCGGGCAGGCCCAGCATGGCCTGGGCGATGGCGAGGCGCTGCCGCATGCCCTGCGAGTAGGTGCGTACGGAACGCGACAGCGCGCCGCCGAGATCGGCGATCCGCAGCGCCTCGTCGAGGTGGGCGTCCTCGGCCGGGCGGCCGGTGGCGCGCCAGTACAGCTCCAGGTTCTCGCGGCCGGACAGGTGCGGCAGGAAACCGGCGCCCTCGACGAACGCGCCGACCCGGGAGAGCACCGGGGCACCGGGGCGGATCGCGTGGCCGAAGACCCGGATCTCGCCGGCGTCGGGCGTGATGAGGCCCATGAGCATGCGCAGGGTGGTGGTCTTGCCGGCGCCGTTGGGGCCGAGCAGGCCGAGCACCTGGCCGCGTTCGACGCGGAAGGTCAGGTCGCGGACGCTGTACCGCTCGCCGCCCGCGTACTTCTTGGTCAGCCCGGTGATCTGGAGCGGCACCGCGGCCAGTCGCGGGTCGGCGGGCGGGGCGGCCGTCCGGCGCCGGGCGGTCAGCAGCAGCGCCGCGGCGACGAGCGCGCCCGCGAGCGGCAGGCCCCACACCCACCACGGCAGCCCGGTCGCCCGCCCGGTCACGGCCGGTGCGGTCGGGACGGTCAGGGGGCCCGCGACGGAGACCGTGTAGGTGGCGGGCGCGGCCGGCGAGGCGTAGCCGAGGTCGGTGGCGGCGAGCACGAGCCGCAGCCGGTGTCCGGTCGGCACCTCGTGGTCCACGGCCGGCAGGGTGAGCGCCAGCTCCTGACCAGGGGCCGCGTGCTCCACCCGTACGGGCGTGACGAGTTGCGCGGGCAGCACCTGCTGACGGCCGTCGGGGCCCACGTCGTACACCTTGGCGAAGAGCACCGCCGAGCCGTCGGGCGCGGTCGAGGTCACCCGGACGCGGACGGTCGGGGCGCCGGTGACGTGGATCGGGCGGGTCTGCGGCCGGGCGTCGAAGGCCGCGAACTGGCCCGGGAAGTCGAGCGAGAGGCCCACGCCGAGGGAGGAGGACAGGGAGGAGAGCCCGCCGCCGAGGCCGGGCACGGCGGAGAGGGCGGGCGGGTTCGCGCCGGCCGGGTTGGCGAAGGACTGCGGCCGGCCGGACAGGGCGACGCGGACGGGTCCGGCGGCGAGGCCGGGGTAGCGGGCGGCGGTGGCGGCGCGCAGGGTGGCCCGGCCGTCGGTGGAGTCGACGCCTCCGGTACGGCTGACGCGGAAGGCGGGTCCGGTGTCGACGGACGTGTCCCGCTTGAGGTGGCGGTCGAACCAGGCGGTGATCCGGGCCTCGACGCGCCCGGTCTCGCGGTCGCCGCCGTCGTGGCCGCCGGCCGTCCAGTCGACGGCGACGGGCGCGCCGTTGGCGGCGATGGTCCGGGCCATGGCGTCCGCCTGGCCGAGCGGGAAGAGGGAGTCGGCCTGGCCCTGGACGATCAGCGCGGGCACCTTGATGCGGGCACCGACGGCGGAGGGGCTGCGGGCCTCCAGGAGCGAGCGGGCCGCGGCGTCGGGGCGGCCGGAGACGGCGACGCGCTGGTAGAGGGCGCAGACCTCGGGGCTGAACCGGCCGCAGGCGCTGCCGTGCGTCGCGCCGGCCGAGAAGAAGATGCCGGACCAGAGCTTCTTGAAGACGCCGTTCGGGAACAGGGCGTCGGCGAGGTTCCAGTACGTGATCTGCGGGGCGATCGCGTCGACGCGCGGGTCGTACCCGGCGGCGAGCAGCGCGACCGCGCCGCCGTAGGAGGCGCCGGTGACGCCGACGCGCGGATCGCCCGGCTTGTCGAGCAGCACCTCGGGGCGGCGGGCCAGCCAGTCGACGAGCCCGCGCACGTCCTTGACCTCGCGCTGCGGGTCGTTGAGGCCGATCTGCCCGGTGGAGGCGCCGAAGCCGCGCGCGGACCAGGTGAGCACGGCGTATCCGGCGCGGGCGAGCTGTTCGGCCTGGGCGCGGACGTCGTCCTTGGAGCCGCCGAAGCCGTGCCCGAGGAGGACGGCGGGGCGCCGGCGGCCGGGCTCTCCGGAGGTGAAGTACGAGGTGTCGAGCCGTACGCCGTCGAGGGCGAGCGTCCGGTCGGCGCGCCGCACCGGCGCGGGGTCGTCGGCGGCGGCGGCCCTCCAGGCGACACCGCCGCCCGCGAGCACGGCCAGGACGGCGAGGATCGCGGCCCACCGCGGGACCCTCCGGGGAAGTCGCAGCTGCATGGGTTCGAGCCTAAGCGGCGGGGCGCGCGCGACCCGGCTGCTCGGGGCGGAACTCGGCGGCCTCCTCAGGTCGTACGCGCCACCGGCTCCGTACACCAGCCGCGGTATGCGCGCGGACGCCGCCCCCGGCTCAGGCGACCAGTCGGCCCAGGAGCCCGTCCGCCACCGGGTACGGCCGCTCCTTGGGCAGCAGCGCCTCCGCCTCGGCCAGTCGTCCCTCGCGCACCAGGCCGTGCGTCTCGTGGGCGAGGGGCGTCACGTCGCGGATCGCGACCGTCCACTCGTCCGCGTACCGCCGCGACGCCTCGCCGGCCAGGCCGAGCTGGAGCGAGCGGTGGTCGAGGGCGCGCAGGCGCAGGTCCCGCTCGGGGTCCCACTGCACCCGGGCCGGCGCGCGCTTCAGCTCCCGCTGCCAGGCGGCCCGGTCGGGGTGCAGGCCGGGCGCGTAGTGGGAGAGGCAGGCGTGGCGCAGGGCCCACTCGAAGCCCTCGCGGGTGATCTCGACGGCGAGGACGGTCTCCTGACCCTCCTTCAGGCCCCAGCCGCAGCGGTACGCCATCCACAGGAACGAGGGCTTGATCCAGGTCATCCGGTCCCGCTTCCAGGCGGCCGGGAAGCGGCCGTCGCGGGCGGCGGGGAGGCCGAGCGAGGGGTTGTACGCCTGGTAGACCGTCACCGTGGTGTCGGTGTGCAGGGCGCGGATCTGGTGCTTCGGGGGCTGAACGGGATCGGACATGGCCCCCAGGGTGCGTCGGCACGCGCCCCGGGGGCCACCGGATTTTCGCCCGTCGGCGGCCGCCGGGCCGCTACGGCACGTTCGGGGTGGCCTCGCAGCTCGCCGTGGCCGTGTCCGTGCCGCCCTCGCCGTCGCAGATGTCGGGGCCGCCCGCGCCGCCGTCGAGGTCGTCGTCGCCGGGGCCCGCGTGGATGCGGTCCGCGCCGTCGCCGCCGAAGAGGTCGTCGCGGCCGCCGGCCGTGCCGACCGAGGCGGTGAGGTTGAAGTCCGCGTTGTCGCCGAAGATCGAGTCGTTTCCGCCGCCGCCCTCGATCCGGTCGTCGCGGGCGGAGGTGATGCCGGCGTCCACGACCGAGCTCTCGCCTACGAGGATCTCCGAGCCGGTGCCGCCGATGAGGTGATCGCGGCCCGCTCCGCTCGCGAAGCCACCGGTCGCGGACCGGATGTTGTGATCGCCGATCTGCAGGGCGCCGTCGGTGCCGCCGTTCAGGGTGTCGTCGCCGCCGTCGCCGCTCGCGTTCCCGGTGGCGTCGGAGTCCCCGATCATGAAGTCGGTGAAGCCGGCCCCGCCGAGCAGCGTGTCGTCGCCCGCGCCGTCGGCGTCGCCCGCCGTGGCGCGCGAGTCGCCGACCATGTCGTCGTCCGCGTCCCCGCCGTCCAGGAGGTCGCGGCCGCCGCCGGTCGCGTTGTTGCCGAGGCTGTCGCCGACCATGACGTCGCTCTCGGTGCCGCCGTACAGCTTGTCGTTGCCGCCGCCGGTCGCGTCGCCGCCGGTGGCCCAGCTGTCGCCGACGAGGACGTCGGCGCCGGCGCCGCCGGTGAGGGTGTCGTTGCCGCCGCCCTCCGCGTTGCCCGAGGTGTTGCGGTCGTCGCCGGTCAGCCTGTCGTTTCCGTCGCCGCCGTCGATCTGGTCGTTGCCGAGGCCGCCGTTGATCTGGTCGTTGCCGTCGAGGCCGCACACCCGGTCGTTGCCGCCGAGGCCGTTGATGACGTCCGCCCCGGAGGTACCGATGATCACGTCCGCGCCGCTCGTGCCGTTGGTGGTCACCCCCGGGGTGGTGATCACGATCGTGGCCGGCTTGCCGAGGCAGGTCGGCACCTTCGCCTGGGTCTCCGCCCGCACCGGGCCGGCCAGGCCGACCACACCGCCCAGGACGAGCAGCGCGGCCGCCGCGGCTCGCGATCCGGCCCGTCCGCCGGCCACCCGTCCGCCGGCCACCCGTGCTCCGGTCCTCTGACGACGACTCGTCATCGACGTTCCCTTCGATTCATGAACATGCATCCGGATGGGGATGTGTAACCGAAAGTGACGCCGACCGGTCGTGACGAGCACGCACTGCAGTCGGATGGCGCAAGCGGACGGCCCGCACGGCGGACATGCCGTGCGGGCCGGTGCGTGCGGGCCGGGTGCGAGCGGGCCGCGGGTGGGATCAGTGGTTGCGCGGGAAGCCCAGGTCCACGCCGGCCGGGGCCTCGGACGGGTCGGGCCAGCGGGTGGTGACGACCTTGCCGCGGGTGTAGAAGTGCACGCCGTCGTTGCCGTAGACGTGGTGGTCGCCGAAGAGCGAGTCCTTCCAGCCGCCGAAGGAGTGGTAGCCCACCGGCACCGGGATCGGCACGTTCACGCCGACCATGCCCGCCTCGATCTCCAGCTGGAAGCGGCGGGCGGCGCCGCCGTCGCGGGTGAAGATGGCGGTGCCGTTGCCGAACGGCGAGGCGTTGATGAGCGCCACGCCCTCCTCGTAGGTCTCGGCGCGCAGCACGCACAGGACCGGGCCGAAGATCTCGTCCTGGTACGCCTTGGCGGTGGTCGGGACGTGGTCCAGGAGGGACAGGCCGATCCAGTGGCCGTCCTCGTGACCCTCGACGGTGTAGCCGGTGCCGTCGAGGACGACCTCGCAGCCCTCGGCCGCCGCGCCGTGCACGTAGGAGGCGACCTTGTCGCGGTGGACGGCCGTGATGAGCGGGCCCATCTCGGAGGTCGGGTCGTTGCCGGGGCCGATCTTGATCTTCTCGGCGCGCTCGCGGATCTTCTGGACCAGCTCGTCGCCGATCGCGCCGACCGCGACGACCGCGGAGATCGCCATGCAGCGCTCGCCGGCCGAGCCGTACGCCGCCGAGACCGCCGCGTCGGCGGCCGCGTCGAGGTCGGCGTCGGGCAGCACCAGCATGTGGTTCTTGGCGCCGCCGAGCGCCTGGACGCGCTTGCCGTTGGCGGAGGCGGTGGTGTGGATGTAGCGGGCGATCGGGGTCGAGCCGACGAAGGAGACGGCGGAGACGTCCGGGTGCTCCAGGAGCCGGTCCACGGCCACCTTGTCACCGTGCAGGACGTTGAAGACGCCGTCCGGCAGGCCCGCCTCGGCGAGCAGCTCGGCGATCTTCAGGGACGCCGACGGGTCCTTCTCGCTCGGCTTGAGGACGAAGGTGTTGCCGCAGGCGATGGCGATGGGGAACATCCACATCGGCACCATGGCCGGGAAGTTGAACGGGGTGATGCCGGCGACGACACCCACCGGCTGGCGGATCGCGGCCACGTCCACCCGGTTGGACACCTGGGTGGACAGCTCGCCCTTGAGCTGGGTGGTGATGCCGCAGGCCAGGTCGACGATCTCCAGGCCGCGGGCGACCTCGCCGAGCGCGTCCGAGTGCACCTTGCCGTGCTCGGCGACGATCAGCTCGGCGATGGCGTCGCGGTTGGCGTCGAGCAGCGCGCGGAAGCGGAAGAGGATCGTGGTGCGCTGGGCCAGCGAGGAGGTGCCCCACGTCGCGAAGGCGGCCTTGGCGGCGCCGACGGCCGCGTCGACCTCCTCGACGGAGGCGAGCGCCACCTGCGTGGTGACGGCGCCGGTGGCCGGGTCGGTGACCGGGCCCCAGTTGCCCGACGTGCCCTCGACGCTCTTGCCACCGATCCAGTGGTTGACGGTCTTCGTCATGACGGAATGCTCCTTCTGGCTGCTACAGGTGGCGGCGTCGGGCGGTGACGTGCCGGTCGTACTCCTCGCGGGCCTTGACCGCCGACGGTCGGGTCGAGGTCTCGGCCACGGGCACATCCCACCACGCCTGGGCCGGGGGCGGGCCCGACACACTGTCTGCCGTTTCGGTCTCGACGTAGACACATGTGGGAACCGTCGCCTCCCGCGCTTGCGCGAGGGCTTCCCGCAGGTCACGCACGGTGCGGGCGCGCAGCACCCGCATGCCGAGGGAGGCGGCGTTGGCGGCCAGGTCGACGGGGAGCGGCGGGCCGGTGAACGAGCCGTCCTCGGCGCGGAAGCGGTAGTCGGTGCCGTAGCGCTCGGCGCCCACCGCCTCCGACAGGCCGCCGATCGAGGCGTACCCGTGGTTCTGCAGGACGACCACCTTGATCGGCAGCCGCTCCTGCACCGCGGTGACGATTTCGGTGGGGTTCATCAGATACGTACCGTCGCCGACGAGCGCCCAGACGGGCCGGCCCGGCGCGGCGAGGGCGACGCCGATGGCCGCCGGGATCTCGTATCCCATGCAGGAGTAGCCGTACTCGACGTGGTACTGGTCCGAGGAGCGGGCCCGCCACAGCTTGTGGAGGTCGCCGGGGAGCGAGCCGGCCGCGTTGATCAGGATGTCGTCGGGGGTGACCAGAGTGTCGAGTGCGCCGAGCACCTGGGCCTGGGTGGGGCGGGCGTCCTCGCTCTCGGCGGCGTAGGCGGAGTCGACGCGGGCGGCCCAGCGAAGCTTCTCCTCGGCGTACTCGTGGACGTAGTGCGCGGGGACGTGGTGCTGTTCCAGCAGCACGTGGAGCTGCTCCAGGCCCTCGCGGGCGTCCGCGACCAGCGGGAGCGCCGACAGTCTGTGGCTGTCGAAGGCGGCGACGTTGAGGTTGACGAACCGTACGCCCGGGTGGCCGAACAGGGTCGAGGACGCGGTGGTGAAGTCGCTCCAGCGGGTGCCGACGCCGATCACCAGGTCGGCGGTGCGGGCCAGGTGGTCGGCGGCGGCGGTGCCGGTGTGGCCGATGCCGCCCAGGTCCTGGGGGTGGTCGTGGGGCAGCGCTCCCTTGCCGGCCTGGGTGGAGGCGACCGGGATGCCGGTCCGCGCGGCGAAGTCGGACAGCGCCTCCTCGGCGCCGCTGTACTTGACGCCGCCGCCGGCGACGATCAGCGGACGGCCGGCCCGGCCGATGGCCGCCGCCGCCGCGTCCAGTTCGTCCTCGTCCGGCGGCGGGCGGCGCACCCGCCAGGTCCGCTCGGCGAGGAACTCCTCGGGCCAGTCGTGGGCCTCGGCCTGCACGTCCTGCGGCAGGGCGAGGGTGACGGCGCCGGTCTCGGCGGGGTCGGTGAGGACCCGCACCGCTTCGAGGGCGGCCGGGATCAGGGCCTCGGGGCGGACGATCCGGTCGAAGTACCGGGAGACGGGCCGCAGGCAGTCGTTGACGGAGACGTCGCCGGCGTAGGGGACCTGGAGCTGCTGGAGGACGGGGTCGGCGGGGCGGGTGGCGAAGGTGTCGCCGGGCAGCAGCAGGACGGGGATCCTGTTGATCGTGGCGAGGGCGGCGCCGGTGACGAGGTTGGTGGCGCCGGGGCCGATGGAGGTGGTGACGGCGTGCGTCCGGAGCCGGTTCGACTGGCGGGCGTAGCCGACGGCCGCGTGCACCATGGCCTGTTCGTTGCGTCCCTGGTGGTACGGCATGAGCGCGGCGTGCTCGACGAGCGCCTGGCCGATTCCGGCGACGTTGCCGTGGCCGAAGATGCCCCAGGTGGCGGTGATCAGGCGGCGGCGCACGCCGTCGCGCTCGGTGTGCTGCGCGGCGAGGAAGCGCACCAGGGCCTGGGCGACGGTCAGCCGGACGCTCACGCGTATCCCTCCGTGTGGTCGGGGTGGAAGCTGATGCGCCACGCGCGCTCGGGACCGGGGCCCGCCATGACGTTCAGGTAGTAGAGGTCGTGGCCGGGCTGGGCGATCGACGGGCCGTGCCAGCCGTCGGGGACGAGGACGGTGTCGCCGGTGCGGACCTCGGCGAGCAGCTCGGTGCCGCCGGGGCGGGACGGGGTGATCCGCTGGTAGCCGTAGCCGTGCGGGCCCTGGACCTCGTAGTAGTAGATCTCCTCCAGGACGGACTCCTCGCCCGGGCGGTGCTCGTCGTGCTTGTGCGGCGGGTAGGAGGACCAGTTGCCGCCGGGGGTGATCACCTCGACGGCGATCAGCCGGTCGCAGTCGAAGCCGCCGGCCGCGGCGAAGTTCCGCACCTCGCGGGTGCGGTTGCCGCTCCCGCGGGTCTCGACGGGAACCTCCGGCGCGGGGCCGTAGCGGGCGGGGAGTCGTCGCTCGCACTTCGCTCCTGCCAAAGCGAAGCGGCCTCCCGCACCGGAGGCGATCTGGGCGTGGGCGTCCCTGGGCACATAGGCGAAGTCCGAGACCCCGTCGAACACGCTCGCGCGGCCCACGAGTTCGAGGATTTCCCCGTCTGCGCGCACCGTACCGCCCCCGGACAGCGGAAGCACCACCCATTCGCTGTTCCCTGACTCGAACTCGTGGGTCCCGCCGGGCGGCAGGTCGAGCACGCGCAGCGACGTGTGCGTCCAGCCGGCCAGCACCGGCTCGATGTCGACGGCGTACGGGCCGCGGGCGGCGGTCCCGGACGGGAGGTAGGGGTGCGGTGTCGCTTCCATGATCTGTGCCTACCCGTTGTCCGTCCCCCTCACCGGCTCCGGTCGGAGTTCGGGGTGATCTCGGGGTCGCCGGCTCCGGGGTTCTCGGGGACCGCCCCGGTGCCGGTGTCCAGGGCGAGGGCGATCTCCGCCTCGTGGGGCATCGCGGAGGAGCAGGCGAGCCGGCCGGCGACGATCGCGCCGGCCGCGTTGGCGTGGCGCAGCACCCGCTCCAGGTCCCAGCCGGCGAGCAGGCCGTGGACGAGCGCGCCGCCGAACGCGTCGCCGGCGCCGAGCCCGTTGACGACGTCGACGGGCAGCGGCGGGACCTCGGCGGCGGTGCCGTCGGCGGCGAGGGCGAGGACGCCCTTGGGGCCCTGTTTGACGACGGCGAGGCGGACACCGGCGGCGAGCAGGGCGCGGGCCGCGGCGTGCGGCTCGTGCTCTCCGGTGGCGATCGCGCACTCCTCGACGTTGCCGACGGCGACCGTGGCGTGCCGCAGCGCCTCCCTGTAGAGCGGCCGGGCCGCGTCGGCGGGCGTGTCGCCGTCCCAGAGGGTGGGCCGCCAGTCCAGGTCGAAGACGGTGAGCGCCGGCGCGGCGGCGTGCGCGGCCCGCTCGCGCAGCGCGGCGAGGGTGGCGGAGCGGCTGGGCTCGGCGCTCAGCCCGGTGCCGGTCATCCAGAAGGCGCGGGCGGTCCGCAGGGCCGGCAGGTCCAGCTCACCGGGGTGGATCTCCAGGTCGGGGGCCTTGGGGTGGCGGTAGAAGTGGATCGGGAAGTGGTCGGGCGGGAAGATCTCGCAGAAGGTGAGCGGCGTCGGGTAGGCCGCGACGTCGGTCACCCAGCGGTCGTCCACCCCGAACGCCCGCAGTTCGCGGTGCAGGTACGTGCCGAAGGGGTCGGCGCCGGTGCGGCTGACCAGCGCGGTGCGGCGGCCCAGGCGGGCGGCGGCGACGGCGACGTTGGCCGGCGAGCCGCCGAGGAACTTCCCGAAGGTCTCTGCCCGGGCCAGCTCCACGCCGACGCGCAGCGGATAGAGGTCCACCCCGAGCCGGCCCATCGTGATCAGGTCGAACGGCTGGTCGTACGGCTCGGCCGCCATGCCACGTCACCTCTCGCCACGGCCCCCCGGGCCCACGCCCCAGGTCTATCCACGGCCCCGGGCGGTGTCAACGACATGTCCGGACATTCGGACGGCCCGGCGGACGACGTCTTGACGCCCTCCGGTGTCCGTCCCAAGGTGGCATTCATGACGAACCCGACGAACCCGTCGCCGCCGTCCCGTATCCGCGTGGGTTCCGCCCCCGACTCCTGGGGGGTGTGGTTCCCCGACGATCCCCGGCAGGTGCCGTGGCAGCGGTTCCTCGACGAGGTGGCGGGCGCCGGCTACGCGTGGATCGAGCTCGGCCCGTACGGCTATCTGCCCACCGATCCGGCCGTCCTCGCGGAGGAGACCGCGCACCGGGGGCTGCGGGTGTCGGCCGCGACCGTGTTCACCGGGCTGCACCACGGGCCCGACGTGTGGGAGCGGACCTGGGGACATGTGGCCGAGAACGCCGCCCTCGCCCAGGCCATGGGCGCCGAGCACCTGGTCGTGATCCCCTCCTTCTGGCGCGACGACCGCACCGGCGAGGTGCTGGAGGACCGTGTCCTCGACGCCGGGCAGTGGCGGCATCTGACCCGCCTGACCGAGCGGCTGGGACACGAGGTGCGGGAGCGCTACGGCCTGCGGATCGTCGTCCACCCGCACGCCGACACCCATCTCGACAGCGAGGAGAACGTCACCCGCTTCCTCGACGCCACCGACCCCGGCCTGGTCTCGCTCTGCCTGGACACCGGGCACTACGCCTACTGCGGCGGCGACAGCGTCAAGCTGATCGAGACCTACGGCGAGCGGATCGGCTATCTGCACCTCAAGCAGGTCGACCCGCAGGTGCTCGCCCGGGTCGTCGCCGACGAGGTGCCGTTCGGCCCGGCGGTGGCCGGCGGGGTGATGTGCGAGCCGCCGTCCGGGATCCCGGCCCTGGAGCCGGTGCTCGCCGCCGCGCGGGCCCTGGACGTCGAGCTGTTCGCGATCGTCGAGCAGGACATGTACCCGTGCGACCCGGACCGGCCCTACCCGATCGCCGAGCGCACCCGCCGCTTCCTCCGCTCCTGCGGCTACTGACACCCCCTGGTGAGTGATGTGTCACTTTCGTGACATCCATGGCCACTTCGTCACACATGTCTCCGTTACGCGGGTTTTCCGTCACAGGCGCTCGACAGCCGGTCCCCTCCTGTCGAAGGGGCCGTCTCCCGGGGCACAGGCTCAGTGATCACCGGCAGGCCGCCGGTGATCACCCGTGACGTCCGGCGACTCCCCCGACGGCGCCCCCGCGCCGTCGCCGCCGGACACGCAGGAGAGGTGCCACGCATGACGGACAGAAGGCTCTGGTCGTACAAGGACATCGCCGCGCACATCAAGGTGCAGCCGGACACGGTCCGCTCCTACCGGAAGCACGGGCTGCTCCCGGCGCCCGACCACGTCGAGTCGGGCAAGCCCTACTGGTACGCGGACACCATCCGCACCTGGGTCGCCAACCGGCCGGGGAACCGGGGCCGCTAAGGCCTGTCCGGCGGATCAGGGCCGGCAGGCCGCGGCGTCGGGCGCGGTGCGCGCAGGGCGGTCCGGTGCGGTGCATGCAGGGCGCCACGCGGCGCGGCCCCGGCCCCGGCCCCGGCCATGATCCGCCGGACTGGCCCTAGCCGACGGGCTCGGGCTCCCGCTCGGGCCGCGGCGCCCCGGATATCCCCCGCTCGTCGCCGCCGTCGCCGCCCTCGCTGATGCCGAAGCGGTCGTGGAGGCGGCGCAGCGGCCCGGGGGCCCACCAGGTGAGGCGGCCGGTCAGCTTCATGACGGACGGGACGAGCAGGCTGCGCACCACCATGGCGTCCATGAGGACGGCGAGGGCGACCCCGAGGCCGAGCATCTTGGTGTTGGTGACCCGGGAGGTGCCGATGGCGACCATCACGACGGCCAGGATGACGGCGGCCGCGGTGATCAGTCCGCCGGTGCGGCTCAGTCCGAAGCGGACGGCGTGCTCGTGGTCGCCGGTGGCGTCGTACTCCTCCTTGATGCGGGAGAGGAGGAACACCCCGTAGTCCATGGAGAGTCCGAAGGCCACGCAGAACATCAGGACGGGCAGCGTGGTCTCGATGTCGCCGGTCGCGGTGAAGCCGAGCAGTCCGGAGAGATGGCCGTCCTGGAAGACCCAGACGACGGCGCCGAACATGGCGGTCAGGCTGAGCGCGTTGAGCACGACGGCCTGGAGCGGGATGAGGGCGCTGCCGGTGAGCAGGAAGACCAGGACGAGGGTGACGACGGCGATGATGCCGGCCGCCCAGGGCAGCCGCTCGCCTATGGCGTCCTTGGAGTCGACGAGGACGGCGGCGGCGCCGGTGACGGCGGTGTCGAACGGGGCGGGCTCGGCGCGCAGTTCGCCGACCACCCGCTGGGCCCCGGCGCCGACGCTCTCGCCGTCGGGGACGACCGTGAAGTAGGCGCGGGCGGGCTCGCCGGCCGGGGCGGTCACCGGCCCGTCGACGCGGGCGACGCCGTCGAGCCGGGCGATCCGCTGCCGGTAGTCGGCGTACTGGCCGGCGGTGGCCCGGCCCTCGGCGAGCACGGTGAGCACGCCGCCCGGGTTGCCGGGGAAGCCGTCGCGGAGCTGGTCCTGGACGACCCGGGACTCGGCGGTGGACGGGAGCTGGCGGTCGTCGGCGGTGCCGAAGGTGACGCCGAGGAAGGGCAGTCCGAGCAGCACCAGCCCTGTGGCGGTGGCGACGGCGAACCAGGGCGCGCGCCGCATCACGAGGCCCGCCGCCCGCCCCCAGCCCGCCCCGGCCTCGGCGGCCTCGGGGCCCCGGCCGGTCTTCCGGCGGAAGAGCCGGCGCAGGTCGAGGGCGTTGACCCGGTCGCCGAGGAGGAGCAGCGCGGCCGGCAGCAGGATCAGGGCGGCCGCGGCGGCGAGCAGGACGACGGCGATGCCGGCGTAGGCGAAGGAGCGGAGGAAGTACTGCGGGAAGACCAGCATGGCGGCGAGCGAGACGGCGACGGTCAGGGCGGAGAAAAGCACGGTCCGCCCGGCGGTGCGCAGGGTGATGGCGACGGCCGCCGCCGGGGCGGCTCCGCCGGCCAGCTCTTCACGGAAGCGCCGGACCACGAACAGGGCGTAGTCGATGGCGAGTCCGAGACCGAGGGCGGTGGTGAGGTTCAGGGCGAAGACGGAGACGTCGGTGAGCTCGGTGAGGCCGCGCAGCACCGCGTTGGTGCCGAGGATGGCGACGACGCCGATGCCGAGCGGCAGCAGGGCGGCGACGGCGCTGCCGAAGACCATGACGAGCAGCACGAGGGTGAGCGGCAGGGCGATGACCTCGGCCCGCAGCAGGTCCTCCTGGATGAGCGTCTGCATCTCGTGGCGGACGGCGAGCGGGCCGCCGACGGAGACCCGCACGGGTCCGTGGGTGCCGCGGAACTCGGGTGCGATGCGCTCCAGGACCGCGCCGGCGGCCTTCTCCTCGCCGTCGATCCGGGCGGCTATGACGGCCTGGCGGCCGTCCTTGGAGCGCAGCGCCGGGGAGCCGGTCTGCCAGTAGGAGCCGGTGCCGGCGACGCCCGGCTCGGCGTCGAGCCGCTGGGCGAGCCGGCGGGCCTCGGCGGCGACGGCCGGCGAGTCGACGCCGGCCGGGCCAGCGTCGACGAGCAGCAGCACATTGGGCTGGGAGGCGGGGAACTCGCGCTCCAGGACCCTGATCGCGGACGTGGACTGGGCGTCCGGGTCCTCCCAGCCGCCGCTGCCCATCCGGTCGGCGACCCCGCTGCCGGCGAACACCGCGAGGGCCGTGACCACGAGCGCGAGCAGGAGCGAGAGGCGCGGGCGGGCCGTGACGAACCTCGTCCAGCCGCCGGGGCCACCCGGCGCGGACCCGGGCCCGGTGCCCTCGGATCCGGACCCACCCCCCGTGGGCAGCGCTTTCTTGACTTCGGCCATGACGCGGTGTCCCCTTCACCTTGACCCCGTGCAGACAGACCGTGCAGGGGTCGCCCATTGCCCGACCATTACCCATAGACTGGCAAACACGAGTGATCGCTCGCGTTTTTCAAGAATGCGAGCAACCTCTCGTGTTTGTCAATCGCGTTCAGAGAGGCTGGGGACAGCCATGTCCGAGGAACCGAAGCCGCGCCGCCGCCAGGCCCGCGGCGAGCGCCGCATCGCGCAGCTGCTCCAGGCCGCCGCGGACGTCTTCTGCGCGAAGGGCTACACGGCGGCGAGCACCAACGCGATCGCCCGGGAGGCGAGCGTCTCGCCGGGCACGCTCTACCAGTACTTCCCGAACAAGGAGGCGATCGCCCTCGAACTGGGCGACCGGCTGCTCGCCGAGATGCGCGCGGCCCACGGCCAGGCCTTCACTCCCGCGAACCTGGGACTGCCGCTCCCCGAGCTCGTCGACGCCGTCCTCGACCCTCTGATCGAGTTCAACTGCCAGAACCCGGTCTTCCTCGCACTCATGCACGGCTCCGAGATCCCTGGCCGGATCGCCGAAGAGCACGACGCCCTGCACGCCCAGATGCTGGCCGCGGCCGGCGATCTGATGACTCACTACCTGCCCGGCAGCGAGCCCGCCGAGCGCGCCCGGATCGCCGATATGATCTTCGCCATCGTGAAGGCGGGGCTCGCGCTCGTCCTGGCCGCACCCGAGGGCCCGGAGCGGCAGGCGGTGATCACCGAGCTGAAGACGGTCCTGCTGCGCTACCTCGGCCCGCTCCTCGCCGAGGCCGAGGGACAACCCCACCAGCCCTCCCAACCCCACCAGCCCTCGCATTCCCACCAGCCCCCGCAGTCCCAGCAACCCCCGCAGCAGCTCACCACGACTCCGAGCCCGTGATCCGCTCCGGCTCGGGCACGGCGGCCCCCGCCCCCGCCCGCAGCCGCATCGCCAGGAGCGGGAACGCGAGCACCGACACCATCCCGGCCCCCACGAGCGCCGCCGCCTCGCCCGCCGTCAGCACCTTGTCGTCGACGCCGATGGTGGTGATGGCGACGACGAGCGGCAGCGCCGTGGAGCCGTAGAGGACGAGCGCGCCGCGGTCGCGCCGGCCGAGGTCGCGCGGCGCGAGGAACCACACCGGCCCGCCCCGCACCACCAGGAACAGCACCAGGAAGAGCGGCAGGAGCAGCAGCGTGCGGCCGCCCGCGAGCAGCGAGTCGAGGTCGAACTCGATGCCCGTGACGACGAAGAAGACGGGCACGAGGAAGCCGAAGCCCACGGCCTCGACCTTCTCCAGGATCTCCGGCCCGCTCTCCGGGGCGGCCCCGGTGAGCAGCAGCCGGGTGATCAGGCCGGCGGCGAAGGCGCCGAGCAGCACGTCGAGCCCGAGCGCCTGCGAGGCGCCCAGCATCAGGGCGAGCAGCAGGAAGACGAAGCGGACCGCGAACTGGGCGCTGGTGTGCAGGGTGCGGGCGATGATCCGGGAGAACCAGGGCGGCCGCGGGCGCAGCGCCCAGTAGACGGCGGCCGCGGTGAGCGCGGCGAAGACGGCGAGCAGGGCGGTGGACTGGGCCGGCTTGCGGCCGCTGAGCAGCAGCGCCATGGCGATGATCGGCCCGAACTCGCCGACGGCGCCGAAGGCCATGACCACCGTGCCGAAGCGGCCGTGCAGGTCGCCGGCGTCGCGCAGCACGGGCAGGACGGTGCCGAGCGCGGTGCTGGTGAGGGCGACGTCGATGAACACACCCTTGTCGTAGCCGCCGCCGAGCAGCACGCCGGCGGCGAGGCCGAGCACCAGGGCGGCCAGCCAGGCCCACACCGAGCGCCGCAGGGTGTCGCCGCGGACCTTGCCGAACTCGATCTCGTACCCCGCGAGGAAGATCAGCATGGCGAGGCCGAGCTGGGAGAGCCCGTCGACGAGTTCGCCGGGCCGGGCCCAGTCGAGGACGTCCGGGCCGATGACGATGCCGAGCAGGATCTCGAAGATGACGAGCGGGACGGGGATCCGGCGGCCGACCGCGTAGGCGAGCAGCGGCGCCAGGACGGCGACCGTCATGATGAGGATCAGGGTGGTCCCGGAGTGCGTCCCCGAATGCGACATAAGGGGTGAATATCACAGGGGTCCCCCTGCCCTCACGAGCGGCGCGACGAGGGTCACAGGGCGCACGAATACCCCCTGGGGGTACAGTGGGATGGTAGGACGGCGTACGGACCCGCAGAGCGCGGGACCACGCACCCCGAAGACGCGCACGCCTCGAAGAGGAGAACTCGATGACCGCCGAGACGAAGACCGAACTCACCACCGTCTACGAGGTCAAGGGCATGACCTGCGGCCACTGCGAGGGCGCGGTGTCCAGTGAGATCTCCGAGATCGCCGGCGTCTCCTCGGTCACGGCCGTCGCCGCGACCGGCAAGGTCACCGTCGTCTCCGCCGCCCCGCTCGACGAGCAGGCCGTCGCCGCCGCCGTCGACGAGGCCGGCTACGAGCTCGTCGGCCTCGCCTCCTAGCGAGCACACCCGGGAACGCGCGCACGGGGCGTTCCCGCGGCGCCCCCGCAGGGCCGTACGGTGACTACGTACGGCCCTGCTCCCGTTTGGAACCGCCCATGACCACCTCCGCGCCCGACACGGTCACCGAGCTGACGATCGGCGGGATGACCTGCGCCTCCTGCGCGGCCCGCGTCGAGAAGAAGCTCAACCGGATGGACGGGGTGGCGGCCACCGTCAACTTCGCCACCGAGAAGGCCCGGGTCGAACACCCGGCGGAGGTCTCGGTCCACGAACTGATCGCCACCGTGGTGCGGACCGGCTACACCGCCGAGGAACCTCCGCCGCCGCGGCCCGAGCCCTCCGCGGAAGAGGAGCCGGAGCAGGACCCCGAGCTCGCCTCGCTGCGGCAGCGGCTCACCGTCTCCGCCGTCCTCGCCCTGCCCGTCGTCCTGCTCGCGATGGTCCCGGCCCTCCAGTTCGACAACTGGCAGTGGCTGTCGCTCACCCTCGCCGCACCCGTCGTGGTCTGGGGCGGGCTGCCCTTCCACCGCACCGCCTGGACCAACCTGAAGCACGGCGCCGCCACCATGGACACCCTGGTCTCGGTCGGCACGCTCGCCGCCTTCGGCTGGTCGCTGTGGGCGCTCTTCCTCGGCGACGCCGGCATGCCCGGCATGCGGCACACCTTCGACCTCACCGCCTCCCGCGACCACGCCTCCTCCACGATCTACCTGGAGGTCGCCGCCGGCGTCGTCACCTTCATCCTCCTCGGCCGCTGTCTGGAGGCCCGCGCCAAGCGCAAGGCCGGCGCCGCCCTGCACGCCCTGCTGCGGCTCGGCGCCAAGGACGTGGCCGTCCTGCGGGACGGCGGGGAGGCCCGGATCCCGGTCGGCGAGCTGGCGGTCGGCGACCGCTTCGTCGTACGCCCCGGGGAGAAGATCGCCACCGACGGCACCGTCACCGAGGGCGCCTCCGCCGTCGACGCGTCCATGCTCACCGGCGAGTCCGCGCCCGTCGACGTGCTGCCGGGCGACGCCGTCACCGGCGGCTGCGTCAACACCTCCGGCCGGCTCGTCGTCGAGGCCACCCGGGTCGGCGCCGACACCCAGCTGGCCCGCATGGCGGCGCTCGTCGAGGACGCCCAGAACGGCAAGGCCGAGGTGCAGCGGCTCGCCGACCGGATCTCCGCCGTCTTCGTGCCGGCCGTGATCCTCCTCGCGCTCGGCACGCTCGTCACCTGGCTCCTGGTCACCAGCGACACCACCGCCGCCTTCACGGCCGCCGTCGCCGTCCTGATCATCGCCTGCCCCTGCGCCCTCGGCCTCGCCACCCCGACCGCCCTCATGGTCGGCACCGGCCGCGGGGCCCAGCTCGGCATCCTCATCAAGGGCCCCGAGGTCCTGGAGTCCACCCGTCGCGTCGACACCGTCGTCCTCGACAAGACCGGCACGGTCACCACCGGCCGGATGGAGCTGGCCGGCGTGCACGTGTACGGCGGCGCGTACGGCTCCGGCGGTACGGACGAGGCGGAGCTGCTGCGGCTCGCGGGCGCCCTGGAACACGCCTCCGAGCACCCGGTCGCCCGGGCGATCTCGGCCGGCGCCGCCGCGAAGGTCGGCGAGCTGCCCGTACCGAAGACCTTCGAGAACGTGCCCGGGCTCGGGGTGCGCGGCTCCGTCGACGGGCACCTGGTGCTCGTCGGGCGGGCCGCGCTGCTCACGGCCGACGGCATCGAGGTGCCCGGGCAGGCCGCCCCGGGCCTGGTGCACGTCGCCTGGGACGGGCGGGCCCGCGGGACCCTGGCGGTCGCCGACGCGGTCAAGGAGACCAGCGCGGAGGCGGTCGCCCGGCTGCGCGGCCTGGGCCTGCGGCCCGTCCTGCTCACCGGGGACGCCCGGCCGGTCGCCGAGCGGGTGGCGGCGGAGGTCGGCATCG
The DNA here is from genome assembly GCF_042873935.1 of Streptomyces sp. NPDC004327. NCBI lineage: Bacteria > Bacillati > Actinomycetota > Actinomycetes > Kitasatosporales > Streptomycetaceae > Streptomyces > Streptomyces sp. NPDC004327. The sequence continues at coordinate 287,855 of NZ_JBIAME010000002.1, read as the reverse complement.
ACGAGGTGATCGCCGAGGTGCTGCCGCAGGACAAGGTGGCCGTGGTCAGGCGGCTGCAGACCGAGGGGCGCACGGTCGCCATGGTCGGCGACGGCGTGAACGACGCCGCCGCGCTCGCCACCGCCGATCTCGGCCTGGCGATGGGCACCGGCACGGACGCGGCCATCGAGGCGAGCGACCTCACGCTGGTGCGCGGGGACCTGCGGGTCGCGGCGGACGCCATCCGGCTGTCCCGGCGGACCCTCGCGACGATCAAGGGGAACCTGGGCTGGGCCTTCGGCTACAACGTGGCCGCGCTGCCGCTGGCGGCGGCCGGGCTGCTCAACCCGATGATCGCCGGCGCCGCGATGGCCCTTTCGTCCGTGTTCGTGGTGACCAACAGCCTGCGGCTGCGCCGCTTCTCGTGAATTGACCTACACGTGACTCACAGGACCTTCACAAAGAGATCTAGATCACAGATATTTGGGGGTAACCATCTGGGCCGTTCGCGAGTCTAAGTGGGCGATGCCAAGAACGTCTTGGGGGACGTTCATGGGATGTCTTGGGGGACGTCCCAGGCAAGCGCGGCCGGGGCACGTGCACCGGGGAGCTTTGAGCGGCCCTCCCGTACGTACCCCGGCAGACCGCGCCGCACGGCGCCCGGCCCGGATCCCGTGGGGGGAATCCGCACCGGGGATATGGGAAGCGCCCCGTTCGTCGACCCGTGGGGGGATCGGCGGCGGGGCGCTTCCGCTTACTGCGGTGCACTGACTGCCGTGCGCTCACGGCAGTGCGGTGGCCTCGGGTCAGCGGGCCTCGACCGGGACGAAGTCGCGCTCGACGACGCCGGTGTAGATCTGGCGCGGGCGGCCGATGCGGGAGCCCGGCTCCTTGATCATCTCGTGCCACTGGGCGATCCAGCCCGGAAGGCGGCCGAGGGCGAAGAGGACCGTGAACATCTCGGTCGGGAAGCCCATCGCGCGGTAGATCAGACCCGTGTAGAAGTCCACGTTCGGGTACAGGTTGCGCGAGACGAAGTAGTCGTCGGAGAGCGCGTGCTCCTCCAGCTTGAGCGCGATGTCGAGCAGCTCGTCGGACTTGCCGAGGGCCGACAGGACGTCGTGCGCCGCCGCCTTGATGATCTTGGCGCGCGGGTCGAAGGACTTGTACACCCGGTGGCCGAAGCCCATCAGGCGGACGCCGTCCTCCTTGTTCTTCACCTTGCGGATGAAGGAGTCGACATCGCCACCGTTGGCCTGGATGCCTTCGAGCATCTCCAGGACGGACTGGTTGGCGCCACCGTGCAGCGGGCCCCACAGGGCCGAGATGCCGGCGGAGATCGAGGCGAACATGTTCGCCTGCGAGGAGCCGACCAGGCGGACGGTGGACGTCGAACAGTTCTGCTCGTGGTCCGCGTGCAGGATCAGCAGCTTGTCGAGCGCCGAGACCACGACCGGGTCCAGGTCGTACTCCTGGGCCGGGACCGAGAAGGTCATGCGCAGGAAGTTCTCGACGTAGCCGAGGTCGTTACGCGGGTAGACGAACGGGTGACCGATCGACTTCTTGTACGCGTAGGCCGCGATCGTCGGCAGCTTGGCGAGCAGCCGGATCGTGGAGAGGTGACGCTGCTTCTCGTCGAACGGGTTGTGGCTGTCCTGGTAGAAGGTGGACAGCGCGGAGACCACGGAGGACAGCATCGCCATCGGGTGGGCGTCCCGCGGGAAGCCGCGGAAGAAGTTCTTGACGTCCTCGTGGACCAGCGTGTGCTGGGTGATCTCGTTCTGGAACGTGGTGAGCTCGTCCGCCTTCGGCAGCTCACCGTTGATCAGCAGGTACGCCACCTCCAGGAAGGTGGACTGCTCGGCCAGCTGCTCGATGGGGTAGCCGCGGTACCGCAGAATGCCCTGCTCGCCATCGAGGTAGGTGATGGCGGACTTATAGGCGGCGGTGTTGCCGTATCCGCTGTCCAGGGTGACCAGACCGGTCTGGGCCCGGAGCTTCCCGATGTCGAAGCCCTTGTCACCGACGGTGCTCTCGACCACCGGGTAGGTGTATTCACCGTCCGCGTACCGCAGTACTACAGAGTTGTCGCTCACGTCATCCCTCACCGACGTAGTGCCTCTTCTTCGAGGTGCCCTGACTGTCTCTACCATCCCCCATTTGGCTCAGGAGAGTGCACTCGGGGTCGACCATTGGACCATTTGGCGGCACTCAGTGCCGCCAACCTGCTCATACTGCCCCCTTCGCCCCGGTTCCGGAAGTCCTCTGTGATCTTTCACCTGTTTCGCTTGCTCTGTGTGAAGTTCGTCGCACAGGTGTAATTGCTGCCTGCGTCCGCTCATGACGCGGATGTGCCGGCAGCGACCCTGCGCGCCTGCGACCGGGCGGCGAACCGGGTGTCCGAGGTGGCGCACACCAAGGAACTGAAGCGGCGGAACGCCGGACCTCTTCGGCTCGGCCAGGGAGGACGTCGAGCGTGCCTTGTACGCGACGAAGGCGCCGAGTTGGGCCAAGGCCCACGAGTGCAGCCTGGACCGCTGGTCCTCCCTCAGGGCCGAGAAGTTGACACCAGAGTGCCCCCAGTGAGCCGATGGGCCAGTGCGGTGAAGCGGCGCCCGGCCGAAACCGTGCGCACCGCCTGGGCGATCGCGCGGCGCGATCCGACGAGGACCACGAGCTTCCGGGCGCGGGTGACGGCCGTGTAGAGGAGATTGCGCTGGAGCATCATCCAGGCGCTGGTGGTGACCGGGATCACCACGGCCGGGTACTCGCTGCCCTGCGAGCGGTGGATGGTCACAGCGTAGGCATGGGCCAGCTCGTCCAGCTCGTCGAAGTCGTACGGCACCTCCTCGTCCTCGTCCGTGCGGACGACGAGCCGCTGCTCGACGGTGTCCAGGGCGGTCACCACGCCCACCGTGCCGTTGAAGACGCCGTTGGCGCCCTTCTCGTAGTTGTTGCGGATCTGGGTGACCTTGTCGCCGACGCGGAAGACCCGGCCGCCGAAGCGCTTCTCGGGGAGGTCCGGGCGGGCCGGGGTGATCGCCTGCTGGAGCAGTCCGTTGAGCGAGCCGGCGCCGGCGGGGCCGCGGTGCATGGGTGCGAGGACCTGCACGTCCCGGCGCGGGTCGAGGCCGAATTTGGCGGGAATCCGGCGGGCGGCGACCTCCACCGCCATCCGCGCGGCGTCCTCGGTCTCCTCCTCGGCGAAGAGGAAGAAGTCCGGCAGGCCGGTGGTGACGGGCGGCAGGCCCGCGTTGATCCGGTGCGCGTTGGTGACCACGCCGGACTGCTGCGCCTGCCGGAAGATCCGGGTCAGCCGCACCGCCGGGACCGGGCTGCCCGGGGCGAGCAGATCGCCGAGCACCTCGCCGGCGCCGACCGACGGCAGCTGGTCCACGTCCCCCACCAGAAGCAGATGGGCGCCCGGCGCCACCGCCTTGACCAGCTTGTTCGCGAGCAGCAGGTCCAGCATCGAGGCCTCGTCGACGACGACCAGGTCGGCGTCGAGCGGCCGGTCCCGGTCGTAGGCCGCGTCGCCGCCCGGCTTCAGCTCCAGGAGCCGGTGCACCGTCGACGCCTCGGCCCCGGTCAGCTCCGCCAGCCGCTTGGCCGCCCGGCCGGTGGGCGCGGCGAGCACCACCTTGGCCCGCTTGGCCCGGGCCAGCTCCACGATCGACCGGACCGTGAACGACTTGCCGCAGCCCGGCCCGCCGGTCAGCACCGCGACCTTGCGGGTCAGGGCGAGCCGCACCGCCTCCTCCTGCTCCGGCGCCAGCGAGGCGCCCGTACGGTCCGCGAGCCAGGCCAGCGCCTTGTCCCAGGCCACGTCCCGGAAGCCGGGCATCCGGTCCTCCTCGGCGGTGAGCAGCCGGCGGATCTGCCCGGCCAGCGACAGCTCGGCGCGGTGGAACGGGATCAGGAACACGCCGGTGACCGGCAGCCCCTCCGGGCCGGGCACCTTCTCCCGTACGACGCCCTCCGGATCCTCGGCGAGCTCCCCCAGGCACTCGATGACCAGGCCCGTGTCGACCTGGAGCAGCTTGACCGCGTCCGAGATGAGCCGCTCCTCGGGCAGGAAGCAGTGCCCCTGGTCGGCGGACTGGGAGAGGGCGTACTGGAGGCCGGCCCGCACCCGGTCCGGGCTGTCGTGCGGGATGCCGACGGCCTGGGCGATGCGGTCCGCGGTGAGGAAGCCGATGCCCACGACGTCGGCGGCGAGCCGGTAGGGGTGGTTCCGCACGACGGAGACCGAGGCGTCCCCGTACTTCTTGTAGATCCGCACGGCGATGGACGTCGACACCCCCACCCCTTGCAGGAAGACCATCACCTCCTTGATCGCCTTCTGCTCCTCCCAGGCCGCGCCGATCAGCTGGGTCCGCTTGGGCCCGAGCCCGGGCACCTCGACGAGCCGCCGGGGCTCGGTCTCGATGACGTCGAGCGTGTCCGTGCCGAAGTGGTCCACGATCCGCTCCGCGATCCGCGGCCCGATGCCCTTGATCAGGCCCGAGCCCAGATAGCGGCGGATGCCCTGCACGGTGGCGGGCAGCACGGTCGTGTAGTTCTCGCAGGTGAACTGCCGTCCGTACTGCGGATGCGACCCCCAACGCCCCTCCATCCGCAGCGACTCCCCCGGCTGGGCGCCGAGCAGCGCCCCGACGACGGTGAGCAACTCGCCGGAACCACGGCCGGTGTCGACGCGGGCGACCGTGTACCCGCTCTCCTCGTTGGCGTAGGTGATCCGCTCCAGGACCCCTTCGACCACTGCGAGACTGGACATGCGACGACGGTAGCGAAGAGGTCGGACAACGCGGGCGCGGGCTGTGGACGACCGCGGAGACCGTCCCGGGCTGTGGACAACCAGGGATCCCGGGCTGTGGGCGACCCGGGAGGCCCTCACACCCTCGTGTACGCCTCCAGCGTCTCCTCCAGGACCTCGGCGCCGTCCCTCGCCCACAGCTCCTCGTTGAAGAGCTCGACCTCCACCGGGCCCGTGTAGCCCGCCTTCTCCACCAGCGCGCACCACGCGGCCAGGTCGATCGAGCCCGTCCCGAGCCTGCCCCGGCCGTTGAGCACGCCCGCCGGCAACGGGGTGATCCAGTCGGCCAGTTGGAAGGAGTGGATGCGGTACTCGGCGCCGGCGCGGGCGACGGCGGCCGGGGCGCGGTCGTCCCACCAGAGGTGGTAGGTGTCGACGACGACGCCGACCACGTCGGCCGGGAAGCGGGACGCGATGTCCAGGGCCTGGTCGAGGGTGGAGACCGCGCAGCGGTCGGCGGCGAACATGGGGTGGAGGGGCTCGATGGCGAGGCGGATGCCGCGCGCGGCGGCGTAGGGGGCGAGGGCGGCGATCGCGTCGGCGATGCGGGCGCGGGCCGCGGGCAGGTCGCGGCTGCCGGGCGGGAGTCCGCCGGAGACGAGGACGAGGGTGTCGGTGCCGAGGGTGGCGGCCTCATGGATCGCCGCGCGGTTCTCCGCCTCCCACCCCTCGCTCGTGAAGAAGCCGCCGCGGCACAGGGTGGTGACGGTGAGCCCGGCGTCGCGCACGAGCGCGGCGGCGGCCTCGACGCCGTACTCCCGCACGGGTTCGCGCCACAGGCCGACGCCCGGGATGCCGAGCCGGACGCAGTGGGCGACCAGGTCGGGCAGCGGGAGCCGCTTGACGGTCATCTGGTTGATGCTGAAGCGGTCGGGGTTCACCGGGGCACTCCGTACACCGTGAGCAGGGATCGCATCCGGGCCTCCGCGAGCGCCGGGTCCGGGAACAGGCCGAGTCCGTCGGCGAGTTCGTACGCCCGGGCGAGGTGCGGGAGGGAGCGGGCGGACTGGAGGCCGCCGACCATCGCGAAGTGGTCCTGGTGGCCGGCGAGCCAGGCGAGGAGGACGACGCCGGTCTTGTAGAAGCGGGTCGGGGTCTCGAAGAGGTGCCGGGAGAGCGCGACCGTCGGGTCGAGGAGGGCGCGGAAGCCGGCCGTGTCGCCCGTGTCGAGAACCCGCACCGCGTGTGCCGCGAGCGGGCCCAGCGGGTCGAAGACGCCGAGCAGCGCGTGGCTGAAGCCGCCGTCGTCGCCGGCCATCAGCTCCGGGTAGTGGAAGTCGTCGCCCGTGTAGCAGCGGACCCCGTCGGGCAGCCGGCGGCGCAGCGCGGCCTCGCGTCCCGCGTCGAGCAGCGACACCTTGATGCCGTCGACCTTGTCCGGGTGGGCCGCGATCACCTCCAGGAACACGTCCGTCGCCGCGTCCAGGTCCGTCGTGCCCCAGTAGCCCTCCAGGGCCGGGTCGAACATCGGTCCCAGCCAGTGCAGGATCACCGGCTCGGCCGCCTGGCGCAGCAGCTGCCCGTACACCTCCAGGTAGTCCTCGGGCCCGGTCGCCGTCGCCGCGAGGGCGCGCGAGGCCATGAGGATCGCCTGGGCGCCCGACTCCTCGACGACGGCGAGCTGCTCCTCGTAGGCGGCGAGGATCTCCGGCAGCGTGGCGGGGGCGGTCAGCTGGTCGGTGCCGGCCCCGCAGGCGATCCGGCCGCCCATCGCCTTCGCCTCGGCGGCCGAGCGGCGGATCAGCTCGGCCGCGCCCGCCCACGAAAGGCCCATCCCGCGCTGCGCGGTGTCCATCGCCTCGGCGACGCCGAGGCCGTGCGACCACAGGTGGCGGCGGAAGGCGAGGGTGGTGTCCCAGTCGACGGCGGCGGGGCCGTCGGGGGTGGTGTCGGCGTACGGGTCGGCGACGACGTGCGCGGCGGCGAAGACGGTGCGGGAGGCCGGTGGGCCGCCGGCCGCGGGGAGCGTGAGGGGATCGGTGCGGGGCGTGTGGGCGCGCAGTCGTCCGCCCGGTCCGGGAAGGGTGATCACAGCGTCACCTCCGGGACCTCGATCCGGCGGCCCTCGGCCGCCGACCGCAGTCCGAGCTCGGCGAGTTGGACGCCGCGCGCGCCCGCGAGCAGGTCCCAGTGGTACGGCTCGCCGAGCGCGACGTGGCGCAGGAAGAGTTCCCACTGCGCCTTGAAGCCGTTGTCGAACGCGTCGTTGTCGGGCACCTCCTGCCACTGGTCGCGGAAGGACGGCCCGGTGCCGAGCGGCAGGTCCGGGTTCCAGACCGGCTTGGGCGTGGCGGAGCGGTGCTGGACGCGGCAGCCGCGCAGTCCGGCGACGGCGGAGCCGTGGGTGCCGTCGACCTGGAACTCGACGAGTTCGTCGCGGTGGACCCGTACCGCCCAGGAGGAGTTGATCTGGGCGACGGCTCCGCTCGCCAGCTGGAAGGTGCCGTACGCGGCGTCGTCGGCCGTGGCCTCGTAGGGCTCGCCCTGTTCGTCCCGGCGGCGCGGGACGTGGGTGGCGACGGTGGCGGTGACGGAGGTGACGCGGCCGAAGAGCTCGTGGAGCACGTACTCCCAGTGCGGGAACATGTCGAGGACGATGCCGCCGCCGTCCTCGGCGCGGTAGTTCCAGCTGGGGCGCTGGGCCGGCTGCCAGTCCCCCTCGAAGACCCAGTAGCCGAACTCGCCGCGCACGGACAGGATCTCGCCGAAGAAGCCGCCGTCGATCAGCCGCTTGAGCTTGCGCAGGCCCGGCAGGAACAGCTTGTCCTGGACGACACCGTGGCGGATGCCCTTCGCCTCGGCGAGGCGGGCGAGTTCGAGGGCGCCGGCCAGGTCCGCTGCCGTGGGCTTCTCGGTGTAGACGTGCTTGCCGGCGGCGATGGCCTTCTTGATCGCGTCGACGCGGGCGGAGGTGACCTGGGCGTCGAAGTAGACCTGGACGGTGTCGTCGGCGAGGACGGCGTCGAGGTCGGTGGACCACTCGGTGAGGCCGTGCCGCTCGGCGAGGGCGCGCAGGGCGTGCTCGCGGCGGCCGACGAGGACCGGCTCGGGCCAGAGGATCTCGCCGTCGCCGAGGTCGAGGCCGCCCTGCTCGCGCAGGGCGAGGATCGAGCGGACGAGGTGCTGGCGGTGGCCCATGCGTCCGGTGACGCCGTTCATGGCGATGCGGACTGTCCTGCGGGTCACGGAGGTGTTCCTCTCGTTCGGCGGGCGGGGCGGAGGGGAGAGAAGACGCGAGGGAAAGGACGCGAGAAGGCGCGGGAGAAAGCACGGTGGAAAGCACCGTAGAAAGCGCTTTCTGTCGACGGTGACGCTAGCCTGCCGACATCACCGTCGACAAGGGCCCCGGGCCCCGGAGGTACGCACGCGATGACCGTCACCCTGGCGGACGTGGCCGCCCGCGCTCGGGTCTCCCCCGCGACCGTCTCCCGCGTCCTCAACGGCAACTACCCGGTCGCCGCCGCCACCCGCGAGCGGGTGATGACCGCGGTCGACGAGCTGGACTACGTCCCCAACGGCCCCGCGAGCTCGCTCGCCGCCGCCACCTCCGACCTCGTCGGCATCCTCGTCAACGACATCGCCGACCCGTTCTTCGGGATCATGGCGGGCGCGGCGCAGGGCGCGATGGGCGCCCGCGGACTCGCCGGGGGCGAGAAGCTCGCCGTCGTCTGCAACACCGGCGGTTCCCCCGAGCGCGAACTCACCTACCTCACCCTGCTCCAGCGCCAGCGCGCCGCCGCTGTCATCCTCACCGGCGGCTCCCTGGAGGACGACGAGCACCAGGCGGCGGTCGCGGCCAAGCTGGCACGGCTCGCCGAGGCCGGGACCCGGGTGGTGCTGTGCGGCCGGCCGCCCGTGCCCGACGTCGCCGCCGCCACGCTCGCCTTCGACAACCGCGCCGGGGCGCGCCTGCTCACCGAGCACCTGCTGGCCCTCGGTCACCGGCGGATCGGTTACGTGGCGGGGCCGGCCGACCGCACCACCACCCGGCACCGCCTGGAGGGCCACCGGGCGGCCCTCGCCGCGGCCGGGGTGCCCGAGGGGCCCACGGTCCACGGCCCGTACGACCGTGCCTCCGGCCACACCGCGACCGCCGAACTCCTGCGCCGCGCCCCCGACCTGACCGCCGTCGTCGCCGCCAACGACACCGTCGCCCTCGGCGTCTGCGCGGCGCTGCGCGAGCGGGGCCTGAGCATCCCCGAGGACGTCTCGGTGGCCGGCTTCGACGACCTGCCGTTCTCCGTCGACGTGGTGCCCGCGCTGACGACCGTACGACTGCCGCTGCACGAGGCGGGGGCCCGCGCCGGGCGGCTCGCGCTCGGCGCGGAGACGGCGCCGGCGGACGGTGTGGCGACGATCCCGGCGGAGCTGGTGGTGCGGGGGTCGACGGCGGCGCCGCGGGGGTGACGCGGGGTCGGCGACGCCGCATCCGAGTGATCAGCCGGTTGCCCTGCGTGACTGGCGTGTGGGGTCACACGCCCGAAGGCTTCCTCTCGAAGGCCCCGAACCGAGAGGTGACCATGAGAGCAAGCCCCCTGTCGCCGCCGCGCAGGACCGGATCCGTACGGCGTCGGCTCGCGGCCATCGGTGCGGCGGCGTTGCTGGCCATCGGCTACACCCCGGCAGCGGCGCAGGCCGTGCAGACGCCGGGCGAGCGCGCCGCGGACCGGCAGACCGCCGGGCCCGGCACCGCGCTCGCCTGGGGGCTCAACGACCTGGGCCAGCTCGGCGACGGCGCCACGAGCCTGAAGGCCACCGCCCCGGTCCGCGTGTGCGGTGCCGCCCCGTGCTCCTCGCCGCTCGACCAAGTGGTGGCTGTGGACGGGGACGGGGTACACAGCATCGCGCTGCGCGCGGACGGCACCGTCTGGACCTGGGGGTACAACGGCTACGGCCAGCTGGGCAACGGCACGTTCAACAACAGCACCACCCCCGTCCAGGTGTGCGCCGTCGGAGCGAGCGCGCCGTGTGGCAGCTTCCTCACCGGTGTCATGGCCATCTCCGCGGGCATCCACTACAACCTGGCCCTGCGGGCGGACGGCTCTCTCGTCGCCTGGGGCGACAACACCTATGGCCAGCTGGGCGACGGCACCGACGGCAACATGCGCACCGTGCCCGTCGTCACCAACCTGATCGACGTGATCGACATGGCCGCGGGCTACCGCCACGGCCTCGCGGTGCTGACCGACGGGACCGTACGCAGCTGGGGAAGCAACGCCGAAGGGGAGCTGGGAGACGGCACGACGACGTCGAGCGACTTCCCCGTGCAGGTCTGCGCCCCAGGACAGACCGCGCCGTGCAGCAGTTTTCTCGACGGCGTGACCCGCGTCTCCGCGGGCGCCTTCCACTCACTGGCGCTGGAGGCCGACGGCACGGTCCGCAGCTGGGGTGAGAACAGCAGCGGCCAGCTGGGCGACGGCACCGCCACCGGCAGGATCGTCCCGGTCCAGGTCAGCGGGCTCACCGGGGTGAAGTCGATCAGCGCCGGTGGTTCCCACAGCCTGGCGGCACGGACCGACGGCACCGTACGCAGCTGGGGATACAACGCCGAAGGCGAGCTGGGCGACGGCACGCACGCCAGCAAGAGCACCCCGGTGCAGGTCTGCGCACCCGGGACGTCCGCCCCCTGCTCCTCCTTCCTGACCGGCATCGCCACCGTCTCCGGCGGTTTCCAGCACAGCCTGGCGCTGCGCACCGACGGCACGGTCCGCAGTTGGGGCGACAACAGCAGGGGCCAGCTGGGCAGCGGCGACACCACGAGCAGCACCGTGCCGGTCAAGGTCTGCGCGGTCGGGCAGACCGCGCCCTGCACCCGGTTCCTCGACGGCGTGGGCGCCCTCGACGCGGGCGACTACCACAACCTCGTCACCTCCCGCCCCAGCGCCGACGTCGCCATCGCCCTCAAGGCCTCCCCCAACCCCGTGGCCGCCAACGGCAACCTCACCTACACCGTGACGGTGAAGAACAACGGCCCCTCGGCCGCCGAGAACGTCACCTTCGACGACTCGCTGCCCGCCGAAGGCGAGTTCGTCAGCGCGAGCTCGACCCAGGGCAGCTGCGTCGTGCCGCCGACCGGCTCGACGGACACGGTGACGTGCAAGCTGGGCGTCCTCGGTGCGAACAGGAGCCGGACCGCGACGATCACCGTCACGGTCCGGGCGAACGCGGGCACCACCGTCACCGACACGGCGAAGGTCACGAGCACCACCGAGGACCCGAACCGGGTCAACAACTCCGTCACCGTCCGTACGCGGGTCGGCTGACGGGCCCCGGAGGCGGTTCAGGCCAGGTCCGTCGCCGCCAGCACCGCGTCCACCGTCTCCTCCACCGTCTGCTCCGCGTTGTCGATCCAGACGCCCTCCCCGGTCAGCTCGGCGCGCATCGCCTCGTCGAGGAAGGCCCAGTTGGTCGTGAGCCGCTTGTGGCGGGCGTTGTTGCGTTCCCAGGCCTTGTCCGGGCCGGGCGCGAGGACGACGAAGTGCAGTGGTGCGGCCGCCGCCCGTGCCCGGTAGAAGTCGAGGTGGGAGCGGCGGACCACGACGTCGTCGAGGACCGGGAGGAAGCCGGCCGCGGCGAAACTGCCGGCCAGGAGGCAGGCGTTGCGGGCCCGCAGCAGGATCTGCCGGTCGGCCTCGGGGTCGTCGCCGTCCGGGCTCGGCCAGTGGCCGCCGGCGACGATCAGCTCCTGGAGGTGGTCGACCTCGATGTGCGCGGCGCGCCCGAAGCGGGCCGCGAGGGCCGCCGCGACGGTGGACTTGCCGCTGCCGGGGATGCCGGCCAGCAGGACGGTGCCGGGGGCGGGTCCGGGGCTGTCGACGTCGATGTTCGCGAAGGTCTCGAAGGTCATGCGCTCTCGTTCGCCGCGAGGAGGGGTTCCGACCGCACCGTACCGGCCGCGCCCCGCTCCCGCCTCCGGATATCGAGCGAGGTCAGCCCCACTCCCCCGACCAGCAGCGCCGCCGCGCACCAGCGCAGCGGGCTCACCGGCTCGCCGAGGAAGAGCGCGGCCGAGGACATGCCGAAGACGGGGACGAGGAGGGAGAACGGGGCGACGGAGGAGGCCGGGTGGCGGCGGAGCAGCCAGCCCCAGGCGCCGAAGCCGAAGACGGTGGTGATCCAGGCGACGTAGACGATGACGCCGGCGCCGGTCCAGTCGAGGGCGCGCAGGGCGTCGAGGTCCTTCTCGGGGCCTTCGATCAGCAGGGAGAGGCCGAGCAGCGGGAGGACGGGGACGGTGCTGACCCAGACCATGAAGTTGAGCGGGTCCGGCGGAGCGGCCTTGCGGGTGAGGACGTTGGAGACGCCCCAGCAGACGGCGGCGGCGATGACGAGGGCGAAGCCGGTGAGGGCGCCGGAGGTGCCGCCGTGGGCGGAGGTCTCGTCGACGGCGGCGACGGCGATGCCGGCGAGGGCGACGCCCATGCCGAGCAGCTTGGTGCGGCCGGGGCGTTCGCCGAGGGCGAGGAAGGCGAAGAGGGCCGTGAAGACCGCCTGGATCTGCAGGACGAGGGAGGAGAGGCCGGCCGGGGCGCCCAGGCTCATGCCGGTGAAGAGCAGGCCGAACTTGGCGACGCCGAGGGCGAGTCCCACTCCGGCGATCCACTTCCAGGCGACCTTCGGGCGGCCGACGAAGAAGACGGCGGGCAGGGCGGCGACGAGGAAGCGGAGGGCGGAGAAGAGCAGCGGCGGGAAGTGGTCGAGGCCGATCGAGATGACGACGAAGTTCACTCCCCAGACGGCGGCGACCAGGGCGGCGAGGGCGATGTGGGCGGGGCGCATGAGCATGAGCATCGCCCCTCCGGACTGTGTAGCACCAGCACGGATTCCTTCATGATTGGATGAAGCACTGCTACAGAAAGGGGCTGGGAACGTGCTGGATCTCGGACGTCTGCGGGCGCTGCACGCCGTCGCCGTGCACGGTACGGTCGGCGCCGCCGCCACCGCCCTCGGCTACACCCCCTCCGCCGTCTCGCAGCAGATCGCGAAGCTGGAGCGGGAGACCCGCACGACCCTTCTCGAGCGCGAGGGCCGGGGCGTCCGGCTCACCGACGAGGCGCGTCAACTCGCCGACACCGCCGAGCGGTTGCTCTCCCTCGTGGAGGAGGCGGAGGTGCGTCTGGAGGAGCGGCGCGGGCTGCCGGCCGGGCGGCTGCGGATCGGCTGTTTCGCGAGCGGCGCGCGCGGTCTGATGCCCCGGGTGCTCGCGGACCTGGCCCGCCGCCATCCGTCGCTGGACGCCCGGCTCACGGAGGTGGACCCGCATCTGTCGGTGGACCTGGTGGCGCGGGGCGTGCTCGACCTGGCCGTGGCGCACGACTGGGACATCGCGCCGCTGCCCGTGCCGCCGGGGGTGGAGCAGTCGGTGATCGGCGACGACCTGTGCGACATCCTGGTGCCGCTCGGGCATCCGCTGGCGGAGCGGGCCGTGGTGCGCCGGGAGGAGCTGACGCGGGAGCGGTGGATCACGCAGCCGCCGGGGACGGTGTGCCACGACTGGCTGATGCGGACGCTGCGGGCGACGGGGTACGAGCCGCTGATCGCCCACCAGGCCGAGGAGAACCACACCCAGGTCGCGCTGGTGGCGGCCGGGCTCGGGATCGCGCTGGTGCCGCGGCTCGGGCGCGGCACGCTGCCGGCCGAGGTGGTGCCGCTGCGGCTGGAGCCGATCCCGACGCGGCGGCTGCGGGCGCTGTGGCGGACGGGCGCGGCGCGCCGGCCGGCGATCACGGAGACGGTGCGCACGCTCGGGGAGCTGTGGCCGGAGGTCGCGTCATCCGGGTGACGGGGCGTCATTCCTGCGCGGATCCTTGACCTGGCAGTTAGTTTCCGGCTATCCGTGGCACCTTGGAAGTTTCCTTCACGGAAGGAGCACCAGTGCCCCCCGCCCCCTCCCGACGCACCGTCCTTAACCTCACCGCCGCCGCGGCGGCCGCCGCCGTCACCGGCGTGACCGCACCCGTGGCCCACGCCGCTGAGCAACACCTCCAGGACGTCCTCTCCCGGATGTCCCTGGAGGAGAAGGTCGGCCAGCTCTTCGTCATGCGGGTGTACGGCCACTCCGCGACCGCGCCGGACCAGGCCGACATCGACGCCAACCTCAAGGACATCGGCGTCCGCACCGCCGCCGAGCTGGTCGAGCGCTATCACGTCGGCGGCATCATCTACTTCGCGTGGGCGCACAACACCCGCGACCCGCACCAGATCGCCGCGCTGTCCAACGGCATCCAGCGGGCCGGTCTCGCGCAGCCCACGCCCGTCCCGCTGCTGATCTCCGTCGACCAGGAGCACGGGGTCGTGGCCCGGGTCGGCAAGCCCGCCACGCTGCTGCCGGGCGCGATGGCGCTGGGCGCGGGCGGCTCGCTGTCCGACGCGCGCAAGGCGGGGCAGGTCGCGGGCGAGGAGCTCGCCGCGATGGGCATCCGGCAGGACTACGCGCCGGTCGCCGACGTCAACGTCAACCCGGCCAATCCGGTGATCGGGGTCCGCTCCTTCGGCGCCGACCCCGAGGCCGTGGCGGCGCTGGTGTCCGCGCAGGTCAAGGGGTATCAGCAGGCGGGGATCGCGGCGACCGCCAAGCACTTCCCGGGGCACGGCGACACGGCGGTCGACAGCCACACCGGCCTGCCGGTGATCACCCACAGCCGCGAGCGGTGGTCCGAGCTCGACGCGCCGCCGTTCCGCGCGGCGGTGGCGGCCGGCATCGACGCGATCATGACGGCGCACATCGTGGTGCCCGCGCTCGACCCGAACGGCGATCCGGCGACGCTGTCGCGGCCGATCCTCACCGGCATCCTCCGCGAGCAGCTCGGCTACGACGGGGTCGTGGTCACGGACTCGCTGAGCATGGAGGGCGTGCGGACGAAGTACGGCGACGACCGGGTGCCGGTCCTCGCGCTCAAGGCGGGCGTGGACCAGCTGCTCAACCCGCCGGACCTGGCCGTGGCGTGGAACGCGGTGCTCGCGGCCGTGCGCGGCGGCGAGCTGACCGAGGCCCGGCTCGACGAATCGATCCTGCGGATCCTGCGGCTCAAGGCGAGGCTGGGCCTGTTCCGGGACCCGTACGTCACGGACGCGGAGGTCGACCGCCGGGTCGGCACCGCCTCCCACCTGGCGCACGCCGACCGGATCGCCGGGGCCACCACGACGCTGCTCGTCAACGAGGGCGGATTCCTGCCGGTCAGCCGGCTCAGCCATCCCAAGGTGCTCGTCGTCGGCGCCGACCCGGCCTCGCCGTCCGGCACCACCGGCCCGCCGACCGCCACGCTCGCCGGCGCGCTGGGCGAACTGGGCTTCGCCGCCACGGCGTTGTCCACCGGCTCCGCCCCGTCCGCCGCGCGGATCGAGGAGGCGGTGACGGCCGCCGCCGGGCAGGACCTGGTCATCGTCGGCACGTACAACCTCAGCGCGGCCAGCACCCAGCGCACGCTCGTGGCCCGGCTCGTCGCGACCGGTGTGCCCGTGGTGACGATCGCGCTGCGCAACCCGTACGACGTGGCCCGCACCACCGGTCAGCGCGCCGCGCTCGCCACCTACTCCTGGACGGACGTCGAACTGCGCGCGGCCGTACGGGTGCTGGCCGGCCAGGACGTGCCGCGCGGGCGGCTGCCCGTGCCCGTGCAGAGCGCGGACGACCCGGCGAAGGTGCTCTTCCCGATCGGCCACGGCCTGTCGTACTGAGGGACCGGGATGAGACGGAGCCGGGCCCCGTCCGCGAGAGGACGGGGCCCGGCTCGTGTCGTGCGGAACGGTCCTACGGGCGCAGGCCGTACTCGCGGGTCGCGTCCTCGTCGACCGGCTTGTCGATCCGGGCGTCGAAGCGGGCCAGCGGCTTGGCGGCCTGGACGGCGGGGGCGTCGACCCCGGCCCAGGCGAGGATGCGGGCGGTCGCGTTGGCCTTCTCGGCGTCGACGAGGCCGGCCACGTTGGCACCGTGGTTGGCGCCCGGCGCCACGTACACGAAGCTGTCGCGCGCGCCCTTGCCGAGGCGGAACTTCTCCGAGCCCCACGGGTCGTTGCCGCCGTAGACGAAGAGCATGTGGTTCGCGTTGTGGCGGACCCAGTTGTCGACGTCCTTCATGACCCACGGCTTGAACTTCATCGGGATCTCGCGCGGCACGAAGCTGCGGGCCGGCTGGTAGCCGTAGCGGGTCAGGCCGGCCAGGTGCGGCTGCTTGATGCTGGGCGAGCCCAGCTCGGTGGCCGCCTGGTAGTAGTACGGCGTGTAGTACTCCAGGCCCTGGTCGGTGTACGCGGACCAGCCGGAGTAGGCGTCGATCGTCTCGTAGACGGCGTCGTCGCTCGCGGTGGCGGCGTCCGGGATCTGGTCGCAGACGTCCTGGCCGTAGTACTGCCAGAAGCCCCACACGAAGTCGAGGACGACGGCCTCGTAGGCCTTGTCGAGCGAGCCGACCGTGTTGAAGGTGGAGCCGTTCTCCTTGGCCCACGCCTCGTACTTCTTCTCCAGCGGCTCGCGCCGCACCAGCGCCTCGCGCTGCATGTTGTTCAGGCGGTCGCGGCAGTCCTTGGTGCCGACGGTCTCGAAGAAGCGGTCGTAGGCCGAGTCCTCGTTGTTGACCACGTCGTTCGGCGCCACGTACGCGACGACGCCGTCCATGTCGCGCGGGTAGAAGCGCTCGTAGTAGGTGGCCGTCATGCCGCCCTTGGAGGCGCCGGTGGACAGCCACTTCTTGCCGTAGATCGACTTCAGCGCCGTGAAGATGCGGTGCTGGTCGCTGGCGGCCTGCCAGATGTCCAGCTTCGACCAGTCGGCCGGGGCCGGGCGGGACGGCGTGAAGAAGCGGTACTCCATGGAGACCTGGTTGCCGTCGATGATCCGCGTCGGCTCGGTGCGGCTCGGCGTGGTGTTGAGCCCGTAGCCGCTGGTGCGGAAGACGGTCGGGCGGTCCGTGTCCTTGTGGAGGATCGAGATCCGCTGCTGGAACGTGCCCGCCCACGGGCGGTGGTGGTCGATCGGCTGCTCGTAGTTGAGGACGAAGTAGCGGTAGCCGGCGTACGGCTTCTCCTCGATCAGGCTCATCCCGGGGATCGCCAGGATGCGGTCCTTGATGTCCGTGCTCTGCGAGTCGGCCGCGGCCGTGCTGCTCGTCGTGGTCTCCGTGTCCGCGGCGGTAGCCACACCGGTCGACCCGACGGTGCCTATGAGCACCGAAAGCGACAGCACCCATCTCAGCGACTTGCGCATTCACCCTCCCCTTGGTTCACAACGGTGTCGTGAACCTAGCCGGGTCAACGCACGGCCCGCCAGCCCCAATTGACCATTACCTATGGGTCAGCACAGGATCCAGCCGGTCGCGGTGGCGCGGCCGTCGACGGTCGCGGCGGCCCGGACGCAGCGGTTGAGGGCATGCACGGTCACGGGTCCGGCCTGGAAGCGGAACCTCCCCGCGTTGACGGCGGGCCGGCCGCCGCGCGGCTGGAGCGACACCGACATCGGGCGCGGCGGCCCGGTCCGCCGGGCCACGGCGAGCGCGCACACGTACTGCCGGGTGCGGTAGATCCGCAGCTCGCCGGTGGCGAAGGCGACGGTGCGGGTGGGCCGGCCGACGCAGGCCGAGACGGCGTCGGCGGAGCCGGTGCCGGGGCCGGCGAGGACCAGGGCGGCGGCGGCGAGGGCCAGCGAGAGCAGATACAGGGAGAGCCGCCGGGCCTGTCTTCTCGGAACCCCAACCCCACCGAACACGCGCGCCCCTCCTTCTGTCGCCCCCGTACCTGCCGTACGGGCATACGACGCGGCGGGCGCGCGTTCGGTTGCCGATCAGCTCACTTCGGCCACCGGCACCGGGGTCTCCTCCTCGCCGATGAAGGTGCGCCACAGCGTGGCGTACCGGCCGCCGAGGGCGAGCAGCTCGTCGTGGGTGCCGTCCTCGGCGACCCTGCCGTGGTCCATGACGACGACCCGGTCGGCGCGGGCGGCCGTGGTGAGCCGGTGGGCGACGACCAGGGTCGTGCGGCGCCCGGCAAGGCGGTCCGTGGCCGCGTTGACCTGGGCCTCGGTGGCCAGGTCGAGGGCGGCCGTGGCCTCGTCGAGGAGCAGCACGTCGGGGTCGACCAGCTCGGCGCGGGCCAGGGCGATCAGCTGGCGCTGGCCGGCCGAGAGGTTCCGGCCGCGCTCGGCGACCTCGTGGAGGTAGCCGCCGTCGAGGGTGGCGATCATGTCGTGGGCGCCGACCGCGCGGGCCGCGGCCTCCACCTCGGCGTCGCTCGCGTCCGGACGGCCGTACGCGATGGCGTCGCGGACCGTGCCGGGGAACAGATACGCCTCCTGCGGGACGACGCCGAGCCGGTGCCGGTACGCGGTGAGGTCCAGGTCGCGCAGGTCGGTGCCGTCGGCGGTGACCCGGCCGCCCGTCGGGTCGTAGAACCGGGCGACCAGCTTGACCAGCGTCGACTTGCCGGCGCCGGTCTCGCCGACGAAGGCGACGGTCTGCCCGGCGGGTATCCGCAGGTCGATGCCGGTGAGCGCCTCCTCCTCGGAGCCGTACGCGAAGGACACGTCCTCGAAGGCGATCTCGCCGCGCAGCTCCGGGACGGCCCGCGGCGCGGGGGCGGCCACGGTGGAGGTGGGCTCCTGGAGGAGCTCCTGCATCCGCTTCAGCGAGACGGTGGCCTGCTGGTAGCCGTCGAAGACCTGCGAGAGCTGCTGCACGGGCGCGAAGAACAGGTCGATGTAGAGCAGGTAGGCGACCAGCGCGCCGGTGGTGAGCGTGCCCGCCTCGATGCGGTGCGCGCCGGCGATCAGGACGGCCGCGGCGGCCACCGAGGAGAGCAGGGTGACGAACGGGAAGTAGATCGATATGAGCCACTGGCCGCGGATGCGGGCCGCCCGGTACTCGACGCTGCGGGCCGTGAAGCGCTCCACGCCCGCCTGCTCGCGCCGGAACGCCTGGACGATCCGCAGGCCCGACACCGACTCCTGGAGGTCGGCGTTGACCACGCCGACCCGCTCACGGGCCAGCTCGTACGCCTTCACGCTGGCGCGGCGGAAGAAGTAGGTGGCGACGGCGAGGACCGGCAGGGTCGTGAAGACGACCAGGGCGAGCTGGAGGTCGAGCACCAGGAGCGCGACCATGATGCCGAAGAACGTGACGACGGAGACGAAGGCCGTGACCAGGCCGGTCTGCAGGAACGTCGACAGGGCGTCGACGTCCGTGGTCATCCGGGTCATGATCCGGCCGGTGAGCTCGCGCTCGTAGTAGTCCAGGCCGAGCCGCTGGAGCTGGGCGAAGATCTTCAGCCGGAGCGCGTAGAGGATCCGCTCGCCGGTGCGGCCGGTCATCCGGGTCTCGGCGGTCTGCGCGATCCACTGGACGAAGACCGTGAGCAGGGCCAGCGCGGAGGCCGCCCAGACCGCGCCGATCGCGAGCTGGTTGACGCCCTTGTCGATGCCGTGCCGGATCAGGATCGGCAGCAGCAGGCCCGCGCCCGCGTCGATCGCGACGAGGGCGAGGCTGATCATGAGGGGCCGGCCGAAGCCGTGGAGCAGCCGGCGCAGGCCGTACGACTCCTCGGGCGCGACCGCGCGGGCCTCGTCGACGGCCGGGGTGTCGGTCGCCGCGGGCAGCGCGTCGACGGCGGCGAGCAGCTCCGGGGTGGCGCCGGCGCCCTTCAGCTCGCCCGGCTCGGCGCTCTCGTCGCGTACCCACAGGGTGGGCGTGATGCCGCGCTCGGCGTCGAACTCGGCGTCCAGCTCGGCCCGCAGCGTGCGGTCCTCGGGCAGCTCGGCCGGGAGGGCGTGGCCGGGCGAGACGCCGCCCAGCTCGTCGGGGTCGGTGAGCAGGCGGCGGTAGAGCGCGGAGCGCTGCTCCAGCTCCTCGTGGGTGCCGATGTCGGCGAGCCGGCCGTCGTCGAGGACGGCGATCCGGTCGGCGAGGCCGAGGGTGGAGCGGCGGTGGGCGATCAGCAGGGTGGTGCGGCCCGCCATCACCGACTTCAGGGCCTCGTGGATCTCGTGCTCGACCTTGGCGTCGACGGCGGAGGTGGCGTCGTCGAGGACGAGCAGGCGCGGGTCGGTGAGGATGGCGCGGGCGAGCGCGATGCGCTGGCGCTGGCCGCCGGAGAGGGTGAGGCCGTGCTCGCCGACCTTGGTGTCGTAGCCGTTCGGCAGCTCGGCGATGAACCGGTCCGCCTGCGCGGCGCGGGCCGCGGCGTCGATCTCCTCCTGCGTGGCGTCGGGCGCGCCGTACGCGATGTTGGCGCGGACCGTGTCGGAGAACAGGAAGCTGTCCTCCGGGACGAGGCCGACGGCGGCGCGCAGCGAGTCGAGGGTGAGCTCGCGGACGTCGTGGCCGCCGACGAGGACGGCGCCGTGCGTCACGTCGTAGAAGCGCGGCAGCAGGAGGGAGACGGTGGACTTGCCGGAGCCGGAGGCGCCGACGACGGCGACGGTCTCGCCGGGCCGGATCTCCAGCGAGAAGCCCTGCAGGACGGGGCTGGTCTTGCCGTTGGCGCCCTCGTACGCGAACGACACGTCGTCGAACTCGACCGTGGCGGGCGCGTCCGCCGGGAGCTCCTTCGAGCCGTCCCGCATCGTCGGCTCGGTGTCGATCAGCTCCAGGACCCGCTCGACGCCGGCCCGGGCCTGCTGACCGACGGTGAGGACCATGGCGAGCATGCGGACCGGGCCGACCAGGGAGGCCAGGTAGGCGGAGAAGGCGACGAAGGTGCCGAGGGTGATCTGCCCTCGGTACGCCAGCCAGCCGCCGAGTGCGAGCACGGCGACCTGGCCGAGGGCCGGGACGGCCTGGAGCGCGGGCGTGTACTTCGCGTTCAGCCGGATCGTGCGCAGCCGGCCGGCGAACAGCTTCCGCCCGGCCTCCCGGATCTTCCCGGTCTCCTGCGCCTCCTGCCCGAAGCCCTTCACGACGCGCACGCCGGTGACGGCCCCGTCGACGACGCCAGCGACGGCGGCGGCCTGCTGCTGCGCGTACCAGGTGGCGGGGTGCAGCCGGGTGCGGCTGCGGCGGGCGATCCACCACAGGGCGGGGGCGACGGCGAGGGCGACGAGGGTGAGCGGGAGGGACAGCGCGGCCATGACGCCGAGCGATATGAGGAAGAGGAGCACGTTCCCGATCGTCATCGGGAGCATGAAGAGCAGGCCCTGGATCAGCTGGAGGTCGCTGGTCGCGCGGCCGACGACCTGCCCGGTCGACAGCTCGTCCTGCCGCCGGCCGTCGAGCCGGGTGATCGTCGCGAACATCTCGGTGCGCAGGTCGTGCTGGACGTCGAGGGCGAGCCGGCCGCCGTAGAAGCGGCGTATGTACGTGAGGACGTAGACGACGACGGCGGAGGCGACCAGGAGCCCCGTCCACAGGGCGAGGGATCCGGTCTTCGCGCCGATGACGTCGTCGATGACGACCTTGGTGATGAGCGGGACGAGCGCCATCACGGCCATGCCGGCGAGCGAGGACCCGAGCGCCAGGACCACGTCCGTCCGGTACCGCCAGGCATACCCCCACAGCCGGCGCGCCCAGCCCGCCTGCCGTTTCTCCGTCTGCCGTTTCTCCGTCTGCTGCTGCCCCACCGCCGCCACGTGGCGCCTCCCGTCCGTCCTGCTCTACCGGAAGGCCCAACGCACCCGACGTGCGATTTCATCCCGCCGCAACAATTCGGGGGCGAAGACCGGTCCGGAGTCCTAGGACCCCGGACCGCCAGGCTCAGGCCGTCCCCGGCGGGGCGACCCATCGGGTGGGCTGGCCGGTGACGCGGGCGATGGCCTCGAAGTCCCGCTCGTAATGGAGCAGGGTGAGCCCCGACAGCTCGGCGGTGGCCGCGACCAGGAGGTCGACGGGGCCGGCGCCGCGGTGCTCGCCGCGATTGGTCAGCATCTGCTGGACGCGGCGGGCGCGGGAGTAGACGCCGTCGGGGACGGCGGTCCAGTTGAAGAGCCGGCCGAGCAGCTCCTCCTTGGCGAGCCGGTCGTTGGCGGACTGGGCCGAGTAGAGGATCTCCAGCTCGGTGATGTTGCAGAGGGCGATGACGCCTTCGGCGGTGAACCTCCGCCACTCGTCCTGGACGTGCTTCCTGGCGATGATGCGGACGGCGGCGGAGGTGTCGACGAGATAGGTGACCAGGCTCATCGGCGATAGTTCGCCTTGTCCATGAGGATGTCGAAGTCGCCCCGCTCGGCCATCTCCGTCAGCTGCTCCAGCGCCCGCAGCCGCTCACGGCGCCGCGCGACCTCCCGCAGGGCGGCGTTGACGGTGTCCTTCTTCGTCTTCGTGCCCAGTATTTCCGCCGCCTCGGCCAGGGCCAGGTCATCGACTTCCACGTACAGGTTCGACATGACCCGACCTCCATATATTGGCGACACATGGAGGATATGTCCGCTGGGAACGGCGCCGCAAACGCCGTTCACTCACAGGTGCGTCGGCTCGAACATCCGCAGCAGTGCCGGGAGGACCACCACCGAAGGGCCCGGGGTCGCGAGCGCGGCCGCGAGGTCCTTCGCCAGGGTGTCCGGGGTCGCCAGGGCCGCCGGGACGCCGAAGGAGCCGGCGAGGGCGACGAAGTCCGGGCGGGTCAGGTCGGTCGCCGTGGCCTCGCCGAAGGCGTCGGTCATGTACTCGCGCAGGATGCCGTAGCCGCCGTCGTCGACGATCAGCCACGTCACGTCGAAGCCGTGCTGCCTCGCCGTCGCCAGCTCCGCGAGCGAGTACATCGCGCCGCCGTCGCCCGACACTGCGAGCACCGGGCGCGTCGGGTCGGCGGCGGCCGCGCCGAGGGCGGCCGGGAAGGCGTAGCCGAGGCCGCCGGCGCCCTGGGCGGAGTGCATGGTGTTGGGGCGGCGGGCGTCGAAGGCGGACCAGGCCCAGTAGGCCAGGATCGTCATGTCCCAGAAGCTCGGCGCGTCGTCCGGCAGGGCCTCGCGGACGGCCGCGACGACCCGCTGCTCCAGGTCCAGGCCCTGCGCGGCGAGCCGGTCCCGCACCTTCGCCAGGACCGCGGCGACCCGCGCCGGGGCGTCCGGGTCCTCGCGCACCCCGACCGTCTCCAGGAGCGCCTGGAGCGCGAGCCGGGCGTCCGCGTGGATGCCGAGGGCCGGGTGGTTGGACTCCAGCTTCCCGGCGTCGGCCTCGATCTGGATCACCCGGCCGCGCGGGGCGAAGGTGTGGTAGTTCGAGGACAGCTCGCCGAGGCCGGAGCCGACGACGAGGAGGACGTCCGCGTCCTCCAGGAAGTCGGTGGTGTGCCGGTCCTCCAGCCAGGACTGCAGGGACAGCGGGTGACGCCACGGGAAGGCGCCCTTGCCGCCGAACGTGGTGACGACGGGCGCGGCGATCCGCTCGGCGAGCGCGAGCAGCTTGCCGGACGCGTCGGAGCGCACCACCCCGCCGCCCGCGATGATCACCGGGCGCTCGGCCTTCGCGAGCAGGTCGGCGGCGACCGCCGTCAGCTCGGGGCGCGGCACGACGTCCTCCGGCGCGGCGTCCAGGTACGTCACGACCGGGATCGCGGTCCCGGCCACCAGCACGTCCTGCGGGATCTCCACCCACACCGGCCCGTGCGGGGCGGTCAGCGCCGACTTCCAGGCGGCGGCGAGCGCGGACGGGATCTGGGACTGCGTACGGACCGTGTGCACGGACTTCACGACGTCGCGGAACGACGCCTGCTGGTCGCGCAGCTCGTGCAGGTACCCGTGCCGCCCGCCGCCGAGCCCCGCCACCGGCACCTGGCTGCCGATCGCCACCACCGGCGCGGACGCGGCGGCCGCCTCCTGCAGCGCGGCGAGCGACATCAGCGCGCCCGGCCCGGTCGACAGCAGCAGCGGGGCGGCCTCGCCGGTGATCCGGCCGTACGCGTCGGCGGCGAAGCCCGCGTTGTTCTCGACCCGCAGACCCACGTAGCGCAGGCCGCCGCGGCGCAGCGCGTCGAACATGCCGAGCGCGTGCTGCCCGGGCAGCCCGAACACGGTGGTGGCACCGAGCCCGGCGAGCGTCTCGACGACGAGGTCGCCACCGGTCCGCCCGGGGGGCGGGTTGAGGGCCGCCCGCGTCTGAGCCGCGGTGGGCCGGAGCACGAGGTCGTGGTCGTGGGTCATGGGTCCCTCGGGGTGGCGTGTCGGTCGGTGCGGCCCGGTGGCGGGGTGGCCGGGTGCCGGCACCCGCTCCGCGCAGGAGAAACGTACGCCGACGCTCCGGCCGCGGGGTGGGCCGGGCCGCTGCCCGGCCCGCCCCGCGCTCGCCTTACTTCGCCTCGCGCGCCGCCGCGATCTGGCGCGACATGATCGTCGTCAGCTCGTACGCCGTGTGGGACGCGGCCACGGCCGTGATCTCCGCGTGGTCGTAGGCCGGGGCGACCTCGACGACGTCGGCGCCGACGAGGTTGCAGGAGGAGAGGCCGCGGAGGATCTCCAGGAGCTCGCGGGAGGTCATGCCGCCGGCCTCGGGGGTGCCGGTGCCGGGGGCGTGGGCCGGGTCGAGGCAGTCGATGTCGATGGAGATGTACAGCGGGCGGTTGCCGATGCGCTGGCGCAGCTGGTCGGCGACCTCGTCGGCGCCGCGGCGGTAGATGTCCGCGGAGGTGACGATGCCGAAGCCCATCTTCTCGTCGTCGGTCAGGTCCTGCTTGCCGTACAGCGGGCCGCGGGTGCCGACGTGCGAGAGGGCGGAGGTGTCGAGGATGCCCTCCTCGACGGCGCGGCGGAACGGGGTGCCGTGGGTGTACTCGGCGCCGAAGTAGGTGTCCCAGGTGTCGAGGTGCGCGTCGAAGTGGAGCAGCGCGACCGGGCCGTGCTTCTTCGCGACGGAGCGGAGCAGCGGCAGGGCGACGGTGTGGTCGCCGCCGAGGGTCATCATGCGGGCGCCGGTGGCGAGCATGTCGTCGGCGGCGGCCTCGATGGTGTCGACGGCCTCGTTGATGTTGAACGGGTTGACGGCGATGTCACCGGCGTCCGCGACCTGGGCGAGGGCGAACGGGGAGGCGTCCTGCGCCGGGTTGTACGGGCGGAGCAGACGGGAGGCCTCGCGGATGGCGTTGCCGCCGAAGCGGGCGCCGGGGCGGTAGGAGACGCCGCTGTCGAAGGGGATGCCGACCACGGCGACGTCGGCGGTGCCGACCTCGTCGAGCCGCGGCAGCCGGGCGAACGTCGCGGGGCCGGCGTACCGCGGGATGCGGGACGAGTCGATCGGGCCGCGCGGGGTGTTCTGGTCGCTGCTGCTCATGGTCGGGGTCCTCCTGGGGGGGGTGTCGACGGGTTCGGGGTCCGGCTCGACCGTAAGTGGCCCCAAAGCGACATTGAAGTGTACGTTTCCTCCACTGTACGGGCGCGTTGAGTACGAAGGGTCCATGTCATGACCGTGGCCGAGGCCGTCACCACCCCGCCCGCGCCGCCCGTCCCGCTCGCCGCGCTCCTCGCGCGCGGGGAACTGGGGCTGCGGCTGCTCGTGGGCCCGGCGGACGGGGCCGACGTGTCGGACGTGTCGCTGCACTGGGTGCACACCTCCGAGATGGCCGACCCGTACCCGTATCTGCTCGGCGGCGAGCTGCTGATGACGGCGGGCGTGCAGCTCACGGATCCGGCGCGGTTCGTGGAGCGGGTCGTGGAGGCGGGCGCGGCGGCGCTCGGCTTCGGCGTGACGCCGGTGTGGGACACGGTGCCGCCGGCGCTCGTCGAGGCGTGCGAGCGGCTCGGACTGCCGCTGATCGAGGTGCCGCCCGCGACCCCGTTCACCGCGGTCGCCCGCGCGCTGTGGCGGCTGATGGCCGAGGCCCGGCTGCACGAGCTGCGCCGGGTCACCGAGGCCCAGCAGTCCCTGGCGACGGCCGCCGCCCGCCCGGCTCCGGTGCCCGCCGTCCTCGGCGCCCTCGCCTCGCGGCTCGGCGGGCGCGCGGTGCTCTTCGCCCCGGACGGCACGGAGTCGGCGGCGGCCGGCCGCGAGATCGCGCCCGCTGCCGCCCGGGCCCTCGCCGACCTCGCGGGCGTGGTCGGGCCCCGGCCCGGCGGCCCGGCGTCGGCCAGCGGCGACGGGGGCGGGGGCGGGCTGCGGCTGGCCGCGTACGCGCTGGGCGGCGGCGACGGACTGACGCTGGGCGTGGCGACGGAGCGGCGCGAGCCGGGCGACCACACGATCGTGGGCGTCGCCGTCGTCCTCCTCTCGCTGCTCACGGCCCCGCACCGGGCCGCCGACGTGACGGCCCGCGACACGGCCCTCGTCCGACTGCTGCTCGGCGCGGCCCCGCAGGACGCGGCGACCGCCCTGGCCCCGGGCCCGTGGACGGTGGTCCACGCGCGCGGCGGCGACGGCACGCCGTTCGCCGCTGCCGCGCTGGCGGCGGCCCTGGGGACGCCACTTGCGGACCCGGGAATTCCGGCTGCTCCGGGTGACGAGCGGGCCGAGGCGGCAGCGGGCGCGGCCCTGCCCGGCACGACAGGCGCAGCCCTGCCCCGCACGGCGGGCACAGCCCTCCCCCGCACGGCGGGCACAGCCCTCCCCCGCACGGCAGGCGCAGCCCTCCCCCGCACGGCAGCAGCCCTGCCCGGCACGGCGGGCGGGCAGGCCGCGGCGCCGCCCGGCGGTCGTGCCGGGGCCCGGACGGGCGCGGCCACGCCGGACGCGGCGGGCAGCCCGCCCGGGCCCGCTTCCGCCCCGCGCGCGGGCGGGCCCCGCACCGTCCGGCTCCTCCTCCCCGCCTCCTCCGCCGTCACCGCCCAGCCCGGCTGGGTGCTCGGGGTGAGCGCGCCCGCCGGGGCCGACGCGCTCCCGGCCGCCGACGCGCAGGCCGCCCGGGCGCTGCGGCGGGCCGAGGCCACGCGCGCGTCCCTCGTACGGCACCGGGCCGCCGGGTTCGCGGGGCTCGTCGACCGGGACGAGGCGGCGGCGTACGCGCGCGAGGTGCTCGCGCCGCTCACCCCCGCCCTGGCCGAGACCCTGCGGACCTGGCTGTCGCTGCACGGCAGCTGGGACCGGACGGCGGTGGCGATGGAGATCCACCGGAACACCGTGCGCCAGCGGATCGCCCGGATCGGGGCGCTGCTCGGCCGGGATCTGGACGACGCGGACGTGCGGATGGAGCTGTGGTTCGCATTGCACTCGGTGGCCAACTCTGGACAGAGGGGTTGACCGATCGGTAACTTCACTTCCATAGGCTGAGCAAGCGCTTAGACAACACTGGAACCGAAGGAGGCGGCTCGTGCGCCGTACCGTTTTCACCGAGGACCACGAGGCGTTCCGGGAGACCATCCGCGCCTTCGTCGAGGCCGAGGTCGTCCCCGTCTACGACGAGTGGTTCCAGACCGGCCAGGCGCCCCGCGACTTCTACTACAAGCTCGGCGAGCTGGGCCTCTTCGGCATCAACGTGCCGGAGGAGTTCGGCGGCGCCGGCCTGGACACGCACAAGTTCGAGGCCGTCCTGTACGAGGAGACCGCCCGCGCCGGCGTCAGCTTCGGCGGCTCCAACGTGCACGTGCTGCTCGCCCTGCCGTACATCAAGATGCTCGCCAACGACGAGCAGAAGAAGCGCTTCCTGCCGAAGTTCGTCTCCGGCGAGGAGATGTGGGCCCTCGCGATGACCGAGCCGGGCACCGGCTCCGACGTCGCGGGCATGAAGACCACCGCCAAGCTCTCCGAGGACGGCACCCACTACGTCCTCAACGGCGCCAAGACCTTCATCACCGGCGGCGTCCACGCCGACAAGGTGATCGTCTGCGCCCGCACCTCCGCCCCCTCGGCCGAGGACCGCCGCTTCGGCATCTCCCTCTTCGCCGTGGACACCAAGTCCGAGGGCTACTCCATCGGCCGCAAGCTCGACAAGCTCGGCCTGCGCGTCTCCGACACCGCGGAGCTCGCCTTCGTCGACGTCAAGGTCCCGGTCGAGGACCTGCTCGGCGAGGAGGGCAAGGGCTTCTACTACCTCGGCCACAACCTGGCCTCCGAGCGCTGGGGCATCGCCTTCGGCGCCTACGCGCAGGCCGCGGCCGCCGTCCGCTTCGCCCAGCAGTACGTCACGGACCGCACGGTCTTCGGCAAGACGGTCGCCTCCTTCCAGAACACCAAGTTCGAGCTGGCCGCCTGCCAGGCCGAGGTGGACGCGGCCCAGGCCGTCGCCGACCGCGCCCTGGAGGCCCTGGACGCCGGCGAGCTGACCCCGGCCGAGGCCGCCTCCGCCAAGCTGTTCTGCACCGAGGTCGCGCACCGCGTGATCGACCGCTGCCTCCAGCTGCACGGCGGCTACGGCTTCATGAACGAGTACCCGATCGCCCGCCTGTACACGGACAACCGGGTGAACCGCATCTACGGCGGCACCAGCGAGATCATGAAGTCGATCATCGCCAAGGACATGGGCCTTTAAGTGCCCGAGGCACCCGGCGCACTGGATGACCTGCTCGATCTGCTCGACCTGGAGCGGATCGAGCAGGACATCTTCCGCGGCCGGTCCCGCTCCGCGCTCGTCCCCCGCGTCTTCGGCGGCCAGGTGGCCGCCCAGGCGCTGGTGGCGGCGGGGCGGACCGTGCCCGCGGACCGGCTCGCCCACTCGCTCCACGCGTACTTCCTGCGCCCCGGCGACCCCGGCGCGCCGATCGTCTACAGCGTCGACCGGATCCGCGACGGCCGCTCCTTCACCACCCGCCGGGTGGTCGCGGTCCAGCACGGCCAGCCGATCTTCCACCTCTCGGCGTCCTTCCAGACGTACGAGGAAGGGCTCGACCACCAGGCGGAGATGCCGGCCGCGCCCGACCCCGAGACGCTGCCGACGCCCGCCGAGATGCTGCCCCGCCACCTGCCCCGCGAGGTCGCCGACCGGCTGATCGAGGCCCGCGCGGCCGTGGACCTGCGCTACGCGGAGGTGCCGCCGTGGGGCTCGGTCGGGCAGCCGCGCGAGCCGCGCTCGCAGGTGTGGTTCCGCACCAACGGCAAGCTCGCCGACGACCCCCTGCTGCACGTCGTCCTCGCCACCTACGTCTCCGACATGACCCTGCTCGACTCGGTCCTGCTCGCGCACGGGCGGGGCGGCTGGGCCGTCGGCGACGTCGTCGGGGCCTCGCTGGACCACGCCATGTGGTTCCACCGGCCGTTCCGCGCCGACGAGTGGCTGCTGTACGACCAGGAGTCGCCGACCGCGTCGGGCGGACGCGGGCTCGGGCAGGCCCGGATCTACACGCAGGACGGACGGCTCGCGATCTCCGTCATCCAGGAGGGTGTCGTTCGCGTCCCGCGCTGACGACCGGAAATACCGTCCGGCATGTGACATCGGAACAGCCGGAACAGCCGGAGCATGGTGAGAGCACGTTCACGGTGATCGTGGCGGCGGCGGCGAACCTCGGGATCGCCGTCGCCAAGGCCGTCGCCGGCATCATCAGCGGCTCCAGCGCCATGCTCTCCGAGGCCGCGCACTCGGTCGCCGACACCGTCACCGAGGGCATGCTGCTCACGGCGCTCAAGCGCAGCGCGAAACCGGCCGACGAGGACCATCCGGTCGGGTACGCGGGCGAGCGCTACGTCTGGGCGCTGCTGGCCGCGGTCGCCACCTTCGTCGGCGGCGCGGTGTTCTCGGTCTACGACGGCATCCACACGCTCGTCCACGGCGAGGAGCCGGGCGACCCCCTCGTCTCGTACCTGGTGCTCGCCGTCGCCTTCGTCCTGGAGGGCTTCTCGCTGCGCACCGGAATCCGTCAGGTGCGCGCCGAGGCGGCCCGCGCGGGCGCGCCCTTCGCCCGCTATCTGCGGCTGACGCCCGACACCACCGTCAAGGCCGTCGTCATGGAGGACACCGCCGCCCTCGCCGGGCTGCTGCTCGCCGCCGGCGGTCTGCTCGGCGGCCAGCTCACCGGCTCGGGAGTCTTCGACGGCGTCGCCTCGATCCTGATCGGCCTGCTGCTCGTGTACGTGGCCTGGGTCCTCGGCCGCTCCAACGCGGAACTGCTGGTGGGGCGGCCGTTGCCGCGGCATCTTCGCGAGGACGTACGGGCGGAGCTGCTGTCGGTCGAGCACGTCGTCGACGTGCTCGACCTGATCACCCTGATCCAGGGCCCGGGCGAGGTCATGGTCGCAGCGAAGATCGACTTCCGGGACGTCTCCTCGGCGGCCGAGGTGGAGGCCGCCTGCGAGACGGCGGAGGCCCGGCTGCGGGCCCGGGTCCCGTCGATCCGCCGTGTCTATCTGGACCCCACCCCCGGCGTCACGCCATGAGGCCCGCCGCGTCCAGCAGGTACGCCGTCAGCGGCTCGTAGGAGCGCGGGTCCACCACGTGGTCGTCGAGCGGGATCGTGACCTGCATCGTGCCCTCCGCCTCCGCGAGGAACAGCGCCGGGTCGTTGCAGTCCGCGTAGCCCAGGGTGTCGATGCCGCGCTGGGCCGCGCGGCCCGCCCAGCCGTGGTCGGCGACCACCAGGTCGGGCGCGGGCTCGCCGAGCGTCCGCAGCGCGTCGAGGATCGCGTTCATCGGCTCCGGGGAATGGGTGTGCCAGAGGCTGGCGCCGCGCTCGAAGACGGCGACGTCGGCGAACTGCACCACGTACCCCTCGTCGGCGGTCAGGCCGCCGGGGATCCGGACGATGTCGCAGCCGCGGGCGCGCAGGGCCGCGGCGACCCGGCTGTGCGCGTCGATGAGCGAGCCCGGGTGCCCGGTCGCGAACAGCACCCGCTCCTTGCCCGCGGCCGCCTTGGCGAGGCGCGCGGCCATCCGGTCGAGCGCGGCGACGGTCAGCTCGGGGTCGATCGTGTCCTGGCCGGCCCGGTACGCCGGGTCGTCCACGACGCCGCACCGCTCGGCCATGACCGCGAGCACGTCCTGCTCGTCCGTC
This sequence comes from Streptomyces sp. NPDC004327, assembly GCF_042873935.1. Taxonomy (NCBI): domain Bacteria; kingdom Bacillati; phylum Actinomycetota; class Actinomycetes; order Kitasatosporales; family Streptomycetaceae; genus Streptomyces; species Streptomyces sp. NPDC004327. The sequence goes on along the minus strand of NZ_JBIAME010000002.1, from coordinate 257,301 downwards.
CACCGGTCCCCGAGTTCGAGGCCGAGCCAGTAGTGCCGGTCTCCGTTGGCGAGCTTGCGGTAGTGGCTGAGGTTGTTGTCCCGTGGCGTGGCCACGTCCCCGGCGATCCGGGTCCGGACGAGGTGCTCGACGAGGGCGGCGCGGCTGAGTATCGGCATGCGGCTTATTGTGCCGGGCGCGGGGCCGGGCGCGGTGGGCATGACCCCCGCGTGGTCCGCGGGTCGCGGACCGCGCCCCTCACTCCCCCAGCGCTCCGAACGCCCCGTGCGCCAGGCTCCGCAGCAGCGACTCCATGCCCTCGCGGCCGAGCGGCGCTCCCAGGTGCGGCGTCGAGTTCAGCAGGCCGAAGACGGCGTGGACCGCGGCCCGGGCCTCCGACTCGCCGGCCGCCGGGTACAGCTCGCGGACGACGGCGACCCACAGCTCCACGTACTGGCGCTGGAGCTGGCGCACCCGCTTGCGGTCCTCGTCCTTGAGGCGGTCGAGTTCGCGGTCGTGGAGGGTGATGAGGGGGCGGTCGTCGAGGGCGAAGTCGATGTGGCCGTCGATGAGGGAGCCGAGGACGGCGCGCGGGTCCCCGTCGGATTCGGCCACGCGCAGCCGGCCGCCGTCCAGGAGCCGCTCGCTGATGCCGACGAGCAGCTCGGCGAGCATGGCGTCCTTGCCGGGGAAGTGCCGGTAGAGCCCGGGGCCGCTGATGCCGACCGCGGCTCCTATCTCGTCGACGCCCACGCCGTGGAAGCCGCGCTCGGCGAAGAGACGCGCGGCTTCCTTGAGGATCTGCTCGCGGCGCGTCGGCGCGTCCGTCCGCGTGGGGCTCGTGGTCATGGAAGCAATTCTAGACAAGCCTGTTAGCGCTCGTTAACCTGGCGGCATACGTTAACGCTCATTAACCGAGCGGACCGACCGAGCAAGGGAGCTCGACGGATGCAGCAGGCACCTGTGCTGACGAGCGCGGCTGATCCCGCCTCGGCGGCCTGGCAGGCCAACGAGGCGGCCCACCACGAGCTGGCCGCGACCCTGCGCGCCAAGCTCGCCGCGGCCGCCCTCGGCGGCGGCGAGAAGGCCCGCGCCCGGCACACCGCGCGAGGCAAGCTGCTGCCGCGCGACCGCGTGGACACCCTCCTGGACCCGGGTTCGCCCTTCCTGGAGCTGGCCCCGCTCGCCGCGCACGGGCTGTACGGCGACCAGGCCCCGGCGGCCGGCGTGATCGCGGGCATCGGCCGGGTCTCCGGCCGCGAGTGCGTGATCGTCGCCAACGACGCGACCGTCAAGGGCGGCACGTACTACCCGATGACGGTGAAGAAGCACCTGCGGGCGCAGGAGGTGGCCCTGGAGAACCGGCTGCCCTGCCTGTACCTGGTCGACTCCGGCGGCGCCTTCCTGCCGATGCAGGACGAGGTCTTCCCCGACCGCGAGCACTTCGGCCGGATCTTCTTCAACCAGGCCCGGATGTCCGGCGCCGGCATCCCGCAGATCGCCGCGGTGATGGGCTCGTGCACGGCCGGCGGCGCGTACGTGCCGGCGATGAGCGACGAGGCCGTGATCGTCCGCAACCAGGGCACGATCTTCCTCGGCGGCCCGCCGCTGGTGAAGGCCGCGACCGGCGAGGTCGTCACGGCGGAGGAGCTCGGCGGCGGCGAGGTGCACTCCCGTACGTCGGGCGTCACCGACCACCTCGCCGAGGACGACGCGCACGCCCTGCGGATCGTCCGCAACATCGTCGCCACCCTCCCCGAGCGCGGCGCGCTGCCCTGGTCGGTCGAGCCGGCCGAGGAGCCCAAGGTCGACCCGTACGGGCTGTACGGCGCCGTCCCGGTCGACTCCCGCACCCCGTACGACGTGCGCGAGGTCATCTCCCGCGTCGTCGACGGCTCGCGCTTCCAGGAGTTCAAGTCCGAGTACGGGCAGACGCTGGTCACCGGCTTCGCCCGGATCCACGGCCACCCGGTCGGCATCGTCGCCAACAACGGCATCCTGTTCGCCGAGTCCGCCCAGAAGGGCGCGCACTTCATCGAGCTGTGCGACCAGCGCGGCATCCCGCTGGTCTTCCTGCAGAACATCTCCGGCTTCATGGTCGGCAAGGCCTACGAGCACGGCGGCATCGCCAAGCACGGCGCCAAGATGGTGACGGCCGTGGCCACCACGCGCGTGCCGAAGCTGACGGTGGTGATCGGCGGTTCGTACGGCGCCGGCAACTACTCGATGTGCGGCCGGGCGTACTCGCCGCGCTTCCTGTGGATGTGGCCCAACGCCAAGATCTCCGTCATGGGCGGCGAGCAGGCCGCCTCGGTCCTCGCCACCGTCAAGCGCGACCAGCTCGGCGACGCGTGGAGCGCCGAGGAGGAAGAGGCGTTCAAGGCGCCGATCCGCGAGCAGTACGAGACGCAGGGCAGCGCCTACTACGCGACGGCCCGGCTGTGGGACGACGGGGTCATCGACCCGCTGGAGACCCGGCAGGTGCTGGGTCTCGCCCTGACCGCGTGTGCCAACGCGCCCCTGGGTGACCCCCAGTTCGGCGTCTTCCGGATGTGAGGGACCCCAACACCATGCAGCACCTGTTCGACACAGTGCTCGTCGCCAACCGTGGCGAGATCGCCGTCCGGGTCATCCGCACGCTGCGCGAGCTCGGCGTGCGTTCCGTCGCCGTCTACAGCGACGCGGACGCCGACGCCCGGCACGTGCGCGAGGCCGACACGGCGGTGCGGATCGGGCCGGCGCCCGCCGCCGAGTCGTATCTGAACGTCCCCGCACTCCTCGACGCGGCCCGCCGCACCGGCGCAGAGGCCGTGCACCCCGGCTACGGCTTCCTCGCCGAGAACGCGGGCTTCGCGCGGGCGTGCGCCGAGGCGGGCCTGGCCTTCATCGGGCCGTCCGCCGAGGCGATCTCCCTCATGGGCGACAAGATCCGCGCCAAGGAGACCGTCAAGGCCGCCGGCGTGCCGGTCGTCCCCGGCGCCGCCGACCCCGACATCGAGGCCGCGGCCCACGAGCTGGGCGCGCCCGTGCTGCTCAAGCCGAGCGCGGGCGGCGGCGGCAAGGGCATGCGGCTCGTCCGCGACCTCGCCGTCCTGGGCGACGAGATCGCGGCGGCGCGGCGCGAGGCGCGGTCCTCGTTCGGCGACGACACGCTGCTCGTGGAGCGGTGGATCGACCGCCCCCGGCACATCGAGATCCAGGTCCTGGCGGACGCCCACGGCAACGTGGTGCACCTCGGCGAGCGCGAGTGCTCGCTCCAGCGCCGCCACCAGAAGATCATCGAGGAGGCCCCGAGCGTCCTGCTGACCCCCGAGCTGCGCGCCGCGATGGGTGCGGCGGCGGTCGAGGCGGCGCGGTCCTGCGGCTATGTGGGCGCGGGCACGGTCGAGTTCATCGTGCCGGGCGGCGACCCGTCCTCGTACTACTTCATGGAGATGAACACCCGTCTCCAGGTCGAGCACCCCGTCACCGAGCTGATCACCGGCCTGGACCTGGTCGAGTGGCAGCTGCGGGTGGCCTCGGGCGAGCCGCTGTCCTTCGCCCAGGAGGACGTCCGGCTCGACGGCTGGGCCATCGAGGCCCGGATCTGCGCCGAGGACCCGTCGCGCGGCTTCCTGCCGTCGGGCGGCACGGTCCTCGCGCTGAACGAGCCGCAGGGCGCCGGGGTCCGCACGGACTCCGGTCTCGCGGCGGGCACGGAGGTCTCCTCCCTCTACGACCCCATGCTGTCGAAGGTCATCGTCCACGCCGCCGACCGGCCGACCGCGCTGCGCAAGCTGCGCGCCGCGCTCGCGGAGACGGTCACCCTCGGCGTCCCGACGAACGCGGGCTTCCTGCGCCGGCTGCTCGCCCACCCGGACGTGGTGTCGGGCGAGCTGGACACCGGACTGGTGGAGCGGGACGCGGAGTCGCTGGTCCCGGAGGGCGTCCCGGAGGAGGTGTACGCGGCGGCGGCGGCCGTGCGCTCCGCGGAGCTCGCCCCCGCGCCGCGGGACGGCTGGACGGACCCGTTCTCGGTGCCGAACGGCTTCCGCCTCGGCGGCACGCCGAAGCCGCTCGCCTTCCCGTTCCGGGTGGCGGGGTCCGAGCCCGTGACGGTCGAGGTGCCGGGCGGCGCCCGGGTGACGGACCGCTCGGTCAGCGTGACCGTCGGCGGGGTCACGCACCACTTCCACCGCGCCGGGGCCTGGCTCGGCCGGGACGGCGACTCCTGGCACGTCATGGACCACGACCCGGTCGCCGCCGCGCTCTCCGGTGCCCGGCACGGCGGGGCCGACACGCTCGCCGCGCCGATGCCCGGCACCGTCACGGTCGTGAAGGTGGCGGTCGGGGACGAGGTCGTCGCCGGTCAGAGCCTGCTGGTGGTGGAGGCGATGAAGATGGAGCACGTCATCTCCGCGCCGCACGCCGGGACCGTCACCGAACTGGACGTCACGCCGGGCACGACCGTGGCCATGGACCAGATCCTGGCCGTGGTGACCCCGAGCGACGAGGAGGAGAAGGCATGAGCGTCGACCTGCCGATGACCGTCGCCGATCCCGCGCTGCCGGCCCGGGTGCGGATCCACGAGGTCGGGCCGCGCGACGGGCTGCAGAACGAGAAGACCGCCGTGCCGACCGAGGTGAAGGCGGAGTTCATCCGCCGCCTGGCGGCCGCCGGGCTGGACACCGTCGAGGCGACGAGCTTCGTGCACCCGAAGTGGGTGCCCCAGCTCGCCGACGCCGAGGAGCTGTTCCCGCAGGTCAAGGATCTGCCCGTCCGGCTTCCGGTGCTCGTGCCGAACGAGCGCGGCCTGGACCGGGCGCTCGCGCTCGGGGCCCGCGAGGTCGCCGTCTTCGCGTCGGCGACCGAGTCCTTCGCGAAGGCCAACCTCAACCGGACCGTCGACGAGGCGCTGGCCATGTTCGCGCCGACCGTCACCCGGGCCATAGAGGCCGGCCTGAAGGTCCGCGGCTATCTGTCGATGTGCTTCGGCGACCCCTGGGAGGGCGCGGTCCCCCTCGATCAGGTCGTCCGGGTGACCAAGGCGCTCGCCGAGATGGGCTGCGACGAGCTGAGCCTCGGCGACACCATCGGCGTCGCCACCCCGGGCCATGTGAAGGCGCTGCTCACGGCGCTGAACGAGGCCGGCGTGCCCACCTCCCGCATCGCCGTGCACTTCCACGACACCTACGGGCAGGCGCTGGCCAACACCCACGCCGCCCTCCAGCACGGCGTCACCGTCTTCGACGCCTCCGCGGGCGGCCTCGGCGGCTGCCCGTACGCCAAGTCCGCCACCGGCAACCTCGCCACCGAGGACCTGGTGTGGATGCTCCGCGGTCTCGGCATCGAGACCGGGGTAGATCTGGCCGCCCTCACCGCCACGAGCGTGTGGATGGCCGAACAGCTGGGCCGCCCGAGCCCGTCCCGTACCGTCCGAGCGCTCTCCCACAAGGAGTCCTGAGCATGTCCCTCGACCACCGACTCTCCGAAGAGCACGAGGAACTCCGCCGTACGGTGGAGGAGTTCGCCCACGACGTCGTCGCCCCGAAGATCGGCGACTACTACGAGCGGCACGAGTTCCCGTACGAGATCGTCCGCGAGATGGGCCGCATGGGCCTGTTCGGCCTGCCGTTCCCCGAGGAGTACGGCGGCATGGGCGGCGACTACCTGGCGCTCGGCATCGCCCTGGAGGAGCTGGCCCGGGTCGACTCCTCGGTCGCCATCACGCTGGAGGCGGGCGTCTCGCTCGGCGCCATGCCGGTCTACCGCTTCGGCACGGAGGAGCAGAAGCGCGCGTGGCTGCCGAAGCTGTGCTCCGGCGAGATGCTCGGCGCGTTCGGTCTGACCGAGCCGGGCGCCGGCTCGGACGCGGGCGGCACCCGGACCACGGCCGTCCGTGACGGCGACCAGTGGGTCATCAACGGCTCGAAGTGCTTCATCACCAACTCCGGCACGGACATCACGGGCCTGGTGACGGTGACCGCGGTGACCGGCCGCAAGCCCGACGGCCGCCCGCTGATCTCCTCGATCATCGTCCCCTCGGGCACGCCCGGCTTCACCGTCGCCGCGCCCTACTCGAAGGTCGGCTGGAACGCCTCCGACACCCGCGAACTCGCCTTCGACGACGTGCGCGTGCCGGTGGAGAACCTGCTCGGCGAGGAGGGCCGCGGCTACGCGCAGTTCCTGCGGATCCTCGACGAGGGCCGGGTCGCGATCTCGGCGCTCGCCACGGGCCTCGCCCAGGGCTGTGTCGACGAATCGGTCACGTACGCGAAGGAACGTCACGCCTTCGGCCGTCCGATCGGCGACAACCAGGCCATCCAGTTCAAGATCGCCGACATGGAGATGCGCGCCCACATGGCCCGCGTCGGCTGGCGCGACGCGGCCTCCCGCCTCGTCCTCGGCGAGCCGTTCAAGAAGGAGGCGGCGCTCGCGAAGCTGTACTCGTCGACGGTGGCCGTCGACAACGCCCGCGAGGCGACGCAGATCCACGGCGGCTACGGCTTCATGAACGAGTACCCGGTGGCCCGGATGTGGCGCGACTCGAAGATCCTGGAGATCGGCGAGGGCACCAGCGAGGTCCAGCGGATGCTGATCGCGCGGGAGCTCGGTCTGTCGTCCTGACCCCCACGGCACAGCGGCGAAAGCCCGTCACCCCGGCCCGGGGTGGCGGGCTTTCGCCGTTGCCGGTCCCTCGCGCGGCCCCGTCAGCCCCGCCACGTGCCCGCCCGGCCCGCCGACCACGCCGCCGCCGGCGCGGCGAGCGGGGCCGCCGGCCTCGGCCAGCAGGCCGTGGGCGGGGCGGTGGGAGCGGGCTCGTCGCGGCGGGCCGCGAGGGACTGCAGGACCAGGACGCAGGCGGCCAGTTCCTCCGGCGTCGGCGCGCCGCGCAGCACCCGGATCGGGCTCCCGCCGGCGCTCACTGGGGCTGGTTCCCGTGCTTGCGGCTGGGCAGCGGCGCGTGTTTGGCGCGCAGCATGGCCAGCGCGTCGATCAGCCGGGCGCGGGTGTCGGCCGGGTCGATGACGGAGTCGACGAGGCCGCGCTCGGCCGCGTAGTACGGGTGCATCAGCTCCGCCCGGTACTCCTTCACCAGCCGGGCGCGGGCCGCGTCCGGGTCGGCCGCCGCCGCGATCTCGCGCCGGAAGACCACGTTCGCGGCGCCCTCCGCGCCCATCACCGCGATCTCGTTGCTCGGCCAGGCCAGCGACACGTCGGTGCCGATGGAGCGCGAGTCCATCACGATGTACGCGCCGCCGTACGCCTTGCGCAGGATCAGCTGGACGCGCGGGACGGTGGCGTTGCAGTACGCGTAGAGCAGTTTGGCGCCGTGCCGGATGATGCCGCCGTGCTCCTGGTCGACGCCGGGCAGGAAGCCGGGCACGTCGACCAGGGTGACCAGCGGGATGTTGAAGGAGTCGCAGGTCTGCACGAAGCGGGCGGCCTTCTCCGAGGCGTGGATGTCGAGCACGCCGGCGAACGCGGACGGCTGGTTGGCGACCACGCCCACGACCCGTCCGTCGAGCCGGGCGAGCGCGCACACGATGTTGGTGGCCCAGCTCTCCTGGATCTCCAGGACGTCGCCGTCGTCGACGATCTCCTCGATCACCGCCCGCATGTCGTACGCGCGGCCGGGGTCGGCGGGGACGAGGTCGAGCAGCGCCTCGGTGCGCCGGTCCGGCGGGTCCGCGGTGGGCTCGGCGGGCGGCAGCTCGCGATTGTTCGCGGGCAGCATCGAAAGCAGGTGCCGCACGTCCTCCAGGCAGGACTCCTCGTCGTCGCAGGCGAAGTGGGCGACGCCGGAGACGGAGGCGTGGGCGTCGGCGCCGCCCAGCGCGTCGTGCGTGATGACCTCGCCGGTGACGGCCTGGACGACGTCGGGCCCGGTGATGAACATCTGGGCGGTGCCGCGCACCATGAAGACGAAGTCGGTGAGCGCCGGGGAGTAGGCGGCACCGCCGGCGCAGGGCCCGAGGATCACGCTGATCTGCGGGATCACACCGGAGTTGCGCACGTTGCGGGTGAAGATGCCGCCGTAGCCGGCGAGCGCGGTGACGCCCTCCTGGATGCGGGCGCCGGCGCCGTCGCACAGGCCGACGATGGGCGCGCCGGCCGCCTCTGCCAGGTCCATCAGCTTGTGGATCTTCTCGGCGTGGGCCTCGCCGAGGGCGCCGCCGAAGATCCGGAAGTCGTGGGCGTAGGCGAACACCGTGCGGCCGTGCACCCGACCCCAGCCGGTGACCACGCCGTCGGTGTGCGGGCGGCGGTCCTCCAGGCCGAAGCCGGTGGCGCGGTGCCGGCGCAGTTCCTCGATCTCGGAGAAGGTGCCCTCGTCGAAGAGGAGGGCGAGGCGCTCGCGGGCGGTCAGTTTGCCCTTGGCGTGCTGGGCCTCGGTGGCCCGTTCGGACGGGCCGCGGCGGACCCGCTCGTGCAGGGCGGCGAGTTCCGCCGCCCGGTCGCGAAGTGAGCCGTCCGCAAGGGCCGCGGCGCCGGCGCTGGTCCCGGGTCTCGGGGGCGTTTCCTCGACAACGGTCATGCGGTGCAGGATGCGCCGGGCTGCTCAAGGCGGGCTCGAACGCTTCTGCATGAGGCACTGGAGAACGGCTCGATCGGCGCGGACCACGCTGGTGTCCATGACTCTTCCTCAGCGCCGGCCGCGTCCTTCCGTCGTCCTGATGTTCCCGGGGACCGGGGCACAGCATCCGCGCATGGCGGCCGGGCTCTACGGGCACGAGCCGGTGTTCACCGCGGCCGTGGACGAGGTCCTCGGGCTGCTCGGTCCGGTGGGCGCGGAGGCCCGGGCGGACTGGCTGGCACAGGTGCCGGCGGTGCCGATGGACGCCGACGCGCGGTCGGCGCCGCTGCTGTTCGCCGTGAACTACGCGATGGGCCGGCTGGTGGAGAGCTGGGGGGTGCGCCCGGACGCGTATCTCGGGCACAGCATGGGCGAGTTCACGGCGGCGGTGCTCGCCGGGGTGTTCCCGCTGGCGGACGCGGTGCGGCTGCTGTGGGCGCGGGTGCTGATGCAGCGGACGACGCCGGCCGGCGGGATGCTGGCGGTGGCCGCCGCGCCGGCGGAGCTCTCGGGGTACGTGGGCGGGGACGTGGTGGTGGCGGCGGTGAACGCGCCCCGGCACACGGTGCTCTCGGGCCCGGACGGGCCGCTGGAGGAGGTCGCGCGGCGGCTCGTCGCGGACGGCCGGACGTTCCGCCGGCTCGCCGCGCGCAGCCCGTACCACAGCCCGGCGCTCGCCCCGCTGGTCGCGCCGACGCGGGAGCTGCTCGCGCCGATGCGGCTCGCGCCGCCGCGGGTGCCGATCTACTCGGCGTACACGACCGGGCCGCTGGGGCCCGGGCGGGCGGTGGCGCCGGAGTTCTGGGCGGGCCAGCCGACCGCCCCGGTGCTGTTCTGGCCGACGCTCGACCGGGTGCTGGCGGCGGCGGACCGGGTCCTGGTGGAGGCCGGTCCGGCGCAGAGCCTGACGGTCATCGCGCGCGGTCACGCGGCGGTGCGGGCCGGGCGCAGCGAGGTGCTGGCGACGCTGCCGCCGCGGGCGAAGGGGCCCGAGGAGGACCGGCGGAGCGTGCGCGCGGCCCGCGAGCGGCTGCTCGCGCTCGCGGGCCCGCACGCCGCGCCGGCGCCGGTTCACTCCGGCTGATTGCCGCTGGCCCGGCCGGAGTGGAAGGGGCTGGTCACGCCGTCGTAGGCGAGGTGGAGGACCATGCCGTCGCGGGCGTGGTCGAGGTTGTGGCAGTGGTCCATCCACACGCCGGGGTTGTCGGCGCGGAAGGCGACCTCGTACCGCTCGCCGGGAGCGACGTTGAGGGTGTCGGTCCACCAGGGGCTGCCGGTGGCCTTCTCGTCGTCGCGGGACAGCACGAGCAGCCGGTGGCCGTGCAGGTGCATGGGGTGGTCGTCGAGACTGCGGTTGACGAGGCTGACGCGCACCAGGTCGCCCTCCTTGACCATGAGCGCCGGGATGTCCGGGTAGACGGCGTTGTTGACCGTCCACAGCATCATCGGCCGGCCGTCGAAGAAGCCGACGCTGTTGCCGAGGACGAGGTGGAAGTCGCGGTCGTAGCGGCTGTCGGGGCCGAACGGGGTGGTGGTGGGGCCGCCGTAGTGCAGCGGGTCGAAGAGCGGCCCGTCGACGGCGGGCGGCGCGGTGGTGCCGGCGCCGGCCGGGGCGAGCAGCAGCGAGGCGGTCTCCAGGCGGCCGGCGCCGTAGGCGCCGTCCTCGCCGCAGCCCTCGAAGCTGTGGCTGGCGCTCGACGCGTTGGCGTCGCCGATGACGGTGAGGTGCACGGGGGTCGCGGGCTGGACGAAGGTGACGTCCATCCGGCCGCCGCCGGCGATCCGCAGCCTCCGGTCGTTCAGTTCGGAGGGGGCGTTGACGTCGTTGCCGTCGATCGCGGCGACCTTGAACGGGGTGCCGGCGAGGGAGTACGTACGGGGGCAGTTGTCGGCGTTGACCAGGCGCAGCCGGACCGGCGTGCCGGCGGCCACCTGCTGGGTCCGGCGCCGGGTGTCGTCGCCGAGCGCGGTGCGCAGCAGGCCGCCGAGGCCGTTCTCGCCGCTGAGCGCGCCGCCGCCGTGCGGCGGGCCGCCCCCGCCGTCGCCTTCGGAGGCGCCGCCGGACGCGCCCTTGGCGTCGGTGACGGGCCAGGCGTGCGCGACCACGGTCCGGTCGACGCCCTGCGGGCGGGCGCCGGGCTCCTCGACGACGAGGGCGCCGAACAGGCCGCGGGTGACGACGGTGCTGGACTGCTGGTGCGAGTGGTACCAGAAGGTGCCGGCCCGCGGCGGCCGGAAGCGGTAGACGTGCCGCTCGCCGGGCCGCACCGCGTCCTGGGTGACGCCGGCGACGCCGTCCTCGGCGTTGGGGACGTCGACGCCGTGCCAGTGCACGGTCACGCCCTCCTTCACGTTCCGGTTGATCAGCACGACCTCGGTCAGCTCGCCGCGCACCATGCGCAGTTCGGGTCCGGGCAGGCTGCCGTTGAAGGCGAGCGCCCGGATCTTCTCCCCGGACGCCAGGGTCATCGTGCCGCTGGTCGCGGTGAGGGTGAAGCTGCGGGTCGGCCGCTCGTCGCGCGGGCCCGTGAGGGTGGCGACGTCGCGCATCGGGGAGCCGCCGGCGGCCGCGCCGCCGCCGAGGTCGAAGGTGTGCGCGTGCTGGGCGCTGCCGAGCGTGTCGGGCAGCCGGCTCTCCTGCCACATCAGCGAGCAGCCGGCCGTCGACAGCAGGGCCACGGAGGTCAGCAGCGCGGTCGGCCGCACCAGCCGGCGGGCCCGCGACGGCCGCGTCCACCCGGCCGCGGCGAGCTCGGCGCGGCGGCGCTGCTGGAAGAGCAGCAGCGCGCCCGCGACGGCCGCGAACAGGGCGAGTTCGAGGACGAAGGGGGCGGTGTAGGTGGGCGTCGGCGGGTGGAGGGTGAGCACCCCGGCCACCAGCGCCACGGCGAAGCAGGCCCGCACGGGCACGACGAGCCGCGGGTCGGCGGCGGCGCGGCGGAGGTCGGGCGGCGCGAGGGGCGGAGCGGCGGGCCCGGCGGGGTACGGGGGCAGCGGGCCGGCACCGGCCGGCCCGGGGCCGGTGCCGTCGGCGCCGGGCCGGGCCTCGGCGCGGTGGCCGGATCCGGTCGCCTCCGCCCCGGTGCCGGCGGCGCCCGCCCCGACCGCGACCGGCTCGGCCGGCCGTCCGGCCGGGGCCGCGGGCGGCTCGGCCGAGGAGCGGGACGCGCGGACGACCCGTACGTACGCCGGGATCGCGAGGGCCGCGACCGCCGCGCCCGCCACCGTCAGCGGTACGGCCGCGAACAGCACGAAGTCCGCGCCGCCGCGCCAGCCGGCCGCCGCGGCCAGGGCGACGGCCAGCCCCACCCGCAGCGCGAGGACCAGCAGGGACACGCAGACGAGGACGAGGCCGAGACGGGCCCGGCGCCGGAGCGAGCGGGCGGTGCGCCGGGTCGCCAGGGTGCGGGCGCCGCGCGCCGCGTAGCCCCAGAAGACCGCGGCCAGGACGGCCCACAGCAGGTTCTGCTCGAAGAGGTTCTCCACCATGCGGCCAGCGTGGTGGGGGTGCTTCGAGTCTGGCTCGAGGCGGCTGCACGATGCTCGCCGCGGCCGTGGCAGCCGCCCCGGCCACGACTGCGGCGAAGGGGACGGGAAGATGACCGAAAGGCGCGTTGCGCTGGTGACCGGCGGCTCGCGGGGCATCGGCCGGGCGATCGCGGTCCGGCTCGCGGAGGCGGGCCACGACATCGGGTTCTGCTCCCGGGCGGCGGACGAGGCGGCCCTGGAGACGGTCCGGCTGTGCCAGGAGGCCGGCGCGACCGTGCACCACGCGGTGTGCGACGTCACCGACCCGGAGGCGGTCGGCGCCTTCACGGCCGGCGCGGAGGAGAAGCTCGGCGCGCCGTACGCGCTGGTCAACTCGGCCGGGGTGCTCAAGGACCGGCCGATGGCGCTGATGTCGGCGAAGGACTGGCAGTCGGTGGTCGGCACCAGCCTGGACGGGGCGTTCCACACCACCCGTGCGGTGGTGCGCGGGATGCTCGCCCGCCGAGCGGGCGCGATCGTGAACGTGTCGTCGGTGATCGGGGTGTACGGCAACCCGGGCCAGACCAACTACGCCACGGCCAAGGCCGGTCTGAACGGGCTCACCCGGGCGCTGGCCAAGGAGGTCGCCCCGTACGGGGTGCGGGTCAACGCGGTGGCGCCGGGGTTCATCGAGACGGACATGCTGGACGGGATGACGCCCAAGGCCCGGGCGGCGGCCGTCGGGAAGGTCGCCATGGGCCGCTTCGGCACCGCCGGGTCCGTCGCGGAGCTGGTCGCCTTCCTGCTGTCCGACGGGGCCGACTACATCACCGGCCAGGTCGTGCAGATCGACGGCGGCATCGCGCTGTGAGCGACGTACCGACGACCGCCGCGGGCCGCCCGCTGCGGGCGATGTTCCGCGAGCGCTGGTTCAGCACCCTGTTCATGACCGACATGTGGGAGCGGTTCAGCTTCTACGGCATGCAGGCGCTGCTGTTCCTGTACGCGACGGCGCCCCGCTCCGACGGCGGCCTCGGGCTGTCCGACGGCACGGCGGGCGCGCTGTTCGGGCTGTACGTGTCGGCGTCGTTCCTGGCCGCGCTGCCCGGTGGCTGGCTGGGCGACCGGGTGCTCGGCACCCATCGGGCGATGCTGGCCGGCGCGGTGGTGATCGCGGCCGGGCACGCGTGCATGGCGGTGCCCGCGCAGACCGCGTTCTACGCCGGGCTGATGCTGGTGGCCTGCGGCACCGGGCTGCTCAAGCCCAATCTGCCGGTGATCTTCGACCAGATGAACCCGGGCGCCTCCAGCGCCCAGCGACAGGCCGCGTTCTCCCTCTTCTACATGAGCGTGCAGGTCAGCGCGCTGATCGGGCCGCTGGTCACGGGCGCGCTCGGCGAGCGGGTGGCCTGGCACCTGGGCTTCGGGGCGGCGGCCGTCGGCATGGCGTTCGGCGTGCTGCAGTACCTGCACGGCGCGCCGAGCCTGCGCGGCGCACGCACCGGTCCGAGCCGTCCGCTGCCGCCGGAGTCGATGCGCCGGCTGCGGCGGGGCTCCTGGGCGGCGCTGGCGCTCGCGGTGCTGCTCGCGGCCGGGGCGCTCGCGGCGGGCGGGGCGGCGCTGCACCCGGTGCTCGCGCTGTGCGGGCTCGGTTCGCTGGTGGCGCCCGTCTGGTACTTCCGCCGGCTGCTGCGCGGCGGCGAGCTGAAGGCGGCCGAGCGGACCCGGGTGCGCGGCTATCTGCGGGTGTTCGCGCCGTCGGTGCTGTTCTGGGCGATGTTCGGGCAACTGGGCTCGGTCTTCAGCCTGTTCGCCCGGGAGCACACCGACCGCGAGGTGGCCGGCTTCCTGGTGCCGGCGAGCTGGTTCCAGTCCGCGCATCCGCTGTTCCTGCTGCTGCTCGCGCCGCTGTTCGCCTGGCTGTGGCTGCGGATCGGGCGCGGGGCGGGGCGGAAGGGCGCGGAAGCGGGCCCGAGGGCGGGCGCGGCGCGCCGGGGCGCGGGGCGGAAGTTCGCGGCCGGGCTCGGATTCGCGGCGGTCGGTTTCGCGGTGCTCGCGGCGGGCGCCTGGTTCGCCGACCGCACCGGCGGGCCGGTGTCGCCGCTGTGGCTGCTCGCCGCGTTCCTGTGGGTGGCCTGCGGCGAGCTGGTCTTCGGCCCGGTGGGCCTGAGCAGCACGGCGGAGACCGCGCCGGAGGGCCACCGGGGCCGGATGATGGGCCTGTTCTACCTGGGCGCGGCGCTCGGCGCCGGGCTGGGCGGGCAGTTGTCCCGGCTGGTCGGCGTGCTGCCGCTGTGGACGTACCTGGCCGGCTTCGCCGCGGCCGCCGCGGTGACCGCCGTCCTGCTGCCGCGCGAACCCTCCGGAGGCGCGCGGGATGCGGCGCCGCGGGACGATCCGCATACCGGGCGGTACGGCGATCCGGCCGTGGAACGGCTCGAATCCGACGTCGAGTTGGGCTGGACTCCGCCTCAAGCCGCCCGGTGAATCATCTGAACCGCGACACCGGCGGCCGCACCGCTCACGGCCGCCGCAAGCCCGACCGCTCCGGGCGACACCATCGAGGAGTTCCCATGGCTCATCGCACACTCATCGTCGCGCGCATGGACCACGACGACGCGGAGAAGGTGGCCGCGCTGTTCGCCGAGTCCGACGCGACCGATCTGCCGCACATGATCGGGGTCCAGCGGCGCACCCTGTTCCGCTTCCACGGGCTGTACTTCCACCTGGTGGAGGCCGAGGAGCCGATCAACGGCAGCCTCTACCAGGCCCGCAGCCACCCGCTGTACCAGGACATCAACACCCGCCTGCAGGAGTTCATGACCCCGTACTCCCCCGACTGGCGGGAGCCGAAGGACTCGATGGCCGAGGCCTTCTACACCTGGACCCCCTGAAGCCGTCCGCCGCACCCGTCCCCATCCTGTGGAGCACCGCATGCAAACCACTGACCTCATCAAGGTCGCCATCGACGACGTGCCGCCGAACCGCAAGCGCGGCGGCGACCTGCGTGTCCTGCTCAGCCCGAAGACCTGTGGCGCGACCTCGGGGTTCATGGGCGTCGGCACGCTGGAGCCCGGGGAGTACGTCTCCGAGCACTACCACCCGCACTCCGAGGAGTTCTTCCACGCGATACGCGGCCGCGTCCTGCTCCGGATCGACGGCAAGGAGCTGATCCTGGAGCCCGGCGAGTCCTTCATGGTGCCGATCGGCGTGCGGCACCGGATCGAGAACCCGGGCGACGAGCAGGCGCACGTCGCCTTCTTCCTCAGCCCGCTGGCCCCGCGCCCCGAGCTCGGCCACGTCGACTGCGAGCCGCTGCCCGGCGAGGGCAGCCTGCCCGAGGTCGGTGGCGCCGGATGACCGGAAGGGCAGTCATCACCGGGATCGGTGTGGTCGCTCCGGGGCAGCCGGGCCGCGAGAACTTCTGGGAGATGATCGTCAAGGGCCGTACGGCGACCCGCCGGATCACCCTGTTCGACCCGGCCCCGTTCCGCTCCCGGATCGGCGCCGAGTGCGACTTCGACCCGGAGGCCGCCGGCCTGTCGTTCCAGGAGATCCGGCGCACCGACCGGGCCGGCCAGTTCGCGCTGGTCGCCGCCCGCGAGGCGCTCGCCGACAGCGGGATCGACATGGACGCGGAGAACCCGGAACGGGTCGGCGTCAGCATCGGCAACGGCGTCGGCAACGCCATCTCGATGGAGCAGGAGTACCGCACGGTCAGCGACAACGGCCGTCAGTGGCTGGTCGACCAGGGGTACATGAAGCCGCACCTCTACTCGTACGTGATGTCCAGCTCGCTCGCCTCCGAGGTGGCGTGGGCGGCGGGCGCCGAGGGCCCGGCCACCGTGGTCAGCTCCGGCTGCTGCGCGGGCATCGACGCCGTCGGGTACGCGGTGGACCTGATCCGCGAGGGCTCGGCCGACGTGATGGTGGCCGGCGCGACCGACGCGCCGATCTACCCGATCACCGTGTCCTGCTTCGACACCCTGCGCGCCTCCTCCACCAGCAACGACGACCCGGAGCACGCCTGCAAGCCGTTCGACCGGCGGCGCAACGGCCTGGTCCTCGGCGAGGGCTCCGCGGTCTTCGTGATCGAGGAGCGGGAGCACGCGCTGGCCCGCGGCGCGAAGATCTACTGCGAGGTGGCGGGGTACGCGGCCCGCGCCAACGGCTACCACATGACCGGACTGCGCCCGGACGGCCGGGAGATGGGCGAGGCGATCACCGCCGCGCTCGACGAGGCCCGGATCAACCCGGACGAGATCGACTACGCCAACGCCCACGGCAGCGGCACCAAGCAGAACGACCGGCACGAGACCGCCGCGTACAAGCGCAGCCTCGGGCAGCACGCGTACGGCATCCCGGTCAGCTCGATCAAGTCGATGGTCGGGCACTCGCTCGGCTCGATCGGCTCGATCGAGATCGCGGCCAGCGCGCTGGCGATGGACCGGGGCGCGATCCCGCCGACCGCCAACTACGAGGAGCCGGACCCCGAGTGCGACCTGGACTACGTGCCGGGCACCGCGCGCGAGGCGGAGCTCGACGTGGTCCTCAGCGTCGGCAGCGGCTTCGGCGGCTTCCAGAGCGCCGTCGTCCTCACCTCGCCGAGGAGGGCTGCCAGATGACCACCAGCACCCCCGTGATCACCGGGATCGGCGTCGTCGCGCCCAACGGCCTGGACCGCGAGGCGTGGTGGCAGGCCACCCTGGACGGCAAGTCCGGGCTCGGCCCGATCACCCGCTTCGACCCGGCGCGCTACCCGGTGCGGGTGGCGGGCGAGGCCGACGGCTTCGATCCGGCCGACCACGCGCCGCAGCGGCTGGTCAGCGAGACGGACGCGATGACGCAGTACGCGTTCGCCGCGACCAACGAGGCGCTGGCCGACGCGGCCGTGGACACCGCTGCCTTCGCCGACCTGGACATGGCGGTGATCACCGCCAACTCCTCCGGCGGCGTCGAGTTCGGCCAGCGCGAGCTGCAGAAGCTCTACGCGGAGGGCCCGCAGGCGGTCGGCGCGTACATGGCCATCGCCTGGTTCTACGCGGCGACCACCGGCCAGCTGTCCATCCGGCACGGCATGCGCGGCCCGTGCAGCGTGGTCTGCTCGGAGCAGGCCGGCGGCCTGGACGCGCTGGCGCAGGCCCGCCGGGTGCTCGCCAAGGGCACCAGGCTGGTGGTGTCCGGCGGCACGGACGCATCGCTCTCCCCGTACGGCCTGGTCTGCCAGCTCAGCAACGGCCGGCTCAGCGAGGAGCAACGGCCGGACCGCGCCTTCGTGCCCTTCGATCCCGCCGCCGGCGGATACGTGCCGGGCGAGGGCGGCGCGATCCTGACCGTGGAGAGCCGCGAGGACGCGGAGCGGCGGGGCGTCCCGCGGCTGTACGCGGAGATCGCCGGCTACGCGGCCACCATGGACCCGCGGCCCGGCTCCGGCCGTCCGCCGGGGCTGCGGCGGGCCGCCGAACTGGCGCTCGCGGACGCGGGCCTGGCGCCCGGCGACGTCGACGTGGTCTTCGCCGACGGCTACGGCGTGCCGGAGCTCGACCGGCAGGAGGCGGCGGCGATCAGCGCGGTCTTCGGCCCGGCCGGGGTACCGGTGACGGTGCCGAAGACGATGACCGGGCGGCTGTACGCCGGCGGCGCGGCGCTCGACGCGGCGGCGGCCGCGCTCGCGCTGCGCGACCAGGTCATCCCTCCGTCGGTGAACATACGTCCGGACCGCGCACACCAGCTCGACCTGGTGACCGACTGGCCCCGCGAGACCCGGCTGCGCACCGCCCTGGTCCTCAGCCGCGGCTACGGCGGCTTCAACGCGGCGCTCGTGCTCCGCTCCGCATGACCGCTCCCGCTCGTACCGCTCTGCGTTACCGCTCTCCCCGTACCGCTTACCGTCCCCAGGAGGAACAGATGAGCAGCACCACCATGACCTTCGGCGACCTCAAGGAGATCATGAGCCGGTGCACCGGCGAGACCGAGGAGCTCACCGAGGAGCACCTCTCCACCGACTTCACCGACATCGGCTACG
This sequence comes from Streptomyces sp. NPDC004327, assembly GCF_042873935.1. NCBI lineage: Bacteria > Bacillati > Actinomycetota > Actinomycetes > Kitasatosporales > Streptomycetaceae > Streptomyces > Streptomyces sp. NPDC004327. The sequence goes on along the minus strand of NZ_JBIAME010000002.1, from coordinate 239,272 downwards.
ACTCGCTCGCGGTCCTGGAGATCGCCAGCCAGATCCAGCGCGAGTACGGCCTGCAGATCCCGGACGAGGCCATCGAGGAGATGAACTCCCCCGAGGCCGTGATCGCGTACGTCAACAACAGCCTCGCGGCGGCCTGACATGACCGCCACCGACAACAGCATCGTCATCGACGCGCCGATGGACCTGGTGTGGGACATGACGAACGACGTCGAGTCCTGGCCGCGGCTGTTCTCCGAGTACGCGGCGGCCGAGATCCTGGAGCGGGACGGCGCCACCGTGCGCTTCCGGCTCACCCTGCACCCGGACGAGAACGGCCAGGTGTGGAGCTGGGTCTCCGAGCGCACCCCCGATCCGGCGACCCGGACCGTGCGCGCCCGGCGGATCGAGACCGGCCCGTTCGTCTTCATGGACCTGCACTGGACGTACGAGCAGACCGGGGCCGGCGTCGAGATGCGCTGGCGCCAGGAGTTCGCGGTCCGCGAGGGCCTGCCGTTCGGCGACACGGAGATGGCCGAGCGCCTGAACACCAACACCCGCCGGGAGATGGCCCGGATCAAGGGCCTGGTGGAGCAGGCGGCGGTGGGCGCATGACCGGGCCCGCGACCGAAGCCGCGGCCGGACTGCGCGTCCTGCTGCAGATCCGGATCAAGGACGGCCACGAGGCGGAGTTCGAGGAGCTGTGGCTCGCGCACTCCCGTACCGTCCGCGCCTTCCCCGACAACCACGGCCAGCAGCTGCTGCGGCTGGCCGGCGAGCCGGGCAGCTTCACGGTCCTGACCGACTGGACCGACGAGCCGGCCTTCCGGGCCTTCGAGCAGAGCCCGGAGCAGCAGGCGTATCTGCGGCGGCTGTGGCCGATGCGGGCCGGCGGCGAGATGCACCTGCTCGAACCGCTCCACGCATGTGCGCGGGGCGACGAGTCCGACGAGTCCGACGAGTACGACGACGAGTTCCAGGAGGAACCGGTGGGTGTGCAGCAGGAACAGGTGACCGAGCTGATCGAGCTCGTCGAGTCGGTGCCGTCGAAGCAGCTGGAGGCGGCCGTCGCCGAGCGCGAGGGCGGCCTGGACGCCGCCCTGACGCTGGTCTTCGAGCTCCTCGTCTCGGAGTTCAACCCGGCGAAGGCGGCCGGCCAGAAGGGCGTCTTCCAGTTCGACATCGCGTCCACGGAGGGGCAGAAGCTCCACTACGTGCACGTCGAGGACGGCGAGTGCCGCACCGACAAGGGGCAGCACGACAGCCCGGACATCACCATCGGGATCAAGTTCCCCGACATGATGGCGATGGGCGTGGGCAAGCTGCCCGGTGCGAAGGCGTTCCTGACCGGCAAGCTGAAGCTGCGGGGCAGCCCGCTGATGGGCACCAAGCTCGGCGAGTGGTTCGACCACCCCGAGGTGTGACGCCCCGCTGACACGGAAACCGCCGCCGGGCCGGAAGGCCGGGCGGCGGTTTCGCGTGTACGGGGCGTGGTGCGTCCGGTCAGTCCACGCCGAGGACGGACATGTGCGCGACGGACACCATGGCCTGCTCGTGCACCAGGGCCAGGTAGGCGTCCGGGTGGTCGGGCCGCTTGGGGTCCGCCAGGTACGGCTGGAGCCAGGCGTCGGCGTCCTGCGCGAAGCAGACGTCGGTGAGGTAGCCGACGACGTCGTACGGATGGCCGTCGTACTGGACGACCCGCACCAGGGTGTCCTCGTGCAGGAAGAGCGCGGTGCGCACGATCGTCGGGTGGTCCGGCGAGAGCAGCAGCGACGCCTTGCGGTTGACGGTGCCGCGCTCCCGTTCCAGGGCGGCGCCCGCGCCGGCCCGGAGCTGGTGGCGCAGCGCGACCGTGCCGGCGGCGGGCCGCTCGTCGGGGCTGTGCTGTTCGAGGGCGGTCATCAGGCTGCGGTGGAAGTGCTGCCGGAAGCCCTCGGGGGTCTCGGTGTCGCGCGGCTCGACGAGGAACGGCAGGATGGCCCGCTCGGCCTCGTGGACCCCGGTCTGCACGGACATGTGCGAGGCGACCCGGGCGGCGCTGACGCCGTCGTGGTGGATCACCCGGATCACCGTGTCGTCCTGCACGAACAGGCCGGTGCCGAGCAGCATGCCGAGGGTGTTGCCGGCGTCGTCCTTGATGACGGGCGAGTCCACCCGGGTGAAGTTGTGCGGTGAGAACACCTCCCTCAGGTCCTCCTCGCATCCGGGCCGGACGCGGTAGGTGATGGCGTCGAGTGGCATGGCGGTTCCTCCTCCAAGGAGCTGTCCGGGGGTTCAGGGGGTGGCGAGTACCGCGACGGTCACGACCGTCAGGGCGAGCGCGGCGAGGGCCGTACGCAGCCGGTGCCAGGCGCGCCAGAGCGGCCGGGGGTCCTGCCAGGGGCCGTCCGCGGCGAGCCGGCGCAGCGAGCGGTTGATCGGCACGTTGCCGAGGTGCGAGACCGCCTGCACGCCGACGAGCAGCACGGCGGCGACGGGGAACAGCACGTTGCCCGGCGACCGGGCGAGCCAGCCGAGCGCGAAGGCGCTGATGGTCACCACGTTGACCAGGATCGGCATCAACGGGTGGTAGCCCCTGCCCAGCAGGGCGTGGGCCCGCAGGTAGTCGGCGCGTCCCATGGCCGACATGGCGGGCCCCACGCTGACCAGGACGGCCACGAAGATCCCCGTGACGGTCCCCGTCCCGATCAGCACGACCCCGCTCAGCACTTCCTCAAGCATCACGACTCCCGGTCCGCGGTTGTTGTCCCCGCCACCCTGCTGCCACCTGCTCGATTCGCTGTGGAGGGGTGCTCGACGCACACGGGCCGCGGGTCTGGTGGGACGCCGTCGAGCGGTCTTCGAGTCCGTTTCGACCTGCGGATCCGAGAGTCGTCGCAGTGGTCCGCCGCGCGGCGCGGCGGCGGCTTCGGAAGGGTGATGCGTGGTGGACCCGATGCGGATTCTCATGCCCGCGGCGCTGCTGGCCGGCGGTCTCGCGGCCGGCGGGCTCAGCGTCTCGGTGCTGGCGGCGCCGCTGTTCAACACGCTGCCGACCGGGATGTACGTCCCGGTGCACAAGGGTCTGGTCACCCGCTTCGACCCGTTCATGCCGATCTCGCTGCTGAGCTGTCTGCTGTGCGACCTCGCCCTGACGGCGACCGCGCCGCTGACCGCGGTGCGGGTGCTCGCGGCGCTCGGCGCGCTGCTGCTCGCCGCCGCGATGACGGTGTCGCTGACGAAGAACGTGCCGATCAACCGCTGGCTGTCGACGCTCGACCCGCAGGCGCTGCCGGCCGACTTCGAGCGGCGCGACCCGCGGGCGCGGTGGATCCGCTGGAACCGGGTGCGGGGCGCGCTCGCGGTGTCGGCGCTGCTCGTGAACGTCGGCGCGGCCGGCGTACTCATCTGACGTCCGACGACGTCCAAGGACTCAAGGAGAAGGTGTGGACTCCATGACCGGTGTGGTCGGCCCGGCGATGACCGCCGCGCTGCCGCCGCACGTACGGCTGCTGCTGCTGACGGACGGCAAACGGATCTCGCGGGTGCTGCACGTGGTCGCCGAGCTGGGCGTCGCCGACGAGCTGGCCGGCGGCCCGCTGACCGTCGCCGAGCTGGCGGAGCGCACGGACAGCCACGCGGACGCGCTGGGCCGGGTGCTGCGGGTGGCCGCCGCGTTCGGGGTGTTCGTCCAGGAGGACGACGGCCGGTACGCGCTCAACGACGTGGCCGCGTGCCTGCGGTCCGACGCGCCGGGCAGCCAGCGGGACATGGTGCTGTACAACGGCGACGAGATGCTGTGGCGCTCCTACGGGCAGCTGCTGCACACGGTGCGGACCGGCGAGCCGGCCTTCGAGGCCGCGTACGGGCACACCTTCTTCGAGCACCTGGAGCAGGACCCGCGGGCGGGCGCGCTGTTCGACCGGGCGATGACCGGGATGAGCCACGCCACCGCGCGGATGCTGCTCGACGGCTACGACTTCGGGCGCTTCGGCCGGATCGCGGACATCGGCGGCGGCCGGGGCCTGTTCCTCGCCGAACTGCTGGCCCGCAACCCGCGGGTGCGCGGCACGCTCGTCGACCGCCCGTCGGTGGTGGCGGAGGCCGGCAAGGCCTTCGAGGAGGCCGGGGTCGCCGAGCGCGTCGAGGTGGTGCCCGGCGACTTCTTCGAGGAGCTGCCGAAGGGCGCCGACGCGTACGTCCTGAAGGCCGTGCTGCACGACTGGGACGACGAGAAGGCGGCGGCGATCCTCGGCCGGATCCGCGAGGCGCTGGCCGGCGATCCCGAGGGACGGCTGCTGATCTGCGAGTTCCTCGTCGGCCCGGCCAACGAGTGGGACCGCGGCAAGCTCCTCGACCTGGACATGCTGGTCCGCTTCGGCGGCCGCGAACGCTCCGAGCGGCAGTGGCGCGAGCTGCTCGCGACGGCGGGCTTCGAGCTCGTTAACGAACCGGCCGCCGGCCGCTGGGCGGTCCTGGAGTGCCGCCCGGTGCCGACGGCGCGCTGAGCACCTGAGGAACACCTGCTGATTTCCCGAACCCGTACGGAGGAAGACGACATGGAACTTCGACTGGTGGGCAAGAACGCGCTGGTCACCGGCGGCAGCCGGGGCATCGGCCGGGCCACCGTGCTGGCCCTGGCCAAGGCCGGCGCCACCGTGGTGACCTGCTACCGGCAGGAGGGCGAGGCGGTCGACAGCCTGGCCCGTGAGCTGAAGGAGATCGGCGGCGACCACGCGCTGGTGCGCGCCGACGTGGGCACGGCGGAGGGCGTGGAGCTGGTGCTCCAGGCGTGCCGGGAGCGCTTCGAGACGCTGGACGTGCTGGTCAACAACGCGGGCGTGATCAGCCAGATCCCGTTCGCGCAGCTGCCGTTCGAGGAGTGGGAGCGGGTCGTCACGACCAACCTGACCGGCCCGTTCATGGTGATCAGCAAGGCACTGCCGCTGCTGCGTGAGGGCTCCTCGGTCATCAACATCGGCTCCCGCGGCGCGATGGCGGGCATCCCGCTGCGCGGCCACTACACGGCCTCCAAGGCCGGTCTGATCGGTCTGACCCGCTCGCTGTGCAAGGAGCTGGGCGGCAAGGGCATCCGCTTCAACGTGGTCGCGCCCGGCGTCATCGACACCTCGGAGCCCGACGAGCTGACCGAGGAGCAGCGGGCCGCGTACAACGAGCGCTATCTGCGGATGATGGCGCTGGGCCGGTTCGGCCGCCCGGAGGAGATCGCGGGCGCGGTGCTCTTCCTGGCCAGCGACCTGTCCACGTACGTCAACGGCGAGACCCTGCACGTCGACGGGGGTGTCTGAGATGGCGGCCCGCGCGGGCTCGTTCCGGGTGCTGCTCACCGTGCAGGTGAACCCGGGCATGGAGGCGGACTTCGAGCAGGTGTGGACCGAGGGCAGCAAGGAGGTCACGGCGCAGCCGGCGAACCTCGGGCACACCCTGGCGCGCAGCGCGAAGCCCGGGGAGGAGTCGGTGTACTACGTGGTGAGCGACTGGACGGACATGGACTCGTTCCTGGCCTTCGAGCGCAGCCCGGAGCACGTGGCGCACCGCGAGAAGCTGCATCCGTACCGGTCCGGCGGCTCGCTGGCGATGATGCGGATGGTGGAGGTCGCCGGATGAGCGGGGCGGCGGGCCGGGTGCGCGTGATGCTGCACCTGCGGCCGTCCCCCGCCGAGACGGAGGCCGTCGCCGAGGCGTACCACACGATCAGCAAGGACCTGGCGGGCACGCCGGGACTGCTCGGCAACGAGCTGCTGCGGACGCTCGGCGACGAGGGCGCGTTCGCCGTACTGAGCGAGTGGGAGTCGATGGCGGCGTTCCGCGACTGGGAGGCGGGCTCGGCGCACCGCGGCACGACCTCCCCGCTCCGCCCGTACCAGGACACCGAACGGCCCAGCCCGTTCGCGCTGTTCGAGGTCCTGGCGGCGTACTAGGACCCGCCGGCCGGCACCGCACACACGAAGGGCGCCCCGGGCCTTGAGGCCCGGGGCGCCCTTCGTCGTGCCGGCGGTCCGGTCAGGGAAGGCGGACCACCTGGCCGGCGTAGACCAGGCCCGCGCCGAAGCCGATGAGCAGGGCCAGGTCGCCGCTCGCGGCCTTGCCGGAGGAGAGGAGTTCCTCCATGGCCAGCGGTATGGAGGCGGCGGAGCTGTTGCCGCTGGTGACGATGTCGCGGGCGACGGCGGTGCGTTCGGTCAGGCCGAGCTGTTCGACGACGACGTCGGTGATGAGCATGTTGGCCTGGTGCGGGACGAACGCGCCGAGCTGGTCGGCGGTGACGCCGGCCAGGTCGAGCATCCGGCGGGCGGCGGGCACGATCTCGTTGGTGGCCCAGCGGTAGACCTTCCAGCCGGACATGGTGATGGCGGGCCGGTCCTCGGGGCGCTCGCCGGTGCCGTCGTGCCACGGGTCGGTCATCTTCAGGGCGGCGTTGCGCGAGCCGTCGGCCCGCCAGACGACCGGGCCGATGCCCGCCTCGTCGGAGGGGCCGACGAGCACGGCGCCGGCGCCGTCGGCGAAGAGGAAGGCGGTGTCGCGGTCGGCGTGGTCGAGGATGTCGGTCATCCGCTCGGCGCCGATCACCAGGACGTAGTCGGAGCGGCCGAGCCGCACCAGGTCGCTCGCGAGCGCGACGGCGTGGCAGAAGCCGGCGCAGGCGGCCGAGATGTCGAAGGCGGCGGCCTGCCGGGCGCCGATGCGGTGCGCGACCTCGACGGCCACGGCCGGCATCTGCTCCATCGAGGTGATGGTGGCGACGATGACGGTGCCGACCTGGTCGGCGCCGATCCCGGCGGCGGCCAGGGCCTTCTCGGCGGCGGTGGCCGCCATGGTCGGCAGGGTCTCCTCCGGGGAGGCGTAGCGCCGGGAGCGGATCCCGGAGCGGCTCTCGATCCAGGCCGGGTCGAGGCCGGTGCGCTCGGCGATCTCGCTGTTGGGCACGGACCGCTCGGGGCGGTACACGCCGAGCCCCAGGAGGCGGCTGTGCCGCAGTTCCCGGGTGTCCCGGATGACGGGGTGGGTCGTGGTCATGGTGGCCGGTCGTCCTTTCGGGGCGAGCGTCAGCTTCAGGAGGTACGGCTTGGGGAGGTACGGCTTCGGGAGGTACGGCCGCGAGGGCCGCGGCTTCAGGAGGTGCGGGAAGCGGTACGGGCGGTGCGCGCCGCGGGCGAGGCGGCGCGGCCGCGCTTGGTGAGGCCCCAGGGCTTGTACGTGGAGATGGCCGTCATCGCGATCAGGCTGAACAGGGCCACGGCGGCCGAGGCGGCCATCGACCAGCCGACGGAGTCGAGTTCGCCGCCGCGCACGGGGGCGCCGGCCGAGACCAGTTCGTTGGCCTTGAGGATGTACTGGTGGATCACGGAGAAGCCGAGCACCATCACGCCCATGGTCCAGAAGAACTTCACGGCGACCCAACGGCGCTGCAGCAGGCCCCACTTGGTGCCGGCGGCCACGACGATGCCGGTGATCAGGGCGAACATGCTGGTCATGCCGAGGAAGATCTCGTCGAGCAGCGACATGGTCCGGTACATCGCGGCCTGCTGGGCGGCGTCGCCGGTGGTGGCGCCGGCGACGGACATCGCGAACATGCCGGTGACCAGGCCGAGCCAGCCGACCGAGATGGCCACGTGGCAGGTGAGGATCAGCTTGCGCAGCCGCTGCGAGATCATCCGGCCGCTCACCCGCACCTGGGTCATCCAGGCGTTCACGGACGGCACGAAGAGCAGGACGAGGCCGATGACGGACGGCACGAGGCTGGCGACGGCGAGGCTCTCCTGGAGCGGGCCGACCATCGGGCGGCCGCCGAGGCCGGCCAGGCCGAGGCTGGTGAAGACCAGGCCGAGCGCGGTGAAGACGGTGAGCAGCACCCGGCCCCACTGGCGGCCGGCCCGCAGCATCTCGGCGAAGAAGCCGAAGAGCGCGCAGAAGGCGATGGTCAGTGCCAGGTCGCCGGTGGTGGCGGCGCCCGCCACGCCGGTCTCCACCTGGTGGGCGATTTCGAAGACGTTGCTGGCGATCGCGGCGAGGGTGGCCACGATCACCATCACGTAGGCCCAGCCGACGGCGGCCGGGGGGCGGACGGGCGCCGCCGCGGGAGCCTTGGCTCCGGTTCGGGCAGGGCGGCCTCGCCGGGCGGCGGGCGTGGGATCGCCCTCGGCCGGTCCGGTCGCGGGCCGCTGGTCTGTCCGGTCGGTGGTACTCACCGTCGCGCCTCCTTCGAGACAGGCGCGGACGCCCCACGGCTGCGGGGCTCCGATGCGCCGTCGGTTGCGGGGTTGTGGTGAGTTCAGCGTCGCCGGGGTGGCTCGAAGCCGCCTCGAAGGCCGGTGGACGCCCCCGCGGAGGGCGGATCGGTGGCGGGGCCCGGACGACGGCGGCCGTCAGCGGCGGCCGGCGTCGTCCAGGGAGTGCACGAACTTGGTGAGCAGCCGGGCGAAGTCGCGCTGCTCGTCGGGCTCCCAGTCGCCGAGCACGACGGAGTAGAAGCCCTGCCGGGTGCGGTGGGCGGCGGTCACGGCCTCGCGGCCGATGTCGGTGAGCTCCAGGCAGCTGCGCCGGCCGTCCTCCTGCGAGGCCACCCGGCGGACGAAGCCGGAGCGGACCGCTTCGGCGACGATCCGGCTGGCCCGGGAGGGGTCTATCGCGAGGCGGTCGGCGATGAATCCGACGGTGACGTCGCGGCCGTCCTCGCCCGCGCCCTCGTCGACGGCGTCGACGACGGCGAGCGTGTTGAGGTCGACCGGCTCGCTGAGACCCATGACGACGGGCCGGGCGAGGCTGCGCCGGGACTGTCTGCGACGGATGCGGATCATCGCGGACTCGACGGCGTCGAGCACGGTCGGATCGACGACGGTCGCGGTCTTCTCCGTAGCGGTCACGACTTCCAGGTTACCTGCATGTGACTGGACGAGACATTCTTTGACGTGAGAACATCATGTGCGGAAGTCACACATATACATCTCGCACTCAACTAATCCACGCACCGAAGGAGGCCCGAGATGACCGCGACATCCACCACCAGCCCGACGCGCACCCGCGCCCTCGCCGTCGTCGCCGCCGTCGTGATCGACGGCCTGATCTGGCTGCTCGCCCACTCCGCGTTCGACATCGACCTGCGGACCCCGGACGGCCCGGGCTCCACCACCACCAGCCCGCTCCCCTTCCCGGCGGTGATCATCGGCGTCGCCGTGATCGGACTGCTCGGCTGGGGCCTGCTGGCCCTCCTGGAGAAGTTCGCCGCCGGCCGCGCCCGCACGGTCTGGACCGTGGTGGCCCTGGTGATCCTGGTGCTCTCGCTGTTCGCACCGGTCTTCGGCGCGGGCCTGACCACCGGCAACAAGATCACCCTGGTCCTCTTCCACCTCGTCGTCGGCGCGATCCTCGTGCCGGCCTTCCGCAAGAGCGCCCCTGCCGCCTGATCCGCCGTGCCGGGCCGGCCACCCGCCGGTCCAGCGCCGCTCCACACCGTTTCGAGCGTCCCCCGGGATCTTTGCCACCCAGGGCAATCGGCAGCACGGAAGGAGAACCGCATGTGCGGCATCGCAGGCTGGGTCCGCCGCGAGGGCGGCCCGGTCACGGAGGAGCCCGGGCTCGCGGAGGCAATGGCGCACACCATGGCCTGCCGCGGCCCGGACGGGCAGGGCGTCACGCATACCGGGCCCGCCACCCTGATCCACACCAGGCTGGCGGTCATCGACGTGGCGGGCGGCGTCCAGCCGATGGCCGCCGCACCCGCCGGCGCCCCGGACGACCCGGCGCACGCCGTCGTCCTCACGTACAACGGAGAGGTCTACAACTTCCCCGAGCTGCGCACCGAACTGACCGGCCTCGGCCACCGGTTCACCACCCGCAGCGACACCGAGGTGGTGCTGCACGCCTACCTGGAGTGGGGCGAGCGCTGCGTCGAGCGCCTGGAGGGCATGTTCGCGCTCGCCGTCTGGGACCCGCGCCGCCGCGTCCTGTTCCTGGCCCGCGACCGCTTCGGCATCAAGCCGCTGTACTACGCGGCCACGGCGCGCGGCCTGGTCTTCGGCTCCGAGCCCAAGACCCTGCTCGCCCACCCGGCGGTCACGCCCGCCGTCGACCTCGACGGCCTGCGGGTGCTGTTCTCCATGGCCCGCGCGCCCGGCGAGAGCGTCTACCGCGACATCCGCGACCTGCCGCCCGGCCACACCCTGACGTACGGCACCGACGGCCGGACCGTGCTGCGCCGCTACTGGCGCCTGGAGGCGCGCCCGCACGAGGACGACCTCGACACCACCGTACGGACGGTGCGCGAGCTGTTGGAGCGCAGCGTCGCCCGCGAGCTGGTCTCCGACGTGCCGCTGAGCGTGCTGCTCTCCGGCGGCCTCGACTCCAGCGCCGTCGCCGCGCTGGCCGCCCGTGCCCGCCGGGCCGCCGGCGGCGACCCGATCCGCACCTCCACCGTCACCTACAGCGGCTACAGCGACGACTTCCGGCCGGACCTGGTGCGCAGCGCGCCCGACGCGCCGTACGCGCGCGCGGTCGCCGACCACATCGGCGCCGACCACCTGGAGATCGAGCTCTCCACGGCCGACCTGATCGACCCGGCGGCCCGCCGCGACGTGCTGCGCGCGCAGGACGTGCCCGCGCCCTTCGGCGACATGGACACCTCCACGTTCCGGGCGTTCGCCGGCGTCGCCCGGCACTCCACGGTCGCGCTGACCGGGGAGAGCGCCGACGAGATCTTCGGCGGCTACAGCTGGGTGCACATCCCGGACCTGGCCGACGAGCCGCAGTTCCCGTGGGTGGCGTTCGAGCAGTGGCACCCCGGCACCCGCGACGGCCTCGGCCAGGGCCTGCTCTCCCCCGCCTTCGCCGCCCGGCTCGACATGCCCGGCTACTACGCCGAGCGGTACGCCCAGGCCATGGCGGACATCCCGCGGCTGCCCGGGGAGTCGGCCGAGGAGCGCCGGGCCCGGGAGATCTGCCATCTGCACCTGACCCACTGGCTGCCGCGGCTCCTCGAGCGCAACGACCGGCTGAGCATGATCTCCGGCCTGGAGGTGCGGGTGCCGTTCTGCGACCACCGGCTCGTCCAGTACGCGTACGACATCCCGTGGGAGCTGAAGACCTTCGACGGCCGGGAGAAGAGCCTGCTGCGGGCGGCCGTGGCCGACCTGCTGCCCGAGCAGGTCCTGGAGCGGCCCAAGGCGCCGTTCCCGGTGAGCCAGGACGCCACCTACACCAAGGCGCTGCACGCCGAGTTCGCCGAGGTGCTGGCCGATCCGGCGGCGCCGGTGCGCGCCCTGCTCGACCTGGACAAGGCGCGCGCGGTCGTCGGTCCGCAGGGCGAGGCGAACGCGCAGGACTGGCTGCACCGGATGAACATCGAGATGGCGCTCCAGGTGAACACCTGGCTCGTGGAGCACGGCGACAGCGTGGAGCTGTGACCGAGACCCCGAAAAGCGCGGCGGGGGCGCCCGGTCAGGGCGCCCCCACCGCGCGGCGGGTGGTGCGTGGATCAGGCGAGCGCCCCGACGGCGACCGTCCGCAGCGCCATGCGCAGCAGCGGCGGCATCCGGTACTGGAAGAAGCGCTCGGAGGAGCCGTCGCGGACCAGGTCGACCTCCAGGAGGAAGAACTCGACGAGTTCCTCCAGGAGTTCCTCGGTGACGTCCGCGTTGCGGCCGAGTATGCGGGCCGCCTGTTCCACGGTGAGCACCTCGTCGGCCTCGCCGGCCAGCTTGGCCAGCGCGTCGCCGACCCGCGGGTCGAGTCCGCCGCAGCGGCGCCGTACGTGGTGGAAGGGGTGCGGCCGCTGGTGGGTGAGGGCGGTCGGCCGGTCACGGCTCATCCAGTCGACGAGCTGCCGCACCGACCAGTGCGGACGCAGTTCGAGCAGCCCGACCGCCTCGGCCATCGGCCCGGGCAGGCCGCCGAACAGGTCGAGCATGGCGCGCGAGGAGCCCTCGCCGAGCAGCCGTTCCCTGCCGAGCGCGCCGAGGAAGAGCTCCAGCGACTGCTCGGGCCCGATGGGCAGCAGGTCCACCGGGGCACCGAACTGCCCGCCGCACAGCCGGCGGTAGCCGGCCACCAGGAGGGCCGAGCCGCTGTCCTCCGGGAGCAGGTCGGTGAGCTGGTGCGCGGCGGCGACGTGGTCGACGACGAGCAGCACCCGGCGCCCGGCGCTCCAGGCGCGCAGCAGCGCGGCCTTCTCGGCGCGCCCGGCCGGCAGCCCGGCGCGGGTGTGTCCGACCGCCTCCAGGAGTTCGTCGAGGACGTCCTCGACGGGGCGCGGCGCGGCCGGGTCGCCGAAGGACACGTAGAGCCGTCCGTCGGGGAAGGCGTCGGCGAGCCGGTGGGCGAGGGCGACGGTGAAGGAGGTGGTGCCCACGCCGGGGGCGCCGGCCACGCACACGCACTTCGGCCCCTGCGCGGCCGGCTCCCGCAGCATCCGGCCGACCTTGGCGAGTTCGGCGTCCCGGCCGATCAGCGGGACGTCGGCGGGGAGTTTGACCGGCGTCTGGGCGGTGGGCAGGGGATGCCCGACGACCCGCCCGGTGGGCAGGTCGAGCCCGCGGTCCCCGGCGAGCACCTGCTGGTGCAGCCGCTGGAGTTCCGAGCAGGGTTCGAGGCCGAGTTCCCGGATGAGCACCCGGCGGATGCGCTGGAAGACCTCCAGGGCGTCCGGGCGGCGGCCCGCGCGGTAGAGCGAGACCATCAGTTTGGCGTGCAGCCCCTCGCGGGTGGGGTTGTCCGCGGCGAGCGCGGTGAGCTCGCTGATCAGCCGGTGGTGGCGGCCGAGCAGCAGGTCCGCGTCGATGCGCTCCTCCAGGACCTCGTAGCGCTGTTCCGCGAGGCGCAGCGCGTCGATGCCGACGATGGGGCCGGGGGTGAGGTCACTGAGCGCGGGCCCCCGCCAGACGCCGAGTGCCCGGTGCAGCAGGTCGGCGGCCTCGGTGACCTGCCCCTCCTCCATGGCCTTGCGCCCGAGTTCGGCGAGTTCGGCGAAGCGCATGCTGTCCAGGGAGCCCTGGGGCACCGAGAGCCGGTAGCCGCCGGGGGTGGTCGCCAGGCTGAGGCCGGGCAGCTTGCGCAGTTGGTAGATGTACGTCTGCAGCGTGGTGGCCGCGCTGGACGGCGGCCGCTCCTCCCAGAGCTCTTCGACGAGCTGGTGCAGTGGAACGGTGCTGTTGGCCCGCAGCGCCAGCAAGGCGAGAACCTGACGGACCTTTGGAGCGGAGGGCGTGACGTTCACGCCGTCGTGCATGACTTGCAGGGTTCCCAGTAAACCGATCTGCAGCACTGCCCCTCCCGTGGCTTGCATCTCTTACGGCCTGATGCACTTCGTGAGCGTGAGGCGAATCACTTGACTATCACTTGGCTTCCGCTTGAGCTGCGCTCGACAAGAGCCGCCCACCAGGGAACGTCCGGAAAAAACCCCCGCGCTGGAGCCCGGTTTCGAGGTTACGCTACACAGGGCATTCATATGAGGAAAGCATGTAATTGATGAACACCTACATGCGCCGAGACGTTCTGGAGGAACGACGATGACCGGACCCAGCGCGGGCGGCCCCCAGGGGCGGGCCCCCGGCGCACCACCCGAAACCGCCCTCCCGCCACGCTTCCCCCTGCTCCTCGCCTCGCTGCTGCTGACCAGCGCGATGTCGATGCTCGACCAGTCGATCGTCGCCACCGCCGGCCCCCGGCTCACCGCCGAACTGGGCGCCCTCGACCTCTACAGCTGGACGTTCACCGCGTACATGCTCACCTTCAGCGTGGCCATGCCGATCTACGGCAAACTCGGTGATCTGTTCGGGCGGCGTACGGTCTATCTGTCCGCGATCGTCATCTTCCTGATCGGCTCGATCGCGTGCGGCGCGGCGACCTCGATGGGCTGGCTGATCGTCTTCCGGGCCCTGCAGGGGCTCGGCGGCGGCGGGCTCCAGGTGAGCGCCTTCTCCGTGCTCGGCGACCTCATGCCGCCCCGCCAGCGGGCCAAGTACCAGGGCTTCTTCGCCGGCGTCATGGTCCTCGCCAACCTGGCCGGGCCGCTCGTCGGCGGCGTGCTGACCGACCAGCTCGGCTGGCGCTGGATCTTCTACGTGAACATTCCGCTGGGCCTGCTCGCACTGGCCGGAATCCGACTGCTGCTCCCCGCAGGCTCGCGCGCGTCCGCGCGGCCGCGCGTCGACTACCCGGGCACGGCGCTGCTCACCCTGCTCATCGCCGCGCTGGTCCTGGCGACCGACTTCGCCGGCCGCAGGGGCTGGGGCGATCCGGTCGTGCTCGGCCTCGGCGTGGCGGCGGTGCTGCTCGCGGTGGCGTGGGTGGTGCGGGAGCGCTCCGCACCCGAACCGATCGTGCCGCTGGGCCTGTTCGCCAACCGCACCTTCACGATCTGCGTGACGGTGGCCTTCGCCGTGAGCTTCGCCTTCTTCGGCTGCGTGAACTTCGTGCCGCTGTTCCTGCAGACGGTCAACGGGGTCAGCGCCTCGCAGACCGGTCTGCTGTTCCTGCCCGCGATGATCGGCATGGCGATCGCCACCGTGGTGGCCGGTCAGGTCATCGCCAAGACCGGCCGCTACAAGTGGTTCCCGGTGGCCAGCACCGCGCTCGCCGCGGCGGCCGCGGCGCTGCTCTCGCTCGACCCCGCGCACACCGGCTCCGCCACCGTCGCCGCGCTGCTCGCCGTCATGGGCGTGGGCGTGGGCCTGTCCTCGCAGGTCACGACGCTGGTCGCGCAGAGCACCTCGCCCCGCGAGCACATGGGCGTCACCACCTCCACGGTCGGCCTGAGCCGCAACCTCGGCACCGCCTTCGGCGCCACGGTCTTCGGCTCCATCCTCAACGCGCGCCTCGCCACCGAGGCCGCCAAGCAGCTCCCCGCCGACACCGCCCAGCGCGTCACCGACGGCACCTGGGACCCGGCGAAGGCGGCCGACTTCCCGCCCGAGACCGTCGCCGCCGTCGCGCAGACCTACGGCGACGCCCTGAGCACGGTCTTCCTCTCGGCGGTGCCGATCCTGCTCGTCGGCCTGGTCCTGGCGCTGATGATGAAGGACACGAAGCTGGAGGCGCGGGGCCCGGGCGGACCCGGCGGCCCGGGAGGCCCCGGCGGACCGGGCGGACCCGGAGGACCGGGCGTGAAGACGGAGGCGCCGGCCTGAGGGGCGCGGCGCCCGTCGCTCACTCAGGACGCGGACGCGGCCCCGGCAGTCGTGGCGGCAACGCCCCGAACGCCGGGTCCGCGTCCGCCCACACGTCCGCCAACTGCGCCCACAGCGCGGCCTCCTGGGCCGTCATGGCGGGCCCGCCCGGCTCGGCCAGCCGCTCGGGATGACGGGGCTGCGGGCCCGGCGTCACGCACGGGTCCGGCGCGCCGCCCCCGTACACCGGCAGGTACCCGTAGCACTCGGGCACCGTGAAGAGCCCGAAGCCCTGCCCCAGCGCGGTCAGTCCCAGCTGCGTGTCGCGCCACAGCCGCCGTAGCCACTTCCTGGACCGCTGCCCCACGAGGTCTCCCTTCGCCGTCCGTGTCCGTCCGGGCTGCGAAGCTAGGCAACCGTCCTCGAAGGCGGCTGGAGCGAAATTCGAGCCGCCCGCGCCAGTCTGTGAGGGTGGGCGCGCCACGGCCTGCGCGCCCCTCAGGTGGGCGGAGCGCCGCGCTTCTTCATCCCCCGTGTCGCGCGGCGCTCCCCCACCACACCCCCGTCGTTCCGCTCCGGCGCCGCACCCTCCCCTGGACAAGCCGTTGTGAGGTTAGGCTAACCTACCTTCGTCTTCGACCAGGCCGGCCACCGGCACGTACGAGAGCGGAACAGCCATGCCCAGCAACGCCCGAGCCACCTCCCTCACCCGCCGCGGACTGCTCGCCGCGGGCGGCGCCCTCGGGCTCGGCGCCGCGCTCGTCGCCTGCGGCGGCAACGGCGAGAAGGGCTCCGGCGCCTCGAACGCCTCCGGCAAGTCCGGCGCGTGGGAGTTCAAGGACGACCGCGGCCAGACGGTGAAGCTCGCCTCCGTCCCGAAGAACATCGTGGCCTTCACCGGAACGGCCGCCGCCCTCAAGGACTTCGGCGTCGAGGTCAAGGGCGTCTTCGGCCCGACCACGGTCAAGGACCCGAAGACCGGCGCGGTGAAGCCGGACGTGCAGGCCGGTGACCTGGACGTCTCGAAGGTCACCGTCATCGGCAACGTCTGGGGCGAGTTCAAGATCGAGGAGTACCTGAAGCTCCAGCCCGAGGTCCTCGTCACGGACATGTGGGAGAAGGACGCGCTCTGGTACGTCCCGGAGGAGCAGAAGGCCAAGATCCTCAAGATCGCGCCCAGCGTCGCCCTGTGGGCCGCCGGCAGGTCGATGCCCGCCGTGCTCCAGCGCCACGCCGACCTCGCCGCCTCGCTCGGCGCCGACGTGAACAGCGCGCGGATCAAGGCGGACAAGGCCCGCTTCGAGGCCGCCGCCGAGCGGGTCCGCAAGGCCGCCAAGGCGAAGAAGGGCATCAAGGTGCTCATCGGCTCCGGCACCCCGGACACCTTCTACGTCTCCGCCCCGGCCCGCCCGACCGACACCCTCTTCTTCCAGGAGCTGGGCGTCGACCTGATCGTCCCGGACAAGCTGGACCCGACCGGCTGGTTCGAACTGCTCAGCTGGGAGGTCGTCGACAAGTACGAGGCCGACGTCATCCTGCTCGACAACCGCACCTCCGCCCTGCAGCCCGACGCCCTGAAGGCCAAGCCGACCTGGGCCGCGCTGCCCGCCGTCAAGGCCGGCCAGGTCTTCCCGCGCGTCACCGAGCCCGTCTACTCCTACGCCAAGTGCGCCCCGCTCCTGGAGGACCTGGCCGAGGCCCTCGAGAACGCCAAGAAGGTGGCCTGACCCGCATGACGAACGCCGAGACCGCCCCGTTCCAGTTCTTCTCCCTCCAGGTCGACCGGACGCGGCGGCTCGGCCCGTCGCTCGTCCGCGTCACCTTCACCGGCGACGACATCGTCGGCGACGATCTGAAGGACTTCGCCGCCGGCGGCCGCGACCAGTCGCTCTCGCTCTTCCTGCCGCACCCGGGCCAGGACGCGCCCGCCCTGCCGCCGCTCGACGACAGGGACATGCACGCGGTCCTGGGCGCCTACCGGGCGATGCCGCACGAGGAACGCGCGGTGATGCGCTCGTACACCGTCCGGGAACAGCGCACCGCGCCCGACGGCCGTACCGAGGTCGACATCGACTTCGCGCTGCACGAGGACGGCGGCCCCGCCTGCCGCTGGGCGCAGCGCGCCGAGGCCGGCGACCGGGTGGTCGTGCTCGGGCCGGCCGTGGCCGACAACACCGGCGTGCGCTTCCGGCTGCCGGACGACGCCGACTCCGTCCTCGTCTGGGGCGACGAGACGGCCCTGCCGGCCGCCTCCGCGATCCTGGAGTGGCTGCCGGCCGAGACCCGCGCCCACGTCTACCTCGAAGTCCCCTGCTCCGGCGACCGGATGGAGCTCGCGACCGAGGCCGACGCGACGGTCACCTGGCTCGTACGGGAGGAGGGCGCGCCGTCCGCCGTCGAGGCGATCGCGGCCGCCGGACTGCCCGGCGCCGATCCGTACGTCTGGATCGCGGGCGAGTCGGGCGCGGTGAAGGCGCTGCGCCGGTACTTCGTGCGCGAACGCGGCCTGGACCGGCGGCGGGTGACGTTCGTCGGCTACTGGCGCAAGGGCCTGTCCGAGGACGCCCTGCGCGAGGTCCCGGACGAGACGCAGGAAGAGGCGCGGGAAGAGGCGCGAGAAGGGACGCGGGCAGAGGCGCGGCAGGAGGCGTAGGACCCGCCACTCCCCTATACCCCCCACAGGGCCAACGGCCCCTCGACCCGTCCGGGTTGAGGGGCCGTTGTCGCATATCCAGAGTTAGGTTAGGCTAACCTTACTTTCGATCACCTCGACCGGCCGCGTCCCCCACACCCGGAAGGGCACCCGCATGCGCTCCCACCTGCTCAACGACACGACGGCGGACGTCTACCGACGCACCGTCACCGACGGAGTCGAGCGGGTGGCGAGGAAACTCGCCACGACGCGCGGGCCGTTCACCGGCGTCACGCCCGCCGAACTCGCCCGCGTCGTCGACTCCGTCGACCTCGACCGGCCGCTCGGCGACACCGCCGCCGCCCTCGACGAGCTGGAGGACGTCTACCTCCGCGACGCGGTCTACTTCCACCACCCGCGCTACCTCGCGCACCTCAACTGCCCGGTGGTCATCCCCGCCGTCCTCGGCGAGGCCGTGCTCTCCGCCGTCAACTCCTCCCTCGACACCTGGGACCAGAGCGCCGGCGGCACCCTGATCGAGCGCCGGCTGATCGACTGGACGGCCGGCCGGATCGGCCTCGGCCCGCTCGCCGACGGCGTGTTCACCAGCGGCGGCAGCCAGTCCAACCTCCAGGCGCTGCTGCTCGCCCGCGAGGAGGCGGGCACCGCCGACCTCTCCAGGCTGCGGATCTTCGCCTCCGAGTGCAGCCACTTCAGCGTCGTGAAGTCGGCCGGGCTGCTCGGCCTCGGCCGCGACGCCGTCGTGCCGGTCCCGGTCGACCGCGAGCGCCGGATGCAGTCCGTGGTGCTCGCCGCCGAGCTGGCCGCCTGCCGCGCCGAGGGCCTGATCCCGATGGCGATCGTCGCCACCGCCGGCACCACCGACTTCGGCTCGATCGATCCGCTGCCGGAGATCGCCGCCCTCGCCGAGGAGTACGGCGCCTGGATGCACGTGGACGCGGCCTACGGCTGCGGACTGCTCGTCTCGCCCAACCGCCGACACCTCCTGGACGGCATCGAGCGGGCCGACTCGGTCACCGTCGACTACCACAAGTCCTTCTTCCAGCCGGTGAGTTCGTCCGCGCTCCTGGTCCGCGACGGCGCGACGCTGCGGCACGCCACGTACCACGCCGACTACCTGAACCCGCGCCGGACGCTCGCCGAGCACATCCCCAACCAGGTGGACAAGTCCCTGCAGACCACCCGCCGTTTCGACGCGCTCAAGCTGTGGCTGACCCTGCGCGTCATGGGCGCCGACGGCATCGGCGGGCTCTTCGACGAGGTCTGCGACCTGGCCCGGGCCGGCTTCGAGCTGCTCGCCGCCGACCCGCGCTACGACGTCGTGGTGGAGCCCCGGCTGTCGACGCTCGTCTACCGCTACGTCCCCGAGCACGTCACCTCGCCGGCCGACATCGACCGCGCCAACCTCTACGCCCGCAAGGCCCTGTTCGCCTCCGGCGAGGCGGTGGTCGCCGGCACCAAGGTCGACGGCCGCCAGTACCTGAAGTTCACCCTGCTCAACCCCGAGACGACGGTGTCCGACATCGCCGCCGTCCTTGACCTGATCGCCGGCCACGCCGAGCAGTACCTGGGAGAGAACCTTGTCCACGCCTGAGACGCCCGGCACGTACGACTTCATCGGCATCGGGCTCGGTCCCTTCAACCTCGGCCTCGCCTGCCTGACCGAGCCGATCACCGAGCTGACCGGACTCTTCCTGGAGTCCAAGCCGGACTTCGAGTGGCACTCCGGCATGTTCCTGTCCGGCGCCCACCTCCAGACGCCGTTCATGTCGGACCTGGTCACCCTCGCCGACCCGACCTCCCCGTACTCCTTCCTCAACTACCTGAAGGAGAAGGGCCGGCTGTACTCGTTCTACATCCGCGAGAACTTCTATCCGCTGCGCACCGAGTACAACGACTACTGCCGCTGGGCCGCCGGCAAGCTCTCCTCGATCCGCTTCTCGACCACCGTCACCTCGGTCGCGTACGACGAGGGCGACGAGCTGTACACGGTGGCCACCGAGCGCGGCGAGACCTTCCGCGCCCGCCGGCTCGTCCTCGGCACCGGCACCCCGCCGTACGTCCCCGACACCTGCCGGGACCTCGGCGGCGACCTCCTCCACAACTCGGCCTACGTCCCGAACCGCGAGGCGCTGCTGAAGAAGAAGTCGATCACCCTGGTGGGCAGCGGCCAGAGCGCCGCCGAGATCTACTACGACCTCCTCGGCGAGATCGACACCCACGGCTACCGGCTCAACTGGGTGACCCGCTCGCCGCGCTTCTTCCCGCTCGAATACACCAAGCTCACCCTGGAGATGACCTCTCCGGACTACATCGACTACTTCCGCGCGCTGCCCGAGCGGACCCGCTACCGCCTGGAGACCGAGCAGAAGGGCCTCTTCAAGGGCATCAACGGCGACCTCATCGACGCCATCTTCGACCTGCTCTACGAGAAGAACCTGGCCGGCCCGGCACCGACCCGGCTGCTCACCAACTCCGCGCTGCACTCGGCCGCGTACGACGAGGCCACCGGCACGTACACGCTCGGCTTCCGCCAGGAGGAGCAGGAGAAGGACTTCACCCTGGAGACCGAGGGCCTGATCCTCGCCACCGGCTACAAGTACTCCGTCCCCGCCTTCCTGGAGCCCGTCCGCGACCGGTTCCGACGGGACTCGCGGGGCCGCTTCGACGTGGCCCGCAACTACTCCGTCGACGTCACCGGCCGCGGGGTCTTCCTGCAGAACGCCGGCGTGCACACCCACTCGATCACCTCGCCCGACCTGGGCATGGGGCCGTACCGCAACGCCTACATCATCGGCGAGATGCTGGGCACCGAGTACTACCCCGTCGAGAAGACCATCGCCTTCCAGGAGTTCGCGGCATGAGCACCGGCAGCACCACGATCCGCATACGCCCGCTCGACCCCCTCGGGGACGCCGAGCTGATCCACCCCTGGGTCACCCACCCCAAGGCCGCGTTCTGGATGATGCAGGGGCACAGGCTCCACGACGTCGAGCGCGAGTACATGGCGATCGCCGCGAACCCGCACCACGACGCCTTCCTCGGCAGCGTGGACGGCGAGCCCGCTTTCCTCATGGAGCGGTACGACCCGGCGAAGGCCGAGCTGGTCGGCCTGTACGAGCCGGAGCCCGGCGACGTCGGCATGCACTTCCTCGTCGCGCCCACCGACACCCCCGTGCACGGCTTCACCCGCCTGGTGATCACCGCCGTGATGCGCGAGCTGTTCGCCGACCCGGCGACCGCCCGCGTGGTCGTCGAGCCGGACGTCCGCAACACGGCCGTGCACGCGCTCAACGCGGCCGTCGGCTTCGTGCCCGAGCGCGAGATCGAGAAGCCGGAGAAGACGGCGCTGCTGAGCTTCTGCACCCGCGCCCGGTTCGAGGCCGCCATGGAGGTCTCCGCATGAACCCCACCACCGTGGACCCCGTGGCCCACCTCACCCCGGCCCGCTGGGCCGACGCCAACCGCGCCCTGATCCGCAAGGCCCTCGCCGAGTTCGTCCACGAGCGGCTGCTCGACCCGCAGGAGCTGGGCGACAGCCGGTACGCGGTGCTCAGCGACGACGGCCGCACCGAGTACCGCTTCACCGCCGACCGCTTCGCCCTCGACCACTGGCAGGTCTACCCCGAGTCGATCAGCCGCCACCGCGGCAGCGAGCAGCTCCCGCTCGACGCGCTCCAGTTCGTCACCGAGCTGCGCGGCTCGCTCGGCCTCGGCGACGAGGTCCTGCCGGTGTACCTGGAGGAGATCTCCTCCACCCTGGCCGGTACGGCCTTCAAGGCGACGAAGCCGCGGGTGCCGGCCGCGGAGCTGGCCCGGGCCGGCTTCCAGGCCATCGAGACCGGGATGACCGAGGGCCACCCCTGCTTCGTCGCCAACAACGGGCGGCTCGGCTTCGGCGTCGACGAGTACCGCGCCTACGCCCCCGAGGCGGCCGCCCCGGTCCACCTGGTGTGGCTGGCCGCGCACCGCGACCGCGCCACCTTCACGGCCGGCGCCGGCATCGACTACGAGAGCTTCGTGCGCGCCGAGCTCGGCGACGCGGCCGTCGACGGCTTCGCCGCCACGCTCGCCGCCCGCGGCCTGGACCTCGCCGACTACCTGCTGATCCCGGTGCACCCCTGGCAGTGGTGGAACAAGCTGTCCGTCACCTTCGCCGCCGAGGTCGCCCAGGAGCGGCTGGTGTACCTGGGCGAGGGCAAGGACGCGTACCTGGCCCAGCAGTCCATCCGTACCTTCTTCAACACCGCCGACCCGGCCAAGCACTACGTGAAGACGGCCCTGTCCGTCCTCAACATGGGCTTCATGCGCGGCCTGTCCGCCGCCTACATGGAGGCCACGCCCGCGATCAACGACTGGCTGGCCGGTCTGATCGCGGCGGACCCGGTCCTGAAGGCGGCCCGGTTCTCGATCATCCGCGAGCGCGCGGCCGTCGGCTACCGGCACCTGGAGTACGAGGCCGCCACCGACCGCTACTCCCCGTACCGCAAGATGCTCGCCGCGCTCTGGCGCGAGTCCCCCGTCCCGTCCCTCGCCGAGGGCGAGCGGCTCGCGACCATGGCCTCGCTGCTGCACACCGACCACGCGGGCGCGTCCTTCGCGGGCGCCCTGATCAAGGAGTCGGGCCTGGCGCCGACGGAGTGGCTGCGCCGCTACCTGGACGCCTACCTCCTCCCGGTGCTGCACAGCTTCTACGCGTACGACCTGGTGTACATGCCGCACGGCGAGAACGTGATCCTCGTCCTCGACGAGCGCGGCGCCGTCTCCCGGGCGGTCTTCAAGGACATCGCCGAGGAGATATGCGTCATGGACCCGGACGCGGTCCTGCCGCCCGCCGTGGAGCGGATCCGCGCCGAGGTCCCCGAGGACATGAAGCTGCTGTCCGTCTTCACCGACGTCTTCGACTGCTTCTTCCGCTTCCTCGGCGCCACGCTCGCCGCCGAGGGCGTGGTGGGCGAGGACGACTTCTGGCACACCGTCGCCGTGTGCGTGAAGGGCTACCAGGACGCCCACCCGGAGCTGGCCGACCGCTTCGCGCGGTACGACATGTTCACGGAGACCTTCGCCCTCTCCGCGCTGAACCGCCTCCAGCTGCGCAACAACCGCCAGATGGTCGACCTGGCGGACCCGTCGGCGGCGCTCCAGCTGGTCGGCGACCTGGTGAACCCGATCGCGCGGTACGCCTAGACCGGGCGCGCGGGCCCCGGCGGAGTACGGTCCTCCACCGGGGCCCGCGTCCCCCCTCCGTTCAGGCGATCACCCTGTGTCACCGGGCGGCGATCGTCGACTACGCACCGTGGCTGTGGAAGCTTGGCCGCGTGATGACTCGAATCGCCCGCGGTCTCGCCGGAACGGCACTGGTCATGGCCCTCGCCGCGACGGCCGCCTGCGGAGGCGGCGGTGACGAGGGCGGCGGGAGCACCGACACCCCGGAGGCCGCGGACACCTCGACGGCGAACCCGGAGCCGGACGGCACGCCGCAGCCGGACAGCACGCTGGGGGCGACGTTCCCGGGGAAGACGGGAGGCGGCAAGTCCGCCGCGATCACCGTGCCGACGAGCAAGGTGGGCAAGCCGACCGGCGGGAAGGTGGCGGTGCACAACGCCTCCCACGAGCCCATGAACATCGTGGCTCCCGAGACCACCACCGACAACCCCGACATGGGGGACGGTGCCGCGGACCTCGGCAGCTGCACCGGCACGCTGGCACCCGGCGAGGAGTGCGCGCTCGACTTCCAGTTCACGCCGTACCAGGAGGGGTCCTACTCCGGCACCCTGAGCTACCAGACCTCGCAGGGCGAGACGGTCAGCGTGCCGTTCTCCGGGGAGGCGGTGAGCGACACGTCCACCGAGACCGGGACGCCCGAGCCCACGCCCCCCTCCGACACCGGCACCGACACTCCGGAGCCGACCCCCTCCACCGAGACGCCCGAGCCCTCGTCGCAGGAGCCGGAGCCCGACCTCAGCTGACGTCCGCCGACGTCAGCGCCACTCGCACCGTGTCGTCGTCGGGCAGCACGACCGTCACATGGTCCTCGTACGTCGCGCGGTAGGAGACCAGGTAGTAGCGGGACGGCGACTTCGCGAGCAGGAGGAAGCCGGTGTAGCGGTGCCGGTACGGCCCCCTGGCCGTACCGACGTCCCGGTAACCGATGCCCTTCGCCTCGTGCATGAGCGGGATGCGCGAGTAGACCACCACCGGCAGGCTCGCCCGGTTCCCGCCCCTCATCGCCGCCCAGGCGTCGGACCGCCCGGCGTCCACCACGTACCGGGACAGGCCGAAGAACAGGCTCATGGCCAGCAGCCCGATCAGCAGGGTGCCGCCGGCGACCCACATCCGGTTGGCGCCCTCCTCGCGCCGGCCCGCGTGGTCCGCGCTCCACTGCAGACGCTGCTGCACGGCGAAGAACGCCAGCGTGGCGCCCAGGGCCACCAGCAGGCTCGGGACGAACCGGGTGCCCCACCAGCCCGCCGGGAGGGGGACGGGGACCCGCAGCCCGAAGAAGACCGGAAATCCCAGCATCGTCATGAGCAGACCGGCGGAGAGGAACCACCAGCACGCCACGCGGCGCCGGTGCTCGTTCCCCGGCCGGGCGAGCACATGACCGACCCGGCCCAGCACGAGCAGCACGACCAGTCCGCAGACCAGCAGGAACCACACCGGGCCGAAGACCGCGTTCGGACTCTTGGCCAGGTACGCCTGGACGGAGAGCTGGAGGTCGGCCGGCGGCACGCCGTAGGCCGCGTAGTAGGCGTCGGTGTACACGCTGCCGAAGTAGTACAGCAGCCCGATGACGGCGGTCCCCGGCGCCACCACGTACGCCGCCTTGTCGATGAACGACACCTTCGAAGGCCGGGGCGCGGGCGGTGGCGCGGGCGCCTGCGCGGACGAAGCCCCTCGCGGCACGTGCATGCCGCCAGTCTCCGCGCCGGCGCCCGGCCCCGCACGCAGAGGACGCCACCCGGCTGAGGGCGTCCCCCGGAGGGCCTCCCCGCGGCCCAGGTGTAGACCAATTGGGCCGTTCGGACGCGTGATCGTGCTCTCTTCTGCCCGAAAACGGGCAGGATTCTTGCATTGCCCCCCGAGGACCCCGCAAGATTCACGGGTGCTCGAACGCCGACCGTCGCACGACGACCTCATCGACCACCTGGTGCGCAGCACCGCGCTCCAGCGCGGCGAGGCGGCCCGGGTGGTGCTCGACGTGCTGGCGTACTTCGACGAGTCGGCAGAGGAGTTCGTCCGGCGCCGCCACCGCGAGCTGCAGTCCGGCGGCGCGGTGAACGCCGAGATCTTCGAACGGATCGCGGCCGAGCTGCCGCACCGCGCCGTGGCACCACCGGAGCTCTCGCTCCGCCAGCTGCGCCGCATCGTCTACGGCTGATCTCCACCCGGCCGTCCACGCCAGAGCACACCCAACAGACTTCGGAGGGGTACCACCTTTATGTGCGGAATCGTCGGTTACATCGGCAAGCGCGACGTCGCTCCCCTGCTGCTCGAAGGACTGCAGCGGCTGGAGTACCGGGGTTACGACTCCGCCGGCATCGTCGTCACCAGCCCCAAGGCCGCCGGCCTGAAGATGGTGAAGGCCAAGGGCCGGGTCCGCGACCTGGAGGCCCGCGTCCCCAAGCGCTTCGCGGGCACGACCGGCATCGCGCACACCCGCTGGGCCACCCACGGCGCCCCGAGCGACGTCAACGCCCACCCGCACCTCGACCCCGAGAACAAGGTCGCCGTCGTCCACAACGGCATCGTCGACAACGCGGCCGAGCTGCGCGTCAAGCTGGAGGCCGAAGGCGTCGTCTTCGCGTCCGAGACCGACACCGAGGTGATCACCCACCTGATCGCCCGCTCCCAGGCCGACTCCCTGGAGGAGAAGGTCCGCGAGGCGCTCAAGCACATCGAGGGCACGTACGGCATCGCCGTCATGCACGCCGACTTCAACGACCGCATCGTGGTGGCCCGCAACGGCTCCCCGGTCGTCCTCGGCATCGGCGAGAAGGAGATGTTCGTCGCCTCCGACGTCGCCGCCCTGGTCGCCCACACCCGCCAGGTCGTCACCCTCGACGACGGCGAGATGGCCACCCTGAAGGCCGACGACTTCCGCACGTACACCACCTCCGGCGCGTCCACCAACGCCACGCCCGAGACCGTGGAGTGGGAGGCCGCCTCCTACGACATGGGCGGCCACGACACGTACATGCACAAGGAGATCTCCGAGCAGCCCGACGCGGTCGACCGCGTGCTGCGCGGCCGGATCGACGACCGCTTCTCCACCGTGCACCTCGGCGGCCTGAACCTGGACGCCCGCGAGGCCCGCTCCATCCGCCGGATCAAGATCCTCGGCTGCGGCACCTCGTACCACGCCGGTCTCATCGGCGCCTCCCTCATCGAGGGCATGGCCCGCATCCCGGCCGACGCCGAGCCGGCCTCCGAGTTCCGCTACCGCAACCCGGTCGTCGACCCCGACACCCTCTACATCGCGGTCTCCCAGTCCGGCGAGACCTACGACGTGCTCGCCGCCGTCCAGGAGCTCAAGCGCAAGGGCGCGCGGGTCCTCGGCGTCGTCAACGTCGTCGGCTCGGCGATCGCCCGCGAGGCGGACGGCGGCGTCTACGTGCACGCCGGCCCCGAGGTCTGCGTCGTCTCCACCAAGTGCTTCACCAACACCGTCGTCGCGTTCGCGCTCCTCGCGCTGCACCTCGGCCGGATCCGCGACCTGTCCGTCACCGACGGCAAGCGGATCATCGAGGGCCTGCGCAAGCTGCCCGGCCAGATCGAGGAGATCCTCAAGACCGAGGACGACATCAAGAAGCTGGCGAAGGAGTACGCGGGCGCCCAGTCGATGATGTTCATCGGCCGCGTCCGGGGCTACCCGGTCGCCCTGGAGGCCTCCCTCAAGCTGAAGGAGATCTCCTACATCCACGCCGAGGCGTACCCGGCCTCCGAGCTGAAGCACGGCCCGCTCGCCCTCATCGAGCCGGCCCTGCCGACGGTCGCGATCGTCCCCGACGACGACCTGCTGGAGAAGAACCGCGCCGCGCTCGAGGAGATCAAGGCCCGCAGCGGCCCGATCCTCGCGGTCGCGCACCAGGTGCAGGAGAAGGCCGACCACACCATCGTGGTGCCGAAGAACGAGGACGAGCTGGACCCGATCCTGATGGGCATCCCGCTCCAGCTCCTCGCGTACCACACCGCGCTCGCCATGGGCCGCGACATCGACAAGCCGCGGAACCTGGCCAAGTCCGTCACGGTCGAGTAGCCGGGCCGCCGGGCCTGTCCCCCGGCGTCCCGCCCACCGGGCCTGTCCCCCGGTGGTCGACCGGACACACGAGCGGTCCCCGTGCCTCCCAGGAGCACGGGGACCGCTCTTTTTCCGCTGTGCCGGTTCAGCTCGCCGCGGCCGCGCCGCGGGAGCCCCGCGCCAGCGACGTCGGCCAGCCGGCGACCGCCGCCGTGGCGCCGTACCAGGCCGCGAGGCCCGCGACCGCGGCGACCCAGCCGCCGGCCTTGCCGAGGCTCGCGTTGTCGGCGAAGGCGCCGATGCCGAGCAGCAGCAGGGCCACGAAGAGCAGCCCGTACACGCCCTGGCCGAACAGGCCACTGCCGCCCGCGGCCACCGTCAGGGTGAGCGCCAGGAGCGCCCACAGCAGCAGGAAGAGTCCGGCGGCCTCGGCGGAGGCGTGGGCGCCGACGGCGGTGCCCCAGGTGAACCAGAAGGCGCCGAGGGCCGAAAAGGCCGTGCCCTCACCGGTGTTGCCGGCGCGCAGGGCCAACAGGCCGACGAGGAAGAGCGCGACACCGCCGACCCAGGTGGCCAGCCCGCCGGCGTCCGCAGCGCCGACGTGGTCGACCACGCCGGTGGAGCCGATGCCGAAGGCCAGCAGGGTCAGACCGAGTGCGAGGTTTCCGAGGGTGGAGGTGGTGTTTCCCGCGGCGGCTTCATTGGACACGGCGGGCTCCCTTCAGGAGTGCAGTGGTACTGCTTGGACTGCTTTGTTCCGGTGCTCTTTATGTACCCTTCACAAGCGCACAATTCACCTGAGGAAGGCCGAAATTATGGCCGGAACAAGGGAGTTGAGGGAGAGGGAGCCGGGACCCGGGTTACGGGATCACGATCACGGGGCGCTTCGCGCGGCGGGCGAGCCGGCCGGCCACCGAGCCGAAGATCCGGCCGACGATGCCGTGCGTCCCGCCGACCACGATCGCGTCGGCCGCGTACTCCCGGCCGACCTCCTCCAGCTCGTGGCAGATGTCGCCACCGCGCTCGACGAGGATCCACGGCACCTCGGACAGGTGGTCCGCGCAGGCCAGCTCCAGGCCCAGGACCTCGGTGCGGTGGTCCGGCACGTCGACGAAGACCGGCGGCTCGCAGCCGGCCCACACGGTGGTGGGCAGCCGGTTGGCGACATGCACGATGATCAGGCCGGATCCGGAGCGGCGGGCCATGCCGATGGCATAGGCGAGGGCGCGCTCACTGGACGTGGATCCGTCGAAGCCGACGACGACACCGTGCCGGAAGGCCGGGTCGCAGGCGTGACGTGGCTGTTCCACCGCGAGGGGGTCGACCGTGGAGTCGGCGACGCGCTTGCGGTCCGCGGGTTCGGGGAATTCGTGACCGGCCATCGGTGTCTCGGCGAAGAGGGTCCTGACGGGAGGGACGGAAAGGACAGGGAGCGGAACGACGGTTGGCTGTCGGCTGCGGAGCTGTGTCCGGGAATCATCTTCCCAAGCCCATACCCCCAAGGGTACGGCGACACTCCTCCCGTGCCCAGAGCCGCCGCCGCGGCTGCCTCGCGGTGTTCCGCACGGCGTCCCAGGAGAATGCACGAGCCCCGCGCCGAGCGCAATGCCGGATGTGCCCTACAGGTGTCCGTACGGGGGCCAAACGGACGCGCCCCGCAGTGACCGGAACGTTCCGTTCCTCGTTCCCACAGGTCAACGCCACCGTCGCAGGGAGCCCGCCCGTGCCCGCACCGTCACCCGCCGACACCCGCACCGACGTCAACACCGTCCACTCCTTCCACTCCGCCGAGACGGTCACCGCCCTGCGCGCACCCGCGGGCCCCGGCGCACGCCGCGGGGCGCCCGAACCGCCCCGCACGCCCCGTCCGGGCGGCCCCGCGGGCGGTCCCGGGGCCGAGGCGGCGAACGACGTCGTGCGGTGGGGGGTCTTCTGCTGCGTGCTGGTCCCGGTGGTGCTCGTGGTCTACGGGACGAGCCTGGGCGGGGCGGCCGGCACCGCGTTCGGGCTCGCCGCCGTGACGGCCGCGTGCCGGGTGCTGCTGCGCCGGGCGGAACGCGGACTGCGGGCCGAGCGGTCGGAGGAGCAAGCGCCGGAGGCGGCGGGGGAACAGCCCCGGACACCGCTGCCGGAGGCGGCGCGGGACCTACGGGAGGGCGGGACCACTCGCGGAGTTGACATGCTCGTACAGCCGATCCCGTAGGTTTTCAGCCAACTTCCAGGGATCATCCGAGCCTTGGCCGAAGTACGCTCAACCCGCATAGGGCCAGGCATGACCGCCCTCGGCCGCCCTCGGCGATCGAACGCTTCGCGCCAAGTTGCCATGTCGACAATGTGCCGGAAGGAGAAGTTGTCACGCCGGCGACGCGGGACGCAGTAGATTCGATCATGGATACCGAAGACTGGGGTCTCGCGCAAAACCGAGGGGAAACGTGGCACATCCACATGACCAGGGAGACGCCAACACCGAGGGGGGCTTAGCGTCATGAGCCAGGACTCCGTCGCACCGGAGACGGCACGGAAGCTGTCCGGGCGCCGCCGTCGCGAAGTCGTCGCGGTACTGCTGTTCAGCGGTGGCCCCATCTTCGAGAGCTCGATCCCGCTCTCCGTTTTCGGCATCGACCGCCAGGACGCGGGGGTGCCACGCTACCGACTGCTCGTATGCGCAGGCGAGGAAGGCCCCCTGCGGACCACGGGTGGGCTCGAACTCTCCGCGCCGTACGGCCTGGAGGCGATCAGCCGGGCCGGCACCGTCGTGGTGCCCGCCTGGCGCTCGATCACCTCGCCGCCGCCCCCGGAGGCGCTCGAAGCGCTCCGCCGGGCGCACGAGGAGGGGGCGCGGATCGTCGGCCTGTGCACGGGCGCGTTCGTGCTCGCCGCTGCCGGGCTGCTCGACGGCCGGCCGGCGACGACGCACTGGATGTACGCGCCGACGCTCGCGAAGCGCTATCCGTCGGTCCACGTGGACCCGCGGGAGCTCTTCGTCGACGACGGCGACGTGCTGACGTCCGCCGGCACGGCGGCCGGAATCGACCTGTGTCTGCACATCGTGCGGACCGACCACGGCACGGAGGCCGCGGGCGCCCTGGCGCGCCGGCTGGTCGTCCCGCCGCGGCGCAGCGGCGGTCAGGAGCGCTATCTCGACAGGTCTTTACCCGAGGAGATCGGCGCCGACCCGCTCGCCGAGGTCGTCGCCTGGGCCCTGGAGCACCTCCACGAGCAGTTCGACGTGGAGACGCTCGCGGCCCGTGCGTACATGTCACGGCGGACCTTCGACCGCCGCTTCCGTTCGCTGACCGGCTCCGCGCCGCTGCAGTGGCTGATCACCCAGCGGGTGCTCCAGGCACAGCGGCTGCTGGAGACCTCCGACTACTCGGTCGACGAGGTCGCGGGCCGGTGCGGCTTCCGCTCGCCGGTGGCCCTGCGCGGGCACTTCCGGCGGCAGCTGGGCTCCTCGCCGGCCGCCTACCGGGCCGCGTACCGGGCCCGGCGGCCGCAGGGCGACGGCGGTACGGCGGTGCTCGACGCGGTCGTCCCGGCGCAGGCCCAGGCCGGCGGCCCGGGAATGATCCGCCGTCCGGGCGGCCCGCTGGACCCGGGCAAGCCCGGCTCGGACGCCTTCAGCTCCGGCCGCCCGTCCCTGCCGGGCCAGCGGAGCGCCCCCTGACGGGGGCACCCGTACCGCGCGTGCCACAAGCCGCGCACCTGTAAACCGAAGGGCTCCTCGGGGACACCTCCCCGAGGGGCCCTTCGGCCATGAGGCACGCCCTAAGGTAGGACGCATGAACGATCGCATGGTGTGGATCGACTGCGAGATGACCGGGCTCTCGCTGACGGACGACGCACTCATCGAGGTGGCCGCGCTGGTCACCGACTCGGAACTGAACGTGCTCGGCGAAGGCGTGGACATCGTGATCCGCCCACCGGACGCGGCCCTGGAGAACATGCCGGAGATCGTGCGCGAGATGCACACGAAGTCCGGCCTGCTCGACGCGCTCGCCGGGGGCACCACCCTCGCCGACGCGGAGGCCCAGGTGCTCGCGTACGTCCGCGAGCACGTGAAGGAGCCCCGCAAGGCCCCGCTGTGCGGGAACTCGGTCTCGACCGACCGCGGCTTCCTCGCCCGCGACATGCCGGCCCTCGAGGGACACCTCCACTACCGGATCGTCGATGTCTCCTCGGTCAAGGAGCTGGCCCGCCGCTGGTACCCGAGGGCGTACTTCAACAGTCCGGAGAAGAACGGCAACCACCGGGCCCTCGCGGACATCCGCGAGTCGATCGCCGAGCTGCGCTACTACCGCGAGGCGGTCTTCGTCCCGCAGCCCGGCCCCGACTCCGAGACCGCGAGGCAGATCGCGGCCCGCCACGTGATCAGCGGCGAGTAGCGCCTTCCCGAGGGGTGCCCGCGCCCGCCGTGGCCCGGCCGGAAAGGCGGCCGGGAAACGTGTGCGCGAGCACCCCCCAAGACCCTGTAGACTTCTTCTCGGCCGGTCAGGGAAGCCCTCGGGCAGATGACCGGTCGTGGTGGGTATAGCTCAGCTGGTAGAGCACCTGGTTGTGGTCCAGGATGTCGCGGGTTCGAGTCCCGTTACTCACCCTGTGTGTCGAGGCCCCGGTTCGGAAGAACCGGGGCCTCGGTCGTTTACGCTCCGGGACTGTGCGCCGCGTCACCGCCGTACTCGCCCTCCTCCTGCTGGCCGCGCTCAGCGCCTGTGCCGCCGACCCGCCGTCCGGGCCGCCCGATCCGTACGCGGGGGGCCACGTCGGTCCCGCCGGGCGGCCCGTCACCCTCACCGTCGGTGTCTTCGGGGCGTTCGGGTTCCAGGAGGCCGGGCTCTACGACGCGTACATGCGGCTGCACCCGGGCGTCGCGGTGCGCCAGACGTCCATCGAGCGCAACGAGAACTACTACCCGCAGCTGCTCACCCATCTCGTCACCGGCTCCGGGCTCGCCGACGTGCAGGCCGTGGAGGTCGGGAACATCGCCGAGGTGATCGCCACGCAGGGCGGACGCCTGGTGGATCTGGGAGCGCAGCCCGGGGTCGAGCGGCGGGCGTTCCTGCCGTGGAAGTGGGCGCAGGGCACGGGGCGGGACGGGCGGACGCCGGCGCTCGGGACGGACATCGGGCCGCAGGCGGTCTGCTACCGGAAGGACCTGTTCGCGCGGGCCGGGCTGCCGGCCGGGCGGGAGGCGGTGGGGCGGCTGTGGGCCGGGGACTGGCGGCGGTTCCTGGCGGCGGGTCGGCGCTTCGCGGCGCGGGCGCCGAAGGGGACGGCGTTCACCGACTCGGCGTCCGGGGTGCTCTCGGCGGTCGTCAGCAGTGGGCGGCGGCGGTTCTACGACGAGCGGGGCGCCCTCGTCGTCGGTTCCGACCCCGCCGTACGGGAGGCGTGGGACCTCGCCGCCGCGTTCGCCCGGCAGGGGCTGACGGCCCGGCTGCAGCAGTTCACGCCCGGCTGGGACCAGGGTTTCGCGAACGGGGCCTTCGCGACGGTGGTGTGCCCGGCGTGGATGCTCGGCTACATCCAGGACAAGGCGGGGCCGGCCGGGAAGGGCCGCTGGGACGTGGCGGCGGCACCGCGGCCGGGCAACCGGGGCGGCTCCTTCCTCGTCGTCCCGAAGGCCGGCCCGCACCGGGCGGAGGCGGCCCGGCTCGCCGCCTGGCTGACCGCGCCGGCCCAGCAGGCCCGGGTCTTCGCCCGCCGCGGCAGCTTCCCGAGCGCGTCCGCCGCCCACGCCCTGCCGGCGGTGGCGGGCGCCCGCCATCCGTACTTCGGCGACACTCCGGTGGGCGCGATCTTCGGCGCGGCGGCCCGCGGGGTGCCGTCGGCGCCGATCGGCCCGAAGGAGGGCCTGGTCGCCCAGCTCCTGACCGACGGCGGCATGCTCCTGGTCGACCAGACGGGCCGCGACCCGGACCGGGCCTGGGCGGACGCGCTGCGGTCCATCGACAACGCCCTGGACCGGTGAGCGGGGTGCGCGCCCGCCAGGCGTACGGGCTCCTCGCGCCCTTCTTCGTCCTCTTCTGCGCCTTCGGGCTCTTCCCGCTCCTCTACACCGGCTGGGCGTCGCTGCACCGCGTCGAGCTGACCGCGCTCGACCGGCCCGAGTGGGTCGGCCTGCGCAACTACACGCGGCTCGCCGCGGATCCGTACTTCTGGAACGCGCTCGGCAACACCGTCGCCATCGGGATCCTGTCGACGGTGCCCCAGCTGCTGCTCGCGCTCGCGGTGGCGCGGCTGCTCGACGCACGGCTGCGGGGGCGGGCGTTCTTCCGGGTGGTGGCGCTCGCGCCGTACGCCACCTCCGTGGCCGCGGCCACGCTCGTCTTCGCGCTGCTCTTCGGCCGGGACCACGGTCTCGTCAACTGGGTCCTGACCGGCGTCGGCCTGGCGCCGGTCGACTGGCAGAACGGGCCGTGGGCGTCGAAGGCGGCGGTGTCGGCGATCGTCGTGTGGCGCTGGACCGGCTACAACGCGCTGATCTACCTGGCCGCGATGCAGACCGTGCCGCGCGAGCTGTACGAGGCGGCGGCGCTCGACGGGGCTTCGCGGTGGCGGCAGTTCAGGCATGTGACGCTGCCGGGGCTGCGGCCGGCGATCCTGTTCACGGTCGTCGTGTCGACGATCGGCGCGACGCAGCTGTTCGGCGAGCCGCTGCTGTTCGGGGCGGACGCGGGGGCGTCGGGCGGGGCGGACCACCAGTTCCAGACGCTCGGGCTCTATCTGTACGAGCAGGGCTGGGTGAACCTGCATCTGGGGCGGGCCTCGGCGATGGCGTGGGTGATGCTGCTGCTCCTGGCCGCGACGCTCGGCGCGGCCCGGCTCGTGCGGCACGGATTCGGCAGGGCGGCCTGATGCCCGCGAAGCGCGCCGCCGTGGCCGCGTACGTGCTCCTCGGCCTCTTCGCGGCCGGTTCGCTCTTCCCGCTCCTGTGGGCGGCGGTGGCGGCCTCGCGGACGACGACCCGGCTCGCGCACACCCCGCCGCCGCTGCGCTTCGGCCGGAACCTGCCGCGCAACCTGGCGCTCGCCTGGACCGACGCCGGGCTCGGCACCGCGCTCGCCAACACGACGGTCGTGGCGGCCCTGGTCGCGGCGGGCACGGTGCTGATCTCCACGCTCGCCGGCTTCGCCTTCGCGAGGCTGACGTTCCCCTTCCGGGGCGCGCTGCTCGCGCTCGTCGTGGGCACGATGCTGATCCCGCCGCAGCTCGGGGTCGTACCGCTGTATCTGCTGGTGGCGCGGCTGCGGTGGACGGACGAGCTCCAGGCGGTGGTGCTGCCCGGTCTGGTGTCGGCGTTCGGGGTGTTCTTCATGCGCCAGCACCTGCTGCGGGCGCTGCCGGCCGAGCTGGTGGAGGCGGCGCGGGTGGACGGGGCCGGGGTGCTGCGGGTGGTGTGGCACGTGGTGTTCCCGGCGGCGCGGCCGGCGATGGCGGTGCTCGGGACGCTGACGTTCGTGGCGGCGTGGAACGACTTCTTCTGGCCGGTCCTCGTGCTGACGCAGACGGGCAGCCCGACGGTGCAGGTGGCGCTGACCGGGCTCGGCCGCGGCTACATCCCCGACCAGTCGGTGGTGGTGGCGGGGGCGCTGCTCGGGACGGTGCCGCTGCTCCTCGTGTTCGCGGTGCTGGGCCGGCAGATCGTGGGCGGGATCATGAGCGGCGCCCTGAAGGAGTGAGCGGGCTATCGTCGACGGGCCGCTCGCCGACGCACAGGGGGAATCGTGATCAGGACGGACGACGGAATACGGCTCTGGGCCGGGCGGACGGGCTCGGGGCCGGCCCTCGTGCTGTGCCACGGCGGGCCGGGGCTCTGGGACATGTTCGGCCAGGTCGCGGCGGGGCTCTCGGACGTGTACGCGGTGCACCGCTGGGACCAGCGCGGCTGCGGACGCTCGGAGGGCGGCGCCGGCCCGTACACGGTCGAGCGGGCCGTCGCCGACCTGGAGGCCGTGCGCCGGGGCTTCGGCCTCGACCGGATGGTCCTCCTCGGCCACTCCTGGGGCGCCTACCTCGCCCTGCGGTACGCCCTCGACCACCCTGAGCGGGTCGACCGGCTCCTGTACGTCTCCGGGGTCGGCATCGGCCCCGAGGACGCCTGGCGCCCGCCCTTCGTCGACCGCTTCCTGCACGCCCTCGGCCCGCACCGCGACCGCTGGGAGGAGCTGGCACCCGGCGACCGCGAGCGGTGCGTCCTGCAGTGGTCGGCCGACTTCGCGGACCCGGACCGGGCGCTCCAGGAGGCGGCCCGGATGGCCACCCCGTTCTTCGGCGTCAACACGGAGTCCAACGGGCTGCTGAGCGCGGCGATGCGGGCCGAGGACCCGGAGGCGCTGCACGCCCGGTGCACGCGGCTCGACGTGGACACGGTCATCGTCGACGGCGAGCTGGACCTGCGCCCGCGCTCGGCGGTGGACTCGCTGGAGCGGGCGCTGCCGAGGGTCCGGCGGGTGACGCTGAAGGGGGCGGGGCACATGCCGTGGGCGGAGGACTGGGAGGGGTTCAGGGCGGCGGTGACGGACACGTCCCGGGTGCCCCCGACAGGCGAGTGAGCCGAAGGGGCGCGACGGGGGAACAGGTCCGTGCGCGCGCAGCCCCCGAGGAACGAGGGGGCGAGCACGGACGGACCTGTGAGCCCGGCTCAAGCGCCCCGGAGGCGAACCGAGCCGCAAAAAGAGGGGGCCCGGCTCAAGCGCCCCGGAGGCGAACCGAGCCGCGAAAAGAGGGGAGCGCGCCCCGGACGTGGTGGGGTGGAACGTCCGGGGCGCGCGGTGTGGGGGGCCTGGTGGCTACTTGTACGCGGCGAACGCCTTCGTGAACGCCAGCGGCTGCTGGAGGATCGACGAGCAGGTCGGGTCCGCGTAGCTCACCGCGCCCGACGCGCACTGCTTGTCGCGGGTCGCCGACCACATCGACAGCCATCCCAGGCCCTTCGACGCGGCGAAGTCGGCCAGCTGCGTGGCGTCGTCCACCCGGAAGACCTCGGAGCCGACGTCGTTGACGCCGATCATCGGGGTGACGGCGACGGCCTTCCACGCGGCCGCGTCCGACAGGCCGAGGACGCCCTTGATCTGGGCCTGGGTGGCGGTCGCGGCCTGGATGGCATAGGTGCCCATGTCGCCGCTGTAGGCCGGGCCGTAGTCCATGGCCATGATGTTGACGGCGTCGACGCGGACGCCGCCCCGCTTCGCGTCGGCGAGCAGGTCCACGCCCGGCTGGGTCAGGCCCTCGGGCATCACCGGCAGGGTGAAGGAGACGTTCAGGCCGGGGTGGGACTTCTGGAGCTGGGCGATCGCCTGGGCGCGGCGGGTGTTGGCGGCGGTGTCGGGGAGGGCCGCGCCCTCGATGTCGAAGTCGACCTTGGTGAGCGCGTACTGGTCGATGACCTTGCCGTAGGCGGCGGCGAGCGTGCCGGCCGAGGAGCAGTTGAGCGCGAGTTCGCGCCCGGCCGCGCCGCCGAAGGAGACGCGGACGTCGCCGCCCTTGGCGCGCAGGGCGCCGATCTGCGCGGCGACCTTGTCGGAGCCGAGGTCGGTGACGCCGCCCCAGAGCGGGACGCAGCCGCCGCCGGAGGTGACGAAGGCGAGGTTGAACTCCTTGACGCCGCTCTGGCCGGCGGTGGCGAGGAGGTCGTAGGCCGGGTAGAGGGAGGTGTCGACGTACGGGGCGAAGCGGGCGGTGCCGGTGCCGGGGGCCGGGGGCGTGGTGGCCGTGGCGGTCGGCGTGGGGGTCGCCGTCCTGGTGGGCGTGGGCGTGGTGGGCGTGGGCGTCGCCGTCTTCGTGGGTGCCTGGGTGGGCTGCGTGGGCGGGGTCGTGGGGCGCCCGCTCGGCGTCGGCGTCGGCCCGCCGGCCGAGCACGTCGCCTTGTTGATGAGGCAGTTGGCCGGGTCGCCGGCCGTGCCGGACGCGGAGGTGACGAAGCCGACGGTGACGGACTGGCCGGGCGCGAGCTGCCGGTTCCAGCTCGCGGGCCGCACGGTGACGTGGGTGCCGGAGACGGTGTGCTCGCCGTTCCACAGCGAGCCGATGGCGGTGCCGGCGGGCAGGTCGAACTCGAGCGTCCAGTCGGTCTGCGGGGTGGTGGTCTCGTTGGTGACGACGTACTGGCCGGTGTAGCCGCCGGCCCAGGAGCTGGTCCTGGTGTACGCGGCGCCGACGGACGCGGCCTGCGCGGTGCCGGTGAGCGCGAACGCCGCGCCGCCGATGACCGCGGCGGCGACGACCGCGCCGACGGCCTTCGTCCGGCCGCTCGCCCTGCGCCGGTGCGTACTGCTGCTGCCCATCGCGTGCCTGCCTCTGCCTACGGGGGGGGTGGGGTGCGGCAGCACGCTAGCGAGCCGGAAACGGACAAATGCCCGAGAGGGGGCGGTGGCGGGGATTCTTAGGGTCCGCTTAAGGGAGGCATCGGGCGGACGAAAGGTTGGGCCCCGGACCCGGGCCGGACCGCCGGCCGGGTCACGCCTTGCCGCGGCGCCCGGCCGGCCCGCCCGACGGGTCACGCCTCGCGGTGGCGCCCGGGCCGCCCCGCCGGGTCACGCCTTGCGGCGGCGCCCGCGACGGCCGCGCCCGCCCTCGCCCGTACCGGCTCCGCGGCCGTCGAGCCCGATCCAGACGCGGATCTCCGTGCCACCGAGCACCGAGTGGCCGATGCGGACGTCGCCGCCCGTCGACTCGGCCATGCGGCGCACGATGTCGAGGCCGAGGCCGGTGGAGCCGTCGCGTCCGCTGCCCGCGCCGCGGGCGAGCGCGGCGGCCGGGTCGGGGATGCCGGGGCCGGCGTCGGAGACGAGGATGATGACGGCGTCGTCGCCGTTGTGGAGGTCGACGGAGAACGCGGTGCCTTCCGCCGTGTGCCGGAAGACGTTGCCGAGCAACGCGTCGAGCGCGGCGACGAGTTCGGGGCGGGCGACCGGGATGCGGACCGGGCGTTCGACGCCCGCGACCCGTACCTTGCGGCCCTCGTCCTCGGCGAGCGCGGACCAGAAGTCCATCCGCTCGCGCACCACTTCGGACGCGTCGCAGCCGGCCGCGACGATCGGCGTCGCGCCGGTCTGCGGCTTGGCCTCGCGGGCCGTGCGGATGATGGTGTCGACCTCGCGTTCCAGCTGCTCGACGGCGGCCCGGGTCTGCTCGGCGGCCGGACCGGAGCCGAGCGAGGCGGCGTTGAGGCGGAGCACGGTGAGCGGGGTGCGCAGCCGGTGGGAGAGGTCGGCGGCGAGTTCGCGCTCGTTGGCGAGGAGCTGGACGACCTGGTCGGCCATCGAGTTGAAGGCGACGGCGGCGGACTTCAGCTCGGGCGGCCCCTCCTCGCGGACCCGGGCGCCGAGCCGGCCCTCGCCGAGCTCGTGGGCGGCGCGGGCGAGCCGCTGGGCGGGCTGGACCATGCGCACGCCGAGCCGGTCGGCGACCGCGACGGAGCCGACGATCAGGGCGACGCCGACCAGGGCGAGGACCAGCCAGGCGGTGGCGACGCCGTTGCTGACCTCGCCCTCGGGCACGAACAGTTCGACGACGGCGACCTGTCCGGAGCTGACGGCCGTGGGCTGGAGCAGCACGGAGCCGCCGGGCACCTCGGCGATGGTGGCGCGGCCGAGCGCGCGGGTGGTGGCGAGGTCGGCGTCGCCGGCCCGCCGGGTGCCGATCGCCGCGCCCTTGCCGCCGGGTTCGCCGGGCGTGGCGGGCAGGTGGACGGCGAGCCGGCCCTCGGCGCCGTCGTCGGTCGTGGCGACGGCCCGTTCGAGCTGTTCGTGGTCGGTGGTGATGGCGAGGACGGGGGCGAGCCCGGCGGCGCGCCGCTCGGCGTTGGAGAACGCCCGGTCGCGGGCCATCTCCTTGACGACGAGCCCGAGCGGCACGGCGAAGGCGACCACGACCATCACGGTGACCGCGAGGGACACCTTGACGAGGGCCCATCTCACGGCAGGTGCCCCTGGGGTCCGGCGGGCGGTTCCAGCTTCACGCCCACCCCGCGCAGGGTGTGCAGATAGCGCGGCCGCGCGGCGGTCTCGCCCAGCTTCCGCCGCAGCCACGACAGGTGGACGTCGATGGTCTGGTCGTCCCCGTACGACTGCTGCCACACCTCGGCGAGCAGTTCCTTGCGGGAGACGACCACGCCGGGCCGTCCGGCGAGGAAGGCGAGCAGGTCGAACTCGCGGCGGGTCAGGTCGAGCGCGGCCCCGTCGAGCGCCGCCTGGCGGCGCAGCGGGTCGATGGCGAGCCCGCCGACCCGGAGTTCGCGCGACGGCGGCGCCTCCCCGGCCCCGGAGCGGGCGCGGCGCAGGACGGCCGCCATCCGCGCGGACAGGTGCTCCACCGAGAACGGCTTGGTGAGGTAGTCGTCGGCGCCGTCGTTGAGCAGCCGGACGATCTCCGTCTCGTCGTCGCGCGCGGTGGCGATGATCACCGGCACGTCGGTGATCCCCCGCAGCATCTTCAGCGCCTCGGCCCCGTCCAGGTCGGGCAGTCCGAGGTCGAGGATGACCACGTCGAAACGGAGATGGGCGACCTCGCGCAGCGCCTCCAGGGCCGTGCCGACGCTCCTCACGGTGTGGGACGCCTCGGTCAGATGCCGGATGAGGGCGGAGCGCACGAACTGGTCGTCCTCGACCACGAGCACACTTGCCATGGGCGGCACCGTACGCCATCCGGGGGATGGCACCATGAGCCGGATGCGAAGAGGACTGGTTCACGCGCTCGCGTGGTCGCTCGCCACGGGCGCGGCGGTCACGCTGTCCTGGTGGGGCGTGCACACCGTGATGGCCGGCACGGTGTACGACCCGCCGCGCGCGCTGCCGATCCCGTCCGGCACGTCCGGCCCCGCCGAGGTGGGCACCGCCGCCTCGGCCACCGCCCCGGTGGGCCCGCCGCCGCCCACCGCGACGCCGACGGCCACCCCGGGCACCGCCCGTCCGACGAAGGCGGCGACCACTCCCCCGGCGCGCCGCACGCCCACGCCGAAGCCCCCGGCGAGCACGGGCGGCAGCGTGAAGAGCTACGGGACGGACGGCGGCCGGGCCGTCTTCGACCTCGGGCCGTCGTCGGCCGAGCTGGTGAACGCGACGCCGGAGGCGGGCTGGCAGATGCAGGTGTGGAAGCAGCCCACCTGGATCCGGGTGACCTTCACCAAGGACAGCCGGGAGATCTCCGTCTTCTGCCTGTGGCACGACACCGCGCCGCGCGTGGAGATCGACGAACGCGCTATCTGAAGACGGACGCGGGCGGTACGGGTGAGGGCTTCGCGCTGGCGTCGGTGACCGGCGTCGCGCCGCCCGTGAAGTCGGCGAGCGCCCGCCCGTGCTCGACCCGCCCCGGGTGCGGGTCGGTCGCCACCCGCCGGGTCAACTCGGCCACCGGCAGCTCGCGGTCCGAGGCGAGCAGCACGGCGTTGCCGAAGCGGCGGCCGCGCAGCACGGTCGGGTCGGCGGTGAGCGCCAGCTCGGGGAAGACGGTGGCGGCGGTCGCGATCTGGCCGCGCAGATGGGCGAGCGGCGGGCCGTCGGCGAGGTTGGCCGCGTAGAAACCGCCGGGCCGCAGCACCCGCCGTACCTCCGCCAGGAACTCCGTGCTCGTCAGGTGCGCGGGGGTGCGGGCCCCGCTGAAGACGTCCGCGATGATCAGGTCCGCCCAGCCGTCCGGCACCTTGCCGAGCCCGGCGCGGGCGTCCGTGGAGCGCACCCGGATCCGGGCGCCGGCGTCGAGCGGCAGCTCCCGGCGCACCAGCTGCACGAGCGGCCCGTCCAGCTCGACGATCTGCTGCGTCGACCGGGGGCGGGTGGCGGCGACGTACCGGGCGAGGGTGAAGGCGCCGCCGCCGAGGTGCACGACCTGGACGGGCTTGTTCGGCGGGGCGACGAGGTCGGCGATGTGGCCGAGGCGCCGCTGGTACTCGAAGGTGAGGTGCCCGGGGTCGTCGAGGTCGACGTGCGACTGCGGGGCGCCGTCGATGAGCAGCGTCCAGCCGCGCGGCCGCTCCCGGTCGGGTATGAGTTCGGCGAGCCCGCCGTCGACGGTCTCCACGACCGCCGCGGCCCCGGCCGCCCGCTCCCGCTGCTTGTTCCTTGCCACGGGCCCATTATCGGCAAAGTCCGCGAAACCGGCCGCACCGGCCGTTCGGGCCCTGCGGTGGAGGCCCGGCGGTACGGGCCTGGCGGTACGAGCCTGTCTCGTGGCGCGGGCCCGGCGAACGGCGCCAGCGGTACGGGCCTGGTGGCGCGGCCCCGGCGTACGGACCCGGCGGTACTAGCCCGCGTGGGGCCCGGCGTACGGGCCCGGCGGTACGGGTCTACCGGCAGCCGTCCGCCGCCTCGATCAGCCGGGCGGCCTGGCCCAGGGCCTCGCGGAGCATCACCGGGTCGGTGACCGCGCCGCCGGTGCCGGGCGGCAGCAGCCAGTCGGCGGGGCGCGGGGTGACGCCGTCCGGGCCGGGCAGCTCGGGCGGATCCGGCAGGCGCAGGCCGCGCCCGTCGGTCCTCGTACAGGCGCTGCCCGGCATGTCCCAGGCGGCGGCCGTGCCGGGCGGCACCAGGAAGCCGAGCGTGTCGCAGGCGCCGTCGTGCAGCACCGGTCCGACCGCCCGGGCCGCGCCGCCCCGGTCGGCCCGGCGCAGGATGTCCACGGCCTCCAGGCCCTGCCGGGCCGGCACGGTCACCAGGTCGCAGGGCTGCTCGGCCCCGGGCTCGGCACGGGTCGCGAAGGACGCGCTGGCGTCCGGCGTGGGCGCGTGCCGCTCGGTCGACTGCGACGCGGCCGCGCCGGCGACGGGCCAGTCGACGACCGGCCCGATGGCTCCGGTTCCCACCATGTCCACCACGGAAGCCTCCTCACTCCGAAGCGGGAGGCGCGGTCCGGCTGCGCCGCGTCTCCACACCCTGGTTCAACGCCCGTGCGCGTCAACGGCTACGGCGCCGCGCCGCCGCAAAGGATGGCAGTTCATGGCAGATCGCAGGCGAGATATCCGATTTGTTGCCAAACTCTGCGTACGCGACCGGTCACAGCAGGTACGTTCTTGCTCCGCCGGAACACCGGCAGCACCAGGAGAGGGCTCGGCCATGGCGTTGTCACGGGCAGTTCCCAATCTCGCCTTCCGCAGACTGCGCGGGCAGCGTTCACCGGCGGAGTTCGCCGCGCTCGTCCGCCGGGCGGCGCGGGAGATCGGCGAGCAGGTCGCATGCGACGCCCGCTACATCGGGCGCGTGGAGGCGGGCGAGATCCGCTGCCCGAACTACGCGTACGAACGGGTGTTCCTGCACATGTTCCCCGGGCTGAGCCTTGCGGACCTGGGGTTCTCGGCGCGGGAGGCCGTTCGCGGCCGGCGGCCGGCCGCCGTGGCGGCCGGGGTACCGCCATCACCCCTCGCCCTCACCACCCGGAACGATGAGGAGAGCGACGTGCTGCGTCGCGCATTCATGACCGGCGGCACCGCCACCGTGGCGACCGCCTCGCTGGGGCTCTGCGGCCCGGCCGCGGCGATCGCCGCCCC
This sequence comes from Streptomyces sp. NPDC004327, assembly GCF_042873935.1. NCBI lineage: Bacteria > Bacillati > Actinomycetota > Actinomycetes > Kitasatosporales > Streptomycetaceae > Streptomyces > Streptomyces sp. NPDC004327. The sequence continues at coordinate 196,820 of NZ_JBIAME010000002.1, read as the reverse complement.
CCAGGCCGCCCCCCGCACCGCCCCCAGGCCCGCCGCCGTCCCGCCGGTCGCCATCCCGGCGCCCCGCGGCGCCCACCGCATCGGCGAGGCCGAGGTCCGCGCCGTCGAGGACGCCGTACGGCACATCCGGCTGCTGGACGACCGGCACGGCGCCGACGGCCTCTACCAGCGGGCCACCCAGCCGCTCCGCACCGCCTACGCGCTGCTCGACGCGGGCGTCGCCACCCGCAGCCGGACCGCCGACCGGCTGCACAACGGGGCCGGCGAACTCGCCATCTCCGTCGGCTGGCTCGCCCACGACTCGGGCCGGCTCGACGACGCCCGCTCCCACTACGCCGAGGCGCTCGCCACGGCGCGGGTGGCCGGGGACGCGGCCCTGGAGGCGCACGCGTTCTGCAACACCTCGTTCCTGGCCCGCGACTCGGGCCGCTACCGGGAGGCCGTACGGGCCGCCCAGGCCGGGCTCCGGGCCGCCCGGTCGCTCGGCTCGAACCGGCTGCTCGCCCTGCTCAGTCTGCGCGAGGCCGGGGCGTGGGCCGGGCTCGGCGACCGGTCCTCCTGCGCGCAGGCCCTCGGCCGCGCCCACACGCACTTCGGGCGCGGCGCCACCGACCGGGATCCCGAGTGGATGTCCTTCTTCGGCGAGCCCGAGATCGAGGCCCTGGAGGCCCAGTGCTGGTCGCTGCTCGGCGACTGGACCCGCGCGGCCCGGCACGCCCAGCGCGCCACCCTCCTCCAGGACCCGCACTTCGCCCGCAACCTGGCCCTCTACCGGGCCCAGCTGGCGACGGACCTCGCGCACGCCGGCCGGCCCGACGAGGCGGCGGCGGAGGTACGGCGGGTGGAGGCGTCGCTGGACGGCGTCGAGTCGGCGCGGATCCGCCGGATGCTGTCGGAGACGCGCCGGGTCATCGCCGCGCACTGAGCCGCGCCGGCAGCCGCACGCCGGGCCGCGCCGGCAGCCGCCCGCCGGGTCGCGTACGAGGCACCGGCTACGAGGGCCGTCCACGAGGCACCGGCTACGAGCCACCGGCCACGACGTACCGGCTCGCCTATTCCAGGTGGCCGGTGTCGTTCCAGCGCTCGATCGCCGGGGCGCCGTACGCCCAGCCGAGCACCGACAGGCTGGTCGGGTCGAGGCGGATGCGGGCGGCGTAGGACACGTCCTCGCCGAGCCAGCGGGCGCCGATCGAGCGCAGGATGTGGCCGTGCGCGAAGATCAGCACGTCCCGGTCGGCCGAGCGGGCCCACTCCACGACCTCGTCGGCGCGGGCCGACAGCTCGGCCATCGTCTCGCCGTCGCGCACGCCGTCGCGCCAGATGAACCAGCCGGGCTGGAGCTTCTGGATCTCGGGCGGCGTCAGCCCCTCGTAGGCGCCGTAGTCCCACTCCATCAGCGCGTCCCAGTCCGTCGCCCGCTCGCCGAATCCGGCCAGCTCGCAGGTCTCCCGGGCCCGCACCAGCGGGCTGGTGCGCACCTCGACCCCGTCGAGCCCCTGCCACGGCCCGCGCGCGAGCCGCTCGCCGAGCAGCTTCGCGCCGCGCCGGCCCTCGTCGAGCAGCGGGATGTCGGTCCTGCCGGTGTGCCGGCCGAGCAGTGACCACTCGGTCTGGCCGTGCCGGGCGAGCAGGATGCGCGGTGCCATTCAGGCTCTCCAGATCTTCGGGACCCTCGGGAATCCTCGGGTGCGGATGCCCGACCATCATCGCCCACCCCTTTTCGCGGTGACCGACGGGCAACCTCTCGCGCCCGTTCCGCGTCCTCACACGATCGGACGTGATCGGACGCGAGTGGGGGGACGGCATGCGCAGGCCACGCTGGTGGGTGGAGCTGATACTGATCGCCGTGGTGTACGCGGCGTACTCCGCGGGGCGGCTGCTCGCCCGCGGCGACGCGGGCGCCGCGGTGGACCACGGACTGGCGATCCTCCGGTTCGAGGAACGGCTCGCGATCGACTTCGAGCACCCGCTGAACCGGCTGTTCACGGCGACCGCCGCGCTCGGCATCCCCGCCGACTTCGCCTACGCCTCCCTGCACTACCTGGTCACGCCGGCCGTCCTGGTCTGGCTGTTCCGCCGCCGGCCGGCCCGCTACCTGGCCGCCCGCACCTGGCTGATGACCTCCACCCTCCTCGGCCTCGTCGGCTTCGCCCTGCTGCCCACCTGCCCGCCGCGGCTGCTGGCCGCCGGGCACGGCTTCACCGACACGATGGCGCACTTCAGCGCGTACGGCTGGTGGGGCGGCGAGGCGAGCGCGCCGCGCGGGCTCGGCGGGTTCACCAACCAGTACGCGGCGATGCCGAGCCTGCACGTGGGCTGGGCGCTGTGGTGCGGGGTGATGCTCTGGCGGTACGGGCGGTCGCCGCTGCTCAGGGCACTCGGCGTGGCGTATCCGCTGCTGACCCTGCTGGTCGTGATGGGCACCGCGAACCACTACTTCCTGGACGCGGTCGCGGGGGCGGCGGTGATGGGCGCGGGCCTGCTGCTCACCCCGCGCGTGCGCCGGATCGCGGACCGGATCTTCGGGGGCGAATCGTCGCGAAACTCCCCGCCTGTCAGTGGCGGATGGGAGACTTCCGCGGGTGAGCGCATCCCTGGACAGCGATCCGCACCGACCGCCGCGGACGACACCGCCGCAGACGACACCGCCGACAGCTCTGCGGCACCGACTCGCTGAGCTGCGCGGACCGGCCACGGTGCCGCGTCCGCTCGACGCGCGCGCCCTGGCCGCGCTGGCCGCGAACCCCGGCTGCCGGCGGCGGGCGATCCTCGACGGCGCCGGAGTCGACAAGACGGCGCTCGCCGCGAAGCTGGGCGCGCCGTCGTCGTTCGGCCAGTCGCAGTACGCGATCGCCCGGGGCAACGCGTTCGAGGCGAAGGTGAAGGCCGACGGCGGCCGGGAGCTGCTCGCCCTGCTCGGCATCGAGGAGCCCGGGAAGGCCGACGTGCCGGAGCTGGCGGCGGCCGGGCCCGAGGGCCGGGCGGCCCGCACGGCGCTCGCGCTGCGCGAGGCGACGGCGGCGGGCCGCTGGGCGCTGCTCGACCATCCGATGCTGGCCCTCGAGGTGGCGGGCTCGCCCGTCTATCTGGAGCCGGACGCGGTCGTGGTGCACCCCGACGGACGCTGGACGGTCGTCGAGATCAAGTCCTTCCCGATGGTCGACGGCGCGGCCGACGCGTCGAAGGTCGGCGCGGCGGCCCGCCAGGCCGCGGTGTACGTGCTGGCCCTGGACCGGATCGCGGCGCACACCGAGGGCGCCGAGGTGGCCCACCGGGTGCTGCTCGTCTGCCCGAAGGACTTCTCCAACCTGCCGACGGGTTCGGCCGTGGACGTGCGCAAGCAGGTCGCCGTCACCCGCCGCCAGCTCGCCCGGCTGACCCGGATCGAGGAGATCGCGGACTCGCTGCCGCAGGGCGTGACCTTCGACGTGGCCGAGTGCTCGGCGGAGCAGCTGGCGTCGGCGGTCGAGTGCGTGCCGCACGCGTACGCGCCGGAGTGCCTCTCGGCGTGCGAACTCGCCTTCCACTGCCGTGAGCGCGCGAGGGCGGCGGACGCGGTGACGGCCCTCGGCCGTTCGGTACGGGGCGAGCTGGGCGGCCTGACGACGATCGACGCGGTCCTGGCGGCGGCGCGGGGCGAGGCGGGCGACCCGGACGACCCGGCGGTCGAGGCACTGCGCCGGGCGCGGGCGCTGCGGAGCGAGGCGCTGGGGGAGCTGGGGGCGGCGGGGGCGGCGGGGGTTTCGGAGGCCGCTGGAGTCACGGGCGTCACGGTGGCCCCGCAGGCCACTCATGCCACACCGGCCACTCAGTCCACCGGAGTGTCCCCATGTCGCTGATCTCCACCCTCGCCCGGATGGAGGCCGTCGAGGCCGGGCGGGCCCAGCCGCTCACCACGGTCCGCCACCGGCATCTGTCCGAACGGCCCCTGGTCTTCGTGCCGTTGACGACAGCGGGCGAGGCGGGCGCGCCGCTCGGCGCGCTCGTCGGCACCGACCCGGAGGAGCCGCGGCTGCTCGTCGTGCCGCAGCCGCGCGACCGGGACCTGCGCTTCGCGTTCCTCGCCGAACTGGCCGACGAGATCCTGCCGTACGTCGACTCCTTCGCCGCGGCCGTCGAGACGGTGGAGCGCAAGGACGAGGTGGTCGAACTGTGCCTGGACGCACCGCAGTTGGTGGTGCCGAGCCGGGCCGGCATCGAGTACGTACGACTCCTGGGCCGGTCGACGCGCTTTCGCCGCACGGCCGAGCAGGACCCGGACACGCCGTATCCGGCGCCGCCCCGGGTGCCGCTGCTCGGGCGCTGGCTGACGCACTTCGGCGAGCGGGCCCGGGTGCCGGGCGCCTCGCTGCTCGTGGCCGCGACGGACCTGCTGGGCAGGCACTGGGCGACCGGCCAGTCGTCCCTGGAGGACCAGCACCTGGGCGCACTGCTCGCGTGGATCGCGCCGCCCGAGGGAGAGTCCGGGGCACAGGCGGCGCTGCGCGCCGAGCTCGCGCGGGACGCGCGCGGGCAGCTGCTGTGCCCGCCGGCCGGGCCGGCGACCGACCCGGCCTTCGACAACAAGCTGCTCGCGCCCGCGATCGAGGCGTTCGACCGCGCCCGTCAGGCGCTCGGCGCGGCCGAGGACGGGCCGGCCGCCGAGGAGGGGCTGGCCGCGCTGACCGGGGCCGAGCGGGAGATCCGCCGGCTCGTCGCCGCGCAGCTGAAGCCGACCTGGGACGCGGTGTGGCGGGCGCTCGACCTGGTGCGGGAGCTGCCGGAGGGCGCGCGGGTCGCCGACCGCTGGACCCGGGACCGCTGGTCCTTCACCGGGCAGCGGGACCGCATCGTGGCCGGCGAGCCGCCGCAGCCGCGCCGCGACGACGCGGTGACGGCGGCGCGGAAGCTCGCGGCGCGCGAGCAGGCGCAGGGTCAGCTGGAGGCGCAGGAGGCGCTCGACGACCCGCTGGTGATGGCGGGGCGGCGGCTCGCGGGCGAGGCGTTCGTCGCGGAGATCACCGAGGTGACGATGGCGCGCACGGAGAAGAACCGCCCGCGGCCCCTGCTGACGGTCCGCACGGACGACCGGCCGCACCTGGCCGAGGGCGTGAAGGTGTACCGCGTGCTCGACGGCAGGCCGCAGACGGCCGAGTTCGCGCACGCGGAGGAGGACGGCTCGCTGGTGCTGCGGCTCCTGGACAAGATGGGCCGCTCGAAGGAACCGGCGGAGGGCTCGGTGCCGGAGAAGGGCGAACGGATCGCCTGGACGCTGTTCGAACACGACCAGCGGCCGGGCGCCGCGCTGCCCGACCCGGAGGACACGCCGTGGACGCACGGCGGCCCGCCCCGTACCGACGAAGCCGAACTCCCCGACGGCATCACCCCCGAGGACATCCTGTGACCTTCGACCCCTCCGCCGAGGCCGCCCGGGCCACGGCCGGGATCCTGGCCGACACCCTGCACGGCACCGCCCGCGGTGTCGTCGTGGACTCGCCGCCCGGCGCCGGCAAGTCGACGCTCGTCGTCCGCGCCGCGCTCGAACTGGCCGCCGCGGGGCGCCCGTTGATGGTGGTCGCGCAGACCAACGCGCAGGTGGACGACCTGGTGCTGCGGCTCGCCGAGAAGGAGCCGGGGCTCGGCGTGGGCCGGCTGCACTCGAACGACTCCGACCCGTACGACAAGGCGCTCGACGGCCTCGAACACGTACGGAAGTCGTCGAAGCCGGCGGAGCTCGCCGGGCTGCCGGTGGTGATCTCGACCGCCGCGAAGTGGGCGCACGTGAAGAACACCGAGCCGTGGGCGCACGCGATCGTCGACGAGGCGTACCAGATGCGCTCGGACGCGCTGCTCGCCGTGGCGGGCCTCTTCGAGCGGGCGCTGTTCGTGGGCGACCCGGGACAGCTGGACCCGTTCTCGGTGGTGGGCGCGGAGCAGTGGGCGGGCCTGTCGTACGACCCGTCGGCGTCCGCGGTCTCCACGCTCCTGGCGCACAACCCGGAGCTGCCGCAGCACCGCCTCCCGGTCTCCTGGCGGCTCCCGGCCTCGGCGGCGCCGCTGGTCTCCGCCGCCTTCTATCCGTACACGCCGTTCCGCAGCGGTACGGACCACGGCGACCGGAAGCTCTCCTTCGGCGTGGCGTCCGACGGCTCGGCCCCGGACCGGGTCCTGGACGAGGCCGCCGAGTCCGGCTGGGCCCTGCTCGAACTCCCCGCCCGCCACACCCCGCGCACCGACCCGGAGGCCGTCCACGCGGTCGCCCTGCTCGTCCGCCGCCTCCTCGACCGCGGCGGCGCGGCCACCGACGAGCGGTCCGCCGCGCCCGTCCCCCTCACCCCGGACCGCGTCGCCGTCGGCACCGCCCACCGGGACCAGGCGGCCGCGATCCGCGCCGCGCTCACCGAGCTGGGCGTCACCGGCGTCACGGTCGACACGGCCAACCGCCTCCAGGGCCGCGAGTACGACGTCACCGTCGTCCTCCACCCCCTCTCCGGGCGCCCCGACGCCACCGCCTTCCACCTGGAGACCGGCCGCCTCTGCGTCCTGGCCTCCCGCCACCGCCACGCCTGCATCGTCGTCTGCCGCGCCGGCGTCACCGAGCTCCTCGACGAACACCCGTCGACGGAGCCGGTCCAGCTGGGCGTCACGATGAAGTTCCCGGACGGCTGGGAGGCGAACCACGCGGTCCTGTCCCACCTGGCGGAGCACCGGGTGAGCTGGACGCCGTAGGTACCGCCGCCCGGCCACGGCGCCCGGGTGGGCCGGACGCCGGAGCGGCCGTACCGGGCTCCCGGCCCTCTTGCCAGGCGCGGGAGAATGGGAGGTGGCCCGGGTGTCCGGGCCGCGTGTGTGAGGAGGAGAGGGATCATGGCGGAATCCGCGGAGCGGAGCGCGCAGCGGCGGGTCAGGCCGGCGCCGCTGATCTTCGAACCGGCCGAGGCTGCCGCCGACCCGGAGCACTTCTTCGACCTGGAGCGGATCGACGACCCGCGGGAGCTGCTGGCCCGGGCCACCGAGCTGACGCTGGCGTTCCGCACGGCCACGGACCGGGCGATCGAGTACCAGGCGATCGCGGCGGCGCAGCTCGCCGACCCGCGCCGGTTCGACCGGCTGACGGCGGCGGACGTGGCCGAGCGGGCGGCGTGGACCGAGGACTACGCCCGCAAGATGATCGAGTTCGGTCAGGACCTGATCCGCACGGGCGGCCGCGACCCGCAGGAGTGAGCCGCGCGCGGGGAGCCCCCGGGCACCCCGCCCCCGGGCGCCCCGCCGCCGGACAGCCGGCTCCCAGACGGTCGGCTCCAGGACAGTCGGCTCCAGGACAGCCGGGCTCCAGGACAGTCGGCTTCCGGCATCAAGCCCGCGGCACCCCGCCCCCGGCACCCCGCCCCCGGACTGGCCGGATGGCATATGCCGGGGCGCAAGATACTCCCCGCGACCCCGCCGTGTCCGGGTTTCCGGCAACCCGCCGGAACGGGGCCGTCACAGCCGGTAGACCTCTCGTATGACGACGTGGCTGAGCGACGAGACGACGGTCCTTTACGACATCTGCCGGCACCAGCCCGCGCGGGTCACCGAGGACGGCGCCGCCTGGCTCGCCTCCGCCACGTCCCGGCCGGGCCCCGCGCTCGCGACCTGGGAGCAGCATCCCGCCTCCCCCGCCGTACTCCCCTGCGGCACGGTCTTCGACGTGGTGAACGTCGAGCCGACCTTCGGGCGGCGGATGCTGGACCGGCTGTGGGCCGAGGGGCCGGGCTGCGGTCCGGTGGCGGTGCACCGGGGCCGGATGCTGCTCTTCGCGGCGCCGGGCACCGCCCAGCGGTTACCGTCCCTGCTCGACTGGGAGGAGTGGGGCCGGGAGGTCGCCCGTCCGCTCTGCCACGGCACCGGCGACGCGGTGACCATCCCGCCGCTCGCCCCGCACGACTCCACCGGCCCGCGCTGGCTCGTCGCCCCCGACACCCGCAAGCCGTGGCTGCCCGGTCCCGAGGTGCTGCTGTGGGCGTGCGTGCGGGCGGCCAGGGCCGTCCGGGCGGTTGGGAGGATCGATGTGCGGGTATCGATTTTTGGTTAGGCCCATCCTCCTGCTAATGTCTACGACGTCAGCAGGCGCCGCTAGCTCAGTTGGTTAGAGCAGCTGACTCTTAATCAGCGGGTCCGGGGTTCGAGTCCCTGGCGGCGCACCGACAGAAGAAGCCCCTCGCGGAAGCGGGGGGCTTCTTCGTTTTCCGCGGTCATCCGACCGGTTGCGGGCCCGTGATCCGGACCGTCCACTCCCCCGCCTTGGTGCGGCCGTCCACCTCCACCCGGACTCCCGTGCCCGGCACCGTGTACGACTCTCCCTCGCGCAGCGGCGCGTCGGCGAGCGGCGGGTAGACCGAGCGTTCCCAGCACGCCTCGGTGCGCGGATGGGTGTCGACGACCTCGACCGGGCCGTCGCCGGAGGCCGCCTGGTTGCGGACGCGGTAGAGCAGCACGCCCTCGGTGCAGGTGTCGCGGTCGTTGCCGGTCGCCGAGCGGCCCTCGATCGCGAGGACGCTGTCCTCACCCGTACGGACCACGGCGAGCCGGGTGCCGACGCTGCCGCCGGCGACGGGGGCGGCGGCGACCGGTTCCAGGCTGACGACATGGGTGCCCGGGCCGCGTACGCAGGCCACCTGGGAGCGGTCGAGCCAGCCCAGCTTCCACTTGTGCCAGGCGAAGAAGTCGGGCGCGAGCCCGAACTGGCTGCCCATGACGTCCCAGTCGCCGACGTAGGTGTCCCAGTCGCCCTTGCCGTCGGTCGGCCGGTGGTAGAGGTCGGGCAGGTCGAAGACGTGGCCGGTCTCGTGGGCGAGCACGTTGCGGTCCGGCGGGTGGCGCTCGAAGACCGTGACGACCCGCTTGATCTCGGCGCCGTCGGCCTCCAGCGGGTGCTCCAGGTTGACCACCTTGGTGGCGTCGGAGTCCACGCCGGGCGCGTCCGGGTCGGCGACCAGGTAGACGACGTCGTAGCGCGAGAAGTCGACCGAGGCGTCCGCGGCGCGGATCGCGTCGCGCAGATAGGCCGCCCGGCGCTCGGCGCTCCAGTCCCGCCGTATCGCGTACGCGGAGGAGTCCCGCGGCATCCGGATCCAGTCGCGCTGCGGGTGGACGCGCAGGCTGAAGCGGCCGTAGGAGGCGCGCTCGAAGAACTGGGACGTGCCGGGGAAGTGGTCGGCGGCCAGTTCGGCGGGGGTGGTCATGGGGGTCGAGTCCGGGAACGACAGGAAGATCATGACGGCGTCGAGGGCGCGGGTCGGACGCGGATAGGACCCGTTCCAGGTGTCGAGGCCGAGCGAGTGATGGGCGGCGGTACGGGGCAGGGCGCAGGGCCCGGCGGAGGGCGCGGCGACGGCGGGGCCGGCGACGAGACCGGTCGCGGCGAGCGCGGCGAGGGAGGTGAAGGCGGCCGCGCCGGCCCGCAGGCGCGAGCGCTGCCCGGGCGCGCGCCCCCGCGCCCGCCCGTGCACTCGCCCGGGTGGCTGCTGCCCCTTCCCGTGACCCCTCACGTGGACCTCCCGCTCCGGAATGTGCGACACCTCACCCACCTTGTGGTGGTTTGCCAGGTTTCGCACCTTTCCGCTGCCCCGGTCGGGTGAGCGGGACCCGCCGGGTCGACGCGACACGGGCACGCGACAGCTCACGGAAAGTCACATTCGGTCAGGTCGCTGTCGACCCGTGTCAGACCCGCGCAGAAACGATCGGGCGCGCGGTCCGGGTGGGCAGCCTCACAGCCCGCCGGAGGCCCGCGACCGGCTCAGGAGCTGGAACGGCGCCCCGGCCAGCCTCTATGATCGGCACACTTTCCCCGGCCGATCATTCCGACCACATCTGTACGGCCCGAACGCACTACGGGAGCGAGCGGTGAGCGGAACCCCCGAAGGACCAGTGCACCCGTCGGCTGAGCCGGCACTCACGGAGAGTCACCCTCCGGCATCGGATTCCGCACTCCGGGACCACCGCGACCCCGAGGCCGGCGCCCCCGGGCTCCACACCCCCGGACTCCGGGACTCCGGCCCCGGCGACTCCGACCCCGGCGGCCCCGAACTCCGGGACTACCGCGCCGCGTTCAACGCCGCCCGGCTCGCGATGGCCATGGTCGACCGGGACGGCATCGTCCTCGCCGCCAACGACTCCTTCGGCACCCTGCTCGGCACCGAGGCCGCCGCACTGCGCGAGCAGGCCGCCGCCGACCTCGTCGACCTCGGCTCCGACGGCCGCACCTGGCACGCCTACCGCGAGGTGCTGCGCGGCCGGCGCTCCCGCTTCCGCTGCACGCGCCGCCTCAAGCACCCCGACGGGCGCTCGCTCTGGGCCGAGGTGACCGTGGCGCCCGTACCCGACAGCGGCCGGGTGCTGCTCTCGGTCGCGGACATCAGCGACCGCCGCGAGCTGCAGGCCCGGCTGCGCCACCTCCAGATGCACGACCCGGTCACCCGGCTGCCCAACCGCACCCTGTTCTTCGAGCGGCTGACCGCCGCCCTCGACAGCGGCGCCGCGGCGGACCCGGACCGGTCACACGAGTCCTACGAGTCGTACCAGTCCTACGGGCATGGCAGAACAGGGCGGATCGGCATCTGCTACCTGGACCTGGACGGCTTCAAGGCGGTCAACGACACCCTCGGCCACCGGATCGGCGACCGGCTGCTCGCCGCCGTCGCCGCCCGGCTCACCGAGTGCGCGGACGGCTACGGATACACCCGCAACGGCGGCCATCTGGTGGCCCGGCTCGGCGGCGACGAGTTCGCCATCCTGGTCGAGGACTCCACCGGCACCGAGCAGCTCGCCGACCTCGCCCAGTCCGTGCTGACCTCGCTCCAGGAGCCCTTCGACCTCTCCGGGCAGCGGCTCTCGGTCTCCGCCTCGATCGGCGTGGTCGAGCGCCCGGCCCAGGGCTCCTCCGCCACCTGCCTGATGCAGGCCGCCGACACCACGCTCTACTGGGCCAAGGCCGACGGCAAGTCCCGCTGGACCCTCTTCGACCCCGAGCGCAACGCCCACCGGATGACCCGGCAGGCGCTCAGCTCCACCCTCCGCCCGGCCGTCGAGCGCGGCGAGTTCGCGCTCGAGTACCAGCCGCTCGTCGACCTCGCCGGCGGCGCGGTGCGGGGCGTCGAGGCGCTGGTGCGCTGGCACCATCCGCAGTTCGGCGTGCTGACGCCGAATCGGTTCATCGGCATCGCCGAGGAGGACGGCTCCATCGTGGAGCTCGGCCGCTGGGTGCTGGGGACCGCCTGCCGGCAGGCCCGGCAGTGGCAGAAGGACCACCCGGGCCAGCGGCCCATCTTCGTCAGCGTCAACGTGGCCGTCCGCCAGGTGTGGGACTCCGACCTGGTGGCCGACGTCGCCGGCATCCTCGCCGAGACCGGACTCGCGCCCCACCTGCTCCAGCTGGAGCTCACGGAGTCCGCCGTCATGGGCTCGGCCGGCCGGCCGCTCCAGGCGCTCAAGGCGCTCAGCGACATGGGCGTGCGGATCGCCATCGACGACTTCGGCACCGGCTACTCCAACCTCGCCTACCTCAGCCGCCTCCCGGTCTCCGTCCTCAAGCTCGACGGCTCCTTCGTCCGCGGCTTCCAGGACGAGGCGCACGCCAACCCGGCCGACGAGCTGATCGTCGAGGCCCTCGTCCAGCTCGCCCACCGGCTCGGGCTCACGGTCACCGCCGAGTGCGTGGAGACCTCGGGCCAGGCCGCCCGGCTGCGCCGGATCGGCTGCGACACCGGGCAGGGCTGGCTCTACTCGCGGGCGGTGACCCCGGAGCGCATCGCCGAACTGATCGGCGTCACGTCCCTGCCCGTGGAACCGCTGCCCGCCTGAGGCGCCGGAGCCGTCGGCTGACCCGGCACCAAGGGCGGCCGCCTGCCCGCGACCGCGGCGCGGGCGTGGAACTGCCCCCGGCCGGAGGGACATTCCGGGCGGGGGCAGTGGTCATGAAGGGGTCACACCGCGGGGACCAGGGCCTGTCCGACCCTGATCCGCCGGACAGGCCCTAGCAGGCGCCGAGGTCCTGCCAGACGCCCCAGTCGCCGGTCGTGCCCGGCTCCTCGTTCTGCGTCCACCACTTGGCCTTCCAGTTGTGGCCCTTGTGGGAGACGGTCTGGCCGCCGGTGTAGACCTGGCCGGCCACGTACGCCGCGGCGGTGCAGCCGGTGGGCGGCGTCGTCGGCGGGGTCGTGGGCGGGGTGGTGGGCGGCGTCGTCGGCGTGGTGGTCGGCGGCGTCGTGGTGGGCGGGGTGGTCGGCGGCGTGGTCGGCGAGGAACCGACGGCGTCGGCGATCTGGTTGAAGAGGGTGGCGTTGGCGTCGAGGCCGAGCAGCGAGTACATCATCGCGCCGGCGAGGCCGCGCTGGTGGGCGTAGTCGGCGCGGGCCTGGATGGTGCGCTTGTCCAGGCCGGTGAAGAACTCGCCGTCCTTGTAGAAGTAGGCGGACTTGGCCTGGTCGTCCCAGAAGGTGGTCGCCGGGTTGTCGACGATGCCGCCGAGCTCCTTGTAGTACGCGATGCCGGCCGCCTGGCTGAGCGGGCGGGCGCCGGAGCCGCCGGTGGCGGTCTGGGCGAGGCCGTTGGTGGCGCCGGCCGGGACGCCCTTCCAGCCGCGGTAGTAGAACTCGTAGCCGAGGGTCAGCTTGTTGGCGGGGAAGCCGCCGGTGATGCCGTAGGCGGGCTTGCCGTCGATCCAGGAGTCGATCGCGTTGTCGATCGAGTACTTCTCGGTGCCCGGCTTGATGACGTCGGTCGGGTCGTTGGTGCCGGAGTACAGCGGGGACTGGTGGTACGTCGGCCCGTCGCCGTCCCAGGCGCCGTGCATGTCGTACGTCATGATGTTCGCGTAGTCGAGGTACGCGCCGATCTTGTCCGTCTCGATGTTCTTGATCTTGTCCTGGCCGGCCGGCAGGGCGGCGGTCAGCAGGTACTTCTTGCCGCCGTGCGCGGTGCCGTACTCGTCGAGCTGCTTGCGGAACTCGGCGAGGAGCAGCGTGAAGTTCTGCTTGTCCTCGGCGGCGTAGTGGTTGCCGAGGTGGCCGTCGGCCGAGCCCGGGTACTCCCAGTCGATGTCGATGCCGTCGAAGATGCCGGCGGCGGAGCCGGCGCCGCCGAAGCCGCCGTCGACCGGCAGGTCGCCCTGGATGTACTGCTTGACGCAGGAGGCGACGAACTTCTTGCGGCTGGCGTCGGTCTTGGCCGCGTCCGAGAAGTACTTGGAGTAGGTCCAGCCGCCGATCGAGATGTTGATCTTCAGGTTGGGGTGCTTCGCCTTCAGCTTCTTGAACTGGTTGAAGACGCCCACGATCGGCTGGTCCCACTTGTCGGCCACGCCGTCGACGCTGTCCGCGGCCGAGAAGGACTTCTGGTAGTCGGCGTACGAGTCGCCCGCGCCGTCACCGGCGTTGGGGTTGGCGTCGTCGCCGGCGGCCTTGTTGGCCTCGAAACAGGTGAGGTCGGTCGGGTGGATGTTCCCGAACGAGTAGTTGATGACGTCCAGTTTGGCCGCGATGCCCCGCTCGTCGAGCTGCTTGGGGTAGAAGGCGTTCCCGTACACGCTCCACTGGTCGTAGTAGGCGATCTTCACGCCGCCCGTGGACGGCGTGGCGGCGGTGTCGGCGGCCTGCGCGGAGCCGAGGCCGGCGGTCGCGGCGAGCGCGCCGGCGGCGAGGGCCGAGCCGAGCAGCGCGGCGAGAAGCGGTTTGCGGGGGTTGCGGGGGTGCACGTGCGGCCTCCGGGAGGGGTGGCGGTACGGAAGTTGGAGCAGTGATATCCGCCGCGTGAACGGTGCGTCAATGGTCTGAACCAGATTGAGGACTAGACCAATTGGCGAGAGAAAGCCCTCGTCAGGGCCTTTCGGAGGGGGCGCAGCACAAAAAGGAACCGCCCGCCACCATGCGTGACGAGCGGTTTAAGGTTCACTTAGGCTTCCGCCGGCCGGCCGGTTCGAAGGTGAACCAACCGGCCGGGAAATTCCGCTTCCTAGGCCTCCGGACGGAGCTCGGGCAGCGCGTACGCGTCGGCGATCAGCTCGTAGCTGCGCAGCCGCACGTCCGGCCCGTGCGCGTGGGACGTGATCATCAGCTCGTCCGCGCCGGTGCGCTTCTGCAGGGCGTCGAGCCCCGCCCGCACCTCGTCCGCCGTGCCGTACTCGATGTTCCCCAGCCAGTCGGTGACGAACTCGCGCTCCGCGAGGCTGAATTCGTACGCCTCCGCCTCCTCGGGCGTCGGGACGAGCGCGGGCCGGCCGGCGCGCAGCTGCAGCATGGACAGGGCGCCGGTGAGCACCTGGCGGCGGGCCTCGGCGGCCTCGTCGGCGGCGAGCGCGGAGACGGCGACCAGCGCGTACGGCGCGTCGAGGACGGCCGAGGGGCGGAAGGAGTCCCGGTAGAGGTCGAGGGCCGGGACGGTGTTGCGGGCCGAGAAGTGGTGGGCGAAGGCGAAGGGCAGGCCGAGCAGGCCGGCGAGCCGGGCGCTGAAGCCGGAGGAGCCGAGCAGCCAGACCGGCGGCCGGCCCTTGGGTCCCTGCACCGGGCCGGGCACGGCGTGGATCCGGGCGTACGGATGGCCGTCCGGGAAGTCGTCGTCGAGGAAGCGGGTCAGCTCGGCGAGCTGCTCGGGGAAGTCGTCCGCGCCCTCGCCCAGGGTCTGGGTCCGGCGCAGCGCGGCGGCGGTCGCGCCGTCGGTGCCGGGCGCGCGGCCGAGGCCGAGGTCGACCCGGCCCGGGGCGAGCGCCTCCAGGGTGCCGAACTGCTCGGCGATCACCAGCGGGGCGTGGTTCGGCAGCATCACGCCACCGGAGCCGAGCCGGATGCGGCGGGTGTGGGCGGCGAGATGGGCCAGGATCACGGCGGGCGAGGAGGAGGCGACGCCGGGCATGGAGTGGTGTTCGGCCACCCAGTGCCGGTGGAAGCCGCGCCGCTCGGCGAGCCGGCTCAGCTCGACGCTGGTGGCGAGCGTCTGGCTCGCGGTCCGTCCCTTGCCGACGGTGACCAGGTCCAGTACGGACAGCGGTACGGGCGCGGTGCCGTGCACCTCGCCCCGAATCGCGTCTCCTCGCGTCACGTCAGGCGTGGGGTCGTCGCTCACCGTGGGGCCTTTCTGTCGTCAGAAGCCGATCGGGGAAGCTAACAGGAGGCTGTCTCCGTTTATTCCCCGGACACGAACCCGGCACGGACCCGGGCTCGGACCCGCACGCGCATCACCGGCCCCAGCAGGCTCGCGCGGACCGCCCACCGAAAAAATCTTCACGTCCGGAACGGGCTCGAACGGCCGTCCGGACGGCTTCCCGCACGGCCCTGACCTCAGTCTCTCCGGCAGGGCTGTGACCATGGCATATGCCAGAGTGGCGCACCCCAGCCCAGGCCCCCTGAGCACCGCATCAATCTCGCCAACAGCCGCCCCGTGGCGGGGCCTTGGCGGCTATCGTGGTACGGAAGCTTGCGGTCACAACCTGGTAGGGGGAAACCGTGGCGCTGAAGCCCGAGCCCACCGCGCCGTTCCACTCGGTGCAATACGCCCTGCGCGTGCTTGAGACGGTCTCACGGCACGGTGGCGGCGTGACCGACGTGCAGATAGCACGGGAGACCGGCCTGCCCGTCGCCCATCTGTCGTCCCTCCTGCTGATGCTCCGCCGCGAGGGGTACGTGGAGCAGGTTTCCGACGGCGCCTACGTCATCGGCGACTCCCTGGTCCTCCTCGGCTCCGGCGTCACCCGCCGCGAGGCCCTGGAGCGCAAGCTCCAGGAGACGCTCACCGAACTGCGCGACTCGGTCGGCGCCGCCGTCGACATCAGCCGCTACATCGACGGCGAGGTGAAGATCACCCAGTTCGCCGACGGCCCGCGCACCCCGAAGGTCAACGAGTGGGTGGACTTCCGCTCGGCCGCCCACGCCAGCGCGGTCGGCAAGTGCCTGCTCACCCAGCTCGACCAGAACGGGCGCCGCGACCACCTCGCCCGCCACAAGATCGCCCGGCTGACCTCCCGGACGATCACCAACGAGAAGATCCTGTTCTCCAAGCTGGACAGCCAGCCGCCGACCGTCCCGATGCTCGACCTCCAGGAGTACGCGGTGGGCACGGTCTGCGCGGCGGTACCGCTGACGGCCGGCTCGACCGTGGGCTGTCTGGCACTGTCACTCCCGATCGAGCACGCGCACCGGCTGCGCTCGGCGGCCGACACGCTGAACCGCCGGGCGGCACCGGTGGTGCTGTCGCTGGCGATCTGAGGCTCCGCGCGGGCTGACGGCCGGATGAAGCCGGGGTGACGGAGAGGTGGTCACGAGCACCCCTCGGGACCAGGTAGTATTTTCTCTGTCAGCAGGCGCCGCTAGCTCAGTTGGTTAGAGCAGCTGACTCTTAATCAGCGGGTCCGGGGTTCGAGTCCCTGGCGGCGCACAGACAGAGGAAGCCCTCTCGCGAAAGCGAGAGGGCTTCCTTGTTTTCCTGCCCGGGGTTTCCCCGCCCGGGGTTCTCCGGCCCCGGGTTTCCCCGCCCCGGGGCCGGGTCATCCCGGGAACGGCCGGCCCTGCTCCTCGTAGGCCCGGCGGAGCCCCTCCCGGGCCCGGGCCGTGAGCGGCTCGTACGGGGCGGCGGGCGCCGGGCGCCACCAGACCGGGTCGGGGCCGCCGAGTCCGGCGCGGCGCAGCGCGACCCGGTGGATCTTGTTGGTGGCGGTCAGGGGCAGCTCGGGGACGACGCGGACGTAGGTCGGGGGCATCTTGGTGCCGAGGTCGCGCTGGCCGGCCAGGAAGGCGGCGAAGGCGTCCGGGTCGAAGGCGGCGCCGGGGCGCAGGGCGAGCGCGGCCATCACCCGGTCGCCGGCGACGGGGTCGGGGACGGCGTAGACGGCGACGCCGGCCGCGCGCTCCCAGCGGGCCAGGATGTTCTCGATCATCGCGGCGGCCAGGTTCTCGCTGTCGACGCGCAGCCGGTCGTCGGTGCGGCCCGCGAAGTAGAGGAAGCCGTCGGCATCCCGGTAGAAGAGGTCACCGGTCCAGTACCAGCCCGCCCCGGAGCCCTCGGCCCGCGGGTGCCCCCGGCCCAGGCGCGCGGCCTCGGCCTCGGGGTTGCGCCAGTAGCCCTCGAAGGCGCTGCGGCCCCGGTTGACCAGCTCGCCGACGGCCTCGTCGGCGTTCAGCAGCACACCGGTGGCCGAAAACCGTGCCGTCGGGCACTCGCGCCGGGTGGCCGGGTCCACCACCGCGAGGTCGTCGCCGGGGGCGGCCCGCCCGATCGCCCCGGCCGGGGTGCCGGGGCTCCACTGGATCGCGGCCCCGCCCTCGGAGGAGCCGTACCCCTCCACCAGCCGCACCCCGAACCGCGCTTCGAAGCGGGCCGCGTCCACCGCGCCCGCCTCCGTGCCGAAGCCGAGCCGCAGCCGGTGGTCGCGGTCGTGCTCGCCGGGCGGGGTGGCGAGCACGTACTGGACGGCGCGGCCCACATACGTGAAGTACGTGGCGCCGAAGAGGCGCACGTCGGGCAGGAAGCGGGAGGCGGAGAAGCGGGCGCGCAGCGCGATCCGGGCGCCGGCGGCGAGCGCGGGCGCCCAGTCGGCGATCACGGCGTTGCCGTGGAACATCGGCATGCAGATGTAGTGGGTGTCCTCCGGTCGTATCGAGAAGTGCGACACGAGCGAGTCGCCGGCGGCGGCGAGCCGGCCCTGGCTGCACACGGCGGCCTTGGGCGCGCCGGTGGAGCCGGAGGTGAAGGAGAGGAGGAAGCGGCTGTCGGGGCGGGGCGGCCGCAGGAAGCGGTCGTGCGGGGTGGCGCTCCCGTAGGGGGCGAGGAGGGTCTCGTACGCGTCGGTGTCGGTCACCAGGATCCGTACGCCGGGCAGCGGCAGCCCGTCGAGGAGCGGGAGGTGGGCGCGCTGGGTGACCAGGACGCGGCAGTCGGTGTGCCGGATGTCGCGGGCCAGCTCGGCGCCGCGCCGGGTCGGGTTGATCCCGGCGACGGCGGCCCCGGCGAGGGCCGCCGCGCCGAGCCAGAGCGGGTACTCCGGTGTGTTGTCGAGCAGCAGGCCGAGGTGCGGCTCGCACCCCGGCCGGTCGGGCATCAGCTCCGTGAGCAGCGCGGCGCGGGCGGCGGCGCCGGCGGCGACCTGGTGGTGGGTGAGGGTGGTGTGCTCGTCCCTCAGTCCGGTCCGGTGGTCCTGCCACTGGCGTCGTACGAGTTCCGCGACGGTCCTCATGGGGCGGGAGGTTAGCTGACTTGACGTCAGATGAGGAGGGCTCCGGCGGGTCGTTCGCCGGAGCCGCCGGAGGTCAGGACTGGACGTCCGAGCACGCGTAGAAGGCGTTCCCGGTGTCGGCGACCGTCCACACGGCGAGGATCAGGTGGCGGCCGGTCTTGCCCGCCGGGATGGTCCCGGAGTGCGAGAGCGTCGACGGCGGCTGCTGACCCCCGTAGGGGACGACCAGGAAGGGCTGGGGGTCGAGGTCGGCCCTGGTCAGGGCCTTGGTGCCGGTCCAGCCGTTCTTGGTGATGTAGTAGCGGAAGTCCGTGGTCGCGTGGCGGGCCGTGAACTGCCAGCGGAAGGTGTAGCTCTGGCCCGCGGTGACCCTGGTGGTGGGCCAGGCGCCGCCGCGGCCGTTGTCGAGCTGCGCGAAGCGGGAGTTCCCGCCCGCGCAGATCGTCCCGTCGGCGGGCCCGGCGGCCGGGAAGCCCTTGGGCCCCTCGACCGACTGCGGCTCCCACTGGATGTCGCCGCAGTTGGTCACGGTGCCGTTGGCGCAGAGCTTCTGCCGGCTGATCGGCGAGTCGGTGTAGCCGTGGCCGCTCGCGCTGGTGGTGGCGAGGAGGGAGGCCGCGGCGACGCCGAGCGCCACGGCCGCCATCCCTGATTTCTTTCGCATGCTGTCGCTCCAGGAGAACGTGGGGAGTTCTGTTGGGCCGTGCTGCACGCGTGCGGGTGGGGGGTGGTTCGTGGGGGGTTCTAGGTCTAGACCAAGCTCCAAGGTAGGGACGGAAGTTGGCCATGTCCATACCAACGGCGGCGGTGTGCGAGCCCGATCACGCGCCCTCCCCCGGGGCCGTACGACCGGTGTAGAACGCCACGGTCAGGTCCTTCACCAGCGCCTTCTTCTCGTAGTCGTCCAGCTCCACCAGACCACGGGAGGTCAGCCGGTGGACCACGTCGTCGACCGCGTCCACGACCGAGGTCAGCACGCTGTCCCGGTTCTTCGCGTCGATCGCCGCGATCCGGCGCCGCCGCATCGCCGCGGCGATCTCGGGCGCGTACTCGATCCGCGTCGGCTGCGCCGAGAACACGTCGATGCCGACCGGGGCGCACTCCGCCGACAGCAGCCGCGTCAGCGCCTCGCCGACCGCCTCCGAGTCCCGCAGCGTCGGCGCGTCCTCGTGGAACGCGTCCGCCGGCAGCTGCGAGAGCACCCGCGCCATCGCCGCCTCCACCTGCTCCCGCAGGTACTCCTCGTGCCGGTCCACCCCGAGCGCCGCCCGGACCGTGTCCCGGATCCGCCACACGACGAGGACCACGACGTTCAGCGCCGTGCCCTTCGCGTCCACGGCGGGCAGCGGCTCACTGCGCCAGTGCCGCAGCCGCACGTCGACCCGGCGGCGCAGCAGCAGCGGGCTCACCCAGAGCAGGCCCGTACGGCGCACGGTGCCGCGGTAGTCGCCGAAGAGCGTCAGCACGAGCGCGTACCCGACCCGGCCGCGGCCGAGCCCGCCCAGGAAGAACAGCGCCAGGACGACACCGAGCGCGAGGAGCGCCCACTGCCCGAGCGGAATCCCGTGGTACGGCCGCACCGGCAGCCCCAGCATCCGCGCGGCCTCGCCGGGCACGGCCCCGCTCCACCACACGACCGCTCCGCACGCCGCGAGCGCGAGCACCCCGCCCACCACCCCGACCCACCCGGCCAGCACCGGCCCCGGCCGCTCGACGAGCCGGGGATCGGCGGTGGGCGCGGGCCGGTTACCGGGCGCGGGCGCGTGCTTCGCGGGCCCGGGAATCCCGGGCTTCTTCGCCTTGGCCGTGGTCTCGGCCGCGGCCTTGGCCGTGTTCCGCGCCGTGGCCTTGGCCGTGTTCCGCGCCGTGGCCTTGGTCCGCGCCCCGGCCTGCACGGCCGGCACCGGCATGGTGGCGGGCCCACCGTCGTCGCCGCCCTCCGCCTCGTCCCGGAAGAGCAGATGCACCGGGATCGACCCGGTGCTCTCGGCCCCGATGACGGTGCGCCGCCGATGCCCGGCGCCCCCGCCCGCGCGCGGCGCGCCCTCGGCGGACACACCGGCATGCACGGCGCCGGCCTTGCCCCGCCCGCCCGCGATCCAGCCGAAGTCGACGGAGTCGGTGCCGGGAGAGGTACCGGCCGAGGGGGCGGCCTGCGCCGGAGCGGCGGAGGGCGCGCCTGGGGCGGAATCCTGGGCGGAGGGCGCACCCGGGGCCGAGCCCACGGCGGAGGGCGCGCCCGTCGGGTGGTGCGCCTGCGCCGGGCCGCCGGCGGGGGCGGAACTGCGAGCCGGGCCGTCGGCGGGGGGCGAGGCGGTCGAGTGGGTCGCCTGCGGAAGAGCGGCGGGAGGTGAAGCGGCAGCCGGGCCCTGGTCGGCGGGCGCGCGGGTCGGGTGAGGCGACGGCGACTCAGCGGCGGAAGCCGAACGGGCCACCGAGCCCTGATCGGCCGGCGCACCGACCGAGCGAGGGGTCTGCGACGCGGCGGCGGCCGAGCCCAGGGGCGAACCCGAGCCGGCGGGCGCGCCGGCCTGGCGGGCCGCCTGCGACGGATCAGCGGAGGCCGAAGCCGAGGCCGGGGCCTCTGCCGCGGGGGCACCGGCCGATCGCGGTGCGTGCGGCGGAGTCGCGGCCGGGCCCGGGGCCGAGCCCTCACCGGCGGACGCGCCGGGCAGGTGGGGCGACTGTCGTGAGCCGGAAGCGGCTCCGGCGGCGGGACCCAGGTCCCGCGCCGGAGCGGCGGATGCGGTGGCGGGCGCGCCCGCCGGGCGGGCCGCCTGCGACGGAGCCGCGTGGGCCGATCCCTCGGCGGCGGGCGCGCCCGCCGAGTGGGCCTGCGGCGAACCGGGAGCGGGAGACGGACCGGCACCAGCCGCCGAGCGCGCGTCGGCGGACCCCGGGGCGGACGGCCCCGAGCGGGGCGCGAGCCCCGGGCCCTGCGCCGAAGCGCGGACCGAGCCGGCGGGGGACGCGTGGCGTCCGGACTCGCGTACCGGACCTGCCGGGCCTGCGACGGCGGACGCCGCCGGGTTCGCGGCACCGGCACCGGCCGGCGAACCCGCGTCCGCGGACCTGACGCCGGACGGAGCACCAGCGACGTGAGCCGCCCCTGCGGGGGATGCGGCGGCTCGGCCGGACCCGGGCACGGGCGCCGCCGGGTATCCGGGGACGGCACCGGCCTCGGCGGTCGTGCCCGCCCGGGCGGTGCTGGGCGGCATGGCGCCAGGTCCCGTACGGCGCGCCAGGCCGGGGGCCTGCCGCACCGGTGCGGCGGCGGCACCTGCGGCCCCGGAGGGGAGGCCGGGGGCTGGCGACTGTCCGGCTTCGGGGGCCGCCGCGGGGGTCGCACCGCCGCGGGCGGCCGGACCGGAGGCCGGTGCCGTCACAGACGCGGCGGTACGTTCCGGGTCGGACACGAGGCCGGAGCCCTGCAACCGTCCAGCTTCGGGGGCTGCCCCGGGACTCGCACCGTCGCGGGCGACCGGACCGCAGGCCGGTGCCGACGCGGACCCGACGGTACGCTCCGGGCCGGACGCGAGGCCGGAGCCCTGCGACCGTCCGGCTTCAGATGCTGCCGTGGGGGTCCCGCCGTCGTAGGCAACCGGACCGCAGGCCGGTGCCGCTGCAGACACGGCGGTACGCTCCGGACCGGGTGCGAGGCCGGGCCCCTGCCCGGACCGGGGAGTCCCGGCGGTGGGCGCCTGCGCCGGCTCCGCCGGACCGCCGGCCGGGCCCGCGCTCGACGGCGTACCGGTGACTCCTCCGCCGGGCCCTGCCGGCCCGGCAGCGGTACCGACGGCCGGAGCCGCCGGATCCCCGGGGCCGCGCACCACCTCAACCGGCGTCGCCCCAGCCGTCTCTGACGCCACACCAGGCATCGCGGCCCCACCCGCAGGCACACTCACCGACGCACCCGCCGACGCTCCGGCACCCGGCACCGCACCCGCACCCGCACCCGGCGGCACACCCGCGCCCGCGCCCCCACTCACCAGCGCACCCGCCGACGCTCCGGCACCCGGCACCGCGCCGGCACCGGCACCGGCGCCCGCCGGCTCACCCACGCCCTCACCCGCACCCACCGACACACCGGCTCCCGCAGGCGCACCCCCGCCCCCGCCCGGCGGGCCCGCCGGGCGTAGGCGGCCGTCGGTGAGGCGGCGGGCGGTGCGGGCCGCGTCGCGGGTGGCGGCGGGGCCGGGGTCGGAGGGGGTCGGGGTCGATGGGGTCATTCGGTCGTCACCTCATGTTCTCGGGGTCATCGGAAAAGGCGCCGCCAGGTCTCCGGGCCCGGGTAGCCGTCGGCGGCGGCGCCGCGCCAGCCCTGGGCCCGCTGGAAGGACTCGACGTTGCGGCGGTCCGCTTCCGTCCACTGCGGACCGGGGCCCGACGTGTAGTGCTTGCCGTAGCCCCGCTTCACCAGTTGCCTGCCCAGCTTCTCCACATATGCGTTGGATTGGCCCGGACGGAAGGAGCCACGCCCGGGGAACCCGCTCGCAGATGCGCTCGATCCGCCCGAACCACTCGAACCGCCGATGCTCCTGCCCTGCCCGCCCACGAGCAGCGCCCAGGTCCGCGGCCCCGGCAGGCCGTCGGCTCCGGTGCCCGTCCAGCCCTGCGCGAGCTGGAAGGCCTGGGTGGCCCGCCGGTCCGCCTCGCCCCAGCGCGGTCCCGGCCCCTGGCTGTAGAACTTCGCGCCGCCGCGCGCGACGAGCAGCCGGCCGAGCTGGGTGACGTACGCGTTGTTCGCGCCGGGGCCGAACATCGCCGCCCCCGGGAACGGCGTGGCCGCGGCCCCGGAGCCGGCCCCGGCCGCTCCCCCGGCGGCCACGCCCTTGTAGCGGTACGCGACGTAGCGGTCCGAGTTCTCCCAGTACGCGAGCGGCGTGGCCTGCTTCCGCGTGTGCGGCTTGGTCTGCTCGTACGCGATGTACGAGGTGTGCGTGTAGTCCGTCCACCCGCCGAAGATCGTCACGTGCGAGCCGCGCGTCGGGTTGTCCGGGTTGTGGAAGAGCAGGATGTCGCCGGGCTGCAGGTCGGCGCGGTCGATCCGGTCGGCGAAGCGGTCGAGGCTGCCGGTCCACTCGTTGGAGCGGAGGTTCCAGGCCATCGAGATGTAGCCGGAGCAGTCCTGGCGGTAGCCGTCGCTCCAGTACCGCTCCATCGAGTACGGGACCTCCGCGGCGACCCACGCCTTCGCACGGTTGATGATCTCGGCCCGGGTGGTCTTCCGCAGGGAGTCGGCGGAGATCTGACTGGTCGTCGGGTTCGCGCCCGGGGACGGCGCCGAGCCCGGTCCGGGCGATCCGTGCAGCGGGCCGCGGTCGCCCTGCGGGGTCTCGGGCCCGGGCCCGGTGGCGCTCCCCGAGACGGCGCGCTCCACGCCGGCGTCCACCACTCCCGCGCCCACCGCCCCCGCGGCCGCCGATCCCCCGGCTCCCAGGGCCACCCCCGCCGCCGTCACCAGGACCAGCGCCCGACGCGCGCCGTGCGCCGCCGGATGGCCGCCCGCGCGCACGGGCAGGCCGAGGGCGAGGTCGCGCCGCTGCCGGGCACAGCCCGGGCAACCGCAGTCGGCCGCGGGCTCGATTTCTTCGAAGACCGGCACACTCATGCGTTCCCCTCCACACTCGTCAAGATCTTTTGGCGCTCTTGCACGGGCGCCAGTTTCTCAACTGTCTGGACAAATCGCATTTTGACGGATCGAAGGCCCCATACGACCATCCGACAGGCCGGGCGGGACCGGAAATGGTCAGGAGCACGGTTCGGGGTCCTGTAGAGTTATCTCTGTCAGCAGGCGCCGCTAGCTCAGTTGGTTAGAGCAGCTGACTCTTAATCAGCGGGTCCGGGGTTCGAGTCCCTGGCGGCGCACGCGCAAGGCCGAGGCCCTTCACCATCAGGTGAAGGGCCTCGGTCGTTTCCCCGTGTCCTCTACAGTGAGCGGATCCCTCCCCCAGCCTTCGGCCGGGGGTACCCCCGTCTCGCTTCGCTCGCCCGCGGCGGCTCCGGGCTCCTCCCGCGGTCCGTGAGCCCGCGGTCGAGGACCGGCCCCGGCCGGCCACCGGCCGGGTCCGGGTCGCTCAGTCCCGTACGCCGGTCAGATACGCCGACACCACCACGTTCGCCGTGTACGCGCCGGACTTGCGGTCGAAGCTCCCGCCGCAGGTCACGAGCCGCAGCTCGGCGCGGTCCGGCACCCGCTGCCCGTAGGCCCGGCGCGCGTCGAAGCCGTCCCGCGGCAGCACCTGGACGTCGTCGATCGTGAATTCCGCGACGCTTCCGTCCGAACGGGTCACGGTCACCTCCGCACCCGGGCGGGCCGCGCTCAGGCCGTAGAAGACGGCGCGGCGGGTCTCGGTGTCGACGTGACCGACGAGGAGCGCGGCCCCGGAGGCGCCGGGGCGGGGGCCGGCGCCGTACCAGCCGACGGTGCGCGGCATGTCGTACGGCGGCGGGTCGATCGCGCCGTCCGCGTCCAGGCCCCGCGCGACGACCGGCGCGGAGATGCCGAGGGACGGGATCTCGACCCGGCGCGGCTCGGCCGCCGCGGCGAGCGGGGTGTGCGCCGGGGGCAGCGGGGCGGTGAGCGGGCGGCCGGCGGCGGCGATGTCGCCGGTGGTCGGCGCCGGGCCGGGCGGCAGCTCGCCGGTGTCCCGGCCCCACACCCACAGGCCGAGCACCAGGACGGCCCAGGCCGTACCGGCCACCGCCCGCCCGGACGTCACGGGGCCGCGTCCCTCAGTCCGCGCCGGGGCCCGGGCGCGAGTCGCCCCGGCGGCGGGCGCTGCGGAAGGCGACGGCCACCGCGGCGAGGGCGGCCATGCCGAAGCCCAGGAGGGTGTACGGGGCACCCAGGCCCTCCTCGCTCGCGG
Organism: Streptomyces sp. NPDC004327; assembly: GCF_042873935.1. Lineage (NCBI taxonomy): Bacteria > Bacillati > Actinomycetota > Actinomycetes > Kitasatosporales > Streptomycetaceae > Streptomyces > Streptomyces sp. NPDC004327. Next base: position 171,773 of record NZ_JBIAME010000002.1, on the reverse strand, counting down.
TCTGCGCCACGCCGGGCGCGGCCGGGGCGGCGAAGGCGGCGGTGCCGCCGCCGCCCGCGTGGACCGGCGCGATCGGGGACGAGTGGCCGGTCGGCCGGTGCGCGGGCTGATGCCCGGGCCGCTGCGCGGCCTGCCCGGTGGGCTGCCCGGTCGGCTGCCCTGCGGGCTTCCCGCTCGGCTGTCCGGCCGGCTTCTGGTGGCGCCCGACCCGGAGCGTGCCGACGGCGTCGTGGTCATGGCCGTCGCAGGTCACGCTGATCTCGTACGTGCCCTCCTCCAGGCCCGAGCGCACCCGCGCGCCGCCGGCCAGCGCGCTCGTGCCGCCGCCACGGGCGGAGAGCTCGGCGTCCGCGACGAACGCCGGCGACTTCGCCGCGCCGGTGGGGCCGCCGCACCCCGTGACCCGGACGTCGACATCGGCGCCGGGCGCGGCCGCGGCCGGGGTGACGGCGGCCTCGACGCCGTCGTGGGCGAGGGCGGTGCCCGCCGTGGGCGCGAGCACCAGCACCAAGGCCGCCCCCGCGGCACGGAGAGCGATGGGACCTGAACGCATGGTGACCTCCTGGTACTGGCAGGGTCACCCCGTTTGGGCCGTTCCGCATCCCGGGGGATCCGGCCGGGGCCCGGGCGCGGGTCTTCAGATCCGGTCGACGAGGTCCGCGATCGACTTCACGATCTTCGACGGGCGGAACGGGTAGCGGTCCACCTCCGCCTGCGTCGTCAGCCCGGTCAGCACCAGGAAGGTCTGCATGCCCGCCTCCAGGCCGGCCAGGATGTCGGTGTCCATCCGGTCGCCGATCATCGCGCTGGACTCGGAGTGCGCGCCGATCGCGTTCAGGCCGGTGCGCATCATCAGCGGGTTCGGCTTGCCCGCGAAGTACGGCTCCTTGCCCGTCGCCTTGGTGATCAGCGCGGCGACCGAACCGGTGGCCGGCAGCGGGCCCTCCAGGGAGGGGCCGGTCTCGTCGGGGTTGGTGCAGATGAAGCGGGCGCCCGCGTTGATCAGCCGGACCGCCTTGGTCATGGCCTCGAAGGAGTACGTGCGGGTCTCGCCGAGGACCACGTAGTCGGGGTCGTGGTCGGTGAGCACGTAGCCGATGTCGTGCAGCGCGGTGGTGAGGCCGGCCTCGCCGATGACGTACGCCGTGCCGCCGGGGCGCTGGTCGTCGAGGAACTTGGCGGTGGCGAGGGCAGAGGTCCAGATGTTCTCGACGGGGACCTGGAGCCCCATGCGGGAGAGCCGCGCGTGCAGGTCGCGGGCGGTGTAGATCGAGTTGTTGGTGAGGACCAGGAAGGGCTTCCCGGTCTCCCGCAGCTTCGTGATGAAGGCATCGGCGCCGGGGATCGGCACGCCCTCGTGGATGAGGACGCCGTCCATGTCGGTGAGCCAGGATTCGATCGGCTTGCGCTCTGCCATGGGTGCGGGACTCCTGACGTGCAAACGTGCAACCTACTGGGGGCGACGCGACGACGCTGTGGCGACGCCCCCAGCCTAGGTCAGGAAGTGCGGATGCCGACCCCGTCGATCACCCAGTACCAGTTGTTGGACCCGGTGTAGCGGAAGCGGAAGCTGACGCTGGAGGCGCCGGGCGGGACCGCGACGGTGACCGACTGGGGCTGCGAGACCACGTCGGCCGTGTAGCTCTTGACGACCGTCGGCGTGCCGCCGTTGAAGCTCGCCAGGATCTGGGCGGTCTGGGCGCCCTCCTGGCGGTAGAAGGTCGTGAAGTCGAGGGTCACGCGGGTGGCGCCGGTGACCGCGTACGCCGGGCTGACGAGGGTGGAGTCGTAGGTGCCGGAGAACGTCTTGTCGGCCCACTCGTCGGAGTCGGCGACCGCGAACACGCCGCGGGCGCGGACGTTCAGCTCGCGGGACTGGTCGCGCTGGGCGCGGGACCAGAACTCGTCGGTGGCGAAGGACCAGCCGCGCCACTCGGCGACGCCGCCCGTGCCCATGGCGTTGTTGATGACCGACCAGCCGCTGGGCGCGGTGTGGGTGAAGCCGAGGACGCCGGCCGGGATGCCGGTCTCGTCGACGCGGCCGGCGAGCGAGCCGTACAGCCCGTCGAAGGGGTCCGTGGAGCGCTGCTGGACCGGCTTGCCGTCCAGGCCCCAGGCCGGGTCGGGGGTGATGCCGAGCTGGTGGAAGACGGTGGCGGCGACGTCGACGAGCCGGGTGTCGATCGGCCGGGCGCCGGCCGCGATGCCGGGGCCCTGGGCGAGGACGAAGGTGCGCCGTTCCTCGATGCTGGAGCCGCCGTGGCCGCCGGGGTCGGTGTGGCCGTGGTCGGTGGCGACGATGACGGTCCAGCGCTCGTCGGCGTACGTGGGCCGGGCCTCGATCGCGGCGAGGAGGCGGCCGAGGTAGCCGTCCTGGACGTCGATGGCGTCGGTGTACTTGGGGCTGGCGGCGCCGTAGGTGTGGCCGATCTCGTCGGTCTCGCCGAAGTAGACGAAGAGGACGTCCGGGTTCTGGTTGCGCAGGACGTCCTCGGTGATGTCGGTGATCGCGAGGTCGTTGACCGCGTAGTCGTTGTTGTGGACGACCTTGGCGTCGGCGCCCGGCGTGACCGTGCCGTAGGTGTCGAGCTCGGGCCAGTCGACGGCGGCGAAGAGCGAGAGCTCGGGGCGGATCTGGTGCAGGCGGGCGAGGAAGCCGGGGTACTGGGTGTAGTTGCGGCCGGTGAAGGTGTTGTCCTTCACGCCGTGCTTGTCGGGCCACACGCCGGTGGAGATGGTCGACCAGCCGGGGCCGGAGAGGGTGCCGGCCATCGGGTTGGCGTAGAGGAGCGAGAGGCCGTAGGTCCCGCCCGCCATCAGGGACTTGAGGTTGGGGGCCTTGGCGGCGTCGATGCGGTCGTACCGCAGGCCGTCCATGCCGACGAAGAGCACCTTGTCCTTGCTGGTGCCGTCGGGGAGCGTCGGGGCGGCGGTCGCCGCGTGGGCGGCGGGGGCGGTCGCCAGGCCGGTGGCGGCGAGGGCGGCGGTGGCACCGGTGGCGGCGAGCACGGTGCGGCGGGATATGCCGTCGAGGGGCATGTCGAAGTCCTCCGTGAGGCGTTGACGGGGGTACGCGCACGTCAACGCCCCTGATTCCTCAGGGGCGTTGAGCTTCGTGAAGCTTTGGTCCGTACCCGTTATCATTCCGCGACAATGAGCCGCGGTGAAAGGGGGCTGCGGTGAAAGGGCGGGCTGCGGTGAACTCTCAGGTGGTCAGCTGCCGGTCGCGGACTTCCACGCGTCCACGTACGACGTCAGGTTCTTGTCGATGTCCGCCCAGTCCGGCTCGAACACCTCGACGCCCGACATCAGCTTCGCCAGCTCGATCGCGTTCGCGTCCGTGGTCTTCACGTCCTTGCGGGCCGGGAAGCCGCCGCCGATCGCGCTGACCTGGCGCTGGGCCTGCTCGCTCAGCATGAAGTCGAGGAGCTTCTTGCCGTTCTCGGTGTGCGGGGCGTCGTTCACCAGGCCGGCGGCGTACGGCAGGGCGAACGTGGTCGGCTTGCCGCCGTCCTTCGCCGGGAACCAGATGCCGAGGTTCGGCATGGACTTGGCCTGCGCGAAGTTCATCTGGACGTCGCCGTTGGCGACCAGGATCTCGCCCTTGTCGACCTTCGGGGCGAGCTTGGAGGTGGAGGAGGACGGGCCGACGTTGTTGGTCTGGAGCTTCTTCAGGTACTCCATGGCCTGGTCCTTGCCGCCGAAGTCGTGCATGGCCTTGATGAGCACGGCGGTGCCGTCGCCCGCGACGCCCGGGGTGGAGTACTGCACCTTGTTCTTGAACCTGCCGTCGAGCAGCTGCTCCCAGGTGGTGGGCGCCGGCGTCAGCTCCTTCTTGTTGTGGACGAAGCCGAAGTAGTTGTCGACGACGGAGACCCACTTCCCGTCGCTCGCCTTGTCGGCGCCGCCGACCTGGTCGGAGCCCTGCGGCGCGTACGCCTGGAGCAGCCCCTTGGAGTCGGCCTGCTGGATGAACGGCGGGAGGGTGACGAGGACGTCGGCCTGGGTGTTGGACTTCTCGCGGGCGGCGCGCTGCACCATCTCGCCGGAGCCGCCCTCGACGTACTTCACCTTGATGCCGGTCTGCTTCTCGAAGTCCTTGAAGACCTTGTCGTACCAGCCGTCGCCCGCCTCGCCCTTGAGGCCGTCGGCGCTGTAGACGGTGACGACCTTCTCGCCGGAGGCGGCGTCGGAGGAGCCGCCGCAGGCGGTGAGGGTGGCGGCGAGGGCGAGGCTGCCGGTGACGGCGGCGATCGGCTTGACGTACGTACGCATAACGTCGTTCTCTCCAGGGTGAGTCACGGGGGTGAGTTATCTGTACGAGGCTCTGGTGCGGATACGGGAGACGGCGAGCAGGACGAGGAGCGTCGCCGCCATCAGGACCACCGCGAGCGCGGAGCCGGTGAAGAGCGAACCGCGGTCGGTGGACGTGAAGATGAGCACCGGCAGCGGCAGCCAGTCCGGCGGGTAGAGCATCATCGTGGCGCTCAGCTCGCCCATGGACAGGGCGAAGCAGAGCCCCGCCGCCGCGTTCAGCGACGGCAGCAGGAGCGGCAGCCGGACCCTGAGCAGGACGTACGAGGGCCGGGCGCCGAGGCTGGCGGCGGCCTGCTCGTACATCGGGTCGAGACGCAGGATGGCGGCCGAAACCGACTGGTAGGCGAACGCCGTGACAAGAACGGTGTGCGCGAGGATCACGATCCAGCGCGTGCCGTTGAGCAGCAGCGGCGGCCGCGAGAAGGCGACCAGGACGGCGAGTCCGACGACCACCGACGGCACCGCCACCGGCAGCATGAACAGCGCGTCGAGGACCTTCCGGCCGATCCCCCGCGCGCGCAGGGACGCGGCGGCGAGCGCGGCCCAGGTGCCGGTGGTCAGCGCGAGCAGGCTCGCGAGGACGGCGGTGACCAGGCTGGTGGTGAGCGCCTCCAGCGACTCGCCGCGCACGGCGGCCGCGTAGTGGGCGGTGGTCGGCCCGGAGGGGAAGGCGCCGGACCAGTGGGTGGAGAAGGAGGCGGCGAGGATGACGAGGAGGGGCAGGGCGAAGAGCGGGACGAAGAGCACCGCGAAGAGCGCCCAGACGCCCCAGCGCCCGGCGCGGCTATGCACCAGCACGACGGAGCCTCCCTTCTGAGGGCCGCCCTCGCAGGGTCCGGCGCCGGGGCGCCCCACCCGCGTCGGACGGCTGCGCCGGCCTCCGGCCGCCGGACGTGGTCACGGCCCGGTAGACCGTGTAGAGGCCCACGGAGATCGCGACGTTGACGACGGCGACCACGCAGGCGGCCGCGTAGTCGGATTCGAGGATGGCCTTGCCGTAGACGAGCATCGGCAGGGTCGTGACGCCCTTGGCGCCGGTGAAGAGCACGATGCCGAACTCGTTGAGGCACAGCACGAGGACGAGGCTGCCGCCGGCGGCGAGGGCCGGGAGCGCCTCGGGCAGGATCACCCGGCGCACGATCCGCAGCGGGCGGGCGCCGAGGGAGGACGCCACCTCCAGCTGCGCGGTGTCGAGCTGTGAGAAGGCGGCGAGCAGCGGCCGCATCACGAACGGCGTGAAGTACGTGATCTCGGCGAGCAGCACGCCCCACGGCGTGGTGAGGAACTGGAACGGGCCGGTCCCGGCGGGGGCTCCGGTGACGTCCGTCCACACGCCGTTGGCCATGCCGACCGTGCCGTAGACGAAGAGCAGCGCGAGCGTGATCAGGAAGGACGGGAAGGAGAGGAAGACGTCGATGAACTTCGCGACCGCCTTGCCGCCGGGGAAGGGCACGAAGGCAATGACGAGCGCGAGGACGAAGCCGAGGAGCAGGCAGCCGGCGGTCGCGGCCACGGCCAGCCACACGGTGGTGACGAGCGCGTCGCGGAACGAGGCCGAGGCGAAGACCTGGGCGTACGCGCCGGGGGCGAGGGACTCGCGGACGACGAGCGCGAGCGGGTAGAGGAAGACGACGGCGAGGGCGAGGACGGGCGGGAGGGCCCGGAGCAGCTTCGCCGAACCGCCCCTCTCCGGCGCGGAGTCGGCGGCCGTCCGGCGCCGTCCGCCGCTCGCCGTGAGCGCGGGGCTAGCCATCGGTCACTCCGGAGGCGAGGAGCACCGCGTCCTCGGGGGCGAAGTGCAGCGTCACCTCGTCGCCGAGCGCCGGCGTCTCGCGCAGCTCCCGGACGTCCGCCTTCACGCGGTGGCCCGCGCCGGGGCCGGAGCCCACCTCGACGTACAGGCGGTGGGTGGCGCCGCGCCACTGGACCTCGGCGATGCGGCCGGTGAGGGCGTTGGGGCCGGGGCCGAGGCCCACGAGATGCGGGCGCACGCACAGGGTGGCGGTGGCGCCGGGGGCGGCCGCGTCGGCTCCGTCGACCTTCAGCGGGGCTCCGTCGGCGCCGTCGAGCCTGACCCCCTCCGGGCCGACCGTCACCGGCAGCAGGTTGGCGTTGCCGACGAAGGAGGCGGTGAACTCGGTGCGGGGCCTGCGGTACAGCTCCTGCGGGGTGCCGCAGTCCTGGAGCCGGGCGCGGTCCATGACGGCGATGCGGTCGGCGAGGGTGAGCGCCTCGACCTGGTCGTGGGTCACGTACAGGATGGAGACGTCGGGCAGCTCGCGGTGCAGCCGGGCCAGTTCGGCGAGCATGCCGGAGCGGAGCTGGGCGTCGAGCGCGGACAGCGGCTCGTCGAGGAGGAGCACGTGGGGGCGGATGGCGAGGGCGCGGGCGATGGCGACGCGCTGCTGCTGGCCGCCGGAGAGCTCGCGCGGGTAGCGCTTGGCGTAGGCCGCCATCCCGGTCATCTCCAGGGCCTCGGCGACCCGGCCGGGGATCTCGGCCTTGGGTGCCTTCCGCGCCTTGAGGCCGAAGGCGACGTTGTCGTCGACCCGCATGTGCGGGAAGAGCGCGTACTGCTGCACGACCATGCCGATGCCCCGCTTGTGCGGCGGGAGTCCGGTGACGTCGCGGTCGCCGATGAACACCCGCCCGGCCACCGGCCGGACGAATCCGGCGACGGCGCGCAGGGCGGTGGTCTTGCCGGAGCCGGACGGGCCGAGCAGGGCCATGACCTCGCCGGGTTCGACGGTGAGGTCGAGGTGGTCGAGGACGGTGTGGCCGTTGTACGCGACGCAGACGCCGTCGAAGCGGATGCCGCTGGCTGCGCCGCTCATCCTTCGTACTCCCCGATGAGGGACGGGAGTTCGGCGACCGAGGACAGGACGTGGGTGGCGCCGTGTTCCTTCAGCGCCTGCTCTTCGTGGGCGCCGGTGAGGACGCCGGCGACGATCCCGGCGCCGGAGCGGGTGCCGCTGAGCATGTCGTACGAGGTGTCGCCGGCGACCGCGACCCGGCGGACGTCGTCGACGGCGCCGGTGCGCAGGAACGCGGCGAGGACCATGTCGGGGTACGGGCGGCCGCGGCCGCCGGCGTCGGCCGGGCAGAGCGTGAGGTCGACGAGCCCCCGCCAGCCGAGGGCGTCGAGGATGGCGTCCTGGGTGACCCGGGCGAAGCCGGTGGTCAGGACGACGGTCCGGCCCTGCTCCTTGAGGGTCGCGATGGCCTCGGCGGCGCCGGGGATCGCGGCGATGCGGCCGCCGGCGACCAGCTCTCCGTACGCCTCCTCGAAGGCCAGGTTGGCCTCCTCGGCGCGCTGCTCGTCGCCGCCGAGGAGGTGGCGGAAGACGGAGATCTTGGACTCGCCCATGGTGGCTCGGACGTAGTCGATCATCGTGGCCGGGTCCTCGCCGAGGCGCTCGGCGGCGGCCGTGAACGCCTGCTCGACGAGGCCGCCGTCGGCGACGGTGGTGCCGGCCATGTCCAGGACGATCAGGTCGGTCGTGGGGTGCGCGGTCATGGTGTTCACCAGCCCAGTTCGTTCGCGGTGGTCTCGGCTATGGCGGGCGAGCAGGTCATGCCGCGGCCGCCGGGCCCGGTCACCAGCCAGACGGCGTCGCGCACCCGCTGGCGGTGGACGACCCGGCTGGTGTCGGTGCACTGCGCGTACACGCCGGCCCAGCGCCGGCGGATCCTCGGCAGCGGGCGGCCGAGCAGGGACTCGACGACGCGGACGAGGTGCTCGTACGGCTCCTCGACGGTGTCGAAGGCGAAGGGGTGCTCGTACTCGTGGGTGTCGCCGATGGTCAGCCCGCCGTCGAGGCGCTGCACCATGAGCAGCTGCATCTTGTGGGCGGCGGCGGTCGGATCCTGCTCCTGGCCCGCGTTGAGCGCGTCCAGGGCCGACGAGGCGTACGCCGGGTAGTAGCGGAACGAGTCGGCGTCGGCGACGGAGGTGGTCAGCGGCTCGCCCAGCGGGTCGGTCTGCATCATCTGGAGCCGGACCCGGCGCACCGGTATCTCGCCGGCGACCTCGCGGACCAGGCCGGAGAGCCAGGCGCCGGTGCACAGGACGACGGCGTCGCCGGTGTGGACGTCGCCGCGGTCGTCGCGGACCGCGTTCTCGCCGACGACCTCGCGGACCTCGCGGTTCGGCAGGAACGTGTAGCGGCCGGTGGCGAGCAGCGCCTCGCGCAGGGCGAGCTGGGCCGTGCGGGGCTCGACGGCGGCGTCGCGCTCGCACCACAGGGCGGCGTCGAACTCGCCGCGCAGGGCCGGGTTGATCTCCCGCGCCTCGGCCGGGGTGAGCAGCTTGTAGCCGCGGGCGGCGGCGTCGTCACGGGCCAGGGCGGCCTCGGCGACGGCGAGTTCGAGCGCGCCGCGGACCGGGGTGAGCGAACCGATCGCCCGGAAGCCCAGCCCGGGGACGCGGGCGCCGATGCCCTCCCACAACTCCCGGGCGCGCAGGGCGGTGTCGAGTTCCTCCCCGCCCGCGCGCCCGCTGACCCAGATCTGGCCGAAGTTGCGGAGCGAGGCTCCGCGCGCCTCCGCCTCGCGCTCGATGTGGACGACCTCATGGCCGCGTTCGACTGCCTGCCAGGCGTGCATGGTGCCCACCACGCCTGCTCCTACGACGATCACCTTCATGACGAACACGGTCGGGGCGACGGATGACCCGGGCAGGACCGGTTGGCGACGGGACGGTGAACGGCCCGACAAGCTTGGACTAGACCCGTTATCTCTCTGTGATATTCGGTGCCCGGGACAGGGGGAGGAATGGGGTCAGTCCTGGCGGCCGAGGTGTGTGGTGAAGCTGAACCGGTCGCCCCGGTAGAGCGTGCGCACCCGTTCGAGCGGCCGGCCGGCCGTGTCGCGCGAGACGCGGTGGATGAGCAGCATCGGCAGCGCGGGCGGGGTGCCGACGAGCAGCGCCTCGCGCGGGGTCGCGAGCACGGTCTCGATCCGCTCGTCGGCGTCCCCGAAGACCACGCCGAGGCGGTCGTGCAGATAGGCGTAGAAGGAGGAGTCCGGGTCGAAGTCGGCGTCCAGGCGCGGGGCGCGGGCCTCGGAGACGTACGTGCTCTCCAGGCCGACCCGCTCGTCGTCGGCCAGCAGCACCCGCTCCATGTGCCAGACGGCCTCGCCGGGCGCCACGCCGACCTCGGGGGCCAGCGCCTCCGGGCAGGGGAACCGGTCGAGGGAGATCAGCGCACGGCCCGGCCGGCGGCCCTGGCGGCGCACGCCCTCGGTGTAGCTGGCAAGGCTCAGCGGCTGCTCCAGCTTGGGTCCGGCGACCACGGTCCCCCGCCCCTGCCGCCGCAGCCGCCCCTCCAGGAGCAGCTCGCGCAGGGCCTGGCGGACGGTCTCCCGCGACACCTCGTACCGCACGGCGAGGTCCCGCTCGGTCGGCAGCAGGCCGCCCTCGCCCAACTCGTCTATCAACGCGGCGACTTTGGCCTTCACCGCGTAGTACTTCGGGATGCGGCCGTGCTCCGGGATGCCCGAGCGGACCGGGGCGCCAGGGGTGTTGCCGGGGGCACCGGGCGTGTTGCCGGGGGCGCCGGTGCTGTCACCTGGGGTGTTTCCGGGGGCGTTTCCGGGGGCGTTTCCGGGGGTGCTCTGTTTCTCCACGTTCTCCACGCGGTGATCGTCGCAGACGTCAGTGAACGGAAAGACGTACGGAGCGTGGCCCGCGGATGCGCCGGCGTCGCGCGAGCAGCACGAGCGCGACGCCCGTCGCGAGGAGCGCGGCGGAGACCGGGGCGACCTTGAGGGCGGACTCGCGTCCCGTATGGGCGAGTTCGGGAAGTCCGGGACGTACGGGAAGTCCGGGACGTACGGGAGGCTCGGAGAGGCCGGGCGTGGTGCCGGGATCCGAGCGGGGATCCGTGCCGGTGCCGGGGGCGCGGCCGGCGGTGGACGAGGGGTCCGGGGCGGGCGCGGTCGGATCGGCGCGCGGGACGGTCGGGAAGGTCTCGTCGTGCGGGTCGGCGGGCCCGATCGTCAGCACGTAGTCGCCCGACTCGCCCACCCAGTCGCCGTCCTCGCCGCGCTTCTGCACGACGGCCGCGTTGACCACGACCTCGTCGGGTGCGGCGTCGGCGCTGAAGGAGAGCCGTACGGGAACGGTGAGCGTACGGCCCGCCGGCACCGCGAAGCCCGGGAAGGCGGGCGTCCCGTCGAGGCCGGCCCGGCTCGCGTCGAACACGCCGACGCTCTCGGCCTGGTCCGTTCCCTCGAAGGCCACCGGCCGCCACACCCGGGCCTCCGCGTCGTAGAACTCGGCCCGGATCTGCGTCGGCCGCAGCGCCCGTTCGCGGTCGGTCAGGACCAGCACGGGGTGGATGTCCCGGCAGGCCAGGGCGGTGGTGTTCGTCAGGTCCAGGTTCCAGGTCCGGAAGCCGCCGCCCGCCGGATAGTCGGCGGGACCGCCGTGGATCCGCGTGACCAGCGGGAAGTCCGGCGCGTTCGCCGCCCCGCACGCGGGCGCCACGGCACGGGCCGGCGGGCCCTGGGCCTCGGCGGCGGGCGCCATCAGCAGGGCGACGGCCGTGGTGGCGGCGAGGGCCAGGGCGTTGCGCGGCCGCAAGGGGGCTCGCATGAGGGCTCGCATGAGGGCGGTGCCTTTGCTGCTCGCGGACGTGCGGGTCGCCGCGACGCTGCCACGCGGGGCGGGGCGGGGAGGACAGCGACGCGGCGGGGGCGACGGGGTCCGTCCGTACGCGCGCCGGATTCCGCTCGATCAGCCTATTTTCGGGTTTTCCGATGTCTCGGGTGCGGGGGTCCGGGGTCCGCCGACTCCGGAGGGCCGGGGTCCGGAGGGCCCGGGGGCCGGAGGCCCGGGGGCCGGAGGCCCGGGGGCCGGGGTCCGGAGGCCCGGGGTCCGGAGGCCCGGGGTCCGCCGACTCCGGAGGCCCGGGGGCCGGGGTCCGCAGGCCCGGAGGCCCGGGGGCCGGGGCCCGGAGGCCCGGAGGCCCGGGGGCCGGGGTCCGGAGGCCCGGAGGCCCGGGGGCCGGGGTCCGGAGGCCCGGGGTCCGGAGGGCCGGGGTCCGCCGACTCCGGAGGCCCGGGGGCCGGGGCCCGGAGGCCCGGGGCTACTTGCCGAAGAGCGGGGCGAGGATCAGCTGGGCCGCGCCCTCCGCGACCGCGTACGGGCCGGCGGCCACGGCCACGTCCGCCGGGAGACCGAGGCCGGCGAGCACCTCGCGGGTGCCGCGGGCGTAGGTGTCCGGGGCGGCGAGGACCGCGCGGCCGCCGAGCAGCACGCGCTCGATGTCGAGCAGCCGGACCAGGTTGGCGGCGCCGGTGCCCAGGACGCGGGCCGCCTCGGCCAGGTCGCCGCGCGCGAGCGCCGTCAGGCAGAGCACCTCCAGGCAGCCGCGGCCGCCGCAGTCGCAGGGCGGCCCGTCGAGCTGGACGGTCTGGTGACCGAGCTCCCCGGCGCCGGTCCTGCCGCCGCGCAGCACCGCGCCGCCGAGGACGAGGCCAGCGCCCAGGCCCGTACCGAGGTGGACGTAGGCGAAGGAGTCGGGCGCGCCGGGGCGCAGGGCGAGGCCGAGGGCGGCGGCGTTGGTGTCCTTGTCGAGGGCGACGGGCAGCCCGAGCCGCCGGGCCAGCTCCTCGCGGAGCGGGAAACCGTCCCACTCGGGGAAGCCGGTGACACGGCCGGGCGTGCCGGTCAGGTGGTCGAGCGGCCCGGGCATCGCGACCCCGACGCCGAGGATCGCGCCACCCCGGATCGGGGTTCCGGGGGCGGCGGGTCCGGGGATGGCGGCACCCGGCACCTCGGCTCCTGGGACTGCGGCTCCGGGGACTGCGGCTCCCCGCACCGCGGCTCCCGGGATCACGCCTCCCGGCATCGCACTTCCTGGGGTCGGGGCTCCCGGGATCGCCGCTCCCTGGCCGCCTCCCCCCTGGGCCCCATCACCCCGCACCCCTCCCCCTTCCGCATGGGCGAGGGCGGTCAGGGCCGCCACCTCGGCGCGGGCCGCCGTGAGGACCGGTTCGGCGCCGGCGCCGAGGTCGAGCGGGGCGTGGCGGGCGGCGACCCGCTCGCCCGCGAGGTCGAGCAGGACGGCGGTCAGCTCGTCGCGGTCGAGCTGGAGCCCGATCGCGTACGCCGCCTCCGGCACGAGCCGCAGCGCGGTCGCCGGCTTGCCGCCGGTGGAGGCGCGGCGCCCGGCGTCGGCGGCCAGGCCCTCGGCGCGCAGCCGGGCGGTGATCTTGCTGACGGCCTGCGGGGTGAGGCCGGTGCGGGCGGCGAGTTCGAGGCGGCTGATGCCGTCCTGCCCCGCCGTGCGCAGCAGATCGAGCACCAGCGCCGCGTTGTGGCTGCGCAGTGCCGGCAGATTGGCCCCACCCGTGTCCCTGTTCACCAGGCCATTGTGCCTGTCGCTTGCACTTCGGCAACAGCGTTGCCAAAGTGGTGGGCATGACTTCCCCCGCCTCACCCTCCGCCCCGCTCCGGGTCGGACTCGTCGGCTACGGCCTCGCCGGTTCCGTCTTCCACGCCCCGCTGATCGCCGCCTCCCCCGACCTCGTCCTCGACACGGTCACCACCGGCAACCCCGAGCGCGCCGCGCAGGCCCGTGCCGAGCACCCCGGGGTGCGGGTCGCGGCGTCGGCCGAGGAGCTGCTCGCGCGGGCGGACGAGCTCGACCTGGTCGTGGTCGCCTCCCCCAACAAGACCCACGTGCCGGTCGCCACCGCCGCCCTGGAGGCCGGCCTGCCCGTCGTCGTCGACAAGCCGCTCGCCGCGACCGCCGCCGAGGCGCGCGCCCTGGCCGCCCTCGCCGACGAGCGCGGGCTGCTGCTCTCCGTCTTCCAGAACCGCCGCTGGGACAACGACTTCCGCACGATCCGGGCGCTGCTCGCCGACGGCTCCCTCGGCGAGGTCCAGCGCTTCGAGTCCCGCTTCGAGCGCTGGCGCCCGCAGCCCAAGGGCGGCTGGCGCGAGTCGGGCGCGCCGGAGGAGATCGGCGGGCTGCTCTACGACCTCGGCAGCCACGTCGTCGACCAGGCCCTCGTCCTCTTCGGCCCGGCCGTCCGCGTGTACGCCGAGTCCGACGTCCGCCGCCCCGGCGCCGAGGCCGACGACGACACCTTCATCGCGATCACGCACGCGAACGGCGTCCACTCCCACCTGTGGGTCTCCGCCACCACCGCCCAGCTCGGCCCCCGTTTCCGGGTGCTCGGCCGGAAGGCCGGCTACGTGAAGTACGGCCTCGACCCGCAGGAGGCCGCGCTGCGCGAGGGCCTGCGCCCCGAGCCCGGCACGGCGTGGGGCGAGGAGCCGGAGGAGCTGTGGGGCCGGCTCGGCGCGGGCGAGTCGCCGCTCACCGGCGGCGGCGCCCCCGTCGAGACCCTGCCCGGCGACTACCCCGCCTTCTACGCGGCCGTCGCCGCCGCCCTGCGCGGCACCGGCCCCAACCCGGTGACGGCGCACGAGGCCGCCGCCGCCCTCGACGTCCTGGAGGCCGCGCGGAAGTCGGCCCGCGAGGGCGGGGCGGTGGCCCTGTGAGCACGAGCCCCGCGCCTTCCGCCGACGCACTGGAGGAGCTGGCGGCCCAGGAGGCCCGCCTGGTCCTGCCCCGCTTCACCTACGAGGACGCCTGGACGCTCGGCACGGTCCTGGCCGAGCTCGCGCGAGAGCGCCGGGCGCCCGTCGCCATCGACGTACGGCGCGGCGCCCAGCAGCTCTTCCACTGCGCGCTGCCCGGGTCCAGCGCCGACAACGACGCCTGGATCGACCGGAAGCGGCGGGTCGTCGAGCGGTACGGCGTGAGCTCGCTGCTCGTCGGCACCCGCTTCCGCGTCAAGGGCACGACCTTCGAGGAGTCCTCGCGCCTCGACCCCGACCGGTTCGCGGCGCACGGCGGCTCGTTCCCGATCGCGGTGGCGGGCGTCGGCGTCGTCGGCGCGGTCACCGTCTCGGGCCTCCCGCAGGTCGAGGACCACGCGCTGGTGGTCCTCGGCCTGGAGCGGCTGCTCGAGTCGTACGGCTCTCAGGGCGCGTAGGACGCGTAGGACGCGTACGACTCGTAGGGCGCCGGCTAGGCGGTGCGGCGTCGGCGGCGCGCGACCGACACCAGGACACCGCCGCTGACGGTGAGGGCGAGGGCCATGGTGCCCATGACGACCTTGCCGGCGGCGGATCCGGAACCGGTGTCGGGGAGTTCACCGCCGCCGGAGGTGTGACCGCCGGTGACGTGACCGCCGGTGTCCGCGCCGCCGGAGGTCAGCCCTCCGTCGGTCGCGCCTCCGTCGGTCGCACCGCCGGTCGTCGCGCCTCCGTCCGTACCGCCGTCACTCGACCCGCCGTTCGCGGTGCCGCCGTCACTCGACCCACCGTTCGTGCCCGAGTGGGTGGGGCTCGGGGTGGGAGTGGGGGTCGGGGTGGGAGTCGGGGTTGGGGTCGGAGTCGGGGTTGGGGTCGGGGTTGGGGTCGGGGTCGGGGTTGGGGTTGGAGTCGGCGTGGGGGTCGGCGTCGGAGTCGGGGTTGGCGTAGGAGTCGGCGTCGGCGTCGGCGTCGGCGTCGGGGTCGGCGTCGGCGTAGGAGTCGGAGTCGGCGTCGGCGTGCTCCCGTCGCAGTCGGGCAGTTCGCCGTCGAACGGGTACGCGTGCAGTTCCTGCCCGCCGCCTCCGCCGATCCGCGAGGCGTGGGTGAGTGATCCGCTCGTGTAGAAGCGCCCGTTCATGCCGGGCAGCGTCACGGTCGCGGTGCTCGCCGGGTCGCCGACGAGGACGCTGCCGTCGAGCTGGCCGCTGCCCTCGAAGATCACGTCCGTCGCGTCAGGGAAGTTCCACAGCAGCCGCTCGCGCAGCCCGTCCGGGAAGGCGCCGACGTAGGTGTCGACGGTCCGGCGCCTGCCGAGGAGGTTGACCAGGACGGTCGCGTCGGCCGGGATGCCGGTGAACCGGATGCCCTGCGTGCCGCCGGTCCTCGACTCCAGGTCGAAGGAGACGTCGAAGACCTGGAGGGCGGACTTGCCGTCGCCGGTGAAGACGGTCTCGCTGCCGTTGTTGACGGCGGTGCCGGTCGCGGTGCGCGGCCCGCCCGCCACGTACGCGTAGCAGCGGCTGGCCGTGGTCAACTGGTCGCGCAGGCCCTTGTACCGTTCGGCGGCCCTGGGGTCGGCGACCGCCTTGGGGCTGACCGTACCGGTGAGGGTGCCTCCGTACCGTACGACTCCGTGCGTCGTGCCCTCCTCGGCGAGCAGGCGCTGGCCGGCCGCGACGGTGACGTCGCCGCCGGTGGTGAGGAAGTCGGTGCCGTTGTCGGGCGGGACGCGTGAACCGACGCCCGCGACACCGACGTTGTAGACCTGCGAGACGCCCTCGCGCTTGTTCATGTCGAAGCCGCCCAAGACCACGATCTTGCCCTCGGCCTCGGCCGCCGCCTGTCCGACGTGGAAGTCGCCGCCGACGAAGACGTTGATGTTGTTGTCGCGGCCGGCGACGGAGCCGTTGTTGACCTCCGGGTACGGAGAGGGGCAGCTGCCCGGCAGGCACGGACCGAGGCCGCCGGGAAGCGGGTCGGCGAGGGCGGCCGTGGCGGGGGCGAGGGCTCCGACGATCGCGGCGGCCACCACGGCCGTCGCTGTCACCCGACGGTGACGACTCATCACATATGCACACATATCCGGCAATATGCAGAATGCGGCCGTTCGAGGCGACGCCCCACGCGCGGAGCGGGCGGGGCGTCGCCCGAACGCCTCACGGACGGGCCGGAACACGGGCCGGAGCGCGGGCCGGAGCGCAGCCCCGGGCTCAGGCGTCCTTCAGCTCCTGGCGCTGCCGGCCGAGGCCCTCCACCTCCAGCTCGACGACGTCACCCGCGCGCAGGTACGGCTTCGGGTCGGGCCGGCCCATGGCGACGCCCGCCGGCGTACCGGTGTTGATGACGTCGCCGGGGTAGAGCGTCATGAAGCGGCTGACGTAGCGGACGACCTGCGCGACCGGGAAGATCTGGTCGGAGGTGTGGCCGTCCTGCTTGAGCTCGCCGTTGACCCACAGCCTGAGCCCGAGGGCCTGCGGGTCGGGGACCTCGTCGGCGGTGACGAGCCAGGGGCCGAGCGGGTTGAAGGTCTCGCAGTTCTTGCCCTTGTCCCAGGTGCCGCCGCGCTCCAGCTGGAACTCGCGCTCGGAGACGTCGTGGGCGACCGCGTATCCGGCGACGTGGGCGAGGGCCTCCTCGTCGGTCTCCAGGTAGCGGGCCGTGCGGCCGATGACGACGGCGAGCTCGACCTCCCAGTCGGTGCGGGTCGAGCCGCGCGGTACGAGCACGGTGTCGTCCGGGCCGACGACGGTGTCGGCGGCCTTGAGGAAGACGACGGGCTCGGCGGGGGTGGCCTGCCCGGTCTCGGCGGCGTGGCCGTGGTAGTTCAGGCCGATGCAGACGACCTTGCCGATGCGGCCGACCGGCGGGCCGGTCCGCAGGCCGGCCGGGTCGAGCGCGGGAAGCACGCCCGCGGCGAGCGCGGCGCGGATCCGGTCGAGGGCGGCGCCGTCGGAGAGCAGCCCGCCGTCGATGTCGTCCACGAGCGCGGACAGGTCGCGCAGCGTCCCGTCCTGGTCAAGGAGCGCGGGCCGCTCGGCGCCCGCAGGCCCGACACGCAGCAGCTTCATGGTCTTCTCCTCTGATACCTCAGGTACCTCTGGTCGAGGTGGCCCGCCGGCGGTCGCCGTGCGGGCCGCGGTGAGCCCCGGCCGATGGAGTGCGGCCATCGGAGGATTGGTCGATCCTCCAAGAAGACGGGTCAGTCTGCAAGACCCCGTTCACACCCTGGACCCTTACGCGGCGGTAACAAGGGTCTGCGCGGTCGGCATGTCCCGGTAGAGGAAGGCGCGCTCGACGGCGGTCCAGGTGGTGCTGGTGACGATGTAGAGCGCGGCGGCGAGCGGGACGACCGCGACC
This sequence comes from Streptomyces sp. NPDC004327, assembly GCF_042873935.1. NCBI lineage: Bacteria > Bacillati > Actinomycetota > Actinomycetes > Kitasatosporales > Streptomycetaceae > Streptomyces > Streptomyces sp. NPDC004327. The sequence continues at coordinate 154,543 of NZ_JBIAME010000002.1, read as the reverse complement.
GAGATGAGGGTCGCGAAGGAGAGCAGCGGCAGGTACTTGGTCATGGCGGCGACGGCCCCGGCGCTGGGCTGGTCGTCGGCGACGGGCGTCACGGGGTTGAGGGCCTGCTGGCGCTTGGTGCGCAGGTAGGTGTACGTGGCGACGGTGGCGACGATCGCGAAGAGGACGACGTAGACGAGGCCGGCCGAGCCGAGCAGGCCGCCCTTGCCGAGCGCGTCGGCGAAGTGGCCGCCGAGGGGGGCGCCGAACAGGCTGTGATCGGCCATCCGTCCGCTGGAGAAGACGTGGAACATCAGGAAGAAGGCCGGTGCCTGGAGCAGGCTGGGCAGGCAGCCCGCGAAGGGCGAGACCTTCTCCTCGGCGTGCAGCTCCATGATCGCCTTCTGGAGCTTCTCGGGGTTCTTGCCGTGCTTCTTGCGCAGCTCTGCGAGTTGCGGGGCGAGCCGGGTGCGGGCCTTCTGGCCGCGGGCGGCGGCGCGGGAGAGCGGGTGGATCGCGAGCCGTACGGCCATCGTGAACAGGACGATGGCGGCGGCGGTGGAGGCGCCGGCGAAGAGCGGGCCGAGCAGGTCGGCGAGGTGCTCGACCAGATTGGCGAAGCCGTCGAAAAGGGACTGGAACATGGGAGCCCTCCGTGGGGTCTCGTCGTGCCGGGAAGGTGCTTTTCGGCAGGACGGAACCGCGTGGAGGGGCGAGAGTTCGCTCCGCTGCTCTCTACGCGGCCGTCAGGAGGGCACGGCCGGGCGCCCGGGGCCTGCGGCGGCCCGCGGCGTCGGGGTCGCGTTGCGGCAGGAAGGCGGTGCGCAGGGCGCGTTCGCGCAGGGCGGTGCGGACCCGGGTGGGCGGTACGGGCAGAGCCGTACGGCCGCCGACGGTGAAGGCGCAGAGGAAGGCGGTCGCGGCGACGGCGAACGCGGCGGACAGGCCGCCGCCCATGCCGCCGGAGCTGTCGGAAAGCAGCAGGTCGGCGAGGGCGAGAAGGAAGAGGAGCGGCGCGAGGACACGCAACAGGAACCCGCGGCTCATGCCTTCTCCTTTCGGCTCGCGCGCTTGCACATCTTCCGACCGTTATACAGGACGCCGCCGGGGCTACGAGAGTTCCGCCGGCTCCAGCGGGACGAGCAGGCGGCGCGGCCGCAGGAGGGCGCGGCCGACCGGGTCGGCGGGGTCGGAGTCGACTCCGGCGCCGGGCCGCATCTCGATGTCGGCGGGGTGGACGGGGATCCGGCAGGCCGGGCACTCGCCGTAAGCGCCGAGTTCGGTGCCGCAGTCGACGTGGTGGAAGTGGCGTACGGGCACGGCGCCGGGCAGCTCCTCGCGCCCCCACCGCCCGAGCGAGCGCAGGACGGGCCACAGGCCGATGCCGCGCTCGGTGAGCACGTACTCGTCGCGCGGCGGCGACTCCTGGTAGCGCCGCTTGTCCAGGACGCCGGCCTCGACGAGGGCCTGGAGGCGGGCGGCGAGGACGGCGCGGGGGGCGCCGAGGTGGACGAGGAAGTCGTTGTAGCGGCGGACGCCGTAGAAGGCGTCGCGCACGACGAGCAGGGTCCAGCGCTCGCCGATGACTTCGAGTGCGCGGGCGATGGAGCACTGCTGGGTCGCGTAGTCCTTGCCGAGGGCCATGGGGACGAGTGTACCGGGGTGGGTTCATTGATTGAACCTGTGCTGCTACGGTGGCACCCACGACAAGGTTCAGTGAACGAACCTACGAATGCCCGCCCCTGCCGGCCCGCCGATGCCGACCTACGGATGCCGAGGTCCCGCCATGCCCCAGCCCGACGCCGCAGCAGCGACGCCCGCCACCTCCGTGAGGGATGGACGGGCACTCGGTCCGAAGGCGCACCGTCCCGGCGCCACCCTTGCCGTCACCAGCGCCGCCACCGCGCTCACGCTGATGAACTACACGGCGCCGATGCTGACCCTGCCGAGCATGGCCCGCGCGTTCGGCACCCCCGCCTCCGCCCAGGCGTGGCTGCTCAACGGCACCCCGCTCGGCCTCGCCGTCCTCCTCCTCGTCGCCGGCAGCCTCGCCGACGACCACGGGCGGCGCCGGGTCTTCCTCCTCGGCACCCTCGCCCTCGGCCTGACCACCGCCCTCGGCGGCTTCGCCGGGTCCACGCTCACCTTCACCCTCGCCCGCGTCGCCCAGGGCGCGGCGAGCGCCGCCGTGCTCGCCGCCAGCCTCGGTCTGCTGGCGCACGCGTACCCGGCCGGCGCGGACCGGATCCGGGCGACCGGGGTGTGGGGCGCGTTCGTCAGCGCGGGCATCGCGCTCGGCCCGCTCCTCGCGGGCGGCCTGAGCAGCCTGGCCGACTGGCGGCTCACGTACGAGGCGCTGGCCGCCGGCACGCTGGTGGTCGCCGCGCTCGGCACCCGTACCCTCGCCGAGTCCCGCGCCCCGCGCCCGGGCCGGCCGGACATCGCGGGCGCGCTGACCCTGGGCCTGGCCCTGGCGGCGGCGCTCACGGCGCTGACGCTCGGCCGGGACGGCTGGCTGCGCCCGTCGGTGGGGCTGCTGGCGGTCGCGGCCGTCGTGCTGACGGCGGTGTTCGTGGCGGTCGAGCGGCGGAGCCGTGCGCCCATGATCGACCTGTCCCTGTTCCGCCGCCCGGCGTTCCGGGCGGCGACGGCGGGCGCGCTGTTCACCGGCCTGGCCGTGATCGGCTTCTTCAGCGTGCTGCCGGCGCTGCTGCAGCGCGGGGCGGGGCTCTCCCCTCTGACCACCGCGTGGCTGTTCCTCCTGTGGTCGGGCACGGCGTTCGTGGTGGCGCTGCAGACGCGGCGCCTCGCGGGACGGGTCTCGCCGGCGTACCAGCTGGCGCTGGGCTTCGCCCTGTCGACGGCGGGTGTGCTGGGCCTGTTCGGCGCTCTGGAGGGGGCTTCCGTCGTCCGCCTGCTGCCCGGTCTGGTGGTGGCGGGCGCGGGCAGCGGCCTGCTGAACGCGGCGCTGCCGCGCCTCGCCGTCGACTCCGTGCCGCAGGAACGCGCGGCGATGGGCTCGGGCGCGAACAACACCGCCCGCTACATCGGCTCCTCCGCCGGCGTGGCCCTCGCCCTGGCCCTGTCGACGGCCGGCGCGGACGTGGCGCTGGTGGTGTCGGCGGTGCTGGGGCTGGCGGGCGCGGCGGTGACGCTCGGGGTGGCTCGGGGTGGGCGGGGCCAGGAAGTCAGGAGGTGACGAGCTTCGCCCAGACGACGAGCCGGTAGCGCGAGGTGAACTCGGGCGTGCAGGTGGTGAGGGTGAGGTAGCTGCCGATGTCGTCGTAGCCGTAGCCGGGCCGGTAGAGCGACCGGGGCACGGGGGCGATGACACCCGTGTCGTGGGGCGAGGTCTGCGGGAGGACCCGGTCGACGCGGTATTCGTACGTCCCGTCGCGGGTGCGGACGGAGACGGTGTCGCCTGGCCGGAGCCGGTTGAGATGGCGGAAGGGCTCGCCGTGGGTGTTGCGGTGCCCGGCGAGCGCGAAGTTCCCGGTCCGGCCGGGGGCGCCGGTGCCGGGGTAGTGCCCGACGTACCCCTGGTCGAGGACGGAGCGCTTGCCGACGCCGGGGGCGACGGGGACGGTGAGGGAGAGCCGGGGGATGCGGAGGACGGCGTAGGGACCGGGGCCGGGGTCGGCTTCTGTGGTGGGGGCCGGGTCGGGGCGGGCCGAAGGGGACACGGGATCGGGGGCGGGGACCGGGACCGGGACCGGGGCGGAAGGTGACGTCGTCACCGGGGGCGGAGGTGAGGAGTCCCACTGCTGCTCAAGGTTGCGCACTTCCCGCACGGCCTGGGCGCGGGCCTGCTGGTTGGTCCACCAGAGCTGCTGAACGACAAAGAGAAGGACGACAACGCCGCAGGTGACGAGCGCTTCGGCGCACGCCCAGAGCACGCGGCCGAAGGGCCTGCGCACCTGGACGACGACGGGACCTCGACCGCGCACCCTCGCTCGCACGCGGGCACGATAAATGCTGCGGCACCAACTCTCCAGGGCCGTACGGCAGTACGGTAAAAGGCATGCGCCCCGACATGCCTGCCGACCACACCACCGAAGCCGAGCGCCTGCTCCGCACCGCGGGGCGGTACCCGGAGGACCGGGAACCGCTGCTGCTGCGGGCGGCGGCGTACCTGGAGCTGGCGGGGGACCGAGAGCGAGCGACGAGCCTGTACGACGACCTGCTGTCGTCGTCCCCGGCCTCCCCCCTCCTGATCAGGTCGCTGAAGGCGTCGAACCTGTGGGAGTACGGCCACGAGGCGGAGGCGCGGGCGATCATCGAGGGCGTGCGCAGCGCCCGCCCGGAGGAGCCGGCGCCGTGGGAGATCGTGGCGGAGACGCTGGAGGCGCACGACGAGCTGGAGGAGGCGGAGGCGACGTTCACGGAGGGCGCGCGACTGCTGGTGGACCCGGCCGAGGAGATCTCGTACGCCGTCCAGTCCCTCCTGACCGGCCGCCACCGGGTCCGCCGCCTGCTCGCCCGGACGCACGACGAGTACGACACCCTCGCGGACGCGCTCCACACCGCGGACGTCCCCCTGGACGAGCTCCACGACCCCAAGCGCCTGTGGTCCCTCGGCTCCTCCGACCCGGCCGAACTCCAGGCCGAGATCACCCGCCTGCGCTCCGAACTCGGCTCCTACCGCACGGCCCTCTCCCGCCCCTTCCCGGTCGCCGTCCTCCACTGGCCGGAAGCCGAACTGGACGAGCTCCTCGCCGCCTACCCCGAGCTGGAGTCCGAGTACCCCACGTACCGGGCCCACCTCACCGACATCGAGGCCTCCCTCCGCGAACTCGCCGCCTCCGGCACCCCCAACCTCGGCATCGTCCCCGCCACCGTCCCCTCCTACGAAGCCTTCGCCGCCTCCGAATCCACCACCCCGTCCAACGCCGACCTCCTCCCCCAGTACGCGACGACCCTCGCGGCGCGGGGGCGAGCGACGGCGTGGCCGCCGGCGCGGGGTGCGGCGTGCTGGTGCGGGTCGGGGAGGACGTACGGGGGGTGCCACGGCGCGGACTGAGTTCCGGCACGGGTACGCAGCACAAAGGGCGACCTCCGCTTGGAGATCGCCCCTTTTGCAGTCCTTAACCCTTGGCTACCGGGGTCGATTCACTGGCCTTCTTGAGAATCGAGGATCCTCCAGAACCGGCGGTGTGCCGCTGCGAACCTGGCCTTGACGCGGTGTTGCGGCTCTATCCACAGCGGGCTTTCCGAGGGCACACCCGTCGCGGCAAACCGGTCCACCACCTGGAAGGTGTCCGTCAGATAGATGGCTCCGCGGTCGAGGCGAACGTGGCAATTAGGACACAGACAGAGCACATTGCCCTCGATGTCCGGGCCACCCGCCTTCCCCAGGGCCTGAAGGTGAGCGCCTTCCGCGTAGCTCTTTCCATCGGGGCCCACCGGCAGCGTTGAGCGGCAAATCTGGCAGCGATGCCGGTACCACGTCTTCACCCGGCGTACGACGGCGGTGTCGCGCACGATGCGCTCTACGGTCGCCGTGCGGCGCGGCGCTTCGCCAAGAACGAGGTCTTCGACCTGCTGCTCGAGCGAGGTCAACTCCTGCTGGTCTTCCACCAGTCGCGTCAGCTTGAAGCGGAGTATTCGGAAGCCGGCCCGACCCGTTTCCTCGCTCTCCTCCGTCACTCGGTACAGACCGTCGTAGCGGTATCCCGATGCAGGCGAGAGGTCGCGGTCGCCTCGCGGCCCTCTGATCACACGGACCGGAAGCGCGAAGCGCCTGCTGTTTCGAAGGCCCTCGTTGCCAGGGGTCTCCCAAGACTGATCGAACTCTTGGCGCCCGGTGTTGGGATTACGCCCACCGGCTCCGGTGTAGAGGATGCTGTCCCACTCGTCGTAATCGTCCTCATAGCCGTTGTTCAGGACGATTGCGTCGGCCACACGGCGAGCGTTGCCGTCCAGCCCCCACGAGATCCCAGCCTGGTCTTCCTTGTGAAGGCCAGCTGCCTTCACATGCTTCCGCGAGTCGAAATGCGTTCCAGGAAGGATGTCGCCGATGTGCCCGAAAACAGCTTGATACGCAGCCATGCGAACATGTTGCCAATGAAACGATCCACTTTGGTCGCTGCATCGATCATCTCGTCATCCCTGGCCGAAAATTGATCACTCGGTGACCTACCTGGCTTCACTCTCGACGAAAGGCCTCATCATGCCCAGCACCCGCACCCTCTCCCCCGCCATCGCCGCCGCCGGCCTCGTCGGTGGTTACGCCGTCGCCCGCTGGACCAAGAAGCGGCCGCTGGGTGGGGTCGTGCTGGCCGTGGCCGGTGGGGTGGCGGCGCGGGAGTGGCAGCAGGCCGCGGGCACGAAGGCTGCCGTCGGGCTGACCGCGGGGTACGTGGCCGCCTTCGCCGGGTCGCACCCGCTCGCGAAGAAGATCGGGGCGTGGCCGGCGGTGTTCTCCGTGGCCGGGGCGATGGCCGGCGCCGCGTACGCCGTCACCCGCAACGCCGAATAGCCCCTCGTCCCTTGCTCCTCGCCCACTAGCCCTCTGACCCCTCTCACCCTCCCAGCGCCCTGCTCACCGTGTAGATCAGCAGGCCCGCCAGCGCGCCCACCACCGTGCCGTTGATCCGGATGAACTGGAGGTCCCGGCCGATGTTCGCCTCGATCTTCTTCGAGGTCTGGGTGGCGTCCCAGCCGGCGACCGTGTCGGTGATCAGGGAGGTGATCTCGGTGCGGTAGGTGGTGACGACGTACGCCGCGGCGTCTTCCGCCCAGCCCTCGACCTTGGTCTGGAGCTGGGGGTCTTCCGACAGGCGGGTGCCGAGGGAGATGAGGGAGGCGCGGGCGCGGCGGCGGAGTTGGCTCTGGTCGTCGTCGGCGGCGGCGAGGAGGAGGTCGCGGACGGAGGACCAGGCCGAGGCGATGATGTCCTGGACCTCGGGGCGGGCCAGGATGTCGGACTTCAGGCGCTCGACGCGCGCGCGGGTGTCCGTGTCGGCCTGGAGGTCGGCGGCGAAGTCGCGGAGGAAGCGGTCGATGGCGCCGCGGGCCGGGTGGGACGGCATGTCGCGCATCTCGGTGACGAAGCGCAGCAGTTCGCGGTAGACGCGTTCGCCGACCTTGCGGTCGACGAAGCGCGGCGTCCAGCCGGGCGCGCCGCCCTGGACCGCGTCCATCACCGAGTCGCCGTGGGTGACGAGCCAGTCGTGGGCCCGCACGCACACGAGGTCGACCGCGCGGTGGTGGGCGCCTTCCGCGACCATCCGTTCCAGCGTCTTGCCGAGGCCCGGGGCGATCTCCGCGGCCTCCGCCCGCCGGGTGATCGCCTCGCCGACGACCGCCTGGACGTCGGAGTCGCGCAGCACCGTCAGGGCGCCGCGCAGCGCCGCCGCCAGCTCCGACGTCACCCGGTCCGCGTGCTCCGGGTCCGCCAGCCAGGCGCCGAGGCGGCGGGCGATCGCGAAGCCGCGCAGCCTGCCCCGTACGACGTCGGCGGAGAGGAAGTTCTCGCCGACGAACGCGCCGAGCGAGGCGCCCAGCTGGTCCTTCTTCGTCGGGATGATCGCGGTGTGCGGGATCGGCAGGCCCAGCGGCCGCCGGAACAGCGCCGTCACCGCGAACCAGTCCGCCAGCGCGCCCACCATGCCGGCCTCCGCCGCGGCCGCCACATAGCCGGCCCAGGCGCCCCAGCCCTCGTTCTTCCCCCACGTGGCCAGGGCGTACACCGCCGCCACCAGCGCCAGCAGGCCCGTCGCCATCGCCTTCATGCGGCGGACGCCCCTGCTCTTCTCCTCGTCCGCCGCCGTGTACGTGAAGCTGACCATCACCGGACCTCCCTATCTCAGGGACTCCCGGGGCGTACGCGGAGTTCCCGCATACATCTTCGCGATCACCGCCTCGATGTCCGGCTCCCGCACCGACAGGTCCACCAGCGGGTACGCCGCGGCCACCGCCGCCACCACCGGCGCCGCCGACCCGGATGAGGGAAGGGCGAGAAACTGCCTCGGGCCCTCCGCCCTCACGAAACGCGCCCCCGCCACCTCGATCGGGTCCGTCTCCCGCGCCAGGTCGACCACCAGCGTCCGCTCCCCGTCGCCCGCCGCCCGCAGCCCGGCCAGCTCGCCGTCGTACATCAGCCGGCCGTGGTCGATCACCATCACCCGCGAGCACAGCTGCTCGATGTCGGTCAGGTCGTGCGTCGTCAGCAGCACCGTCGTGCCCCGCGTGGCGTTCAGCTCCCGCAGGAAGCCGCGGACCTTCGCCTTCGACACCACATCGAGGCCGATCGTCGGCTCGTCGAGGTAGAGCACGTCCGGGTCGTGCAACAGCGCCGCCGCGATGTCGCCGCGCATCCGCTGGCCGAGGGAGAGCTGCCGTACGGGTACGTCGAGCAGGTCGCCCAGTTCCAGGAGCTCCACGCACCGCGCCAGGTTCGCCCGGAACCGGTCGTCCGGGATCCGGTACATCCGGTGGACGAGCGTGTACGAGTCGCGCAGCGGCAGGTCCCACCACAGCGTCGTGCGCTGGCCGAACACCACCCCGATGCGCCGCGCGAGCCGGGTCCGCTCCCGTGCCGGGTCGATGCCGGCGACCCGCAGCCGGCCGCCGCTCGGGGTGAGGATGCCGGTGAGCATCTTGATCGTCGTGGACTTCCCCGCGCCGTTCGGGCCGATGTAGCCGACCATCTCCCCCTTCCCGACACCGAAGGAGATGCCGTCGACCGCCCGCACCTCCCGCTTCTCCCGCCGCAGCAGCCCCGCCCGCCTACGGACCGTGAAGACCTTCTCGACCCCGTCCAGCTCAATGAACACCGCTCAGCTTCCCGTCGATCGGTACGCCCGCAGACCCACCCGCCACGCCCACCCCGCCACCACACAGCACACCGCCGCCACCAGCGGCGACGCGAACGCCGCCGCGTCCGGCACGCCCTCCGGGGCCGGGCGCCCGAGCACGTACAGCGCCGGCAGCCAGTTCACGAACGCCAGCGGCACCACGTACACCACGCCCCGCACCAGGTCCCGGGCGAAGATCGTCGGCGGGTACTGCAGGAGGGTGTTGCCGCCGTAGGTGAACGAGTTCGTGACCTCCGACGCGTCCTGCATCCAGAACAGCACCGACGCGCCGAGCACCATCAGCGCCCCGAAGATCAGCGCCCCGCTCACCACCATCACCGGCACCAGGGCCACCTTCAGCGGCGACCACTCCACCCCGTCGAGCAGCGCCAGACCCCACACCAGCACGATCAGCCCCTGCACGACCCGGCCGAGCCGCCGCAGCGCGAACCGGTCCGCCGCCACCTGTGCGAGGACCGGCGCCGGGCGCAGCAGGAACGTGTCGAACGAGCCGTCGCGCACCCGCCTGCCCATCCGCGGCAGCGAGCCCATCACCAGATCGGCCAGCCCGAACGACGTCCCGGCCGTCCCGTACAGGAAGGCCACCTCGGCGAAGGAGAAGCCGCCGAGCCCGCGGCCCCGGACCTGTCCGAACATCAGGAGGATGACGACGAAGTCGAAGAAGGTGACACCGAGGCTGGAGAGGAAGGTCAGGGCGAAGGAGGAGCGGTACGTGAGGGTGGAGCGGATCCACATGCCCGCCACCATCCGGTACGTACGCCAGGACTCCACCACCGGTGACACGCGTTCAGCCACCCTGCACCACCACCTTCCGCGTCGCCGCCGCCTGCACCGCCCGTCCCGTCGCGAGCAGCGCCACCGCCCAGCCGGCCTGGAAGCCGTACGCGCGCAGCAGCCCCCATCCCGCGTACCGCTCCAGGTAGACGTCCGCCGGCACCTGGAGCATCGACGCCCACGGCAGCAGCCGCGCCACCTCGCCGAGGCCGCCCGGGAAGACGCTCAGCGGCAGCAGCATCCCGGAGAAGAACAGGCCGCTCAGCCAGGCGACCTGCAGCACGCCCTGGCCGTCGAGCAGCCAGAAGGCGCTGAGCGCGACCAGGTACCAGACCGCGAAGCTGACGGCCGAGCCGAGCGCCACGGAGAGGAGGAAGGCGGGCCAGGTCCACAAGTGGGAGGGCAGGGTGACGTCGAAGACGAGGGCGCCGAAGAGCATCGGGACGATGCCGCGGCCGAGCAGCTGGTACGCGGAGCGGCCGGCGTTGGCGGCGAACCACCAGGTCTGCAGGTCGGCGGGGCGGTAGAGGTCGACGGCGATGTCGCCGGTCCTGATCCGCTCGATCAGCTCGTCCTCGAAGCCGCCGCCCATCAGCCCGCAGACGGTGATGAGGGCCTGGCCGATCCACACATAGGCGAGCGCGTCACCCATGCCGTAGCCGCCGAGGCCGGGGCGGGCCTGCCAGAGGGCGATGTAGGTGTACGACAGGATGAAGCCGAAGACGGTGTTGGTGAACACCCCCGCGGCCGTCGCCACGCGGTACGTGGCATGGCGCCGGAACCCGCCCGCGGCGACCGTCGCGTAGAGCCGCAGCATGCCCCCTGCTCCCTCCCGTCGGCCCGGCGCACCGAAGCGCGCATCGAAGCGCACATCGAAGCGCACATCGCGGCGCATATCGAGGCGCATATCGAGGCGCACACCAAAGGCGCCCGACCCTAGTGGGATTCCCCGTGCCGTCGCGAGCGGATTTCCCGCCCCATGAGGCCCCGCAAGTGCAGGATGTGGTGTTATGTCCTCTTCATCCGATACGAGTGAGGTCCAACCGGCCGCCCCCGCGGCCTGGGAGCCCCGGGACCCGACCCTCCCCGCACCCCGCCCGGCCCGACGGCGGCCCCGCCTCCTCCTGCGGATCCTCAGACGCCTCCTCGGCCTCGCCGTCCTCGGCGGCCTGCTGCTCCTCGGCGGCCTCGTCGCCGGCTACCTCCTCGTGGACGTCCCGGCCGCCAACGCCAGCGCCGTCGCCCAGTCCAACCTCTTCCTCTACCGCGACGGCACCCAGATCGCCCGCGCCGGCGAGGTCGACCGCGAGAACGTGAGCCTCGCGCGCGTACCGCTCCCCGTCCAGCACGCCGTGCTCGCCGCCGAGGACCGCGACTTCCACCACTCGCCGGCCGTCGACCCGCGCGCCATGCTCCGCGCCACCTGGAACACCCTCACCGGCAAGGGCCGCCAGTCCGGCTCCACCATCACCCAGCAGTACGTCAAGAACTACTACCTCGGCCAGGAACAGACCCTCACCCGCAAGGCCAAGGAGTTCTTCATCGCGCTCAAGCTCGGCCGCGAGAAGAGCAAGTCCGAGATCCTGGAGGGGTACCTGAACACCAGTTACTTCGGCCGCAACGCCTACGGCATCCAGGCCGCCGCCCGCGCCTACTACGGCAAGGACGCCAAGGAGCTCGACACCGCCGAAGGCGCCTACCTCGCCTCCCTCCTCAACGCACCCAACGCCTACGACGTCGCCACCCACCCCGAGAACCGCCCCCGCGCCCTCGCCCGCTGGCGCTACGTCCTCGACGGCATGGTGAAGGAGGGCTGGCTGGGCCGCGCGCAGCGCGCCGCCGCCGTCTTCCCCGCCCCGCACCCCATGAGCCCCTCCGCCGGGCTCTCCGGACAGCGCGGCTACCTCGTCCAGGCCGTCGAGCAGTACCTCACCGAGCACGGCATCGTCGACGACAAGACCCTGGCCGCCGGCGGCTTCCGCATCACCACCACCCTCGAACCCGCCAAACAGGCCGCCCTCGTCAAGGCCGTCGAGGACCACGTCACCTCCCGGCTCGACCCTGCGCTCAACCCCGCCGACACGTGGGTACGGGTCGGCAGCGCCGCCATCGACCAGACGAGCGGCAAGGTCGTCGCCCTCTACGGCGGCATCGACTACACCCGGCAGTACGTCAACAACGCCACCCGCCGCGACTACCAGGTCGGCTCCACCTTCAAGCCCTTCGTGCTCGCCGCCGCCTTCCAGCAGGGCGCGCAGACCCAGGAGGGCGAGCGGATCACCCCCAACACCCTCTACGACGGCGACAACCGCCGCCCCGTGCAGGGCTGGCCCGGCGCGCCCTACGACCCCGCCAACGAGGACGACACCAACTACGGCGAGATCACCGTCCGCGCCGCCACCGACCACTCGGTCAACGCCGTGTACGCCCAGCTGGCCGTCGACGTCGGCCCGGCCCGGGTCCGCCAGACCGCCGTCGCCCTCGGCCTGCCGCCCCGCACCCCCGACCTCACCTCCTCCCCCTCCATCGCGCTCGGCCCCGCCACCGCCAGCGTCCTCGACGTCGCACAGGCGTACGCGACGCTCGCGAACCACGGCCGGCGCGGCGCGTACACGCTGGTGGAGAAGGTCACCCGGGACGGGGAGGAGCTCGACCTGCCCGGCGCCCGGACCCCGGAGGCCGGCCAGGCCGTCGGGCGCGAGGCCGCCGACACCACCACCGCCGTCCTGCGCGGCGTCGTCGAAGGCGGCTCCGGCACCGCCGCCCTCGCCGCCGGACGGCCCGCGGCCGGCAAGACCGGCACGGCGGAGGACGACAAGGCCGCCTGGTTCGCCGGCTACACCCCCGAGCTCACCACCGTCGTCGCGATGCTGGGCCAGGACCCGCAGACCGGCCGCCAGCTGCCGCTGTACGGCGCCCTCGGCGTGCCCCGGGTCAACGGAAGCGGCGCGCCCGCCGAGATCTGGGCGCAGTTCACGCGCGACGCGCTGGCCGGGGTGCCGCCGAAGGACTTCGATCTGCGACTGATGGAGGGCGCGGAGGAACCGCAGGTGGAACCGCCGGTGCCGGGCCTCCCCAACGGACCGGGCGGCGGCTACGAGGGACCGCAGCGCGGCCGGGGCGCGGGCGGACCGGCGCCGAAGGCGGGCGTACGGGACGGGGGACGGTACGACGTACGGGAGTGGAGCCCGGCGCCCCCGAGGCAGGAGCCGCCCCGCGAGGCCCCGCAGCCGCAGTCGCAGTCGCAGCCGCAGCCGCCGGCACCGGACGCGCCCGGCCCCGCACCCGCACCGCCCTCCGGCCCCGCGGCCGCCCCCGCGGCCGTCAGTGGCCGGACGTCGCCTTGAGGCCGACCACCGCCACCAGCAGCAGACACACGAAGAAGATCCGGGCGGCGGTCGCCGGCTCACCCAGGACGACCATGCCGAGCACCGCCGCACCGGCCGCGCCGATGCCGACCCACACGCCGTAGGCCGTACCGATGGGCAGGGTCTTGGTGGCCTGGGCCAGGAGCAGCATCGAGGCGACGATGCCGGCGACGGTGAAGACGCTCGGCCACAGACGGGTGAAGCCCTCGGTGTACTTCATGCCGATCGACCAGCCGACCTCGAGCAGACCGGCGAGAAGAAGAAGGACCCAGGCCATGACGACGAACCTCCGCGAGACGGATCAGAGCGATCAACAGGAGTGCGTCGTCTTGTCGTGAACCCGGTACGGCGCGTCTCGTCGGGGTGCTTCCACCCTAGCAAAGAACATGCAAAGGGCCTGGTGACACCGGTCACCAGGCCCTTCGAGCTGCGTCTCGCAGCGTCTTACAGATACAGCCCGGTCGAGTCGGAGGCGCCCTGGAAACGGTCCGCCGCGACGGCGTGCAGATCGCGCTCGCGCATCAGGACGTACGCCACGCCCCGCACCTCGACCTCGGCCCGGTCCTCGGGGTCGTACAGGACCCGGTCGCCGATCTCGACGGTACGGACGTTCTGCCCGACCGCGACGACCTCGGCCCAGGCCAGCCGGCGGCCGACCGCGGCGGTCGCGGGGATCAGGATGCCGCCGCCGGAACGCCGCTCGCCCTCCGGGGTGTCGGTCCGGACCAGGACGCGGTCGTGCAGCATCCGGATGGGCAGCTTGTCGTGGGTGTTGTCGCTCACGGTTCGAACCTACCTGCCCGGGCGTGTCGCCCGCACAGCAAGGTCACTCCGCCGCTCCCGATCAGTCCTTGTCCCTGCGGGAGCTCGCGATCAGCCCGATGACGGCCACGGCGACGAGCGCCGCCGGCACCACGCGCTCCAGACGCGGCGCGCCGTCCGCGTGGGTGAAGCGGGCCTTCACGTCCGAGACGACGCGGTTGACGGCGACGAACGCGCGGCCCGCGGTGTGGTCGATCTGGGCGACGACCTTGGCCTTGGCATCACCGACGATGGTCTTCGGATGCAGCCGAATGCCGATCTCGTCGAGAGTGACGGCGAGCTGCTCGCGCCGGCGGACGATGTCCGCCTCGATCTCCGCAGGGGTCCTGGCCTCCGACACCGCGCCGCCTCCGTCATAGTCGTGTTTCCCGGTCGCTCTGGACAGTTTGTCAGCTCACGCGCCCGTGAGTCGTCCCCGACCCCCATTAGGCCGCATTAGGCTCGGGTCGCGTACGCGAACTTCCCGAGGAGAGCCAGCCATGAGCGAGCGACTGCAGCCCGGCGACACCGCCCCCGCCTTCACCCTGCCCGACGCGGACGGCAACGAGGTCTCCCTCGCGGACCACAAGGGCCGCAAGGTCATCGTCTACTTCTACCCCGCCGCCCTCACCCCGGGCTGCACCAAGCAGGCGTGCGACTTCACCGACAACCTCGACCTGCTGGCCGACGCGGGCTACGACGTCATCGGCGTCTCCCCCGACAAGCCGGAGAAGCTCGCCAAGTTCCGCGAGAAGGAGAACCTCAAGGTCACCCTGGTCGGCGACCCGGACAAGACCGTCCTGGAGGCGTACGGCGCCTTCGGCGAGAAGAAGCTCTACGGCAAGGTCGTCACGGGCGTGATCCGCTCGACGATCGTCGTCGACGAGGAGGGCAAGGTCGAGCGCGCCCTCTACAACGTGAAGGCCACCGGCCACGTCGCCAAGATCATCAAGGACCTGAAGATCGAGGGCTGAGCCCTCCGAGGCCGAATGCGGAACGGTCCGCACGCTTCCACCGTCGGGAAGCAGTGCGGGCCGTCCGTCGCAGTCGCAGTCGCAGTGTGACGCTTGAGGCCGACCACATCGACGCCAACCGGCGCGGCGACCGGCGCGAGAACCTGCGGCTGCTGTGCCCCAACTGCCATGCGGTCACTGACACCTGGTGCCGCGGGGGGCGGCGAGTACAGTAAGGCCTCGTACGCGCGGCCGTGGTGGAACGGTAGACACCCTGCGTTTAGGTCGCAGTGGGCTAACGCCCGTGAGGGTTCGAATCCCTCCGGCCGCACCCCGAACGGCCTGCGAATCGAAGCTTCGATTCGCAGGCCGTTCTTGTGCGAGCCCTCAGCCCAGCAGTTCCTTCACCACCGGCACCAGCGCCCTGAACGCCTTGCCGCGGTGGCTGATCGCGTTCTTCTGCTCCGGTGTCAGTTCCGCGCACGTCACCTCGTGGCCCTCCGGCTGGAGGATCGGGTCGTAGCCGAAGCCGTTCGTGCCCGCCGGCTCGTGGCGGAGGGTGCCGGGGAGGCGGCCTTCGACGACGCGTTCGGTGCCGTCGGGGAGGGCGAGGGCCGCCGCGCAGGCGAAGTGGGCGGCGCGGTGGGTGTCGTCGATGTCTGCGAGCTGGGCCAGGAGGAGGTCCAGGTTGGCCTTGTCGTTGCCGTGGGTGCCGGACCAGCGGGCGGAGAAGATGCCGGGGGCGCCGTTCAGGACGTCGACGCAGAGGCCGGAGTCGTCGGCGACGGCGGGGAGGCCGGTGGCCTGGGCGAGGGCGTGGGCCTTGAGGAGGGCGTTCTCCGCGAAGGTGACGCCGGTTTCCTTGACGTCGGGGATCTCGGGGTACGCGTCCGCGCCGACGAGTTCGAGGTCGAGGCCGGCGTCGGCGAGGATCGCGTGGAGTTCGGTGATCTTGCCCGCGTTGCGGGTGGCGAGGATCAGACGGGTCATGCCCCGATTATCCCGGTGGGCTACGGGGTGCAGACCTTGCCGATCTCGGTGGCCGCGTCCGTGATGGGCTTGAGGTCGGGGGTGGTGTCGCCGTTCTTGACGGCGGTGCGGACGGAGTCGACGCCCTTGTCGAGGTCGTCGACGGCCTTGGAGAGGTCGGCGTTGTCCGTCGTGTTCTTGAGGTTGCCCAGCTCGGTGTCGATGCTGTTCAGGGCCTCTTCGATCTGCGTCGGGTCGTTGGAGGCGCTGCTGACCGCCTGCTGGAGGTTGCTGACCGAGGTGGCGATGGCGTCGGCGGTCTTGACGCAGTCCATGGCCTTGTCGAGCGCGCCGCAGCCGACGAGCGTGGTGAGTGCGGCTGCCGTGGCGACGGCGAGGGCTATGGTGCGGCGGCGCTTCATGGTGCTGGTCCCCCCAGGATGTGGACGGGGCGCACGGTTCGGCCCGTGCGCCCGTGTCCTCAAGGACGTCTTGCCGCGTCAGAGAGTTCCCTCGAGCGCCTTGCGCTGGATCTCGGCGAGTTCGGCGCAGCCGCCGGACGCGAGGTCGAGGAGCGCGTTGAGCTCCTTGCGGTCGAAGGGCTCGGCCTCGGCGGTGCCCTGGACCTCGACGAAGCGGCCGTCGCCGGTGCAGACGACGTTCATGTCGGTGTCGGCGCGGACGTCCTCCTCGTAGCAGAGGTCGAGGAGCGGGGTGCCGTCGACGATGCCGACGGAGACGGCGGCGACGGTGCCGGTGAGCGGCTTGCGGCCGGCGCGGACGAGCTTCTTGCCCTGGGCCCAGGCGACGGCGTCGGCGAGGGCGACGTAGGCGCCGGTGATGGCGGCGGTGCGGGTGCCGCCGTCGGCCTGGAGGACGTCACAGTCGAGGACGATGGTGTTCTCGCCGAGCGCCTTGTAGTCGATGACGGCGCGCAGGGAGCGGCCGATGAGGCGGGAGATCTCGTGGGTGCGGCCGCCGATCTTGCCGCGGACGGATTCGCGGTCGCCGCGGGTGTTGGTGGCGCGGGGGAGCATGGAGTACTCGCCGGTGACCCAGCCCTCCCCGCTGCCCTTGCGCCAGCGCGGCACGCCTTCGGTGACGGAGGCGGTGCAGAAGACCTTGGTGTCGCCGAAGGAGATGAGGACGGAGCCCTCGGCGTGCTTGCTCCAGCCGCGTTCGATGGTGACGGGGCGGAGCTGTTCGGGGGTACGGCCGTCGATGCGAGACATGCCACGAGCGTAGCCCCATGCGAGGAGGGCCCGTTCCCCTGCCGGAACGGGCCCTCCTTCAGCTGGTGTCAGCTGCTCACATCATGTCTTCGATGTCCGCGGCGATCGGGTCGGCGTCGGTGCCGATGACGACCTGGATGGCGGTGCCCATCTTCACGACGCCGTGGGCGCCGGCGGCCTTGAGCGCGGCGTCGTCGACCTTGGACGGGTCGATGACCTCGGTGCGGAGGCGGGTGATGCAGCCCTCGACCTCTTCGATGTTCTCGATGCCGCCGAGGCCGGCGACGATCTTCTCAGCCTTGCTGGCCATGTGTTTCTCCCTGTCCGTTCTGCGCGCACCGATGGTCCGCTTTGTCACGGTAACCCACGGTTGGCCCAACCTCGCGAGCGCATACCGCCGTTCTGTCGAATGATGACGATCACCGGCGGGCTGCCCTCGGGCGACGTTCGGAGCCTACCGCAACTGGTCTACACCAGTGTGCGCCCCTCAGGGGCATTCAGGGGCACTCGGGAGCACAGAGGGAGGACGCCGATGAGCAGCGACAGCCCGGGCGCGGGCGCCGCGCCGCCGCAGAAGCCGCCACAGAAGAAGAGGGTGTCGTGGGGCGGCTTCTTCCAGGGGCTGCAGAAGATGGGCCGCAGCCTCCAGCTGCCCATCGCCGTGCTCCCGGCGGCCGGCATCATCAGCCGCCTCGGCCAGCCGGACGTCTTCGGCTCCGACGGCCTGGGCTGGGACAACCTGGCCAAGGTCATGGTCGGGGCCGGCGGCGCGCTGCTCGACGCGGACCTCGGCCTGCCCCTGCTGTTCTGCATCGGCGTCGCCATCGGCATGGCGAAGAAGGCGGACGGCTCGACCGCCCTCGCCGCCACGGCCGGCTTCCTCGTCTACCGGGGCGTGCTGCACGCCTTCCCCAAGGCCTGCCCCGCGGGCACGCGGGACATCGGCGGCGGCTGCCTGGGCCCGAACGACACCTTCGCCGGGTACACGTACCAGAACCCGGGCGTCTTCGGCGGCATCGTGATGGGTCTGCTCGCGGCCTTCTTCTGGCAGCGCTACCACCGGGTGAAGCTGGTCGACTGGCTGGGCTTCTTCAACGGGCGCCGGCTCGTGCCGATCATCATGGCCTTCGTCGGCATCCTCTTCGCCGTGCTGTGCCTGTGGATCTGGCCGCCGATCGGCAACGGCCTGGAGAACTTCAGCGACTGGCTGGTCGGGCTGGGGGCGTGGGGCGCGGGCATCTTCGGCCTCGCGAACCGCGCGCTGCTCGTGATCGGCCTGCACCAGTTCCTGAACGTGCCGATCTGGTTCCAGTTCGGCTCGTACACCAAGCCGGACGGCACCGTGGTGCACGGCGACATCCCGATGTTCCTGGCGGGCGACCCGAACGCCGGCCAGTTCCTCTCCGGCTTCTTCCCGATCATGATGTTCGCGCTGCCGGCCGCCGCCCTCGCCATCACGCACTGCGCCAGGCCGCACCGGCGCAAGGAGGTCGGCGGCATGATGCTGTCGGTCGCCCTGACCTCGTTCGTCACCGGCATCACGGAGCCGATCGAGTACTCGTTCCTCTTCATCGCGCCGGCGCTCTACGTGATCCACGCGCTCCTGACCGGTGTGTCGATGGCGGTGACCTGGGGCCTGGGCGTGCACGACGGCTTCAGTTTCTCGGCCGGCCTGATCGACTACGTGATCAACTGGGGGATCGCGACGAAACCGTGGCTGATCATCCCGATCGGCCTGTGTTTCGCCGTCGTCTATTACGCGATCTTCCGCTTCGCGATCACCAAGTTCGACCTGCCGACCCCGGGCCGCGAACCCGAGGAGCTGGCGGAGGAGCTGGAGCGGGACATCACCAAGGCCTGAGGCTTCCGACCCTCCCCCGGCCCTTCTCCCCGGCCCTCCCTCCGGCCCCTGACGAGGCCCCTGGACCCATCGGTCCGGGGGCCTTTTGTCGTTGCCTGTCCCGCTATGGCTCAGCGCACAGAATTCACAGGTTCCTTATCTAAGTCCCACGTGCTACAACAGGTCTACACCAGTTATTGGTGTAGACCACGCGGTTCAGACCACCGCGTTCCACGAGACGCCGCCGTCACCCCCTTTCACTGTCCCCTGGCGGCGCCTTGCCTACTGGAGGAAGTTGATGAGTACGGCCACCGCCCAGGCCGCCGCTCCCGCGAAGAAGCGCGGATCCGGCCTGTTCCAGGGCCTGCAGAAGGTCGGTCGCAGCCTGCAGCTGCCGATCGCCGTGCTGCCGGCCGCGGGTATCTTGCTCCGTCTCGGCCAGCCCGACGTGTTCGGCGCCGACGGCCTCGGGTGGGGCAAGGTCGCCTCCGTCTTCGCCACGGCCGGCGGCGCGGTCTTCGACAACCTGCCGCTGCTCTTCTGCATCGGCGTGGCCATCGGCTTCGCCAAGAAGGCCGACGGCTCCACCGCCCTCGCCGCCCTGGTCGGCTTCCTGGTCTACAGCAACGTGCTGAAGGCGTTCCCGGTCACCGAGGCCGTCGTCAACACGACCGCCAACAAGGGTGTCGACGTCGCCGCGACGTACAACAACCCGGGCGTCCTCGGCGGCATCCTCATGGGTCTGATCGCCGCCATGCTGTGGCAGAAGTTCCACCGCACCAAGCTCGTCGACTGGCTCGGCTTCTTCAACGGCCGCCGGCTCGTCCCGATCATCATGGCCTTCGTCGGCACCGCCGTCGGTGTCTTCTTCGGCCTGGTCTGGGAGCCCATCGGTGAGGGCATCTCCAGCTTCGGCGAGTGGATGACCGGCCTCGGTGCCGGTGGCGCGGGCCTGTTCGGTCTGATCAACCGCGCGCTGATCCCGGTCGGCATGCACCAGTTCGTGAACACCGTCTCCTGGTTCCAGATCGGTGACTTCACCAACGCCGCCGGCGACGTCGTGCACGGCGACCTCAACCGCTTCTTCGCCGGAGACCCGAGCGCCGGACTCTTCATGTCGGGCTTCTTCCCGATCATGATGTTCGGCCTGCCGGCCGCCGCGCTCGCCATCGCGCACTCGGCCCGCCCGGAGCGCCGCAAGGCCGTCCTCGGCATGATGATCTCGCTCGCCCTGACCTCGTTCGTCACCGGTGTGACCGAGCCGATCGAGTTCTCGTTCATGTTCATCGCACCGCTGCTGTACGCGATCCACGCGGTCCTCACCGCGGTCTCGATGGCCGTGACCTGGGCGCTCGGCGTCCACGCGGGCTTCACCTTCTCGGCCGGTCTCATCGACTACGGCCTGAACTGGAACCTCGCGACGAAGCCGTGGCTGATCATCCCGATCGGTCTGGTCTTCGCGGCGATCTACTACGTGGTCTTCCGCTTCGCGATCACCAAGTTCAACCTGCCGACCCCGGGCCGCGAACCCGAGGAGGAGGTCGAGGACCTCACCAAGGCGTGAGCCCCTCGCCATGAACGGAGAAGTCCCCCGGAACCGGCTGGTTCCGGGGGACTTCTCCGTTGCGCGGCCCGTGCGGGTCGGATCCGTACGACTCGGATCCGAACGTCTGCGCGGCTCGGATCCGGCCGGCTCGGATCCCGCCGGCTCAGATCTCGTACACCGCGCCGCGGTACGCCAGCTCCGCCGGTCCGTCGTACACCTCGCGCGCGTCCGCCAGGTTCTGCTCGCCGTCCGTCCACGGCGGGATGTGCGTGAGGACCAGGCGGCGCACCCCGGCGCGGGCGGCGTGGGCGCCGGCCTCGCGGCCGTTGAGGTGGAGGGCCGGGATGTCCTCCTTGCCGTGGGTGAAGGACGCCTCGCAGAGGAGGAGGTCCGCGTCCGCGGCCAGCTCGTGCAGCGCGTCGCACACGCCGGTGTCGCCGGAGTACGTGAGCGCCCGGCCGCCGTGCTCGACGCGGATGCCGTACGCCTCGACCGGGTGGCACACCTTCTCCACGCGCACGGAGAACGGGCCGATCTCGAACGAGCCCGGCTTCAGCGTGCGGAAGTCGAAGACCTCGCCCATCGAGTGCGGCGACGGGGTGTCCGCGTACGCCGTGGTCAGCCGCTGCTCGGCGCCCTCGGGGGCGTAGACGGGGATCGCGTCGCAGCGGCCGCCCTCGTGGCGGTAGTAGCGGGCGACGAAATAGCCGCACATGTCGATGCAGTGGTCGGCGTGGAGATGGCTGAGGAAGATCGCGTCGAGGTCGTACAGACCGATGTGGCGCTGCAGCTCGCCGAGGGCGCCGTTGCCCATGTCGAGGAGCAGCCGGAAGCCGTCGGCCTCGACGAGGTAGCTCGAGCAGGCCGATTCCGCGGACGGGAACGACCCTGAGCAGCCGACGACGGTGAGCTTCATGGAGCGTGAACCTCCGTGTACGGGAGCGGAAAGCGCGCTGAGGGGGGAGGTCGTGCGATCTGTCGAGCGTACGGCGCGTGGCGGCCGGTCGCTCCTCCGCGGCGGCCCGTTGTGGGCGAACTCACGGGCTCTGTCACCGGTTCGGATGGATGGTGGGGCGGCGCGGCCGGGTGAGCGGCGCGACGGTACCTTCTTGAGGTATGGACACGTCGTGGTGGCCCGCGCTCGTCGCGGTCGTGGTGGTCGCGCTGGCCGTGGTGGTCGCCGGTGGATGGCGCCGCTCGTCCCGCCGGCCCTCGGGACGCGGCCGCCCGCCGGCCCGGCCGGCCCGGCCGCAGGCCCGCCCGACCCGGCCGACCCGCCCGGCGCCGCCCGCGGGGCGCGCGAAGGCGCCGGCGCGGCTGCCGCGCGCGGGTGAGATCTGGTGGGCGGAGGTCCCGTACGAGGACGGGCCCGGCGCCAAGGACCGGCCCTGTCTGGTGCTCTCCCTGC
This sequence comes from Streptomyces sp. NPDC004327, assembly GCF_042873935.1. Classification (NCBI taxonomy): domain Bacteria; kingdom Bacillati; phylum Actinomycetota; class Actinomycetes; order Kitasatosporales; family Streptomycetaceae; genus Streptomyces; species Streptomyces sp. NPDC004327. The sequence continues at coordinate 132,854 of NZ_JBIAME010000002.1, read as the reverse complement.
GCCACGACACCGCGCTCGTCGTCAAGATCACCAGCAAGTACCACGACGAGCGCCCGGGCGTGATCGCCCTGCCGCCGGGCTCGGTGGGCGACGCCCAGGGCCGGCCGAGCTTCCTGGAGACGGACGAGCTGCGCGACGTCCCGCTGTGGGGCTTCCGCCGGCGGGTGGGCACGGCGGACCCGGTGGTCTGGGACCAGGTGCGGCACCTGGCGCGATAGCCCGGGGTACGGGTGGCGTACGGGGCGGATGCGGGTTCGCGTACCGGACGGATACGGGCTCGCGCACGGGGCGGATGCGGGTTCGCGGGCGGGGCCGGCCGCCGGTCCGCGTGCGGCTGCGGCTCCGGCTGCTGCTGCTGCGGTCCGCGTACGCCTCCGGGCACCCCTGCCGCCACGCCCCCCGGATGCGCGTACGGGCGGGAGCGCGGCCCCCGCCCGTCGTACAGGTCCTCGTTCCGGGCTACGCCCAGAGCTGGTCCTGCATCGTCGCGATCGCCTCTTCGGTCGTCGCGGCGGTGTAGACGCCCGTCGAGAGGTACTTCCAGCCGCCGTCGGCGACGACGAAGACGATGTCGGCGCTCTCGCCGGCCTTGACGGCCTTGCGGCCGACGCCGATGGCCGCGTGGAGGGCCGCGCCGGTCGAGACGCCCGCGAAGATGCCCTCCTGCTGGAGGAGTTCGCGGGTGCGGGTGACGGCGTCGGCGGAGCCGACGGAGAAGCGGGTGGTGAGGACGGAGGCGTCGTAGAGCTCGGGGACGAAGCCCTCGTCGAGGTTGCGCAGGCCGTAGACGAGGTCGTCGTAGCGCGGCTCGGCGGCGACGATCCTGACGTCGGGCTTGTGCTCGCGCAGGTAGCGGCCGACGCCCATGAGCGTGCCCGTGGTGCCGAGGCCCGCCACGAAGTGGGTGATGGAGGGCAGGTCGGCGAGGATCTCGGGGCCGGTGGTGGCGTAGTGGGCGCCCGCGTTGTCCGGGTTGCCGTACTGGTAGAGCATCACCCAGTCCGGGTGCTCCGCGGCCAGCTCCTTGGCGACGCGGACGGCGGTGTTGGAGCCGCCCGCCGCCGGCGAGGAGATGATCTCGGCGCCCCACATGGCGAGCAGCTGGCGGCGCTCCTCGCTGGTGTTCTCCGGCATGACGCACACGATGCGGTAGCCCTTGAGCTTGGCCGCCATGGCGAGCGAGATGCCGGTGTTGCCGCTGGTGGGCTCCAGGATCGTGCAGCCGGGGGTGAGCCGGCCGTCCTTCTCCGCCTGCTCGATCATGTGGAGCGCGGGGCGGTCCTTGACCGAGCCGGTGGGGTTGCGGTCCTCCAGCTTGGCCCAGATGCGGACGTCGTCCGACGGGGAGAGCCGGGGCAGTCGGACCAGCGGCGTGTTGCCGACCGCCGCGAGCGGGGAGTCGTAACGCATGGGGACCGGTCCGCTCAGACCATGCCGCCGGCGACGGCCGGCAGGATCGTCACGTGGTCGCCGTCGGAGAGCTCGGTGGTGAGGCCGTCGAGGAAGCGGACGTCCTCGTCGTTGAGGTAGACGTTGACGAAGCGGCGGAGCTTGCCGTTCTCGTCGATGAGGCGCTCCCTGATCCCGGCGTGACGGGTCTCCAGGTCGGCGATGAGCTTGTCGAGGGTCTCACCGCTGCCGTCGACGGCCTTGGCGCCGTCGGTGTAGGTGCGGAGGATGGTCGGGATGCGGACCTCGATGGCCATGGCGTGGGCTCCTGTCGGAAGGGGCGAAGGGGCGAAGTGGCGTGCTGGGCGCGCGTCTGGACCCCCGCGCGAGGGGTGGTGGTGCGGAGGTGCGCTCGGGCCGTGCGTCAGGTCGCTCAGAACTCGGCGCGCGACGGACAGATCGCGCTGGCGAGGCGGCACAGGTCGACGTGCAGCCGCGCGACGAGCGGGACCGTGCTCGGCGTCTCTTCGCTCACGTCGTGGGAAACCATGCGCTCATCGTATCGATTCCCGGTCCGGGTTCCGGAATGTGATCTCACATGACGGACAGTTCGCGTTCGACTGACGGACGGGGCCGGCCGGTCACTCGTACGCCTCGACGACCTTGACCTCTTCCTCCGTCACCTCGCCGTCGACGATCGCGTACGAGCGGAACTGGAACGGGCCCGCGCCGTCGGTGTCGGCGGTGGAGACGAGGACGTAGTGGGCGCCCGGCTCGTTGGCGTAGGTGATGTCCGTGCGGGACGGGTACGCCTCGGTCGCGGTGTGCGAGTGGTAGATGATCACGGGCTCCTCGTCCCGGTCGTCCATCTCGCGGTACAGCTTGAGCAGGTCGGCGGAGTCGAACTCGTAGAACGTGGGCGAGCGCGCCGCGTTGAGCATCGGGATGAAGCGCTCGGGGCGGCCCTTGCCGACCGGCCCCGCGACCACGCCGCATGCCTCGTCGGGGTGGTCCGCGCGGGAGTGATCCACGATCTGGTCGTACAGGGCTCGGGTGATGGTCAGCATGCCGACAGGATAAACAGACGGGCCGCCCCGTACCGAGGTTTGGTACGAGACGGCCCGAATGCTGAGAAACTGCTGGTCAGGACCCCAGGAGTCCGGTCAGGACTTCTTGGCGAAGGCGGCGCCCTCGGGGTTGCGGGCCTTGAGCACCAGGTAGGAGACCGCGAGCAGCAGGCCCCAGACCGGCGCGCCGTACAGCGCCACGCGGTTGTCCTTGTCCATGGCCATCGTGACGATGACCATGCCGATGAAGGCGAGCGAGAAGACGCTGAACCAGATGCCGCCCGGGGCCTTGAAGGAGGACTGCGGCAGCTCGCCGCGGTCGGCCTTGAGGCGGTAGCGGATCTGGCAGAAGAGGATGACGATCCAGGCCCACATGCCGGAGATGGTGGCGAAGGAGACGACGTAGTTGAACGCCTCGCCGGGCCACTGGTAGTTGATCCCGACGCCGACCAGCATCAGCGCGGCGGAGACGGTGGTGCCGATCAGCGGGGTGCCGGACTTCGTCAGCCTGGTGAACGCCTTCGGGCCCTGGCCGTTGAGCGCGAGGTCGCGCAGCATGCGGCCGGTGGAGTACATGCCCGAGTTGCAGGAGGAGAGCGCGGCCGTCAGGACGACGAAGTTGACGATGGCGGCGCCGACGCCGAGGCCCATCCGCTCGAACGCCTCGACGAACGGGGAGACGCCCGGCTTGAACGCGGTCCACGGCACGACCGACAGGATCATGATCAGCGCGCCGACGTAGAAGACGGCGATGCGCCACGGCACGGTGTTGATGGCCTTGGGCAGGACGGTCTTCGGGTCCTTCGACTCGCCCGCGGTGACGCCGACGAGCTCGACGGCGAGGAAGGCGAACATGACCATCTGCAGGGTCATCAGGGTCGAGAAGATGCCGTTCTTGCCGGCGAAGAAGCCGCCCAGGTCCCACAGGTGGGTGAGGGACGCGGTGTCACCGGCGTCGGAGAAGCCGAGGGTGAGGATGCCGGCGCAGATCAGGATCATGCCGACGATCGCGGTGACCTTGACCATCGAGAACCAGAACTCCAGCTCGCCGAAGAGCTTCACGGAGATCAGGTTGGCGCCGTAGAGGATGACGGTGAAGACGAGGGCGGACAGCCACTGCGGGATGTTCCACCAGTACGTCATGTAGGTGGCCGCGGCGGTGACCTCGGTGATGCCGGTGACGACCCAGAAGAGCCAGTACGTCCAGCCGGTCACGAAGCCCGCGAAGGGGCCGATGAACTCGCGTGCGTACTCCGAGAAGGAGCCGGACACGGGGCGGTACATGAGGAGCTCGCCGAGCGCCCGCATGATGAAGAAGATGACGAGGCCCGCGATGGCGTAGGCGAGGATCAGGCTCGGTCCCGCGATGGAGATGCCCTTGCCCGCGCCCAGGAAGAGGCCGGTGCCGATGGCGCCGCCGATGGCGATCATCTGGATCTGACGGGCGCCGAGTGCCCGGTGATAGCCCTCGGCCGGAGCGGAGTCCGCTGCCTCATTGCCGTCGTGCTGCTGGTCGACCTGCACTGAGGTCATGGTGGTGCGCCTTTCTCCATGCTGATCCGCGCACCGGCCGGCTCGGCCGTCTGTGCTGCGGATCAGGTCCTGATCCCCCCGGATGTGGAATGGAGTGCCACCGGCGGTCAGCCGGTCGAAGCGCCCCCGGGGACAGGGGTGGCGTCCCCGGGTGGTCGTGAAGATTTATCACGCGCTTAACCGTGATCGGCGGGTACGGGCGTGACGCGCGCCACAAGAACAGCCGGGAAAACCGGACACAAGAGGACGAAAGGCGCAGTTGGATAACGTATTCGTTATCCGGATTTGAGCGTCCGCTGAGCGAACACCCTCTCCTTTACCGGAACAGGGCGTTCCGCTACGACATCAGCGTCTCGACGAGGGTCTCCTGCAGCCCGCCCAGCCACAGGTACGCCATCACCATGGGCTTGCGCGGGTCCTCGTCCGGCAGCCGGTACAGCTGCTCGCTCTCGTCGTCCTCCGTGACCTCGAGCCGGGTGGCGATGGTCAGCCTCAGGTCGTTGAGGGTGCCGAGCCAGGCGCGGGACTCGTCCGGGGTGAGCTTGAGGATCCCGCCGCCGCCCTCGCCGGCCGCGGCCGAGTCGGAGGAGAGCGAGTCGAGGCTGCGGACCATCGCGAGCGCGTCGCCGCGCTTGCGGGCCCGCAGGTCGTTCTCGGTGAAGCGGCGGAAGTCGGCGGCGGCCTGGCGCAGCTCGTCGGTGTCGTCCCCGTACGCGTCGGGGAAGAGCCGGCGCAGCGCCGGGTCGGAGGGCGGCTCGCTGGGGCCCTCGGCGAACAGCGCGGCCAGCGGGTCCTCGCCCGCGACCGGCTCGTCGCCCGGGCCGATCAGCTCCAGGAGCTGTACCGCGAGCGAGCGCAGGATGGAGACCTCGACCTCGTCGAGCGCGACGGCGGCGCCGCCGCCGGGCAGGGCCTCGAAGCGCCCCGCCATCAGCCGCGGTCCTGCGAGAGGGTCGCCCACAGGCCGTAGCCGTGCATCGCCTGCACGTCCCGTTCCATCTCCTCGCGGGTGCCGCTGGAGACCACCGCGCGGCCCTTGTTGTGCACGTCGAGCATCAGCTTGTGCGCCTTGTCCTTGGAGTAGCCGAAGTACGCCTGGAAGACGTAGGTGACATAGCTCATCAGGTTGACCGGGTCATTGTGGACGAGGGTCACCCAGGGCACGTCGGGTTCGACGACGGCGGAGACCTCCTCGGCCGATTCGGTCCGTTCGATCTCGATAGGCGCAACGCTCACTTACCCCATGCTGCCACCCCGAGGGGCCTGTCGCACAAACGGGGTCACCCCACGGAGCGGGTATTCGTCAAAGTGACGAATACTGCGCTAGCATCATCGCATGAACGCTGCGGACCTTGGGCTGCCGGTGGACGTTCCGTCGACGGCGCTCTTCACCGACCAGTACGAGCTGACCATGCTCCAGGCGGCCCTCAGGGCCGGTACCGCGGACCGCCGGTCCGTCTTCGAGGTCTTCACCCGCCGGCTGCCCGAGGGGCGGCGCTACGGCGTGGTGGCGGGCGTCGGGCGGGTCCTGGACGCCGTCGAGAACTTCCGCTTCGACGCCGGCGTGCTCGGCTTCCTGCGCGAGCGCGGCATCGTCGACGAGCCGACGCTCGCCTGGCTCTCCCGCTACCGCTTCTCCGGCGACATCTGGGGCTACCCCGAGGGGGAGGTGTACTTCCCCGGCTCGCCGCTGCTGCGCGTCGAGGGCACCTTCGCCGAGTGCGTGCTCCTGGAGACCGTGATCCTCTCGATCCTCAACCACGACTCCGCGATCGCGGCCGCCGCCTCCCGCATGTCGGTCGCCGCCGGCGGCCGGCGGCTGATCGAGATGGGCGCCCGGCGCACCCACGAGCTGGCCGCCGTGGCCTCCTCGCGCGCCGCCTACGTGGGCGGCTTCGACTCCACCTCCGACCTGGCGGCCGGTTTCCGCTACGGCATCCCGACCGTCGGCACCTCCGCGCACGCCTTCACCCTGCTGCACGACACCGAGCGCGACGCCTTCCGCGCCCAGGTCGACTCGCTCGGCAGCGGTACGACGCTGCTCGTCGACACCTACGACGTCGCCGAGGCCGTCCGCACCGCCGTCGAGGTGGCCGGCACCGGGCTCGGCGCCGTCCGCATCGACTCCGGCGACCTGCTGCTCGTCGCGCACCGGGTGCGGGCGCAGCTGGACGAGCTGGGCGCGCGGGACACCAAGATCGTGGTCACCTCGGACCTCGACGAGTACGCCATCGCCTCGCTCGCGGCCGCGCCGGTCGACGCGTACGGGGTCGGCACCCAGTTGGTCACCGGCAGCGGCCACCCCACCTGCTCGATGGTCTACAAGCTGGTCGCCCGCGCCTCCTCGGCCGATCCGAAGGCCCCGCTGGTGCCGGTCGCGAAGAAGTCGCTCGGCGGCAAGGCGTCGGTCGGCGGCCGCAAGTGGGCCGCGCGCCGGGCGGACGCCGAGGGCGTGGCCGAGGCCGAGGTGATCGGCACCGGCCCGGTCCCGCCGGAGCTCGTCGACCGCCAGCTCCTGGTCGAGCTGGTCAAGGCCGGTGACGTGGTGGCCCGCGAGCCCCTGGAGGCGGCGCGCGCCCGGCACATCGCGGCGCGCGCGGCGCTGCCGCTGTCGGCGATGCAGCTGTCGCGCGGCGAGCCGGTGCTGCCGACCGAATACGCGTGACGCCACCGGGTACCCGTAATGCCTCAGAGCGCCCCCTCCCTAAGGGAGGGGGAAGTCTCTAGGCTCAGCTCCGTTCCCCGACCCGCCCCGCCGACGCCTCGCTAAGGACAGCCGCCATGCACCGCGCATTGATCGTTGTGGACGTTCAGAACGACTTCTGCGAGGGGGGCAGCCTCGCGGTGACCGGCGGCGCGGACGTCGCCGCCGCCATCACCGAGCTGGTCGGCGAGTCGGCGGGGGCCGCCTACCAGCACGTCGTCGCCACCCGCGACCACCACGTCGAGCCGGGTGAGCACTTCTCCGACGAGCCGGACTACGTCACCTCCTGGCCGCGGCACTGCGTGGCCGGAACCGAGGGGGTCGGCTTCCACCCGAACTTCGCGCCCGCCGTCGCCAGCGGCGCGATCGACGCGGTGTTCGACAAGGGCGCCTACGAGGCGGCGTACAGCGGCTTCGAGGGGCGCGACGAGAACGGCAGCACGCTCGCCGACTGGCTGCGTGCCCGCAAGGTCACCGACGTCGACGTCGTCGGCATCGCCACCGACCACTGTGTGCGCGCCACGGCCCTGGACGCGGCCCGCGAGGGCTTCCGCACCCGGGTGCTGCTCGACCTGACGGCGGCGGTGGCGCAGCCGACCACGGACCGGGCCATGGAGGAGCTGCGCCAGGCGGGCGTGGTGCTGACCGGCAACCCGGTCGTCGCCCGCTCCTGAGGCGCCGCGTCAGGCCGCGGGGGCCTTCGGCAGGGACCGTATCGGGTGCCACAGCTCCTGGGCGGTGATCCGCCAGAGCATGCCCTCCGGGTGGTGCAGCACGGCCGTTATCTCGTCGGGCGTGGGCGGCTCGGCGTTGCCGCGGAGGTAGACGGCGCGCAGGCCCAGGTTCCGCAGCCGGGTCAGGGCGCGGGCGCGGTTCGCGGCGTGCACCAGGAAGCGCACGGTGGCGCCGTCGCCGGCCGGGCTGGGCAGTCCGATGGCGACGACGACACTGCCTCCCGGCAGTCTGCAGAACCCTCCGTTGGGCATGCGGAACCACTCCCCCGTGGAACTGATGTCAATAAGGTCGGACGGCCGGAGCCGTACGAGGCACCTAAACACGATCGGCCGCCGCCCGCTAGGGGGCGACGGCCGATCATGCTCTGACCTGCGGTGATGCAGGAGAATTAGCTGTTACTTCACCGACGGGCCAACCTGGACCGTGACCGTGGAGCCGTCCTTGGCCTCCTTGAGGACACGGATCTGGGTGTTGGTGTCAGTTACCTGGACACCGGCGCGCGGGGTCTCGGCGAACCAGTAGACACCCTTGTGGTCGTCGAAGACCGGGTTGCCGGCCTGGGACGGGACCCAGGTCGCCTGGCCCAGCTTGTGCAGCTGGAAGCCGTCCGTGCCGGAGATGCTGAACGGGGAGTCGTACGCCTGGACGCGGTTGCGCATCAGGGTGCCGTCGCTCCACTTCAGCGGGCTCGGGTGGGCGTCGATCGGGAGGACGAGGCCCTTGCCCGGGTGCTGGGAGGTGTTGTTGTCCTTCTGGGACAGGTCCCACTTCCAGATCAGCAGACCGTTCTGGTACGGGTAGTGCTCGACCCAGCTGGCCTTGTCACCCGTGAAACCGAAGTTGTACGGGCCGGTCTTGAGGGTCTTGTCGGACGAGACGTACTGGCGGTTCTCCGCGATGTAGTACTGCTCGTACTCCTTCGTGAAGCCCTTGCCGATGCGCGAGAAGCCCTTGGCGACCCAGCCGTTGTCACCGTTCTCGGCGTTGTCCGAGAAGACGTTGGCACCGTCGGCGGTCAGCGTGATGGCGTCGGCCGTGAAGCCCTTGCCGCCCGCGCCGCCGTCCGTCTGGTAGCGGAAGCGGAGCTTGACCTTCTGGCCCGCGTAGGCGTCGAGGTCGTACGAGAGCTTCTGGTACGCGCCGGAGGTGCCGGTCAGCGCCGGGGCGCCGGAGGCGTCCTTCTCGATCGGCTTGCCGTTGGCGGTGCCGTCGAGGGCCTTCCAGTTGGCGCCGCCGTCGGTGGAGACCTCGGCGTACAGGAAGTCGTAGTCCTGCTCGATGTCGTACCAGCCCTGGAGGTCCAGGGAGGCCTTCGACTTGCCGGTCAGGTCGACGTCACGGGTGAGGGTGTTCTTGAGGTCGTCACCCATGTCGCTCCACCACTGGGTGGCACCCTCGGCGGGGGCCACGACCTCGGTGGCGACCTTGCTCTTCGGCAGCTCGACGAGGAGCGCCTGCGGGTTCTTGGTGTTGTACTCCGAGACGCCCAGCGTGAACTTGGTCTTGGCGGCGCGCTGCCAGTCGTTGACCTTGGCGTAGTTCAGCCAGCCGAGCTGCAGCTTGTCCCAGGCGCTCATGTCGCCGGGCAGGTCGCCGATGGAGTCCTTGCCGGCGCCGAGCCAGGAACCGGAGGACATCAGGTCCCAGAAGCCGGTCGAGTTCTCGCCGCCGGAGGTGTCGTAGTGGTCCGGCAGACCGAGGTCGTGGCCGTACTCGTGGGCGAAGACGCCGAGGCCGCCGTTCTCCGGCTGCATCGTGTAGTCGCCGACCCAGATGCCGGTGTCACCGATCTGGGTACCACCGGCCTTGTTGCCGGCCGGGCCGGTCTTGCCGGCGTCGGTGCCGTAGGCGTACCAGCGGTGGGCCCACAGGGCGTTGGTGCCCTGGACGCCGCCGCCGGCCGACTCGTCCTCGCCCGCGTGGACGATCTGGAAGTGGTCGATGTAGCCGTCGGGCTCGTTGAAGTTGCCGTCGCCGTCGGCGTCGTAACGGTCCCACTGGTCGTACTTCGACAGGTCCGCCTTGATCTCGGCGTCCGTCTTGCCCTTGGCCTTCTGGTCGGCGACCCAGGCGTTGACGCCGTCGCGGACGGTGTCCCACACGTTGGCGCAGTTGGTCTGGCCGCAGTAGTTGGAGCCGTAGCGGGCCTCGTTGTACGGGACCTTGACCCAGTCGGAGACCTCGCCGTCGACCGAGTAACGGCCGGAGGAGGTCTTCTCGTAGAAGGTCTTCATGGAGTGCTTCGGGTTGCCGGCCTTGTCCTTGCCGGTGCCGAAGTACAGGTCCTGGAAGTGCTGCTGGTTGTAGTCCGGCTGCCAGGCCGTCGAGTTGTCCTTCGCGCGGTCGGGCTGCGCGATGGTGTTGTGCAGCGGACCGGGCTCGCCGCCGTACTTCGGCTTGAGGTCCGTGGTGTCGTCGTCCTTGCGGTCGACCAGGGTGGTGTTGTCCACCTTGTCGCCGAACTCGACGAGGATGGTGAAGATCTTGTCGGTCTTCTCGCGGCCGAGCTCGACGTACTTCTTGTTGTCGAGCTTGACGACCTGCGAGGCGCCGCGCTTCTCCACCTTGGTCTCGCCGCTGAGCACCTGCTCCACGGCGGCCTTGCGCGCCTGCTCCTGCTGCTTGCTGAACGGGCCGTCGAGGTCGTGGTCGACCGCGGCCTTGTCGATCGCGTTGGCCCGGGCAGCGGCGCTCGTCGCCGGCGCGTCGCTGTGCGAGTCGGCCCACGCGGTGCCGAAGGTCGAAGCGGTGGCGGCGGTGGCCGCGAGCACCACGACGATGGCGGACGTTCTGATCGCCCGTCGCTTGTTGGTCACTTGTTTGTCCTCCCCAGGGGCGCGCTCGACACCGGCGGATCGCATGGTGGGGTGTCCGCCCGGGCGGAAGCGCGCGTCACAAGTGACGACATTCGACCGGAGTTAAAGCAGAAAAGACAGATCTTGACTTGGACAGACCAACTGCACTATGCAGGAGCGGATTTCCGATAGTCGAACATCGAACGAACTTGCGGTAAGGCGTGCGGGAGCACGGGCGGCGCCCGAGGCCCGGCCGTGCGCCCCTGCGCCCCCTGTGCACCGGCTCACACGACCCGTGGGTTAGGTCACGCTTACTTCCGGTTCCGCTCGGGCATCCACCGTCATAGAGTCGCCCGTTGCCACGCTCGCCCCGAGGGACGGTACCCGTCATGCGCCCGAACGCCGTGAACGCCGCACAGTTCGCCTACGGTTCGGCCACCGTCGTACTGTCGACGGCCGCCCTGCTGCTGCTCTCCGGCACGACCACACTGCTCGGCATCGCGGCGGTCTGCGCCGCGGGGCTGCTGCTCGGAGTGCTGGTGGGAGTGCTGGTGGCGGTGACGATGCCGGTACGGGGACGGCCCGTCAAGACCCCGGACGCGAGTGACGCGTCGTCTCCCGAGGCGCACGAGGAGATCCGGGTGCCGGCCGCGCCCGTGGGCGCGGGGGCCGACACCCGGACCGGTTCGTAGTCCGCGACGGAGGAGCTACGACGGGACCGACACGACGACCGTCTTGGCGGCCTTGTCGTGCAGACCCTGCTTGTAGGGCTTGTCCACGAGGATCAGGATCAGCAGGATCAGCGGCCACAGACAGGCGCAGCAGATCAGCGCGGGCAGCCAGAGCACGAGCGCGCGGACGAGCGCGGTGTTCGTCGGCGGCGTCGACCCGTCGTTGAGCATCGCGACGCGCAGCTTCATCCACTTCTTGCCGAGGGTCTGACCGCGCTGCGTCGCGACCATGACGGTGTCGTAGGCGACGTACGCGACGATCGTGAGCAGCTGGAACGCCAACTGGCTGCCGCCGTTGAGGCTGTTGACGGTGGCGTCGAAGTTGTCGCTGTTGGTGGCGTGCCTGTAGATGTTGAACGGGATGCCGATGATCGCGAGCGGCACGGCGATGATCAGCCAGTCGATGATCCGGGCGATGATCCGGCGCCCGGAGTCGGCGAGCGGGGGCATGCCGGAGAGCGGATCGGGCCCGCCGTAGCCGTAACCGCCGTTCCCGCCGTACGGGGGCGGGGGCGCGTTGTCGTACGGGTTGCCGGGCGGTGGTCCGCCGCCGCCGGGAGGTGGTCCGCCGCCGCCGGGAGGTGGTCCGCCGGGAGGTGGTCCGCCGGGAGGGGGGCCCGGTGGCGGGGTGCCCGGGGGCGGGCCGCCGGGAGGGGGTTCCGGGGGCGGGGTGCCGCCCGGCTGGCCGGCGCCCGGCGGGCCGGCGGGCCGCTTGCTGAACGGGTCGTCCTCGGGCGGCGGACCCGAGGGCGGAGGCGGCGGCTGATCGTTGCTCATGGGGGCAGTGCATCCCGCCCTCATGAGCCTCGCAACGATTCGCCCCCCGTTCGGGGGAGGACGGCTCCCGGGCCGTCCCGCGACGCCGCTGAGCCGCTGACCCGCTGACCGCGAACCCGCGAACCCGCTAACCCGCGAACCCGCTAACCCGCTAACCCGCCACGAAGGTCCTGGCCGCCTTGTCGTGCCAGCACTGCCGCCACGGCCGGTCGAACAGACACCACAGCACGTTCAGCACCCCGACCCCGATCAGCCCGAGCACCCCGTACACCAGCCACCGCCGCAGCGCGGCGCCGAACGTGGGCGGCTCGTGCGCCTCGATGTCCCGCACCTGGATGCCGCACAGCTTCTTGCCCAGCGTGCGCCCCCACTTCGCGGTCGGCAGCACCTCGTACACCACGCCGAGCACGAGGAACGCGGCCAGCACGATCCCGAACTGCACCGCCGTCGTCGAGTCCACCAGCCACACCTGCACGGTGACCCCGGACTGCCGCGCCGCCTCGATCTTCTCCTCGATGTGCGCGAGCGCCGCGCTGACGAACGGATAGGCGACGGCGCCCATGGCCGCGCCGAAGACCACCCCGTCGACGATCCGCGCGAGCAGCCGCCGCCCCATCCCGGCGGGCCGCGCGGCGGCCTGCTCCCGCACGGCGGCGAGGAAGGGATCGTCGACGGGCGGCTTCCAGGGGACGACGGGCGGCGCGGAGTCGGCACCGGCCTGACCGGACTGACCAACCTGACCGGCCTGACCAACCTGGCCCTGCGAGGCCTGCTGCCCCTGCGGGGCCCAGGGCGCGGAGGAGTGAGGGGCGAAGGCGCCGGCGGCCGGTCCGGCGGGCATCCCGCCGAGCCGCGCGGAGGCGGCGGCGGGGGTGCCGGACTGCGGACCGGCGGCAGGGGCACCGGACGACTGGGGACCGGCGGCGGGGGTGCCGGACTGCGAACCGGCGGCGGGCCAGGCGGGATGGGCCCCCGGGCCTCCGGCCGCGGGCTGTCCGGGCGTCACTGCCGGGGCGCTGACCGGTCCCTGGCCGGGTACGGCACCCGCGCGTCCGGGGGTCGCGGCGGGAGCGCTGCCCGGGCCCTGACCCGGTACGGCACCCGCGCGTCCGAGCGCCGTGGCCGGCGCGCTGCCCGGGCCTTGGCCGGGTCCTGCGGGTCCGGGCGTCGCGGCCGGAGCACTGACGGGGCCTTGGCCGGGTACGGCACCCGCGCGTCCGGGGGTCGCGGCGGGAGCGCTGCCCGGGCCCTGCGCTCCGTTGCCTGCCGCGGGGGCCACGCCGGGCGCCCGGTCGGCGGCGTCGGCGGAGCCGCGTACCGCCGAGGCGGCAGCGCTCGACCTGGCGTCGGCCTGCCCGGCGGCGGGCCAGACGGCCGGTCCTGCGCTTGCGGAGGAGTCACCGGCGGCGTCGGCCGCCGCGGAAGCACCCGACTTGGCGTCGGCCTGACCGCCGGCAGCGGGCCACGCGGGTGAGCCGCCGTGTCCCTGGCCCGGCACCACCGGGGCGGCGGTGGGTGCACGGCCGTCCGCCGGGGTGCCGGCGGGTGCACGGCCGTCGGCCGGGGTGCCGGCGTGCGCGGCGTCCTCGCCGGCTGCCGCCGGCCATCCCGTGCCCGCCGCCCGCGGGTCCGCCGCGTCCGGGCGGCCCCAGGACACCCGCTGGTCGCGGTCGCCACCGAAGCCCGTCTGCTGGGAGGTGGTGGCCTGCCAGGCCGAGGCGGGCTCACTGGGCGTGGACACGGGGTCCTCGTCCAGGAACATCGGGCCCGTCTCCTCGACCGAGGGCGCCGACGGGGCCGGCGGCGGGGTGGGGGCGGCCGGCGCGCCGGGGGCGGACTCGTCCTCCTTGGGGGCCGGCCGGCTGGTGCCGGGAACCCACGCGCCGCCGTTCCAGAAGCGGATGTACCCCGGAATGGACGGGTCCGGGTAGTAGCCCGCCTGCGGTACGTCTCCGCCGCCTCCTGGAGGAGTAGCCACTTCCCCGACTCCGTTCCGTCACAACGCCCTGATCCGCGCGGACCGCGCCCGCGGCCCAGGGAGGACAGTAACGAAGAACGGCCCCGCTGGGACAAGGAGCCCGCCAGAAAGCCCGCCTTCGGGGGACACCCCCACAAAATCATCACCCAGAGTGATCCTCGGGCCCCCGCCTACCCCCGTAGACCCGGTTCGATCCGGGTCCGGCCGGCCCTGGAGCGGCTCCGGACCGACTCCGAACCGGCTCTGGACCGGCGCCGGACCGGCGCCGGAAAAATTTCCCCAGAAACTTTTCCGAAGTCGCGTAATGGATCCGCCCGACCCCTCTCTCTCCCGGTGAAGGCCCACCCGGGCACACGCAGAGAGAGGCAGCCCGCCATGCAGAACACGGACAACAACAACGTCGTCGAGCGCGAGCTCGAACTCAGGCTCGTCCTCTCCCCCGAGCGCTCCGTCCCCGTCCCCGCCCGCCTCGCCTACCGCGTCGACGACCCGTACGCCGTCCACATCACCTTCCACATCGGCACGGACCACCCGGTCAACTGGACGTTCGCGCGCGAGCTGCTCGTGGAGGGCGTGTTCCGGGCGTGCGGGCACGGGGACGTACGGATCTGGCCGACGAAGGTCGACGGCCGGAACGTCATCCTGATGGCCCTGTCCTCGCCCGACGGCGACGCCCTCCTTGAGGCCCCGTCCGCGCAGGTGTCCGCGTGGCTGGAGCGGACCCTGCGCGTGGTGCCGCCGGGCACCGAGACCGAGCAGCTCGGCATCGACGACGGGCTGGCCGAACTGCTCGCCACCACCGTCCTGGCGGACGACCTGTGGCTGCGCGACCCGTGGCCGTCGGACGAGTCCGCCGACGGTGACCTGTGAGACCGGGGCACGGAAGTGCCGGAGGGCCAGAGGTCAGGGGCCAGGGGTCAGAGGTCAGGGCTCAGGGGTCAGGGGCCAGGGGCCAGGGGTCAGGGGTCAGGGGGCAGAGGTCAGGGCTCAGGGGCCAGGGGTCAGGGGCCAGAGGTCAGACAGCTTGCCCGGGGTCAGAACAGCTTGCCCGGGTTCAGCAGGCCCAGCGGGTCGAACGTCTTCTTGATCCCGCGCTGCAGCTCCACGCCCACCGGCCCGAGCTCCCGCGCCAGCCACTCCTTCTTCAGCACGCCCACCCCGTGCTCGCCGGTGATCGTGCCGCCGAGTTCGAGGCCGAGCGCCATGATCTCGTCGAAGGACTCCCGCGCCCGCCGCGACTCGTCCTCGTCGGCGTGGTCGAAGCAGACGACGGGGTGGGTGTTGCCGTCGCCGGCGTGTGCGCAGACGCCGATGGTCAGCGCGTACTTCTCGGCGATCGCCGCCGTGCCCGTGAGCATCGCGGCGAGCTTCGTGCGCGGCACGCACACGTCGTCGATCATCGTGGCCGACTTGATGGTCTCCAGTGCGGTGAGCGAGAGCCGCCGGGCCTGGAGGAGGAGTTCGGACTCGGCGACGGAGTCCGCCGGGACGACCTCCGTCGCGCCCGCGGCCCGGCACAGCTCCCCCACCGCGGCCAGGTCGGCGGCCGGGTCCGGGGTGTCGAAGGCGCACAGGAGCAGCGCCTCGGTGGTGTCGGGCAGGCCCATGTGGGCGAGCTCGTTGACGGCCCGGACGGTGGTGCCGTCCATCAGTTCGAGGAGCGACGGGGTGTGGCCGCGCTCCATGATCGTGCAGACGGCCGCGCAGGCCGCCTCCGCCGACGGGAACTCGGCGGCGAGCGCGAGCTGGGCGGGCGGCTGCGGCTTGAGGGCGAGCACGGCCCCGACGACGATGCCGAGGCTGCCCTCGGAGCCGACGAAGAGCCGGGTCAGGTCGTATCCGGCGACGCCCTTGGCCGTGCGCCGGCCGGTGCGCAGCAGCCGTCCGTCGGCGAGGACGACGTCGAGACCGAGCACGTACTCGGCGGTGACCCCGTACTTCACGCAGCACAGACCGCCGGACGCGGTGCCGATGTTGCCGCCGATGGTGCACGTCTCCCAGCTGGAGGGGTCCGGCGGGTAGTACAGGCCGTGTTCGGCGACGGCACGCGAGAGCACGGCGTTGACCACGCCCGGTTCGACGACGGCGATCCGGTCGACCGGGTCGATCTGGAGGATGCGGTCCATTCTGACGAGCGAGAGCACGACGCAGCCGTCGGTGGCGTTGGCGGCGCCGGACAGGCCGGTGCGGGCGCCCTGCGGGACGACGGGGACGCGCAGTTCGGTCGCCGTGCGCATGACGTGCTGGACCTGTTCGACGGTGCGCGGGAGCACGACGGCCGCGGGGGTGCCGGCCGCGCAGAAGCTCGCCATGTCGTGGGCGTAGGAGGCGGTGACGTCGGGATCGGTGAGCACGGCCTCGGCGGGGAGCCCCGCGCGCAGCAGGGTGTGGAGCCTCTCGTGAAGATCGTCCATGCCTCCAGCCTGGCACCCGGGGCCATCGGTGTGAACCCGCCGTCGCCCGGTGCTGGTGTGCTCTTCGTACAGCGGCGCGCGGGCGCACAGTGTGCGCCATGAGACCCGAGAACGTGTCGCGGACGGTCCTCGCCTCCGGCGTGGGCGCGGTGCTCGCGGCGACGGCGCTGCTGTACGTGCCCGAGCTGGTCGGCCGGTCGCCGGAGCGGCCGCCCGGTCCCGCCGAGCGGGCGACGCACGCGGCGAACGCGGGGGCGCAGGCGGCGCTGCCCGATCTGGTCGCGCTGATCGGCGACCGGGAGACGTGGCTGCGGTCCCACCCGGGTGACGCGGAGTCATGGGCGGTGCTCGGCGCGGCCTATACGGAGCGGGCGCTGCGGCGCGCCGACCCGGCCGACCTGCCCCGCGCCGAGCGGGCCCTCAAGCGGTCCCTGGGCGGCCGGAGCGCCGGCAGCCCGGACGCGCAGGTGGGCATGGCGGCCCTCGCCAACGCGCGCGGTGACTGGGCGGCGGGCAAGCAGTGGGGCGAGCGGGCCCGGAAGGCGGATCCGAAGCGCTGGGCGGCGTACCCGGTGCTGATCGACGCGTACAACGGTCTCGGCGACTACCCGGCGGCCCAGAAGGCGACCGAGACGCTGGCCGAGCTGCGCTCGGGCTCCGCGGTCAGCTCCCGTTCGGCGCGGCTCTACCGGAACATGGGCTGGCGCGAGGACGCGGGCGCGGCGGCCCTGGACGCGGTGGCGCTGGCGGAGACGGGCCCGGAGAAGGCGGCGGCGCTGGCCGCGGCCGGTGACCTGGCGTGGGAGCGGGGCGAGCCGCGCGAGGCCCTCGCGCAGTACGACGCCGCGCTCGGGCTCGTACGGGATCACGGGCCGTCGCTCGCGGGCCGGGCGCGGGCGCGGGCGGCGCTGGGGCGGACGGCGGAGGCTGTACGGGACTGGCGGGCGGCCCTGGAGCGGTTGCCGCTGCCGGAGTACGTCCTGGAGGCGGCGGAGCTGGACGAGTCGCTCGGCCTGGACGGCGACGCGCGGGCCCGGTACGACCGGCTGCGGACCGGGGCGGCCTGGCCGGGCGCGGAGGTGACGCTGGGGCTGCTCGACGCGGACCACGGCGACGCGGCGCGGACGGCGGACGCGGTCCGGCGGCTGCGCGCCGCGTGGGCGGGCGGGCACCGTTCCGTGCAGCTGGCGGACGCGCTCGGCTGGGCGCTGTTCCGGTCGGGCGCGCCGAAGGAGGCGCTGGTGTACGCGAAGAAGGCCACCGACGAGGGGCTGCGCAGCGCGCTGTTCGCGTACCACCGAGGGGAGATCGAGCGGGCTCTGGAGGAGTACGGCCCGGCCCGCCGCCATCTCGCGGAGGCACTGCGGATCAACCCGTACTTCTCGCCGCTGCTCGCACCGCGCGCGAAGGAGGCGCTCGCGGCGCTGGGCGACCCGCCGGACGAGCTGCCCGTGGACGTGCGCCCGGAGAAGCCCCGGTCGGACGGGCCGCCCGGGGACGTGCGGAAGAACGTGCTCCCGGAGGAGCCGGGGAAGCCGAAGGCGGCGTGAGGGCCCCGGGCGAGTCCCCCGTACTCGCCCGGGGCGTGGCAGGGGCCCGGCCCGGTGCTGTCACCCGGGCCGGGCCCCTGCCGTGCAAGGTGGTTCTGGGTTGAGCTGGGTGGTTCTGGGTTGAGCTGGGCGGAGCCGCGCGGAACGCGGATCAGAAGCCGATCAGACGCCGATCAGACGCTGATCAGACGCTGATCAGAGGTTGCCGCGCTTCTCCTGCTCGCGCTCGATCGCCTCGAACAGGGCCTTGAAGTTGCCCTTGCCGAAGCCCATGGATCCGTGGCGCTCGATCATCTCGAAGAAGACGGTCGGGCGGTCCTGGACCGGCTTGGTGAAGATCTGCAGCAGGTAGCCGTCCTCGTCGCGGTCGGCGAGGATCTTCAGCTCGCGCAGGGTCTCGATCGGGACGCGGGTGTCACCGACCCACTCGCCGAGCGTGTCGTAGTACGAGTCCGGGGTGTCCAGGAACTGCACGCCGGCGGCACGCATCGCGCGCACGGAGGCGACGATGTCGTTGGTGGCGAGGGCGATGTGCTGGACGCCGGGGCCGCCGTAGAACTCCAGGTACTCGTCGATCTGCGACTTCTTCTTCGCGATCGCCGGCTCGTTGATCGGGAACTTCACCTTGAGGGTGCCGTCGGCGACGACCTTCGACATCAGCGCCGAGTACTCGGTCGCGATGTCGTCGCCCACGAACTCCTTCATGTTCGTGAAGCCCATGACCTTGTTGTAGAAGCCGACCCACTCGTTCATCTTGCCGAGCTCGACGTTGCCGACGCAGTGGTCGATGGCCTGGAAGACGCGCTTGGCCGGCGGCTCGACCATCGGCTGGGCGGCGGCGTAACCGGGCAGGTACGGGCCGTCGTAGCCGGAGCGGTCGACGAGGGTGTGGCGGGTCTTGCCGTACGTGGCGATGGCGGCGAGGACGACGGTGCCGTGCTCGTCCTTGAGCTCGTAGGGCTCGGCGAGGCCGGTGGCGCCCTGCTCGATCGCGTGGGCGTAGGCGGCGCGCGCGTCCGGCACCTCGATCGCCAGGTCGATCACGCCGTCGCCGTGCTCGGTGACGTGGTCGGCGACGAAGCGGCCCCAGTCGCTGGTGGCCTTGATGACGGAGGTGAACACGAAACGGGCGGAGCCGTTGGTGAGGACGTAGTTGGCGGTCTCGCGGCTGCCGTTCTCCGGTCCGGAGTAGGCGACCAGCTTCATGCCGAAGGCCGTGGAGTAGTAGTGCGCGGCCTGCTTGGCGTTGCCGACGGCGAAGACGACCGCGTCCATACCCTTCACCGGGAAGGGGTCGGCCTCACGCGCGGTGGAAGTGGTGTGATCGATGGTCTCAGTCATGTGATGAGCGTCCCGCCGGTCGGCAGGCTGCGCAATAGTTTCTTGTCCTACTGGTCAATCTGCCCAGCGACCGGCCAGTATGGCCGGGCGACTTGTACATGATGACCATCGGGAGGCCGTCGTGGCGATCGATCATCTGGACGGACGGCTCATCGTCCTCCTCGCACAGGAGCCCCGGATCGGGGTGCTGGAGGCGTCACGGCGGCTCGGCGTGGCCCGCGGCACGGTCCAGGCCCGGCTCGACCGGCTTCAGTCGAACGGCGTCATCCGCGGCTTCGGCCCGCAGGTCGACCCGGCGGCCCTCGGCTACCCGGTCACCGCCTTCGCGACCCTGGAGATCAAGCAGGGCCAGGGCGCCGACGTGCGCGGGCACCTGGCGACCGTGCCGGAGGTCCTGGAACTGCACACCACGACCGGCCACGGGGACATGCTGTGCCGGCTCGTGGCCCGCTCCAACGCCGATCTCCAGCGGGTGATCGACCGCGTCGTCGGCTTCGAGGGCATCGTCCGGGCCTCCACGGCGATCGTCATGGAGAACCCGGTCCCGCTGCGGATCATCCCGCTGGTGGAACAGGCCGCGGAGGACCAGCCGCCGCGGTGACGCGGGCGGGAGCCTACGGAAGTTGAGGCTCCGCTTGATGCCGTGGAAGTTGCAAAGAACCCTCTGCAAAAACCCCTTGCAGAGGGTTCTTTGCAACTCTACTGTGGAGCCATGTCCGAGAAGCCCGACCCCGCCACCGCACCCCGGCCCGCGGCCGATCCCGGCCCCGGCCCCGGCCACCCGCCTGGACCCGATCACGGCCCCGGCCACACGCCTGGAGCCGATCCCGGCCCCGAGGAGCAGCCCGGTCCGCGGGTGCTCGACCCGCGCTCGCTGCGCGGGCTCGCCCACCCGCTGCGCATCCAGCTGCTGCGCGCCCTGCGCCACCACGGCCCCGCCACCGCCTCGCAACTGGCCGAGCGGCTCGGCGA
Source organism: Streptomyces sp. NPDC004327 (assembly GCF_042873935.1). Lineage (NCBI taxonomy): Bacteria > Bacillati > Actinomycetota > Actinomycetes > Kitasatosporales > Streptomycetaceae > Streptomyces > Streptomyces sp. NPDC004327. Next base: position 112,868 of record NZ_JBIAME010000002.1, on the reverse strand, counting down.
GTCCAGCGGCGCCACCAGCTACCACCTGCGCCAGCTCGCCGTCCACGGCTTCATCGAGGACGCCCCGGAGCGCGGCAAGGGCCGGGAGCGCTGGTGGCAGGCGGTGTCGGGCGGCACGAGCTTCGACGAGGCGCTGTACAAGAACCCCGACCCCGAGGTCCAGGGCGCCATCGAGGTCTATCTCCACGAGATCGCGAACATCCACACCCAGGAGCTGAACACCTACCTCGGCACCCGCCACCAGTGGACCGACATCTGGGTGGGCGCCTCCGACATGAGCGACTTCACGATCCACCTGACGCCCGAGCGGCAGAGCGAGCTCAACGAGAAGATCCACGACCTGATCAACGAGTACGGCGCGGCCACCGACCCGGACGCGGCCGGCGTCCAGCGGGTCCGGATGCACCTGCACGCCTTCCCCCAGCACGGCGCGAACTGACCGCCCTCCCACGCCTCGACCGGAAAGGACACGTCCATGCACGCCGACGTCCACCTCACGCTGCACCGCCTGACCGCCACCGAGCTGCGGGAGGCCGCCGCCACGACCGTTCCCGCCGCCCCGTTACGCGTCCAGCTCGGCTGGAAGCTCGTCGAGTTCGGCCTCAGGCTCGCCGTCCCCGAGCCGCGGCGCACCACCGTCAGCACCGCCTGACCGCGCTGCCTGACCGCACCGCCTGACCGCGCCAAGCAGACCGAACGATCCGAACGAGCCGAACCAGCCGTACCGGCCGAACGAGCCGAATCGGCCGAACCGGCCGAACCGGCCGAACGAAAACGGGGGGAAAGACCGTGCGCTCACGCACACCACTGGCGACCGTCCTGGCCGCCAACACCATCTCCATCAGCGGCAATTCACTCACTCTCATCGGCGTCCCGTGGTTCGCCCTGGAGACCACGGGAAGCCCCGGCAAGGCCGGCCTCGTCGCCTTCTGCGCCGCCGTGCCCGTCGTCGTCTCCGCCATCACGGGCGGGCCCGTGATCGACCGGATCGGCCGCCGCCGGGTCTCCGTCGCCTCCGACCTCGTCTGCGCGCTCGCGCTCGCCGCCATCCCGCTGCTCAACGGCGCCGGACTGCTGCGGTTCTGGATGCTGTGCGCGTTGATGGCCGTCACCGGCCTCTTCCACGCCCCGGGCGAGACCGCCCGCCACGTCCTCGTACCCGACCTGGCCGAGCGCGCCGGCACGCCGCTCTCCCGCGCCGCCAGCCTGTACGACGCCGTGTCCCGCGGCGCCCGCATGACCGGCGCCGCCCTCGCCGGCCTGCTGGTGGCGCTGATCGGCGCCGACACCGTGCTGTACGTGGACGCCGCCACGTTCGTCGTCTCCGCGCTGCTCGTCGTCGCGGGCCTGCGCGGCATCCCGTCCGCCGAACCGGTGCGCGGGGCCCCGCCGCTGTCGCTCGCCGCCTACCGGGCCGATCTGCGCGAGGGCTACTCCTTCCTCCTGCGCACCCCGCTGCTGCTCGCCGTCAGCGTGGTCGTGATGATCACCAACGGGCTCGCCCAGAGCTGGAGTTCGGTACTCCTCCCGGTGCACGCCCGGGAGGAGCTGGGCGGTTCGGCCGCGCTCGGCCTGCTGGTCGCCGTCTTCGGCGGCTGCGCGCTCGTCGGCGCGCTGCTCTACGGGGCGATCGGCGACCGCTTCCCGCGCCGCCCGGTCCTGGCGGCCGGATTCGTCCTCGCCGGCGCCCCGCTGTTCGTGACGGCGGCCTTCACCCACACCACCACGCCGCTGCTCGTCATGATGGCGCTCGGCGGTCTCGGCGCCGGGGTGCTCAACCCGATCCTCACCACCGTCTTCTACGAAACGGTGCCCGAGCGGCTGCGCAGCCGCGTCGGCGGCGCCAGCACGGCGAGCGTGCTCGTCGCCACCCCGCTCGGCGGGCTCGCCGCCGGCTTCCTCGTCGAGCGGACGGGAATCACCACGGCGCTGCTCCTGGTCGCCGCAGCGCACCTCGTGACCGCGCTCTCGACGCTGATATTCCCCGCCTGGCGGGGCCTGGACGCCTCCGCCGGGCAGCCGGCCGCGGACGCTCCCGCCGGGCAGCCGGACGGCGCCGTCAGCAGCTCGGGACCTTCGACCCCTGCCCCTGTTCCAGGGCCCGCAGAGACGACACCGCGTCGCTGAGCTTGGTGACCGGGACGAGCCGCAGCCCCTTCGGCAGCTCGGCCTGCGCCTGGGAGCACTCGTCCTTCGGCACCAGGAAGACGGTGGCGCCGTCGCGCGCGGCGGCCTGCGTCTTCAGGGACACCCCGCCGACGGCGCCGACCTTCCCGTCCGGCTCGATCGTGCCCGTACCGGCGACGGTCCGGCCGCCGGTCAGGTCGCCGCCGTCACCGTCCCCGTCGATCTTGTTGACGATGCCGAGGGAGAACAGCAGTCCGGCACTGGGACCGCCGACGTCGGCGAGGTGGAGGTCCACCTTCACCTTCTTCGGGTCCAGCTTCAGATAGCCGAGGGCGGCGAGGGTGGCCGCGTCCTGCGACTCCTTCATCTGGCCCAGGTTGTGCTGCTCGATCTCCTTGTCGGACTGCCCCGGCGGATAGACGGAGGCCTTCGGCAGCACGGCCCGGTCGGTGCGGAACCAGGCGTCGGCCACGTCCCCGAGGCCGATGGACGCGGACGGCCCGGTCGCCAGGATCGTGGTCATCCGCAGCTGCCCGTCGGTCGGCCGGACCGGGGTGCCGGAGATCGTGATCACCTCGACGCCCTGGTCCTTGCCGAGCACGTCGGCGGTCGTGCCGGGCTGCGCGATCGAGAAGGGCAGCGGCGCGAGCCCGGCGACGGCGAGCAGCGCGGCGACGGGCAGGGCGCAGAGCGCGAGGGCACGGGTGCGCGGGAGAGCTGCGAGACGGGAGAGCACGCCCCCAATCTACTGGGCGCCCGTCAAAGGAGGTGTCGGGCGAAGAAGCCGCGCACCCGGTGACGCAGCACCTCCACGTTCACGGCCGGGTCGGCGGTGCCGACGAGCGCGGTGCGGGTGGCGGAGGTCACCAGGCCGGCGGTCTGGAGCCGGGGCACGAGGGCGGCGTAGTCGGTGAGGGACCAGTGGCCGGCGCCGGTGAGCAGGGCCCGGCGGCCGGGCAGGCCGGCCCAGGAGCGTTCGAGGCGGGCGGCGCCGTCGAAGCCGTCGGTGCGCAGGAGCAGCAGCGGCCGGTCGAAGCGGTCGAGGGAGCCGAGGTCGTCAAGGTCGAGATAGCCCTCCAGGTCGGCCGCTGCGAGGATGCGGCGGTCGTGGTGGGCGGCGTAGACGGCGGCGGTGCCGCCGGCGGAGTGCCCGTAGATCCCGATGGCGGGGGCCTCGGGGGCGATGCCGGTGAGGAAGTCGGGGATGTGGTCGAGGACGAGACGGAGGTCGGCGACCCGGGTGTCGATCATGGTGTGGAAGGTCGCCGGGTCCGGTTCGCCGCGCAGCACCGTGTAGCGCAGCCCGCTCGGCAGCTCCACCTGGCTGGCGTCGCCCGGGTGGTCGACGAGGACGACGATCCGGCCGTGGCTGGCCAGGTCCTCGGCGAGATGGGTGCCGAGGGTGCGGGAGTCGCCGCCGCCGGGGCTGTAGAGCAGCACGGGCCGGGGCCCGGGCAGCGGGGGCGCGTTCACGTGCCCGTGGGTGAGGACGGCACCCCAGTCGACCGTGCCCTTCGCCGGGAGGCCCTCGTGCACCAGCGGCGCGAGCTCGGCGAAGGCGTCGGCCTCGTCGCGGGTCAGCTGCGGGGCGCGCGGGCAGCCGCGCGCGGTGCGCGCCGGGTAGAGGACGGTGAGCATGACCTGGCGCGGGCCGCCGACCCAGGGGTCGGTGCGCGAGAGGTCGGTGAGGTGGACGGTGCGCAGGCCGACGGGGTGCGGCCCGGTCGGCGCGGGCAGCCGGAGCGCGGTGCCGGCCGGTGCGGCGGCGGACCCGCGCGTGGCCGCCGCGGCGGCCGCGGGAACGAGGGCGGCGGCGGTGCCGAGCAGGGTGCCCTTGAGGAGGGTGCGCCGGGGAGTCGAGCGTCGGGGAGTCGAGCGTCGGGGAGTCGTGTCTCGCGAGGTCATGCGAGCATCGTCGGAGCGGGGGCCGTTCCGGCGCGAAGGTTCAGGTTCTGGCCGAAAGGCTGGCGGAAGACGGGGAGTTGTGCCGGTGCTGCGCATCCATTTCACCGCGGACGATTTCGCCCGGGTCCGCTTCGCGCCCCGCCCGGCGCCGCTCCAGGAGCTGCACGCGGCCCTGGCGACGGCCGTCGCGCCCCACCGGGACCCGCTGTTCGGCCGCTGGCGCGGCCGGGTCCTGCGCGCCCTGCCGGCCGCCGCCGACCCGCTCGCCGACCTGGTCCCGGCGGGCCGCGCGCCGTACTTCCTCGACGTCCTCGGCGACACCCTCGCCGACGCCTTCGACCTCGTCCGCGCGACGGGCCCGGAGTTCGTCCGCGAGGAGCTGGTGCGGGTCTACGGGACCGGGCCCGGGTCGCTGCCGGCGCCGCACTGGATCCGGGGCCTGTACGCGGGCGAGGAGGCGTCCTGGCAGACCGTGCGCCGGGCCCAGCGCGCCGCGTACGAGACGGTCCTCGCCCCGGTCTGGCCGGTGATCCAGGACCTGCACCGAGAGGAGTTCGCCCGGCACGCCCTCATCACGGCCGAACACGGTCTGGCCGCCGCCCTGACGGCCCTCGCGCCGGGCAGCCGCCTCGACGGCGGGGTGTGGGAATGGCCGGCGGCCGTCCCGCCCCGGGAGGTCCACCTCTCCGGCCGGGGCCTGGTCCTCCTCCCGACCTTCCACCACCCGTCGGGCCCGCTCCTCCAGGACCTCCCGGCCCGCCCCGTGGTCCTCACCTACCCGGCGGGCCCCGCCCTCCCGCCCGTACCGGACGACCAGGACGATCCACTGGCAGCGGTCCTCGGCCGCACCCGCGCGAACCTCCTCCGCCTCCTCACCGGGCCGCTGACCACGACGGAGCTGGCGCGGGCCCTGCGCGTGAGCAACGCGACGGCGTCGGCGCACGCGGGGGCGCTGCGGGCGGCGGGGCTGGTGGCGACGGCACGGACGGGCCGGTCGGTGAGCCATGAACGGACCGCGCTGGCAAGCCTCGTCGTGGACGGCCGGCCCGCGGCCGTCACATCCGGCGGGGGCACGCGCTCCGCCGGACCGGAACCGGTGGACACCACGCCCTGCGGGAAGCGGTGAGCACCCCACCCGGCCGGAACGGGTGGACGCCTCATCCCGCCGAGCGCCCGTGACGCCGGGCCCCGCCCCGAGCGCGTAGCCCTGACAGCCGCGCGCCCCAGGGGCATCGGGTCCCAGCCCGACGGATTCCAGCGCGACGGGTTCTGACGCAACAGGCCCTGGCACAACAGGCTCTGACCCAACAGGCCCTGGCACAACAGGCTCTGGCCCGCCGGGCTCTAGCGCACCGGGCTTCTAGCGCAACGCGTCGGCCACCTCTCGTGCCGCGTCGACGACCCGCGGCCCCACCCGCTCCGGCACCGCGTCCGCGAGCATCACGACGCCCACGCTGCCCTCTATGCCGGTGACGCCGACGAGGGGCGCGGCGGCGCCGCTGGCGCCGGCCTCCAGCTCGCCGTGGGTGAGGGTGAAGCCGGGCTCGGTGAGTTCGCCGGCGCGGGCCGCGAGGATGGCGCGGCCGGCGGCGCCGCGGTCGAGCGGGTGGCGGAAGCCGGCCCGGTAGGCCACGTGGTAGTCGGTCCAGGTGGGCTCGACGACGGCGACGGCGAGCGCTTCGGCGCCGTCGACGAGGGTGAGGTGGGCGGTCGCCCCGATGTCCTCGGCGAGGGAGCGCAGCGCGGGCAGCGCGGCCTCCCGCACGAGCGGGTGGACCTGCCGGCCGAGCCGCAGCACGCCGAGCCCGACCCGGGCGCGGCCGCCGAGGTCGCGGCGGACGAGGGCGTGCTGTTCGAGCGTGGCGAGCAGACGGTAGACGACGGTCCGGTTCACCCCGAGTCGGTTGGACAACTCGGTGACGGTCAGGCCGTGGTCGGTGTCGGCGAGCAGTTTGAGGACTCTGAGTCCCCGGTCGAGCGTCTGGGAGGTCTCCGCGGTCACGACGCCCTCTCCTTCGGAGTGTCGGAGTGAGTGACAGCGGACTCGTACGAAAGCTGCGACACCGGTCCCATCGGCGACGCACGTCAGAGGCCGCCGGCAGGTAGGGGCACACCGGCTGCGCTCCGCGGCGGCGCTGCCACGGGGCGTTTGCTTGAGCCGGGACAGTAGCGGCGTGTCCCGCTCAGCGGAAGACCTCGTCCAGAATCCGGGCGCGTGCGACCGGATACGCGCGGTTCGGGACCTAAGTCGCCTGAACAGGGGACTTTGGCGGACAAGGGCGCCCGGTTCGTCCCCGTAGCGTGGGAGGTGTGCCCGGACCCGACCGTGGGGGCCGGTTCCGGACATGGCCGAGGCCCGTACGCCGCCTGCGTACGGGCCTCGGATCGTTTCCCGTGGGGTTCACCGCATGCGGGTGGCCCACTCCTGCACCTTCTTGATCCGCTCGCGGATCTGTCCGGCGGTCGCCTCCGCGCTCGGCGGTCCGCCGCAGACCCGGCGCAGCTCGGTGTGGATCACACCGTGCGGCTTGCCGCTCTGGTGAACGTACGCGCCGACCATGGTGTTGAGCTGTTTCCTCAGCTCAAGGAGCTCCTTGTGGGAAACGACGGGGCGCCGTTCCGCGGGAAGCTCCAGCAGGTCCGCCTCGGTGTCCGGCTTCTTGCGGCTGTGCGCGATCTGCCGGGCCTGCCGCTTCTGGAGGAGCAGCTGCACCTGGTCGGGTTCGAGGAGGCCGGGGATGCCGAGGTAGTCCTGCTCCTCCTCGCTGCCGGGGTGGGCCTGCATGCCGAACTCGGCGGCGTTGTAGAGCACGCGGTCGAAGACGGCGTCGGACTCGAGCGCCTCGAAGGGCAGCATGTCCTGCTCGCCGGTGTCCTCGTCCTGCTGCTTCTCCGCCTCCGCCATCTCCTTCTCGGACTCGGCGTACGGGTCCTCCTCGCCATCCTTCTTCGGCCGGTCGAGGACGTGGTCGCGCTCGACCTCCATCTCGCTGGCGAAGGAGAGCAGGCTGGGGATGGTGGGAAGGAACACGGAGGCGGTCTCGCCGCGCCTGCGGGATCGCACGAAGCGGCCGACGGCCTGCGCGAAGAAGAGCGGGGTCGAGATCGTCGTCGCGTACACGCCCACGGCGAGCCGGGGCACGTCGACGCCCTCGGACACCATGCGGACGGCGACCATCCAGCGGTCGGTGTTCTCGCTGAACTCGTCGATCCGGCCGGAGGCGCCGGCGTCGTCGGAGAGCACGACGGTCGCCTTGGTGCCGGTGATCTCGCGGATCAGCTTGGCGTACGAGCGGGCCGAGTCCTGGTCGGAGGCGATGACCAGGCCGCCGGCGTCCGGGATGGACTTGCGGACCTCGGTGAGCCGCTGGTCGGCGGCGCGCAGCACGTTCGGCATCCAGTCGCCGCGCGGGTCGAGCGCGGTGCGCCACGCCTGCGAGATCGCGTCCTTGGTCATCGGCTCGCCGAGCCGGGCGGCGATCTCGTCGCCGGCCTTGGTGCGCCAGCGCATGTTGCCGCTGTAGGAGAGGAAGATGACCGGCCGGACGACGTTGTCGTTGAGGGCGTTGCCGTAGCCGTAGGTGTAGTCGGCCGACGACCGGCGGATGCCGTCGTTCCCCTCCTCGTAGGTGACGAAGGGGATCGGGTTGGTGTCGGAGCGGAAGGGCGTGCCGGTGAGGGCGAGCCGGCGGGTCGCCGGCTCGAACGCCTCCAGGCACGCCTCGCCCCAGGACTTGGAGTCTCCGGCGTGGTGGATCTCGTCGAGGATGACGAGGGTCTTGCGCTGTTCGCTGCGGTTGCGGTGCAGCATGGGCCGTACCCCGACACCCGCGTACGTGATCGCGATGCCGTGGTACTCCTTGCTGAGCGGCCCGGCACTGTAGTCGGGGTCGAGCTTGATCCCTATGCGCGCCGCGGCGGCCGCCCACTGCTTCTTCAGGTGCTCGGTGGGGGCGACGACCGTGACCTGCTGCACCACGTGGTGGTGCAGCAGCCAGGACGCGAGGGTCAGCGCGAAGGTGGTCTTGCCGGCGCCCGGCGTGGCGACCGCGAGGAAGTCACGGGGCTGCTCCTGGATGTACTTCTCCATCGCGCCCTGCTGCCAGGCTCGCAGCTTGTTGGCGGTGCCCCAGGGGGCGCGGCCGGGGAAGGCGGGAGAGAGGTGATGGGAGGAGGTAGCGGTAGTAGTCACGATCTCCGGTTCGACGCTCGTCCAGATATGACAACCGGGCCACCTTACCGGTGCGACCGCCGCGACCCCGTACGAACGAGCCCGCGCCGAGCCCCCGTGAGAGAGTCCTCACACCCCTCCGCGCCCGTCTCCGCGCCTGTCTCCTCGCCCCCCTCCGCAGCCCTCTCCTCGCCCCTTTCCTCGCCCCTCTCCTCGCCCCTCTCCTCGCCCCTTTCCTCGCCCTTCTCCGCGGCCCTCTCCTCGACCCCTAAGCCCCCTCCGAGAGCGCCCTCAAACACCCCGCGATATCCGATACGTCCACCACTTCTCCGCTCGCCACGCCCACGACCAGCGCATACGCCGCTTCCTGGCCGGCGTCCCCGAGATCCCCGAGATCGACCCCGTTGACAGCAAGAAAGGTCGCCGCCGAGAGCCAGGCGGCACGCTTGTTCCCGTCGACGAACGGATGGTTCGACGCGAGCGCGTGCAGGAGCACGGCGGCCTGCTCGTACGTGTCCCGATAGGCGCTCTCGCCGTACATCCGCGCCCGGGGCCGATGCACGGCCGACTCCAGCAGCCCGGGCGCACGCAGCTCGGGCACCCCGTCGCCGGTGAACGCGATGCGGGCGATCTCGGCGACCTCGGCGACGGTGAGGAACCGCGTCGCGCGGTCACGGGTCGTTCGGTCCTGCCTCATTCGCCGAGCCTCCGGAGGAGCGGGGCGTGCCGGAGAGCGAGCCGCGCGGCCTCATCCCGCACGAGCCCGGCCTCAAGGTCCAGATGACGCCGGACGGCCTCGCCGACGAGCTCGTCGACGGAGAGACCGCGGGCATCGGCGAGATCGGCGAGGGCGGCGGGGTCGTAGGACATGGGCGGACAGTAGGCGGGGGTTCGGGGCTGGGGCGAGGGGTTTTCGGAGGCGGGGGGCGGGGGCGAGGGCGAGGGACCTGGGCGGTCGGCGACGGCGGGCGGGGGCGGGGTGTCGCCGGCGGGGGGGCGGGGCCGAAAGGGCCCGGCGGGCTGCGACAGCGAGCCGGGGCGAGGGCGTCGCCAGCGGGGGGCGGGGCCGAAGGGACTCGGCGGACTACGACTGCGAGCCGCGGCGGGGTGTCGCCGGCGGGGGCGGGCCGACGGGGCTCGGCGGGCTGCGAAGGCGGTAGAGGCGAGGGCGTCACCGACAGGGGCGGGGCCGAAGGGGCGCGGCGGACTAGGACCGCGAGCCGGGGCGAGGGCGTCGCCGGCGGGACTCAGGGAGTCGGGGTGGCCGGCCGGCTACTGGCCCGTGGCCCCGTGGCGCGGGTGACCAGCTACCGGGCGGGGGCCGCCAGCCGGAGGCCTCGGCCTCCAGCCCCCGGCATGCCCCATGCCCGTCCGACTACTGGGCCGCCGCGCGCAGCCGCGTCGCGACCCACGCGCCGACGGCAGCCACGACCGCCATCGGCACGAAGACGGCGGCGAAGGCCGTCGGGTGCGAGCCGGCACCGGCCGCGCCGTCGGTGACGGCGTGCCCGACCGCTCCCCCGCCGAGCGCGGCGAAGGCGGCCCCGCCGACGGCGAGCAGCAGGACGTTGGACAGGCCGTCGGAGATCTGGAGGGCGGCGGAGTTCGCGCCGGCCTCCTCCGGCGGGGAGAGCTTCAGGAGCAGCACGCTCGTGGAGGCGATGGCGATGCCCATGCCGAAGCACCCGAAGGCCCAGGCCACGGCCACGATCCACACCGGCACGGCGTCGATGAGCACGGTGGGCACGGCCAGGATGCTCAGCGCGACGAGGACCATGCTCCAGGCGACGAGCCGCTCACGGTACGGCTCGGTGCCGGGCCGGGACTGCACCCAGGAGCCGAGCGCCCAGGTCAGACCGCCGACGGCGAGGGAGAGCCCGGCGAGCGTGGGGCTGAGGCCACGCTGGGTGACGAGCATCAGCGGTACGAAGGACTCGGCGGCGATGAAGGATCCGGCGGCGACGCCGCGCAGCAGGATCACCGAGGGCAGCCCGCGGGCCGCGCGGTAGGTGCCGTGCGGCAGCAGCCCGCGTACGGCCGGGACGAGCAGCGCCGTACCGACGGCGGCCGGCAGCAGCGACAGCCAGCGCAGTTCCTGCCCGGCGTACTGCAGCAGCGCCGCGCCGAACGAGATCCCGAGGGCGAGCCGGATCCGCCGCGCGTCCCAGCCGGGAACGGGCGCGGCGGGGTCGGCGGGCCCGGATGCGGTGCGCCGAATGGCGGGCAGCGCGAGGGCCAGCGGGAAGACGACGAGCGCGGGTATCCCCACGAACACCCAGCGCCACCCCAGGTGCTCGGTGATCGTCCCGGAGGCGAGCGGCCCGACCACGGACGGCACGACCCACCCGGCGGCGAAGGCCGCCATCATCGCGGGCCGCAGGTGCTCCTCGTACGCCCGGCTGATCACCACGTACAGGGCCACGATCACCAGCCCGCCGCCGAACCCCTGCACGGCCCGCCCCAGGATGAACATCCACATCGCGCCGGCCGTACCGGACAGCAGCAACCCGGCCGCGAAACAGCTCATCCCGACCGCGAGCGGCGCCAACGGCCCGCTCCGGTCCGACCACTGCCCCGACAGCACCATCCCGAACAGGCTCGTCGTGAAGTACGCCGAGAACGCGAAGGCGTACAGCGACACCCCGTCCAGCTCCCGCGCCGCCACCGGCATCGCCGTCCCGACCGCCGTCGCCTCGAACGCGATCAGCAGCACCACGGAGACGATCCCGATGCTGAGCGCCCGATGCTCCCGGTCGAGCACGGACCCGCCGCCGTTTCGGGTGGCCGGCGCGGCGGCGGAGATCGGTGCGGGTGCGACATCGGTGTCGCGCGGTTCGAGGACTGTCATAGACCCCAGAGTAAGGGTCGTACACAGATATGACCCCTGTCGGTAGTCGCACCCGCCCTCGCCCGATGGTCGTAGGACCAGGCCCCCGCCGTGAACGCCATATGGCAGTCGTGTTGCAGCCCGAGCCAAACCGTTGAGCGACTTCGGCACCCCCGCCTAACGTCTTTCTCATCACCACCGAAGCGCCACAGCAGCACAACTGCACAACACCGAAGCACCACCACGACCGTGTGCCCGAATGGTCAGGGGCTCGCCTGCAAAGCGAGTTACGTCGGTTCGATTCCGATCACGGTCTCCATCTGCCTGACCAGGCAAAACGAAAGGGCGGCACCCTCGGAAGGGTGCCGCCCTTTTGATCCTTCGTCTCAGTTGCCGTCTCAGTTGGGGCGTTGGACGGTAACATTGCCCTGCAATGACTCGCTCACAGCATCAATCAGTTCGCTGTGTGCCCGTCCGAGTGTGTATCTCTGCTGCTCCTCACGAGCCCGCCACTCAGCCCTGAGTTCGTCTGTCGCCGTCATGATGCCGTCGGCCCACTCCTGAATCCCTTCGTGGTACTGCTCGACCTGCTGCCAGAGCTCACGCGCCGCCTGGTGCACCGGAGCGGGTCCGAGGAGACGGAGGGGGAAGTAGGCCCCCCGAATCTCGTTCATGCTCGACCTATAGGTGGCCCAGACATCACCCGATGCCTCGATCTCCAGGTCGAACATGCGCGTGACGTCGGATGCGGAAATGGCGAACCTGTCGTAGACCTCAAGCATGAGGACCGCCGCGCGCTTCCTCTCCTCCCGCAACCAGTGGTCGTGCTGAGCACGCTCCTGGGTCCGTGCCTGTTCGATCGTCGCGCGCGCCGTTGTCTCCGCCCCTATACGCGCCCCACGGACCGCAGCCAGTCCGCCCATGGCTGCGCCACCAAGCGCCCCGACCAATCCGACGGCCGCCGCCACTAACGCCACAATTCCTTCGTCCATGACGGAAGGATGTCGCGGTCGGACCCCCGGGTGCGCACGAGTTTGGGCAGGTTGGGCCGCACCTCTCACATCGAAGAACTGCGCCCGCAACCGCCCCTATCCAGCCCGCACGGCCTTCCCAGCAGCTCCATAGTCGTCATCGCCTGGTCGGCCCGTCTCGTGTTCCCAGATCAGGCCGTCCACCTGCCGCGCGATGTCCGTCCGCACGGCGTCCACCATGTGCTGGTAGCGGGCGGCCATGGCCGTGGTCGACCAACCCATGAGGCCCATGACGGCCCGCTCGGGGACACCGAGGATGAGCAGGACCGTGGCGGCCGTGTGGCGCGCGTCGTGCAAACGCCCGTCCCGGACTTTCGCCTCGACCAGAAGAGCCTTCCACTCGGCCCAGTCCCGGCGGTGGGACGGGCTGCGGCCGTACTCATCCGGAAACACCAGACCGTTCTCCTCCCAGCGCTTCCCAGCCGTGTCCCGCTCCGCTTCCTGCGCCTTGAGGTGCGCCTGGAGCAGGTCAACGAGCTGTTCGGGAAGGCCGACCGCGCGACGGCCGGCACGCGACTTGGTGGTGGCCAACTCCGGGTTCGTGCGACGCCTTTGCGGGCAGTATCCAGCGGCCTTGCGCCCGCAGGGGTCCACGCATCCGTGGGCGTACTGCGGGCGGTGACGGCTGCGCCGGACCACGAGGAAGCCACCGTCGAGGTCCACGTCCTCCCACCTCAGGCCGAGCACTTCACCTTGGCGCAGCCCGAGAGCGAGGGCGACGGCCCAGCGGGCGGAGTTGCGGTGCTGATCAGCGGCCTTCAGCAATCGCTGCACTTCCTGGACGCTGTAGGGCTCCACCTCGTATTCCCCTGTCTTGGGGGCCTTGGCCAACAGGACGGGGTTCTTCCCGAGATGGCCGCGGCGCACGGCCTCATTGAGGGCGGTGCGAAAGGTCCGATGTACCTGGTGGGCAGTCGCGGGCTTGCTGCCGTTGGCCTGCATCTTGGCGTAGAACGCTTCGATGTGCTCGGGCTTGAGCCTGTCGAGACCGTGGGCGCCCAAGCCGGGGATGAGGTGCTTTCGGACCGCGACGCCGTACCCAACCATCGTGTTGTCGTTGACGGCGAGGGGCACGACGTTCTCAACCCAATGCGTCAGCCACGTCCTGACCGTCCACGCCTTGCCCGGCTTGCGTACGGTCTTGGTGTCCCGCTGGCGCTCCAGCTCGCGAACGGCTTCGGTCACTTCGGCGCGTGTCTTCCGCTCGACGTGCCGGCGGTCCGGCTCACCGTTGTCGCGGATGCCGACCGTGACTCGGCCGTGCCACTTGCCGTCCTTCCCCAAGTAGATCGAGGACCGGCCGTTGGGCTGGCGTGTCCGCTTCTTCTTCTCTTCCATTGTTGTCCTTTTCAGCGTGCCATCGCGCCAGGTCGATTGGTCGCGCGGAATCGGGTCACGTAGTCGTGCACTGCGGCGGGGGGAACCCTGCGGAGACGGCCGACGACGACGGACTCCAGTTCTCCGGAGCCGACGAGTCGGAAGCAGAGGGTTCGCCCGATGCGGAGTCGCCGGGCAGCCTCTTCGACGGTGAGGAGGGCCAGCGTGGGGTCTTGGTGCGAGTCGAAATCTCGGGTGTCCATCCGATGCACTCCTCTGGGGAAGTGGCAGTGCGGGAGTCTTCTCAGCCCGCGTCTGTCCGAGCTGCGGATTTCTGCGTCACCGCGTCATCCGCGTCATTTCCGGGCCTGACCTGCAGTTTTCGGTGACGCAGGGGTTGTCAGGCTGTGTCACCGGTGACGCTGGTCTCTGTCACTGGTGACGCCGGTGACGCCGGTGACGCCGGATGACGCAGGATTCGGTGCTCTGCGTCACCGCTGTCGCCGCAGGTCACAGGCCGTCTTCTGGCCGTTGGTGACGCAGGTGACGCAGCGTCTCTTCTCTTAGGAAAAAGAGAAGGGGGTGCTTGTTGTAGTGCGCGCCTTAGAACGCGAAGAAGGAGCCGCAGAGCGGCACGCCCTTTGAGCGGCGGCAAGCCGCCGGAACAGCAAGAGGAGCACGCCGCGCCCGGGCCCGGGGTGCTCCTCTTGCCTGTGTGCGCGGTCGCCGCGGTGTGGGGTTAGAACATCGGGGACTGGTCGTCGGCCGGGGGCGTCTGGTGGGTCATCTCGATGTAGCGGGCGGCCTTGGTGCGACCCCAGTCGACGAGTACGCCGCGGGCGGCGAGGACGGGCTGCAGGCGCTTGAGTCGGTCGGAGAGAACTTTGCCGGTGGTGGGCCAGCCCTTGGGCGTGGGGCGGAAGTCCTCGCCGGTGTAGAGCTGGGTGAGGCAGTGCAGCCACTCGGCGGACGCCATCCGCACCGCCCTGCCCGGGTCGATGCCGGCGGCATGCTTGAGGACGGTCTGTGCGAGCAGGTCGCCCTCGATGACGTCGTCGTTGAGGTCGTCCAGGCTCGCCCGGTAGGCGTCCAGGGCCCCGAGGCTGGCGGCGGCGTCGAGCTGCGCGCACAGGTGGGCGAAGTCGGCCATGCGCAGGTCGGTGGGGATGTCGGCCTGGGTGGCGCGGACCGTGACGGCAAGGTCGAGCACGGACCCGAGGATCACGGGCAGATCCCGTGCGAAGTCCGTCCACAGCTCTGCCTCGGTCCGCCGCACCTTGGGGCGCTCCAGTCGCAGCGGGAGGAGCCGTTCGGCGAGGTCGGGGCGGATGACTCCGACGTCGATACCGGTCAGCAGCAGCGGCCGACGGTAGCGGGAGCGCACGACGTCGCCGTCGGTGAACAGGGCGCGCTTGATGTTCTCGGCGCCGGTGACGATGCAGCACATCAGGTCGGACAGGTCCGGGGTGAGGTGGGAGAGGTTGTCCAGGCCGGTGACCCATCCGGCCGCGACGGCGGTGATGAGGTTCTCTTCGTCCTTCGGCGGCCGGCGCAGGTCGCCGCTCATGCCCTCGATGATCCGGACGAGCATCTTCCCGGCGGTGGACTTGCCCGCGCCCTGGGGGCCGGTGAGGAACGGGGCGGGGACGGGGACGTCGGGGCCGAGGCAGCCGACCAGCCAGGCCAGAGCCAGGCTCTCGCTGTGGGCGCTGGCGAAGTTGACCAGTCGCATGAGCAGGTCGATGCCCTTGCCGTTGGTGTCCTTGACGGGCAGGGGCAGTTCGCCGGTGAGCTGGGTACGGCGCCAGCAGACCTCGCGCGGGTCGGGGGTGAGGATGTCCCAGCCGTTGGGGTGGATGCGGACGGACTTGCCGTCATCGCGGCCCAGGTCGAGCCAGGTCGCCCCGTCGAATCCCGGGGCGACGCGGATGTGGACGGGCTGGACGTCCTCGGTAAGGGCGAGTGCTTCGATCAAGTCGAGTGCCTCCTTCAAGGCGGTGCCGTTGAAGACGCCGAGCCCGTCGCGGAACAGGCCGACCATGAGTTCCTGGCGGTGGCTGCCGGTGGTGCCCTGGGAGCGGATCGGGCGGGCGACGGGATGGCCGTTGCGCTGGGCGTAGACGGTGCCGTCGACGGTGCGAAAGTACCGGAAGTGTTCCTGCGCGTAGTTGGTGATGATCTCGCGGGCCGGGTTCTTCTCGTCCTCGGCCACGGTCACATCCCCAGAGCGGTTCGGGCGTTGGTCCAGGCGTCCGTGCAGTGCCGCGGGGACTCCCCCTTGGTCTGCGCGGCGGTGAACAGCCGCTCGATGTGCGCCTCGGTGAGGCAGCCGCACCGGCCGTGGGCGGACAGCACCGCGAGGAACGTCCGGTACACGGTGGCGTGGATCGCGCTGGTGGCGTCCGTGATCCGCTGCTCCGCCATGGCGATACCCCGCTCCAGGTAGGAGGGCATGCGGTGACGGCATTCCCCGCCCCCGGTGGGCGCGGCCACGATGGCCATGCGCGGTGCCGGCCGGACGGTCTCGGGCCCCTTCTCGGCGAGCGCGCGCACGGTGGGCGGCACGGCGGTCATGGTGCCGGTGCCAGGGCCGAGCCAACGGACGTAGGACATGGTCGACTTGATGTCGACACCCTCGCGGACGCCGTTCACCGAGCGCACGGTGCCGAAGTAAATCCAATGCTCGCCCCGCGTCGTCGCCACCATGCGGGTCGGCGACAGCGTGGCGCGGGCCCAGGCGACGGCCTCGGCATTGTCCAGGTCCACGACGGTGACGCCGGCGCCGCCGGGGTGGTAGGCGACGGCCCCGGCGCGGCGCCATGCGGTCACCCACGGGCCGGAGGACAGCATGGCGGGGTCGAGGGTGGCGGCGGCCCAGCCGTGGCACGGACGCGGGCACACGCAGGATCCGGGGGTCTTCATGTTCGGCCGCCCGCCGCACCGGTTGTCCCGGCAGTCGGGGCAGTTGCCGAACGGGCGCTTGTCGGCACTCAACGGCAGCACCGGCAACCCGCCGGCAGCGAGCGTAAGCGCAGTGGCAAGAACGTCGCACTCTCGCCGAATCGGGACGGGATGGGTCATGCTGGTGACCTCCACTAGTTGGGTGGATGAGGGCGGCCCCGGTCATTGGCGTGAGGGGGCCGCCTTCGGCGTTGTTAGGCGGCGAACAAGGTGAGGTCGCCGTCGTCGTCCGGTTCGCGGTGCGGTGAGGTCGCGGTGCCGACCGGGCGGGACAAGACGGGGGTGGTGGGCCCGTCGTTGTGGAAGCGCCAGGTGCCGACGTCGTGCTGCGGGCGATCCGGGCTCCTCTTGTCGGGCACCGTGTAGAGGCGGGGCTCACCGGGGTGGGTCGCGTTCCACTCCTCAGCGCACACCTTGTGGACGGGCTCGTCGGCGTGGGAGCGCATGGGGGTTGGCTTGCCGCACAGGCAGCAGGGCAGGTCCTTGAACCTGTCGAAGTGTCGACCGTCGCCCCAGTTCAGGTACGGGACGGCGTCCATGGGCTAGAAGGGCGGTTCGTCGTTGTAGCCGTTGCCCCACGGGTCGACGTGCGGCTGACCCCAGCGCGGGACTCGCGGGAGCGGGAGCAGGGTCCAGGAGCGGTCCTCGTCCCAGCAGGGGCAGGGGTCCCACTCGGTCCCGGCGTACTCGCCGGTCTCGTAGTCGCCGTAATCGCGGTTATGCCCACCCTCGCCCCGACAGTCGGGGCAGTTCGGTCGGGGCGTGTCGGTGAGGATCAGGGCCCTGCGGGGCCATTCCTGCACGCGCATACGCAGGCGCAGCATGTAACTCCTCGTGACTGATGGTTGTGGGCAGGGAGGGAGGCAGGCCGGGCCCGGAACAGCCCCGTGGAGGGGGTTTCAGGCGGCTGACCTGGGGTGCTTCCCTACCTCCCTGGAGGGATGTCTGTGCAGGTCAGTGCCAGGGAGGGGGTTCAGGGAGGTGGTTAGGGAGTTCTCCCTGCCTCCCTGGCGCCTCCCTGTTACTGGGCGGCGGTGCCGGTACCCTCTTCGTCACGCTGGGCGAGCGCGTTGGCGACCCGGAGACCGTCGACGACCATGCGGCCGTCGGACTTACGGGGTGCAGCGTCGGCCGCTTCCAGAACCTGGCGCAGGTCCTGGAACGTCCACTCGCGGTACTCGCCCGGGTTCTTCTGGGCGAGCCGCTGCAGGACTTCCTGGGTGAGCATCTTCGGCTTGTCGCCGAGGACGTCGGCGATGTCGGCGAGCGGGTCCACCACGGTGGCCGGCTGCTCGACCGCGGTCAGGGTGGTGACGCCCTCGCGCAGGGCCTTGGCGCGGTCGGCGACGGTGTGGGCGGTGTCGGTGTTGATGTAGTGGGTCCGCACGGTGATGGACGCCTGGCCGGCCGGGATGGTGATGCCGTCCGAGGCGACGACGACGGTGCCCTTGTCGAGGCCCTGGCGGAGCAGGTGCGGGGCGGCGCCGCCGTCGACGGCCTTGTCGCCCAGTGCCATGCGGGCCTGCGACTCGGTGCCGAGGGCGAGGGAGATGCGGGTGTGGGCGCCCTCGCGGACGAGCTTGGGGAGGTTCTGGTCGGTCGGGTCCTGGGTGCCCTCCCACAGCAGCACGTTCACGGCCCGGCCCTGGTTGTGGACCTT
Organism: Streptomyces sp. NPDC004327; assembly: GCF_042873935.1. Classification (NCBI taxonomy): domain Bacteria; kingdom Bacillati; phylum Actinomycetota; class Actinomycetes; order Kitasatosporales; family Streptomycetaceae; genus Streptomyces; species Streptomyces sp. NPDC004327. Next base: position 94,869 of record NZ_JBIAME010000002.1, on the reverse strand, counting down.
GCGGGCGGCCATGAAGTACCGGGACGTGGCCTTGGAGCCGCCGTACTGGCGCTTGTTGTCGTCGACGGCCGGGCACATGAACGCGACCTGCGCTTCGTCCACGATGCCGACGAGTGCGTCGAACTTGGTGCCGGGCGGGGCCTGGATGCGGCGTTCCATCTCCTCCACCAGGCCCTCGACCATCTCGGTGGCGTCGATGACGTGCTCGTCGGTCGGCCCCTGGATGAGGACGGTGGCCAGGCCGTCGAACATGCCCCAGTCGCCCACACCCTTGAGGTCGGCGATCCGGAACTCAACCGTCTTGTCGAGGGAGAGCCACAGGGCGAGCGCGCGCAGGGCGGCGGTCTTGCCCTGGTTCGACAGGCCCGTGATCAGGAGCATCCGCTGATACAGGCTGAGCATGGCCGCATCCCCGCGCAGGTCCTGGCCCCACGGTGCCTTGCCGGTCTTGTAGTTGGCGGTCATGGTCGCGTCGGTGACGAGCGGGGACGGGCCGATCGGCTCGTCTAGCGCGCCGGAATCGGCGATCCACAGCCGGACGGTGCGGGCGGCGGTCGGGATGGTGATGAACACTTCGTGCTCGTGGCGGGAGAGGTTCTCGGCGAGCTTGCGGCGCCGGTTCTGCACCTCTTCCGTGGTCACGCCGGAGGGCAGGGTGACGTCGACCTCCACGCCGCATCCGGCGATCCGGATCGGGCCGAGCATCGCGGCGCCGGCGTCGCCCATCTCCTTGATGGCCCGCGCGAGCGGAGCGACCCCCAGGTCCCGCAGGGCGGTCACCACGATGGACGGGGTGATCGGTGCCCCGGCGTCGTCTCCGCGCTTCCCGGCCGGGAGGGCCCACTGCGGGGCGGCGCCGCGCTGCCGGCCGACCGCCCACACGGCGGCGAGCGCGAGCCACGGCCCGACGACCATGGCCGGGCCCCACACGACCTGGACGATGACGACGAGCAGCCGGATCAGCTTGATGACGGCCATGAGCGGGGTCACCACGTCGCTGATCTCGCCGTTGGCGATGGCCAGCGCGATGCCGATCGCGACCAGTGCGCCTATCCCGCCGGCCGCGCCGATGGCGGCGTTCTTCACGAGCGTTTCCGGGGCGGCGAGCATGTCCATGCGCCGCTTGTGGCGCTCCGCCCGGAAGCGGTGCAGCCGCTCCTCCCACTCGCCGGCCGCCTCGTAGTTCCCCGCGGCTTCGGCGGCGCGCAGGAGGCGTTCGTAGCGGGCTCCGGTGCGGCCGTCCCACGCGCGGCGGGTGACGATCCGGGTCCCGCCGAGGACGTAGGAGGTGTGGCGAACCACGATGCGGCCCGCCGTGCGGGTGCGGTCGTGGCGGGCCACCTTGACGACGGCCCGGCCGGTCCGCTTCCACACCGGTACCGGCCGGCCCGGGGCGGGCTCCGGCACGGCCGTGAGCAGGGGCGAGGGTTCCACGGGCTGTTCGTGGGCGGGGTCTTTGAACAGAGGGACGACGTTCTCGGTCATGCTGGTCTCCTGCTGCTGCTCGAAAGGGCGGTGGTGCAGGGCCCGGGGCGGCCGGTGATGCTTGGCGGCTTGGCGGCCGCCCCGGGGCACAGCTACTTGCGGCCGTTCTTCTCGGCGCGGTCGCGGGCGCCGTCGATGATGCGGTCGATCCGGCGCTCCAGGTCGCCCTGGTAGACGGTCTCGCTCGCGATCGACCGCTTCGCCATGCGGGCCACGGTCAACGCGATCCGGGCGTGCTCGCCCGCGGTGAGCTGGGGGTAGTTCGGGTCCGGCTGCTCGTTCTTCTTGCTGGCCACGACGACTTCCCTTCCGGGGCCGGGGCTGTCCCGACTCCCCGCCCGCCCCCGGACTTGCCGGGGGCGGACAGGCAGCCGTCAGTCGACCTTGCGGATCTCGTGGGTGTGGACCAGGACCGGGGCGATCCAGAAGCTGACCTGGTCGACGGTCCAGCGGCCGCCGGTGAGCGGGCCGGGCGGAACCTCGTCCAGGACCCGGCCCGTCTTGCCGACCGCACGGGGGTCGTCCTCGCAGGCCACGATCAGCACCTCGTCTCCGGCACGGAACATGTCACTTCCCCTTCCTGCGGGCACGGGCGAGGGTCTTGGCAGCCGCCTTGCCGTCCGGGCCGCCGACCGACTTCACGACCGTGTGGACGCCCCAGGCGAGAGCGACGGCGAGGAACGCGAGCAGGGCCAGGTTCGCGGCGATCGCGGTCAACGCGCCGACGAGCAGCGGGCCGAAGTAGACCCCGGCGGCGACCGTGCCGGCGCCGATCCCGGAACCGAGCGCGATGCGCTGCACCGTCCGGTCGGGCGGGGCCTGGTGGATGTGCTGGTGGACCACCTGCGGCACCGGGGCGGGCTGGATGGCGGGGAGGTGGTCGGCGTAGGTGTAGGTGCCGTCCGGGAGCTGGACGACGCGGACAGGTTCGGGAGGGTGGTTCACCGGACTTCTCCTGTCGTCAGCGGGGCAGGGCCGTGCAGCGGGCGGCGTGGGTCTGGGCCCAGCGCTTGTGGTCGCGGCTGAGGTGCGACCGCTCGCGGCAGCCGCCGCATTCGGCCAGATACGCGAAGTGGCTGCCGTAGACGGTGACGATGGCGCCGCCGGCGGTGCGGTAGCGGACTGCGATGTCGTTCTTGGACATGACCGGGGTCTCCTTACTGCCGTTCAGGCGGCCAGGGCGAGGGCCGCGAGGGCAAGGGCGAGGATGTGGGCGGTCTGGTCGACGTGGGCGGCGCCGCCGTGCTCGGCCCATGAGGTCTGCCGCATGTGGGTCATCCACCAGCGGATCGGCCAGCGGCGGTCGATGAACGCGTGCGTGCCGCCGATCCACCCCAGCGCCACCACAGTGGCCGGGACGCTCACGCTCACACCGTCGAGCAGCAGAACGCCGGCCGCGAGGGCGAGCCCGCAGGCGGCCACATGGGTAGCGGCGTGCGTGAGGTTGGTCCGCCACCCCTCGGCGCTGTGGTCGGCCTTGTGGGCGGCCTGGTGGTCGGTCTGGAAGGGGTAGTCGGCCAGCAGGTGACCGAGGTAGAGCAGCACGAACAGGCTCGCGAACACGAGGGTTCTCCCTGGTGGGCGGCCGCTAGAGTCGCGGCATGGGGGTTATAGAGATCGAGGTCGATCCGCTGCCGTGCAAGTGGTGCCGGCAGCCGCTCGAACAGCGCCGGTGGTGGGCGCCGAAGCGGTTCTGTGGCAGGTGGCACCGGCTGAAGTACCGGGTCATGCAGGTCGTGGGGTTTGTTGTGGACCTGCTGACCTAGCGGCCGTCCTCAGGCGGCTTCCTGCTCCGGGTAGGCGCAAGGGGTGCACATGCCGAGCGTCGACGGGATGCGGTAGCCCGCGTCCCGCCCGCACTCCGGGCAGACCCGCCGCGCGGCGTTCGCACGGCCGAGGGCGGCCCACTTCGCAGGGGTCATCGGGCGGACCGGCAGGGCCAGGTCCACCCGGTACAGGAAGGCGACCAGCGGGCCGCGCCGGCGGCGGGGCCGCTCCAACTGGGCGACGACGTCCTGACCACCCGGGCGCAGACCCTGCGCCCGAAGCTGCCGGAACGTCGCCAACCCCTCCGGCGCGAGACGCCACGGGTAGACGGGGATCGCGCTCACGCCGCCGGCCTCTCAGCCTTCAGCGTGTCGCGCAGCCACCGCCCCTTCTCCGGGGACGTGCGCAGCGCCTTGCGGATCCGGTCGGCCGTCAGATGCTCAACCGGCCACGACCCAGTCAACTGCCGTGCCTCAGCGAGCAGTTCCTCCTTCGAACGACGCGGCATCGGAGTCTTGGCCGCCTCGGGCACCCGACGGGTCACCCGACGCGGGGTCGACTGCTCGGCGGCCACCGCGCGGACCACGACCGGACCGGTCGACTGCACCGGCGCGGCCACGACGGGCGGCGGGGTGGACTCTTCCAGCTCGAACAGGTCACACGGGTCGAGGTCGAGCGGGACCGGCTCCAGGGCCGGAACGGGCTGCTCAGAGGTAGACCGTTCCATGCTGGTATGGGTCGATTCCTCCGCATTTACGGAGTGGACCGGTCGGGTAGACCGATCGACCTCCAGCTCCACCGTCATGTCGGCCGGAGCCTCGACCGGTCCGGCGCGAAGCTCCGGGGCAGTCGGGGTGGTCGTGATGGTGAACATGGCGGCGAGGGCGGCGTTGGCGCCCTCGGTGAGCTGGTGGCGCTGGACGTCGAGCAGCTGCTCGCCGAGCGCGAGGTCACCGGCGCCCACCTTCCGCGCGAGCCTCCACGAGACCCGCTCGGACCACCACTGAACCTTCTTGCTGGGGTGGTTCGCGGCCCGCGCCCGGTGATAGGCGAGGGCCTGCACGACGCCGGCCGAGCGGCGCTCGGCCTCGGCGTCTCGACCGTCGCGGTAGACCACGATCCGCCGGGCGAGGAACGCGGCGCCTTCGGCCGAGGCGGTCATGCCGAGCGGGGTCAGCGCGTAGATGACCATCTCGCCCGGGGTCTTGGCCGCCATCGCCGACATCGCCGAGGCGGCGGTGGGAAGAGCCCACAGCCCCGCCCGGATCACGAGCGGCGCGGACTGCCCCAGCAGCGTCAGACCGAGCAACACGACGGCCAGGACGGCGGTGGCGCCCTCACCGGCCGCGACCGCACCCACCGCGGTGCCGGAGCCGTAGGCGGCCCGGATGTTGGTGAAGGTGCCGAACGCGCCGGCGCCGCCCGTGGCGAGCATCGGCACGAACGCGACACCCAAGACCCACTTCTGAACCCGGGACAGCGGCTTGCCCGTGGCGGTCACGACGCACCCCCGCCTGCGAGCGGGAGGACGTCGAGCGAGGCGAGCAGCTCGACCTCGTCCGTCGGCTCGTTGCGGAGTTCCTGCCACTCCCACTCGCTGCCGGCCGCCTCGTAGCCGAGGGCGGCGAGCGCCTCGGTCCGCTCGGCGAGCGTCGGGATGGGGGCCTGGCGGGCGAAGTCGTGGGCGGGCCAGTCCTTGGCGTCGGCGCTGCCGTCGACGACGTACAGCTCCCATCCGAAGATGCGGGTGCATGCCAGTCGGGCGGAGTGCATCACGCCGCACCGCCGGCCAGCGCCACACCGGCGCGGTTGGTCAGGTCCCGGCGGGCCGCCAGCACCCGGTTGCGGTGCCGGCGCAGCCGCCGGTCGTCCAGCTCGGTGACCGGACGGTCCAGCAGGGTGATCTCCACGTCGAGCAGGTCGACCTCCGCCAGGATCAGCGGCATCTCCTGCTCGATCGCGTCCAGCTCCGCGCCCGACGGCTCACCGTCGAACGCGACGGCCGTAACAACGGCCTGAAGTGCAGCGATGGACTTCATTGGGTGTGTTCCTTCCAGAGAGGAACGGCCCGAACAGAGCCCCCGGTGTTCGAGCACCGGGGGCTCACGCCGTTAGAACCAGGAATCTCCGGCTCCCCTCGACCCCGCCCGCACGAGACGGGCAGAGGAGGCAACCGGCCGCAGCCGTGACGGCTGCGGCGAGATGAGTACTGCGATGTCCCCTTCAGGTCTGCGACTCCCGTGTCAGGTAGAGCCGCCATGCCTGGCGAAGGCGTATGGGGACGTGACCTTTCGGTCTAAGCCCTCCGGTTGACCAGGGACCGGGACCCTCGGCCCGCTCTATCCCGGGCCCCTTGACCTCGAATGACCCCTGAATCAGGGCGCATTGAGGTCCTGAACCCGTTGACCGGACGAACCGACCGGCGGGCACATCCCTAAGGTTCCCTAGGGTTCCCTGCGGTGTCAAGCGGTAAGCTAGGGAACCTCAGGGAAGTCACCACAGGGAGTGAGCGATATGGCAGGCCAGGCCGACAATCGGGCGCCCTACGCGAGGATCGCCGCCCACTACACGGAGCTGATTACGTCCGGTCAGCTTCAGCCCGGGACGCTCTTGCCGAGCATCAAGAACCTCTCGGAAGAGTGGAAGGTCAGCACCGCGACGGCGGAAAAGGCGCTGCGCAAGCTGCGCAACGAGGGTCTTGTCCGGGGCATCCACGGCATCGGCACCGAGGTCCTCGACGCGCCGGCCCCGATGTCTTCCGGGTCCCAGCGACAGGACCGGGGGCGCCGCACCGGGTCTAGCTGGGGAGACGGCGAACGGTCCGACTCGCATCAGGCCGCCGTAGTGCCCGCGCCCGCGGAAGTGGCACAAGCGCTCGACATCCCGCCCGGCTCTGACGTGATCCGCCGTAGCCGCGTCTACAGGGATCGGCACGGCATCGTCGCTCACAGCACGTCGTGGATTCCCGCTCGGTACGGCAAGCTGATCCCTCAGCTGGCAACGAGTGAACGACTGACGGGGGGAACTTCCCTCCAGCTCATTGCTCAGGCGACCGGCCACCCGATCAGCCACCGAATCGACAGCGCCTCAGCCTCGCTGCTGACGCCCGAATACGCCCGGCTCTTGGAGCTGGAACCCGACAACCTGTCGACAGAACCCGTAGTTGTGATGACCGCAAAGTTCGTCGACAACGAGGGCAACATCGTGGAGTACGGCGTCGACCTGGGAGGACCGGGTCGGACGTGGCGCACCGAATCGGAGGTCTCGTGACGCTGAAAAGGCCGCCGTTCTGCGTCCTGATGGCCGGGCTTCCCGGCTCGGGCAAGACCACCCTCTCGCGCGCGCTCACCGCTCGCGGGTTCGAACGGCTGTGTCCGGACGAAGAGATGTTCCGCCGGCATGGTGTCTACGGAGTGGACTTCCCCCGGGGCATCTTCCCGACCCTTGAGCGACCGGTGCTGGAAGACGTGGCGGTCGAACTCCGCGAGCAGCTCAAGGCGGGTCACGATGTCGTCGTTGACCACGGTTTCTGGACTCCGGAGGACCGGGCGAAGTGGCGAGAGATCGCCGTCGATGCGGGCGCGATCCCTGTACTCGTCTACCTGGCAGCCAGCCATGACGAACTCTGGGCACGGGTCAGCAGGCGCAACGAGTTCCACGCCAATGATCCGAACTCGATCTACTTCTCGGAGAGTGACCTACAGCGGTACCGCAAGCGGTTCATTCCTCCTCAGGCCGACGAGCCGCACCTGCTGTATGACGGTGACGCTACAACCGTGCTTCGCGCTCTGAAGGAAAGTCGCCGTGGCGCTGAAGGGTGATGCGCGCGCCTGGCCGGCAGTGCAACCTGTCGCCTTCCACTCCATAGCTGCATGAAAAGCTGGAGCGAACGGGCTACGGGACCGCCTCCGTCTGTGCAGTCGCCGCACCCGGCCGATCCCCACATGAGGTCGGCCGGGGCAAGCATTGCGGCTATGAGTGTGCGGCAGCGATGCGGATCAGCCGCGACAGCGGCCAAGAAGGAAGTAGGACGATCCCAGAGTCTTCCAGAGGGAGCACGGCTCCGGATCACTCATCCATCTGCGCCGTCTCGCCGCTATGAGTCGAGGAGCTTCTTCACTTCCGACTTCAGCGCCAGCGCATCGGGGATCTTGGTGGTTCGATCGAAAGTCATCTCAAGGAGCTGCTCCACATCCATCTCAGCCGACAGCCCATCACCCACCAAGTCCGCGCCCCGGATGTCGGCTCCATTCGTCTTCGCTTTCCAAAACTCTGCTGCTTCGAGTCGCGCCCCTCGAAGGTTCGCGCCAGTGAGATTCGCCCGATAGAACAATGCTCCAGCGAAGCTGGCCCCTTCGAAGCGCGAGTGCGAAAGATCAACCCAGTACAAAGCCGTGAACGAAAGGTCCAACGTCTGAGACTCGGTTCGTTCGGGACGCCGACCAAGGACCGTGAGCGCGGCCTGGACGTCGTCCGGCACTCCGCGGGGTTCCTCGTCGCTGTGATGATTCTCCAGCGCGTACTCTGGGTCGGGGCGAGGTGCCTGCTGCCTGACGAACGCTGCGAGCACCTGCACAACCGTGTCATGGTCTTTCGCCGAATCCCTCATAATGCGTTCGAGAGCGTAGATGCCCCCCAACCGCTCGGTAAGCCTGCCGCTACGCGAACCCTTCTCGTCCTGGGTCGCCAAGAGCTTGATGGCTTCGACATACCGGTCTGTTACCTGAGCCTCGCGCGTCAACTCGGCAGTCTCGCGGTCCTTCTTCTGTGTGTGCTCGAACTGCTGGAGCGCATGCTGATGATTCCGGTGCGTGTAGTACAGGCCGATTGCCGCTGTCGCCGCCACACCGAGGGCCACGATCATGGTGCGGAAGCCCGTGATCACAACGCCGTCGGCCGGTTGCAAATCCCGCGTGCGCAGGTGGGCTCCGTCAAGCCACCATGGGCCCTTCCACAACAGCAGCGCGTAGCCCAAGACCAGCAACGCAGCAGCAACCCCGTACGCTCCCCGGCGTATCCACTTCCTCATGACCAGAGTATGTCGCCACCCGAGAGCTGCCCGGACGGGAACGGGATCATTCAGACCCAGGGGCCGTACGAAGCTCCTGCGCCCTACCAGCGACCGTAAGCGGAACATCGCCATCGCGGCGCCCGTCTCAGTTTCCGTCTCGTTCACGGCCGTCCGCGGGCGTTCACCGACGTGCGCGGGACCCGCGGGAGGGGCCTGGTGAACACCCATGAACGGGAGCGAACGGTCCCGATCACGGGCCTGACCAGCGGGGACAGACCTGCAAAGCGAGTTACGTCGGTTCGATTCCGATCACGGTCTCCAGACAGCGGGGGTGGCTCTCCTCAGGAGAGCCACCCCCGCTTCGCGTTGCTACTTGGGCGTGAGGACCGGCTTGTCGGGCAGCCCTGCGTTGTCACGGCAGCCGAGCTTCTTGACGACGGCGAGGGTGACGGAGTGAAGGACGGTGAGGTTGGCTTCGCGGACGGCGGGGGTGTCGGGAAGCTTGGACTTGTTGAACCTGAGTGCCCCCCGGATGCGAGCCGGCCGCTGATCGGATCCCTTGAGCTGGGAACTGACGCAGGTGACGAACAGGTACGCCCTTTTCGGTCCGGACTGAGCTTCCCGTCCCATGGCGTACGGATGGAGTCCCCGAGCGGGGGCATCGCCGAAAAGATCGTCGTCGTAGTACAGGCCGAAATCGATGTCGATCCGATCGGTGCCTTCGGACGCCCCGGCACGGCACAAGGGAGGGTGCAGTGACCATCGCTCACGCTTGGCGTAGTCCTCGATCAACTGCTTCTCGACACGCGCCAGACCACCCGACGGGGCGTCATCGAATGTCCTGGTGCTCAGCACCTCCTCAAGGGCTTGGGCCGCCTCGGGAGAAAGCGTGTCGTCGCACTGCTGCGCGGCCGTCACACGCTGCTCCTCCGGCTCTTCACCACCTCCGCAGGCTGCGAGCAGAAAGCAGGCGGTCAGCCCCAATGCGACCGACTTGATCACTTTCCTCATGATCAATCGGTCTCCGAGGCGTTTCCGGTCTGCCCGGTCAGAGCGTTGCCCTTTGCATATCCGCCGTCGACGGACTCGATGAGGTCCTGTCTGAAGTCATCGCTCACGTGCGACCGGTGCGCTTGCACAAACCGTTCCATGGGCCATTCGGCGCTGTACCTACCGGCTTCGTAAATGGCTCGCCTGTCGTCGTGGATCTTCTCCTCCGTGGATTCCTTGTGGTCCTCGACAGACTTGTCGGACCAGTCTCCGACGACCTGCCCCGCGAGAGTTTCCATGGCGCCGGAGCCGGTATCGACAGCGAGCGGCACGAGGATGGCAGCGGCCCCGGCGGTGGCGGCAGTGGCCGGCAGGAAGGCCACACCGGCCGCGATGGCAGCCGTGGTGCCGAACTCCACCCAGGCGCCCTTCTTCGCCTGCGCTTTCTCATAGTCCTCGTGGGTCTTCATGCCCTCGGCCTCGACCTGCTTGGCACGCGCCTCGTCCAGCATCCCCTGAAGCGTGGCCCCTGTACGGGCGGCCTCGCGGGCATGGGCTTCGTCGATGTTGCCATCGGCCCCGACTTGAGCTTCCAGCACGCTGGTGATGTGAAGACGCTCAGCTGTGGACACCGTGGCGTACGCGTCCGGATGCTGCCCCAAGGTGCTCAGGAATTTGGCCGCCATCTCGCGGCTGAGCTCCGCGTGTCCGGAACCGTCCCCGGTGGGCGCGAAGGGACTGGTCGGTTCGCCCTTGGTCAACGCCCAGTTGAGATCGTCGATGTAGCCGGCACCCATGTTGCCGAGACTGTCGGCCATGGTGGACTGGTACTTCTTGAGGAGTTCGGCATCGCCCCCGTATGCGCCGACCACATCGCTCATGATCTTGGCTGTCGTCGCGTCCCGGTTCAGTTCAGGCTTGGGGTCGTCCCACGCATGCCCCAGCGTCGCCGCTTCCAGCGCATGCCCCAGCGCATCCGGCATGTAGTCCGCGGCCTTCTTCGCGGAGCCGGGGTCATGGCCGTCGATGTCGGCGAAGAACTCGTACTTCTCGTTGGCGAAGAAGTCGAGGTAGTTCTCAATCTTTCCGCCGTCCTTGCCCTTGCCGAGGCTGAGACTGCCGCCGACGCTGCCGTCCCTCTCGTACGCCGTCGGATCCGCCGAGAAGAACTCCTTCGCCGCCTCCGGGCTGTGCCCCAGCGCCTCCAGCACGGGAATCATCGGGTCGTACCCCGCGCCGTTCACCCCGGACGGGTTGAAGGGATCGTGCAACCAGCCCGCCATCATCGGCTTGCTGTTGGCGAAGAGGTACGGCTCCTTCGCGTGCAGCTGGGTGACGTGCTCCGCGATCGGCACCAGGAACTTCGGGTCGTAGTCCCCGTACCGCATGATTCCGCCGAGCAGCTGGTAGCCGAACGCCGGGTTGCTGTCGTACCTGGCGAGCGGAATGCGTTCCGTGCCGAGTCTCCGCATGTCGGCGGACCACTGCTCGGTCCAGCGGTCGCCGCCCTGGGTCGCCGTGGCGAGGTTGACCCCCAGGTTCTTCTGCAGCGCCTGGACGTCCGCCAGGCGCTGCTTGTCCAGACGCCCGGTGTCGTCGTCGATCGTGTCGGTGGACAGCTGGCCGAAGAACTCCAGCGCGCCCTTGGGCCCGAGCCCTCCGTAGAAGGACCTCGCGAACTCCTTCGAGGCCTTGTTGTCGCCGAGCAGCTCGTTGAGCTGCACCAGTTCCTCGTGGGAGAGGTCCCGGCCCTTGCCGGCCAGGTCGACCGCGCGTCCGGCCTCTTCGGCGTCGAGGCTGGTGTACTTCGGGGCGCTGAAGTCGTGCTTGTCGCGGGTGATGTCGGCGCGGAGCGCGCTGGCGCAGGACACGTCGGCGTCGTCGCAGCTCTCGATGACGGCGTCGATGCGGCGTTGCAGTGCGTCGATCGCGGCGCGCTCCTTGCGTACGGCGAGGGGGGAGGCGGGTTCGTCGCGGGCGACGGCGTCGTACTGGAGCGAGTACGCGGCTTCGACGGTTCCGTCGCTCTTCACCACGAGGTGCTGGTGCGGGGCGTCGGTCTCGACGATCTTCGCGAGGTCGTCCTTTGCTTTCCTGAAGGTCTGGTAGCCGTCCTGGAGGACCTTGCGAATGCCGTCGGCCGCCTTCGCCGCGTCCGCGAACTCCTTGGCGGTCTTGTCGATGAAGGGCTTCGTCACCTGGGCGTTGACGCCGTGCCAGTCGTCGTCCCGGGCCCTGGCGGCCATGGTGGTGCGGGCGTCCTCGGCGAGCGTGTCCAGCTTGGCCTTTATCTCGGACCAGCGGTCGGCGGCGGCCTTCATCTTGTCGAGCGGCGCGTGGTACACGTTGTCAAAGGTCAGCACGGTCTGCCCCTCCCGGCCGGCTTACTTGAAGTACTCGCTGATCCTGGACACGGCGAGCGCGGTTCTGATCTCGTCGTCGTCCTTGGCGTGCGCGGCGGCGCTGTAGTCCAGGTGGTTGGAGATGTGCGCGCACGCGTCGAGCAGCGCGCCGAGCTGCGAGGTCCAGGTGTCGTTGACCTCCGCCATGGCCGCCCCCGTCCGGAAACCGCTCCTGGACAGCCCGCTCGCGGCCTCCGCCGTGTCACCGCCCGCGTGCTTCCCGTCCTTGAGCAGGCGCCCGTGCAGCTCGTACGCGGCGTGCCCGAGGGCGCCCAAGTGGTCCTGCCGCACCTTGAGATCGGCCCCGCCGCCGGGCCCGCCGCCGCCAGGCGCCTGGTTCAGCCGCATGCTCACGCGGGCTGCGGCGGCGCTCCGCTCGGCAGCCCATTCCTCGTCGAACGACACGATTCCCACCGGCGGTTGCCCGCGTGGCTCGGTGGAGTCTTCCCTTCCGGAGCGCCGGAGTTTACTCACGCACATGGGTGTGGCGGGACGCCTGCGTCAAGAACGCGCCTCGTACAGAAGGCCGTTCACCAGGGCAGTCGTCCGGACAGCCGGGCTCCTCGGAGCAGACGAAGTACACCCGGACGTAGACGACGCCGACGCCTGGGTGTACTCCGAACGAGTACCAGCCTGTCTAGTGCGCGTCACACCTTCACTGGCGACGGCACCCCCGGCGCCAGCTTGTCGTCCACGCAACCCAGCTCCTTCGAGATCTGCCGGGCGGCGGCGTTGGCGAGGGTGATCAGCTGCGTCCGGCGACGCAGGCTGGCGTTGTCGACACCATCTGCTACCAGTGCCACAGTCTCGATGATGATCCCCTTCGCAGGCGGCTTGACCTGACACGTGAAGTACACGGTGCCTTGGCCTCCACCTGCGAGGGCCTGCACCCCCGAGGAGTACCAGGTCGTCTTGTACGCGAGCCGAGCATCCCGCCCGGGGGCTCCCGACACCCCACGCACATCGACCTTGAAGTAGCGCTCCCCACTTGGGGCCGGGTCGTTCAACAGCCAGCAATAGGCGTACCCCTGCGGCCGCGTCGGGTCTTCCTGGCCCACACGAATCCCATCACGCAGCCCGGCAAGAGCCTTCTCAGGAATCGAAAGCCCCTCGTCGAACTGGTCCGCTCCCGTCACGCTCTTCAGCGCGGCAGTCGTCTCAGGCTCCCGCGCGAATCCACCGCACACCTCGGCCGCCGCCGTGGGCTCCGGCGCCGGCGGCTCCCCATTGCCGCTCGAGCATCCGGCGAGAAGCGCCACTGCCATCGCCGAAGCGCCAAGGCTGCGGCCAACACCCGCACGACGCCACGACTCGGCCTTCAGCCGCCGTCTGCCACCCAGGAACCGCGTCATGAGCCCGCCACCGGCGTCGGCGTCCCGGGCGCCAGCTTGTCATCCACGCAACCGAGCTCCTTGGAGATGTGCCGGGCGGCAGCATTGGCGAGGGTGATCATCTGCGTGCGCCGCCGCAAGTCGGAGTCGTCGCGGCCCGCCGGCGCGCGCACCGCCGTCTCGATCACTGCCGGGCGATCCGTTGTCTTGAGACGACAGGCGAAGAACACCTTGCCGTGGCTCTCAGTGGCATAGGCCAGTTCCCCTGAGGCGAACCAGGTGGCCCCCAGCCCGGGATCCCTCCTCGGCGCCTTCCCGGCCACGCCACGCACGTCGACGGCGAGGTCCTCGTCCGCGATCCCCTGTCCGGCAGGGAGGAGCCAGCAGTACGTGTAGCCTTGAGGCCGTCCGGGATCCTGCAGCCCTGTTCGCACGAACTCCCGCAGGTACTTCAATGCCTTCCCCGGCCGAGACAGGTCCTCGGTGAAGCGTTCGCTCCCCATCAGCGCCTTCAGTGCGGCAGTGGAGTCCTTCGCGAATCCACCGCACACCTGCGCTGCGACTGTCCCTTCCGGCTGTTCCGGCTTGCCACTCCCGCCGTTCGAGCAGCCGACGAGCGCCGCGGCCGTGGCCACAGCCACTCCGATCCGGGTCAGCACCGTCCGCACGGTCAGTCCTTCTCGTAAGGGTCGGGAAGTACGTTGTCATGACCGTGGACGCGTGAATTCCTGACCACCTCGACCAAGTGCTCGTCGAGAAAGTTTCGTTGATCCTGGCTCCATCCGGGAGCCAGGTAATAGGCAATGCCCGGCTTGAGGGAGTTCTGCCTGCCCTCGGTCAGCGCCGCTTCCTTCAGTTTGTCCGAACTCTCCTTGAGGGCCTTGTCCTTCTCGTACCCTTCGGCGACGTCATCGGCCTCCATTCCGAGGAAGGTCACTACAGCACCGCCCACGGTCTCGGTCGCGAGCGGGACGAGCGCACCACCGGCGCCACCGGTCAACGCCGCGACACCACCCGCCGCCACGGCGCCCACGCCGAACTTGACCCATTCGGTCGTCTTGCCGACGGCCTTCTTGTGTTCCTCGGAGTCGTGCTCGTAGTCCTTGTCGATCTGCTCCATGCGGCACTCGTCCAGGATTCCCTGGGTCTCCGAGCCGATGCGCAAGGTCGTCCGGGCGTCGGTGAGGTTCATGTCAGTCAGCTGGGAGCCGGGCTTGGGGCCGACCTCGTCCAGGACGCTGGTCGTGTAGATCATCTCGGCCTGGGAGAGCATGGTGTGCCCCGTCTCGCTCTGCGCGACGGTTCCCAGGAAGTTGACCGCGTCGCCCCGGTTCCAGAGCAGCTTGGTGTCGAACTCCTTACCGAAGCGCGAGTGTCCGTCCTTGTCGTTGAACCCGAACGGCGAATTCTCCTTCTCCTGCGTATCCGTGTCGAAGTCCGTCTCCATCGACCGGTTGAACTCGTCGATGTATGCCGCGCCCATCTTCCCCAGGCTGTCGTCGATCCCCGGCTGCTCGTGCATGTACTTCGGGTCGCTGCCGTACCGCTCCACGACCTTCTGCATGACCTCGGCGTTGTCCTTGGTCCGTACGTCCTTCAGGCCCTCCGGGTCCGCGTCGTACGCGTGGCCGGTCGTCGCCGACTCCAGGGCGTGGCCGAGGGCGTTGTAGCCCGGCTCCTTCGACATGTCGCCCTTGTCGGTGAGCTCGTCGGGCCACTTGCGGTCCTTGGAGAAGTAGTCGAAGGCGTTGAGCTTCTTGTCGTCCTTCGTGTTGTCGGGCGTGACGTCGATGTCGCTGTTGAAGAAGTCCGTGGACGCCTTGGGGTTGTGGCCAAGGGCCTCCATGAAGCCGATCATGGGGTCCTGGCCCATGTCGCCGCCCTGCCAGTTGACGTGGTTCGTCATGCCCCCGGTGGTGAGCCAGACACGGTCGGCGGGGAGGCGGCCGTCGTGGGTCATCTTGCGTTCGGTGGCGACGAGGCTGTTGCCGTAGTCCTTGAGGAACTTGTCGTCGAAGTCACCGACACGCATCAGGCTGCTCATGACCTGGAAGCCGTACGGGTGGGTGCCGCGGGTCTGGATGGGTTCGGCGCCGGCCTTGATGAGATCGGTCTTCCACTGGTCCATCTCCGGGCTGTCGGAGCGGGTCGCGGAGGCGAGGGTGAGGCTCCAGTTCTTCTGGAGTTCGGCCAGCTTGTCGCGGTGGTCGACGCCGAGGCGGGAACCGTCGCTGGGGTCTCCCATGTCAGCCCAGTACTCCAGGCTGCCCTTCGGCCCGACCTCCAGGGCGAACCGCTCGGCGAAGTACTGGTCGTGCGCATTGGCCTTGAAGAGCGCGTTGAGCTTGTCGATCTCCGCCGGGGAGGCGTCGTCGCCCTTCTTGTAGAGCTCGTACGCGGCCTTGGCGTCCTCCGCGTCCTGCGCCTTCGACGCCGCCTTCAGCGAGTCGTAGCTGGTGTCGGAGAAGTTGTTCTTGTCGCCGCCGACGAGCCCGCGCAGGGCCCGCGACGCCACGTCGTCGGCGTCGTTGGCCCGGTCGACGGCGGCCTTGATCTTGGCGCGCATCGCATCGAAGTCGGCCTGGGTGGGCTTGGGGCCGTCGTAGCCCTCGGCGCGACGGTCGGGGTGGATGAGGTACGCGACGGTGCCGTCGGGGTCGATGCGGACGCCCTTGCCGGGAGCCTCCTCGATCAGCTGTTCCAGCGCGCTCTTCGCCGCCTTGAACTCGCCGCTGGCGTCACGCAGGACATTGCGGATGCTGGTGGCCTCGGTGAGAGCGTCGCCGAACTCCTTGGCGGTCTTCCGTACGAACGCCTGCGTGACGCTTGCGTTCTGGCCCTTCCAGTCCGCCTTGTCGGCTTTGGCCCGCAGCCCGTTCTCCGCCTTCTCCTTGGTCTTCTCCAGCTTGGTCACCGTCTCCGACCAGGCCGTGACGGCCTCGTCGAGACCACCGATCCGGGCGTGCAGCACCTGATCGAACTTCAGCATCTGAATCCCTCGCCGGCCGCGGCTTACTTGAAGTGGTCGTTGATCAAGGACACGGAGAAGTTGGTGACCAGCTGCTCCTCGTGGTTGGCGTGCGTGATCACCGTGTCCTCAAGGTGGTTGTGGATGTGCGCGCACGCGCTCAGCAGCGTCTCCGCCTGCGTTCGCCACGTGTCCCACATCGTCCACATCGCCGACCCCGTCAGGAACCCGTCCTTGTCCAGCTCCTTCGACGCCGTGTCCGTCTGCGCACCCGCATGGAACGCGTCGGCCTCGAACCAGTGGAACAGCTCCTGCGCCTCATTGCCGACCGCCTTCAGATCGGGGGCCGTGACGACGTAGTCGTCGCCTCCGCCGCTCCCGCCGCCGGGGCCGTCCGGCACGCTGTTCAGCCGCATGGCCGCGGCCTCGCGCAACTGACGCCACTCTTCGTCGAACGACATGCTTCCCCCGCGTGTGCTTCAGCTTGTTCTTCACATCAGCAAGCGTGTTGAGCTACGGACCGGCGCAATCCTAGTGCAGCGAACAACAACTGGTCCGAGTAGAAACGGTGTAGAGCGGGTGGACCGCAACCTCCGCCAGGTGATCGCGATCCATCCCGCCCGCAAATCCGTCAAGTCCGCCTCAACGGCGGGGAGGCGGCGAGGAGGCGGCGGAGGTGTGGCTCACCCCCGGCGCGAACGCAGCACGGGTACGGCGACGGCCGCGCCGACCAGCAGCGCCGCGGCGAGCCCCAGGCCGATCCAGAGCCCGGTGTTGCTGTTCCCGCCGTCTTCCTGCGCGGCAGACCCGGGGGCGGGGGCGGGAGTTGAGGCGGGGCTCGCCGGTGCGGTGGGGGTCACGGATGCGGACGGCGAGGCCGTCTGCTCCGCCGGCAGGTCCGGGATGGGCCGGACCCCGGCGGGGCCGGGATCGCCCGGCGTCTTCAGGGCACGCAGCGGCCGGATGGCCCCGTACCCGAGGTAGTCGTTGCGGCCACCGCCGTCGTTCGGGGCGGCGAGGGTGTTCAGCATGACCTTGAGTACCTGGTTGTTGGTCCAGTCGGGATGCTTGGCCCAGATGAGGGCGGCCGACGCGGAGGCGAGGGCGGTGGCGTCACTGGTACCGGTCGACTTGCAGAGACCGGTGCCGCCGCCGCAGGCGTGGACGGTGTCCTTGCCAGGGGCGACGAGGTCGACCTGCGGCCCGTACTGGGACATGGGGATGCGAGTCAGCTTCTTGTCGATGGCGCCGACGCCGACGACTCCGGGGGTGGCTGCCGGGTATTCGGGTGCGTTGCCCGCCTCGGCGTCGTTGCCCGTCGCCGCGAAGACAAGGGCCCCCTTGTCCAGGGCGTACTTCACGGCATCGGTCAGCCCTTGGGAGCCCAAGTCCGCGCCGACGGACATGTTGATGACCTTGGCCCCGGAGTCGGCGGCGTACCTGATCGCGGGAGGCAGGGCGCGGACGAATTCCTCGTCGCCCTTCTGCTGGCTCTTCCGCCCCGCGTCGAGTCCCGTGACCCTGACCGGCAGGATACGGGCGCCGGGCGCCAGCCCGACGGCTCCGTTGCCGCCGTCACGTGCTCCGGTTCCGGCGATGAGGCCGGCCATGCCCGTGCCGTGTCCCGTGTAGTCGGTGAACTGGTCCCCCGGCCGATCGGTCGCGAAGTCCTTCCCCTCCAGCACCTGGCCCGCAAGATCGGGGTTGCTCTTGTCGACGCCCGAGTCGATCACCGCGACGGTGACGCCCTGCCCCTTGCTGATCCGCCAGATCTCCTCCGCGTGCAGGGTGTCCAGGTGCCACTGCTGCGATCGGATGCTCTCGGCGTGCGCGGGCACGGACGCGATGCCAACCAGCAGCATGCCCAGGCCGGCCGAGGCGAGGTTCCGGGCCCGGCTCCGTCGAATACCGCTGGTACGCATCTGCTCCCTCGCGCCGTTCAGTCGATGACGGGCGGTGCCGTGCGGCGGCCGCCCTGCTGCCAGGTCTCTTCGTCCTCGACAAGGTAGTCGGGACGCTCGCCCCGGCTCTCCTCGCGTTCGTTCGCGCCGCGCACGAGCCCCGAGCCGCCGGGCGTGAACGGGCGCCCGCCGACAGCCCCGGGCCGCTGCGCGCGGCCGCCGACCACACCGCCCGTCTCGGAGGCGAGCCGCCGGCCTCCGCTGATGCCACTCTGGCCACCGCTGGGCCCGCCGGCGTGACCTCCCAAGGGAGGACCGGCCATGGGGCCACGGCCGACGCCGGTGCCGGTGCGCCCGGCGGTGGGCTCCTGGCCGATCACCGTGCTCCGTGGAATGCCGGTGGCGGGACCGCCGGGGTTGCTCGGTACGGGACGGCCGCCGGTGATGCCCTCGCGGGGCATCCCGGGCAGCGGGCCGTTCGGGCCGAGACCGGTCCGGCCGCCCGTGACCGGAGGCGCCTTGATGCCGCTGACCGGCGGAATCGGGGCCGGGCTCGGCGGGACGGTGAAGGGCGGCGTCGGTAGCGGGACCGGCGGCTGGCCCGTGGTGGGCGGGGTGAGGGTCGTCGGCGGCATGCCGGTGGTCGGCGGCGGGGTGACGGTCGTAGGCGGCGGAAGGGTGTGCACGCTGTCGATGCCCAGGTCCGCCGGGACTTCGGGCCGCGCGACCTGGACCGGTCCGACAGTGTCGCGCGTCGGCTGGACGACCCGGATGTCGGGCAGAGACCGGCCGTCCGGCTGCGTACGCGTCGTGCTCGTTCCGGTGTCCGTGCCGGTGTCCGTGCCGGTGGTGCGGCTCTCGGTGCGCGACGAAAATCCGATGTACTGGGACTCGCCTGCGGAGGTGCGGCCTTCTTCCGGCACGAAGTCCACCGGCGGCGGCTGGAACGACGGCAGCCGGAAGCTCGCCATCTGCTTCCCCGACCACTCGTACGCCCCCGACAGCCGCTCCATCTCCGCAGCCGCCGCCTGCCTGTTGGCCTCTTCCTTCGCCTTGATCGCGGCCGCGTCGGCGCCGTCCGGGGCCATCTGCGTCCGGGCGTTGCGGGCGATCGTCTGGGCGTCGGGGTCGTTGTGGTACTTCTGCGCCGCCGCCAGGTTCTCCTTGGCCTCGGCGCTGGAGGTGTAGCGCGGGATGGCGCTCTGGGCTGCGGCGATCGCGTCGGCGGCCTGGGTGAGCCAGCTCGCGGAGTGGGAGCTGTAGTCGGCGAGGCTGTGGGTGGTGCTGGCGAGGCTGGTGGTCCATTCCAGGAACGCCTTCTCGGCCTCGCCCTCCCATCGCACCCCGCCCGGGCGCTTCTTCAGTTCGCCGGCGATCTCCCGCATTTTCGTCGCGGCGCGCTCCAGGCGGTCGCTCGCGTCGCGGACGTAGAAGCTGCTGGCCTGGTCGAGCCAGTTCAGCATCTGCTGGTGCGGCATCGACTGGAAGTCGGTTCCGCCGCCGCCCCCGCTGTTGTCGTTGATCTCCATCGAAGGTCACTCCCTCCCCGAGTTGCCGGAATCCGTCGGCCGCGCCGGCGCCGGCGCCTCAGCCAAGGTCGGCGTCGCCGCCGGCCGTCTGCGTGGGCTCAGGTGCGCCCGCGGCCGTCTGCGTGGGCTCCGGTGCGCCCGCGGGCGCCGCCGGCGACTGGGGCACTCCCGCGCCCGTGGTCGTGGCATCCGGCTTCCCGGACGGCGTGGTGTCGTAGCCGGCCTGCTTGTCGGCCGCGGCCTTGGCGTCCGTCACCCGCCTGGTGATGGCCAGCATCTTGCCGCGGATGTCGTCGTCGGTGTCCTCCATGCCGTTCTTGGAGATGCCGACGGCGATGCCCATGCCCTCGAGGCAGTCGGACAGCAGCCCGGAGAGCCGGGTCAGCTCCGCGAGCACGCCCTTGTACGACGAGAAGATCGCGTGCGCCTCGATCCACTGCTCGCCGCCCCCGCCGAACTGGCCGCGGGCCACCGGGTCGGCCCCCACCGCCTTCGGGGCGGCCGGAGAGGCGAGGAGGTCGGCGATCATCTCGTCGACGCCCTTCTTGAACTCCATCATCGACTCGGAGCTGTAGTGCAGGGCTTCTCGGCTCATGCCGCGCATGGCGTGGGCGCCACCCGCGCCGTCCACATACGCTTCCATGCCTGGCGCTCCTCCCCCGTGACCACAAGTCGCGCTTCACATAACGGAGTTCACTCTAGAACGCCGCTCAGACGGTGACCACCGCCGCCTGCGGCCTGATCGGCAGCCGGTTGACCGGTCGCCCCGTCGCCGCCCGTACCGCCGCCGCGACCGCCGCCGGTGAGGTCACGACCGGTACGGCGCTCGCCGGCTTGGCGCCGAACGGGGCCACGACGTCGCGTTCCTCGATCAGCTTCACGATGCGGATGTCGGGGGCGTCCAGGGCGGTGGGAAGGGCGTAGCCCGTCAGGTCGGGGTGGCGGACGAGGCCGCGGGAGGTGCGGAGGTTCTCGGTGAGGGCGGCGCCGACGCCCTGGGTGACGCCGGCTTCGATGCGGGTGGTGAGCTGGGCCGGGTTGAGGATGCGGCCGACGTCCTGGGCGACGGCCATCTCGACGACGCGGACCGCGCCGAGCTCCACGTCGACGTCGACGACGGCGCGGATGGCGCAGAAGGCGAGGCCGACGAAGGCGTCGCCCTGGCCGGAGTCGTCGAGGGGCTCGGTGGGGTGGGGGCGGCACTGGGCGGTGGCCCAGAGTTCCTTGCCGGCCATGGCCTCGGCGACCGTGGTGGACAGGACGCCGTCGTACGAGGTGATCTTGCCGTCGTTGATCTGGAGCAGCTCGGTCGACATGCCGAACTTGTGGGCCAGCGGCTGGAGGAGCTGGGTGCGGACCATCTTGGCGGCGCGTTCGACGGCGCCGCCGGAGACCCAGGTGTGGCGGCCGTGGGTGGCGGGGCCGGCCGGGGGCTGGTCGGTGTCGACGGGGGCCACGTGGACCTCGTCGACGCCGAGGGTCTCCTGGACGATCTGGCGGGCCAGCGTCGAGAAGCCCGAACCCGTGTCCACCGCCGCGCAGATGACGGTGGCGACGCCGTCGAGGACCCGTACGGTGGCCGTGGAGACCTCGTCCGTGCCCTCGGCGCCCAGCATGTGCACCATGCCGATGGCGTAGCCGACGCCCCGCCGTACGGCGCCCGGTTCGCCCGCGCCGTCCGGGCCGCCGGGCAGCAGCCAGTCCTCCTGCGGGGCGTCCATCGGGAGGTCGGGCAGCGGGAAGTCCCGTACGGCGGCGAGGAGTTCGGCGACCGGGGCCGGGCAGGTCACGGTCTGGCCGGTCGGCAGGATGTCGCCGGTGGCCAGCACGTTGCGCATGCGCAGTTCGGCCGGGTCCATGCCGATCCGGGCCGCCAGCTTGTCCATCTGCGCCTCGTACGCGGCGCACACCTGCATCGCGCCCTCGCCCCGCACATGGCCGGACGGCGGGTTGTTGGTGCGCATCGCCCAGCCCTCGACGAAGGCGTGGGGGACGACGTACGGGCCGCAGGCGAAGGAGACGGCGGCGGCCAGCGACTCGGCGGAGGAGTCGGCGTACGCGCCGGCGTCGAGGAGGATCTGCGCCTCGACCTTCACCAGCCGGCCCTCGGCGTCCGCGTGGTGGCGGTAGCGCAGCAGGGTGGGGTGGCGGTGGGCGTGGCCGAGGAAGGACTCCTCGCGGGTGGCGGTGAGCTTGACCGGGCAGCCGGTGCGCAGGGCGAGCAGGCCGAGCGGGATCTGGAAGCCGGGGTCCTCGCGGTCGCCGGTGGCGCCGGGGACGCCGGTCACGACGACCTTGACCTGCTCGGGCGGCAGGCCGAAGCAGGCGGCGGCGAGGTCGCGGTCGGTGTGCGGGTCGGTCGAGGCGGTGTAGATCTCGACGCCGCCGTCGGGGCGGGGCACGGCGAGCGCGGCCTCGGCGCCGACGGGGGCGGTGTCCTGGCGGCCGATCCGGTACAGGCCCTCGACGACGACCTCGCCGGTGGCCGCCTCGTCGCCGAAGCGGAGCGGGATGTGCCGGATCAGGTTGCCGTCGGGGTGCAGCGGCGGCGCGGCGAACGCCTTCTCGGGGTCGGTGACCGGCTCCAGGACCTCGTACTCGACCGCGATGGCGGCGGCCGCGAGCCGGGCCGTGTCCGGGTGGTCGGCGGCGACGGCGGCGATGGCCTCGCCGTGGTGGCGGACCAGGTCGGCGGCGAAGACGGGGCGGTCGGCGATCGTGCGGCCGTACGTGACGGCGCCGGGCACGTCGGCGTGGGTGACGACGGCCCGTACGCCGGGCAGTTCCGCCGCGGCCGAGGTGTCGATCGACACGATCCGGGCGTGCGGGTGCGGGGAGCGCAGGATCGCCGCCCACAGCAGGCCCTCGGCCCACAGGTCGGCGGCGTACGGGTAGGTGCCCTCGGTCTTCGCCCGCGCGTCGGCCTGCGGGAGCGACACACCGAGACCGAGTCCGGCCAGGCCGGGGCCCTCCTCGGGCTCCGTGGTCGTCGGGTCGCCGGTCACGCGATGCCTCCGTCGTACGGGTGGGGAACCTGGTGCGGGATCTGGTGCGGGATGCGGGCGGCCTCGGCATCGTCGCCGAACAGCGACGGCTCCGGGCCCTCGCCCTCGGCGGCCTCGCCGCGCGCGGTGACGACCTCGCGTACGGCGTCGAGGACGCCCCGGTAGCCGGAGCAGCGGCACAGGTTGCCGCACAGGGCCTGCCGGGTCTCCAGCTCGGTCGGGGCGTGGTTGCCTTCGAGCAGGTCGTGGACGGTCATGGCCATGCCGGGGATGCAGAAGCCGCACTGCACGCCGCACTTCGCCAGCGCCTGCTGCACGTCGGACGGCTCGCCGTCCACGGCCAGGCCCTCGACCGTCCGCACCTCGCTGCCGGCCGCGGTCGCCGCCGGCACCAGGCAGGAGGCCACGAGCCGGCCGTCGACCTGCACGTTGCACGCGCCGCACTCGCCCTGCGAGCAGCCGTCCTTGGCCCCGGCGAGGCCGAGGCGCTCGCGCAGCACGTACAGCAGCGACTCGCCGATCCACGACTCGGTGACCGGGCGGTCGGCGCCGTTCACGCGGAGCACGTAGGAGATGTGCGGGTGCTCGTCGCTGTCGACGGTGCTGTCGAGGGCGAAGTCCGCCGGCACGGGCTCGGGCATGGCTACGGGCTCGGGCTCGGGCTCGGGGGCCTCCCGTACGGGTTCCGGAGCCGGTGCCGGAGCCTCCTGTACGGGCTGCGGTGCCGGCTCAACGAATTCCTGTACGGGTACGGGCTCGGCCTCCGGCTCCCGGACGGCCTCCGACGCGGCCTCCGGCGCCGGCTCCGGCTCCTGCACCGCCCACGGGGCCGGCGCGCCGCCCGGCAGCGTGGCCGGGGCGTCGCCCGTGTACCGCGCGAGCCGGGAGGCCGTGTACTCGCCCGAGTCCTCCAGCGCCTCCGCGCCGTCCTCGATCGTCGGGATCGTCCAGGAGGCGGTGGGCGTCTCCTCCGGCGCCCAGGCGGCGCCAGCCTCCGGCACGTGGGGCGTCAGCGGGGCGATGACCGGCGGCACGTAGCCGTGTCCGGGCGCCTCCAGCGGGACGCCCGCCAGCATGAAGTCCGGCGGCAGCTGCACGAAGGCCGTGGCGTCGCCGTCGTACCCCTCGCTCTGCGGGATCGGCTCCCAGCCGCCCGCCTGCGGGTTCCCCTGTGCCTGTGCTTCGTCGCTCACGACAGCGCCCTCCCCAGTGCCCGTCGGGCCAGCGCGGCGACGGTGCGC
The DNA here is from genome assembly GCF_042873935.1 of Streptomyces sp. NPDC004327. Lineage (NCBI taxonomy): Bacteria > Bacillati > Actinomycetota > Actinomycetes > Kitasatosporales > Streptomycetaceae > Streptomyces > Streptomyces sp. NPDC004327. Next base: position 71,239 of record NZ_JBIAME010000002.1, on the reverse strand, counting down.
CGCAGGTGCAGTACGCCCGGGGGCAACGGCTCGTCGCCCTGCGGGTCCGGAACGCAGGCGGCGCCCACGTACTCGCCGAAGGCCGTCAGCGCCTCCGGGGCCAGGCCGCGCTCGTCGTCCCAGTCGATCAGGGAGGCGATCCACTGCTCGGCCTCCAGCGGCCGCAGCGGCATCGGCGCGATCGCGCCCACGGCGCAGCGCACGCCGCGGCGCGCCGGGTCGAGGACGACGGCGACGGAGGCGGTGGCGCGGGCCGGGCCGGTGCGGCCGGTGGCCTTGAGGAAGACCTGCGGGGCGTGCAGCAGCGGTACGCGCACGAAGGCGACCAGCTCGCCGGGGGCCAGCATGTCCCGCCCGGCGAGCAGATGGCTCACGGGCAGCTCGCGGCTGCCCAGCGGGCCGACGACGACGAGGTCGGCCTCCAGGGCGGCGAGGACGGGCAGCGAGTCGCCGGTGGGCGCGGCGGAGACGACGTTGCCGCCGAGGGTGCCGGCGTTGCGGATCTGCGGCGGGCCGGCGACGCGCGAGGCGGCGGCCAGGGCGGGGATGAGGGCCGCGAAGTCGGGGCGGCCCATCCGGGCGTGGGTGAGGCCGGCGCCGAGCAGCGCGTGGCCGTCCTGGTACTGCCAGCCGCGGATCTCGTTGATCCGGCCGAGACCGACCAGGCCGGCGGGGCGCAGCTGGCCGCGGTTGACGGCGGCCATGAGGTCGGTGCCGCCGGCCACGGGAACGGCGGCCGGCATGTCGGTGAGCGCCGCCACGGCCTCGTCGAGCGAGGCGGGCAGCGTCACGGACCGCGCCGTGTGTGGTGCCGTCTGTGGTGCGTGCGTGGTCAACCCGCTGCCCCTTCCCGGTGTCCCGGAGATCCCCGACGTCCCGGCTGTCACGCCTGTGTGGGCGTACCGTACGTGCTCACGGCCCGGACGTGGCAACTCTGGCACATCTTCCGAGCCGTACGTCGCGAGGGTCCGCGAAGGACGGTTCCGTCCGGGACGTGGGCGGAGGTCCCGCGAGCGACGGTAACTTCCGTTTTGCCACGTGTGGGTGAACCCGGGGCGATAGGTACCTCACACGCGCCCCACCCGCGCGCCGCCCGCGCTCGCGCGCCCCCTCACGCGTTCGGGGGCGTCCCGTCGAGCGGGCGGCCGAGGACGCCGGGGCGGCGCTGCCAGGGGCGGGGGCCGGCGGGCGGGCGGTAGTCGACGCCGAGGGCGTCGAGGCGCCGGTAGTGGGTGCTCATCCGGCGCTCGAATCCGGCCACGTCGCGCGCGTGGGGAGCGGGCAGCCGGGACCAGGCGACCTCGGCGAAGGCGGCGAGCCGCGGATAGGTCTGGTAGTCGACGCGGGCGCGGTTCTCCATCACCTCGGTCCAGACGTTGGCCTGGGTGCCGAGGACGTGCGCGGCGGCCTCGGGGGCGAGGCCGGGCGGCACGGGCTCGAAGCGGTAGACGTCGGCGAGGGTGCGGACGTACCCGATGGGCATCGGCTCGTCCTCGCCGGGCGCCTGACGGTGGTCCAGGTAGACGTGCTGCTCGGGGCACATGACGACGTCGTGGCCGGCCTCGGCGGCGGTGACCCCGCCCGCGTACCCGCGCCAGGACGACACCGTGGCGCCCTCCGCCAGGCCGCCCTCCAGGATCTCGTCCCAGCCGACGAGCCGGCGTCCGCGCGCGGCGAGCCAGCGGTCGAAGTGGCGGACGAACCAGGACTGCAGGCCGTCCTCGTCGCCGACGCCGAGCTCCTCGATCCGGGCCTGGGCGGCCGGGGAGGCCCGCCACTGGTCCTTGGGGCACTCGTCTCCGCCGATGTGCACGAAGGTCGACGGGAAGAGGTCGAGCACCTCTTCGAGGACTCCCTCGAAGAAGCGGAGCACGTTGTCAGTGGGGGCGAGTACGTTCGGATTGACTCCCCAGGTGTCCCAGACGGAGAGGGCGGTGGTGTCGATGACGTCGGTGTTGCCCAGTTCGGGGTACGCGGCGATGGCGGCCTGCGCGTGTCCCGGCAGGTCGATCTCGGGGACGACCGCGATATGCCGGTCGGCGGCGTAGCCGACGATCTCGCGGATGTCGTCCTGGGTGTAGAAGCCGCCGTGCGGCGTGTCGTCCCACAGCGGCGACGCCCGGTGTCCCCACTTGCTCCGCGCCCGCCAGGAGCCGACCTCGGTGAGCCGCGGGTGGCGCTTGATCTCGATGCGCCAGCCCTGGTCGTCGGTGAGGTGCAGGTGCAGGACGTTGAGCTTGTGCGCGGCCATCAGGTCGAGCTGACGCAGTACGTCCTCCTTGGGCATGAAGTGGCGGGCGACGTCGAGGAGGAGGCCGCGCCAGGGGAAGCGGGGCGCGTCCTCGATCGTCCGCGCCGTCAGGGCGGCGAGCGGTCGCGCCCGGACGGGTGCCTTGCGGAAGGCGTCCGGGCCGAGCAGCTGACGGAGGGTCTGCGCGCCCCAGAACACGCCGGCCGGGCTCCCGCCGGTGATCTCGACGACCCGGGTGACCAGGATGTCGAGCCGGTACGCCTCCGGGGCGAGGCTGTCGTCGAGGCGCAGCCGGATGCTGTTCGTCGCGTTGTCGTCGGCCGTCTCCCGCAGCGGCAGCGCGAAGGCGGCGCCGAGCACCGTGCGCAGCCAGCGCTCGGTGGTCTCGGTGCCGGATCCGGCGCTCAGGGTGGTCCGCCGGTCCAGGACGAAGCCGCCGCGATACGGCCCCTCGACGCGTACGGGCGCGGGGATCAGGTCGTGTCCGGCAGTCTCATGGGTCATCGCGTCAGTCCTTCACCGCGCCGCCGAGGCCCGAGACCAGGCGGCGCTGCACGAGTACGAAGAAGACGAGCACCGGGATCGTCATCACGGTCGACCCGGCCATGATTCCTCCCCAGTCGTTCTCGTCGGGCTTGAAGAAGACGAGCAGCGCCATGGGCAGGGTCGACTGCGAGGTGTCGCTGATGAGGAAGGACTTCGCGAAGAGGAAGTCGTTCCAGGTCGAGATGAAGGAGAAGACGCTCGTCGCGACGAGCCCCGGGAAGACGAGCGGGAAGAGGATCTGCCACAGGAAGCGGACGCGGCTCGCGCCGTCGATCGCCGCCTGTTCCGCCAGGGCCTCCGGGACGGCCCTGACGAAGCCGCGGAGCATCCAGATCGCGAAGGGGAGGGAGAAGGCGAGGTGCGGGAGGACCAGGGAGCCCAGGGTGTTGAGCTGGCCGAGGTCCCGCATGAGGAAGAACAGCGGGATGGTCAGCGCCTCGACGGGCACCATCTGCGCGACGAGGAACATGACGAGGAGCGTGGTCCGCAAGCGGAAGCGGAAGCGGGTGACGGCGGTCGCGGCGAGGAAGGCGATGACGGCGGAGGCGACGACCACCGTGCCGGCGACGAGCAGCGAGTTGAGGAAGTAACGGCCGAAATCCTGCTGTCCGAAGACGCGGCGGAAGGAGTCGAGGGACGGGGACAGGGTCCAGGGGCGGGGTGAGGCCGACTGGATCTCGCCGGCCGGTTTGAGGGCGGAGAGGACCATCCAGTAGAGGGGGAAGGCGACGACGGCGGCGATCAGCAGGGTCAGCGCCTCGGCGGCGAGCCGCCCGGGCCTGCGGATCCGGGACCCGAGGCGCGTCCGGGATGCGGGGCCCGTCCGGGACCCGGCGCGGGTACGCACGGCGCTCACAGTTCCTCTCCCTGACGGCGCAGCAGCCGGAGGTAGCCCAGCGTCACCGCCAGCAGGATCAGCAGCATCACGACGCCGATGGCGGAGCCGAGGCTGTACTGGGACGAGGCGAACGCCTTCTGGTACGCGTACACGTTCAGGACCAGGCTCTGGCCCGCGATGCCGCCGCCGCCCGTCATCACGTAGATCTGGGTGAAGACCTTGAAGTCCCAGATGACCGACTGGATCGTGACGACGGCCAGGATGGGCCGGAGCATCGGCGCCATGACGGAGCGCCAGATCCGCCACTGCGAGGCGCCGTCGAGCGCGGCGGCCTCCAGGACCTCGGCGGGGATGGACCTGAGGCCCGCGTAGACGGTGACCATCACGAAGGGGAACGAGCACCAGACGACTTCGAGGAGGACCAGGGCGAAGGCGCTGTAGCGGCCGTACGTCCACGAGAAGCCGTCCAGGCCGAGGACGCGGTCGACCGGCCCGTAGTCCGGGTCGAAGAGGAACAGCCACACCGTGGAGCCGGTGACGGCCGGGGTCGCCCAGGCGCCGAGCGCGGCCAGCGTCAGGGCGAGCCGGGGCAGCGCGCGGACCCGGGTGAGGAGGACGGCGAGGGCGCAGCCGGCGGCGAGGGTGGTGACGACGCAGGCGGCGGCGAAGAGGACGGTGGCGAGGAGGACCTGCCGGAACTGGGGGTCCTCCATGAGGGCCGTGTAGTTGCCGAGGCCCTGGAAGGAGGTGGGCGCGCCGCCGCTGACCTGGGCCTGGGTGTACTCCAGGAGGGAGATCAGGCCGAGCTGGTAGACGGGGTAGACGAGGAGCGCGCCGAGGACGGCGAGGGCGGGCAGCAGATAGAGCCAGGGGGTCCAGGGGGATCCGGAACGGCGGCCGGCCGGCCGGCGGATCGGTGGGCGGGTCGCGGAACCGGCCTGTTCCTTGCGCCTACGGTCTGCACCGCCGTGGTCTTCACGGTTGCGGTCGTCACCGCCACGGTCTGCACGGTTGCGGTCCTCACCGTCGCGGGTGGTGGGCGCGGTCGTCTTCACGTCCGTCCGTCCCGGCCTCAGCGCGCCGCGGCGAAGGCCGCGTCCATCTTCTTCGCGGCGTCGCCGGACGCGGCCTCGACGTCCTTACGGCCGCTGATGATCTCCTGGAACATCGTGGGCAGCACGAGCGAGGCGTCGATCTGCCCCCAGCCGGGCGAGGCGGGGACGGACTTCGTGCCGGCGGCGAGGGTGTCGGTGAACGGCTTGACGAAGGGTTCCCTGCGCGCCGCCTGCTGCCGTACGTCGGTGTAGGTGGGCAGGAAGCCCATCGCGTCGAAGAGCCGGCCCTGGGTCTCCTTGCCGGCGAGCTGCTTCATCAGGTCGACGGCGAGGGTGCGGTGGGAGGTGCTCCTGAGGACGCCGAGGTTGTTGCCGCCGGCGAAGGCGGGGGCGATGGAGCCGGGTGTGGTGCCGGGCAGCGGCGCGACCGCGTACCTGCCCTTGACCGGGCCCGCCTCGACGGCCGAGTGGCTGAAGTCGCCGCCGATGGCCATGGCGGCCTTGCCCGAGGCGAAGGCGGTGACGGTGGCGTTGCCGCCCATCTGGGCGCACTTGGCGGCGGGGCAGTTGTCGTCGCCGAAGAGGGCGGTGTAGGCGGTGATGCCCTTGCGGGCGGCGTCGCTGTCGATGGCGGAGGTATAGGAAGCCCCGCCTGTCCCACCGGACCCACTGGTCTCGCCCGTCCCGCCGCCTGCCGTGGCGAGTTCGCCGCCGTTGGCCCAGACGAAGGGCAGGGCCCCGTAGGTGTAGGCGCCGCCGACGGCGATCCCGTACAGCTCGGGCCTGGCCTTGCGGATCTTCCTGGCGGTGGCGGCGAGCTCGTCCTGGGTCCTGGGGACGGTGAGGCCGAGCTCGCGGAAGACGTCGGTGCGGTAGTAGAGGGCGCGGACGCCGGCGAAGAGCGGGGCGCCGTAGACCTTGCCCGCCACGGTGACGGAGGAGCGGGCGGTGGGGTCGGCGTCCCGGGCGTCGGGCCAGGCGCCGAACTCGGCGGTGATGTCGGCGAGTCCGCCGTCCTTCACGTAGCCGGCGGTGTCGGTGTTGCCGTACTCGACGAGGTCGGGCGCGGACGAGGGGTCGTTGAAGGCGGCCTTGACGCGCTGGGCGCGGGTGTCGACGGGGATGTACTCGACCTCGACCTCCACTCCCGCGTTCCGCCGCTCGAAGGCGGCGACGGCCTGGGCGACGACCCGTTCCTTGGGCTTGTTGTCGACCTCCTGGAAGAGCCAGACGCGCAGGGTGCCGGTCTTGTCGTCGGTGGTGGCGGCGCCGCCGGAGGTCTGTGGGGCGCAGGCGGCCAGGGCCAGGAGAGCGAGCGGCAGGGCGAAGGTCCGGGCAGGAAGCTTCATGGCGGTTCAGATCCCCTCCGAGCATGTTGCAACATGTGCAACGGACGTTTCGTTCTGCACAACGACACGCGTGAGGCTAGGGGCCTGCCGGGACCACCACAAGGGGCCCGGACCGCCGGGGCGACGAAAACGGCCCCCGGCGCGCGCACCGTCAGGCGCGTACGCCGGGGGCCGTCCCCGACTGCGGAAGGGCTCGCGGGCCCGGGGGGCTACTTGTCCTTGCCGCCCTTGTCCTTGTCGCCGCCGGCGCCCATGGAGTCGTAGATCTCCTTGCACATCGGGCAGACCGGGTACTTCTTCGGGTCGCGCCCCGGCACCCAGACCTTGCCGCAGAGTGCCACCACGGGAGTGCCGTCGAGGGCACTCGCCATGATCTTGTCCTTCTGGACGTAGTGGGCGTAGCGCTCGTGGTCGCCGTCACCATTGGACACCTGCGGCGTCGGCTCGACGAGGGTTCCCGTACCTGCCCCGCGCTCGGGCTCGAGAGTGCTCATGGGACCCAAGGGTACTGGGTACGGAAAGCCTCGCGACCCGCCTCGCGACCCGCCTCACGCCCGCTCCCGGGCCTCCTCCCCCGGCCCGTCCCGCGCGTCAGTTGAGCGAGGGGTCGTCCGGGTAGGTGGCGACCATCGCGAGCTCGCCCCGCTGGCGCCGCAGCACCTGCCGCCAGAGGGTGTCGGGGCGCGGCGAGGAGACGTCCCCGGGCTCGGACTCGACCACGTACCAAGCGCCGTCGCGCAGCTCGGTCTCCAGCTGGCCGGGGCCCCAGCCCGCGTATCCGGCGAAGATCCGCAGCGCGCCGATGGCCGGGCCGAGCAGCTCGGGCGGGGTCTCCAGGTCGACCAGGCCGATCGCGCCGTGCACCCGCCGCCAGCCGAGCGGACCCTCGTCGCCGGGGATGACGGCGATGCCGAGGGCGGCGTCGAGCGAGACGGGGCCGCCCTGGAAGACGACGCCGGGCTCGCCGGCGAGCGCGGCCCAGGGCGCGAGGATGTCGCCGACCGTGACGGGCGTGGGGCGGTTGAGGACCACGCCGAGGGAGCCCTCGTCGTCGTGGTCGAGCAGGAGCACCACCGTGCGGTCGAAGTTGGGATCCGCGAGGGCGGGTGTCGCGACGAGCAGCCGGCCTGTGAGCGAGGACACCTCGGTCATGCGACACATGATCCCGCATCTTCGGCGATCGCGGGGGTTGTCCGGCCGGGTCCGGGGCAGGTGTACGCCGTCCCAGCTCAGCCCGGCCCCGGGGAGGGGCCGGGAACCAAGCGGACGGTGACGCTCCGCAAGATCACGGAGACGGAGGGTGTTGTGCCCAATTCATTACGTTCGCGGAGCCCCCTCGGCCACACAATCGGGGTCTGATCGCCCCTTACCCTTTTCTCTGGCCACCCGACCGACGACCCGGAACGCGAGATTCATGACCGGCACAGACAGCCATGACGTACTGCTTGTCCACGGTGGCACCCCGCTGGAGGGCGAGATCCGCGTTCGCGGCGCGAAGAACCTCGTGCCCAAGGCGATGGTCGCCGCCCTGCTCGGCAGTGAGCCGAGCCGACTGCGCAATGTGCCCGACATCCGTGACGTGCGCGTGGTCCGCGGGCTGCTCCAGCTGCACGGCGTGACGGTCCGCCCCGGCGAGGAGCCGGGCGAGCTGATCATGGACCCGACGCACGTCGAGTCCGCCAACGTGGCCGACATCGACGCCCACGCCGGCTCCTCGCGGATCCCGATCCTCTTCTGCGGCCCGCTGCTGCACCGCCTCGGCCACGCCTTCATCCCGGGCCTCGGCGGCTGCGACATCGGCGGCCGGCCGATCGACTTCCACTTCGACGTGCTGCGCAAGTTCGGCGCGACGATCGAGAAGCGCGCGGACGGGCAGTACCTGGAGGCCCCGCAGCGGCTTCGCGGCACCAAGATCCAGCTGCCGTACCCCTCCGTCGGCGCCACCGAGCAGGTGCTGCTCACCGCCGTCCTCGCCGAGGGCGTCACCGAGCTGTCGAACGCGGCCGTGGAGCCGGAGATCGAGGACCTCATCTGCGTGCTGCAGAAGATGGGCGCGATCATCGCCATCGACACCGACCGGACCATCCGGATCACCGGTGTCGACAAGCTCGGCGGCTACAACCACCACGCCCTCTCCGACCGCCTGGAGGCGGCCTCCTGGGCGTCGGCGGCGCTCGCGACCGAGGGCGACATCTACGTCCGCGGCGCGCAGCAGCGCTCGATGATGACCTTCCTCAACACGTACCGGAAGGTCGGCGGCGCCTTCGAGATCGACGACGAGGGCATCCGCTTCTGGCACCCGGGCGGCTCGCTCAACGCGATCGCCCTGGAGACCGACGTGCACCCCGGCTTCCAGACCGACTGGCAGCAGCCGCTGGTGGTGGCCCTGACCCAGGCGTCCGGCCTGTCCATCGTGCACGAGACGGTGTACGAGTCGCGGCTCGGCTTCACCTCGGCGCTGAACCAGATGGGTGCCCACATCCAGCTGTACCGCGAGTGCCTGGGCGGCTCGGCCTGCCGCTTCGGCCAGCGCAACTTCCTGCACTCGGCGGTCGTCAGCGGCCCGACCAAGCTGCAGGGCGCCGACCTGGTCATCCCCGACCTGCGCGGCGGCTTCTCGTACCTGATCGCGGCCCTCGCCGCCCAGGGCACCAGCCGGGTCCACGGCATCGACCTGATCAACCGCGGCTACGAGAACTTCATGGAGAAGCTCGTCGAGCTCGGCGCCAAGGTCGAGCTGCCGGGCAGCGCGCTCGTGTAGTTCGCGCGGCCCGTGAAGGGCGCGCAGACGGACGAACGGAAGGGCGGCCACCCCCTGACAGGGTGGCCGCCCTTCTGCTTGCCCTCAGGCCGCCTGGGCGGCCTCGGCGCGCTGCCTGCAGGCCTTACTTGCCCTTGGCGGCTTCCTTGAGCTTCGAGCCCGCGGAGACCTTCACGCTGTAGCCGGCCGGGATGTTGATCGGGTCGCCGGTCTGCGGGTTGCGCGCGGTGCGAGCGGCACGGTGGGTGCGCTCGAAGGTCAGGAAGCCGGGGATGGTGACCTTCTCGTCGCCCTTGGCGACGATCTCGCCGGCGATCTCGGCGAAGGCGGCCAGCACGGCGTCGGCGTCCTTGCGGGTCACCTCGGCACGGTCGGCCAGGGCGGCCACCAGCTCACTGCGGTTCATTTCGTTACTCCCGTGTTTCTTCTTGCCTGTGAGGCGGGTTGCCTGTGAGGCGGGCCACGCGGCGGGGCCGCATGATGGGCACTGCGAAGCCGATGCTGCCAGGGCCCTCGGACACTCCCCGGACCCGGGTCTGGTGCCGGACCCTCGCGCCCAGACCGCATCCTGCCCCCACCAGCGGCGGGAACGCCAATCCGGCACCCTCCGGGGTCACACGAAAAGCGCCACCGCCCCGCGCTGGTGACGTTGCGTCGACTCCGCACGGACGGTGCGGAGCCGGACTACCACCCTAAAGGCGGGTTTGGGGTGCGGCGACTCGCGACACGCACGGCGCCGCCGCACCCCGGTGACACTCAGACGCCGTTGACGCCGTTGGCCGCGCCCGCGCCCGCCGCCTTCGCCGCGGTGCGCACCGCGCCGGCGACGGCGCCCGCGACCTTGTCGTTGAAGACCGACGGGATGATGTAGTTCGGGTTCAGCTCGTCCTCGGTGACGACGTCGGCGAGCGCGCTGGCCGCGGCCAGCATCATGTCGGTGTTCACCGTGCGGGACTGAGCGTCCAGCAGGCCGCGGAAGACACCCGGGAAGACCAGCACGTTGTTGATCTGGTTCGGGAAGTCCGAGCGGCCGGTGGCGACGACGGCGGCCGTCTGGCGGGCGATCGCCGGGTCCACCTCGGGGTCCGGGTTCGCGAGCGCGAACACGATCGCGCCCTCGGCCATCGCGGCCACGTCCTCGGCGCCGAGCACGTTCGGGGCCGAGACGCCGATGAAGACATCGGCGCCGACGACGGCCTCCTTGAGGGTGCCGGTGACGCCCTCCGGGTTGGTGTTGTCGGCGATCCAGCGCAGCGGCGTGCCGGCCGCGGCGTCCACCAGGTCCTCGCGGCCCGCGTGCACCACACCGTGGATGTCGGCGACGACCGCGTGCTTGACGCCGGCCGCGATGAGGAGCTTCAGGATGGCCGTACCGGCGGCGCCGGCACCGGACATGACGACCCGTACGTCCCCGATGCCCTTGCCGACCACGCGCAGCGCGTTGGTGAGCGCGGCGAGCACGACGATCGCGGTGCCGTGCTGGTCGTCGTGGAAGACCGGGATGTCGAGGGCCTCGCGCAGCCGGGCCTCGATCTCGAAGCAGCGCGGCGCGGAGATGTCCTCCAGGTTGATGCCCGCGAAGCCGGGGGCGATGGCCTTGACGATCTCGACGATGGCGTCGGTGTCCTGGGTGTCCAGGCAGATCGGCCAGGCGTCGATGCCGGCGAAGCGCTTGAAGAGGGCCGCCTTGCCCTCCATGACGGGCAGGGCGGCCTTGGGGCCGATGTTGCCGAGGCCGAGGACGGCGGAGCCGTCGGTCACGACTGCGACGGAGTTGCGCTTGATGGTGAGGCGGCGGGCGTCCTCGGGGTTCTCGGCGATCGCCATGCAGACCCGGGCCACGCCGGGCGTGTAGATCATCGACAGGTCGTCACGGTTGCGGATGGGGTGCTTGGACGCCATCTCGATCTTGCCGCCGAGGTGCATCAGGAACGTACGGTCCGAGACCTTGCCGAGGACGACGCCCTCGATCCCGCGCAGCTGCTCGACGATCTCCTCGGCGTGCGCGGTGGAGGTCGCGGCGATGGTGACGTCGATGCGCAGCTTCTCGTGACCGGAGGCGGTGACGTCGAGACCGGTGACGGAGCCGCCGTGGGACTCCACCGCCGTGGTGAGCTGGGAGACCGCGGTGCCGCTCGCGGGCACCTCGAGCCGGACCGTCATCGAGTACGAGACGCTGGGCGCCGTTGCCATGACCGTGTTCCTCTGCTTTCCCTGGCTTCGTTGCTACGCCGTCCCTGCTGGTCGCCGGGCGGCGCCCTCCGATCGTCGCACCTACCTGCCGGTAGCAGGTAATACGGTCTTTTCGTTTTCGGAAAGTAGTTTCCACCATACGAGAGACGACGGGGAAACAGAAGAGGCCCCCGCCACCCGAAGGTGACGAGGACCTCTGCAAGCAAGCGACACCGACCCGCCATGCTCGCCTCGCGGCAAGTGGTCCCTCTAAGGGACGAAGGTTGGGCCCGGGGGCTTGGATCGAGCCGGTGTCACGACAAGGCTAACAAACGCCCCTGGCAAGCGATTCCCGCGACGCAGGTTGACTTGAAATCAGTCGCGCAGCAGGTCCGGCACGCCGTCCGCGTCCGGCAGGTCCCGGTCGCCCGAGATCACCGTGAGCGCCTGCGTCGACCGGGTGAGGGCCACGTAGAGCACCCGCAGCCCGGCCGGCGACTCGTCCGCGATCTCCGCGGGCGAGACCACGACCGTGGCGTCGTACTCCAGGCCCTTCGCCTCCAGCGAGCCGAGTGCCACCACCCGGTCGCCGAGCCCGGCGAGCCAGCCGGCCGCCTCCCGGCGCCGGTCCATGGCGACGACGACGCCGACGGTGCCGTCGACCTCGCCGAGTAGCCGCTCGGCCTCCAAACGTACGGTTTCGGCCATCCGCCGCTTGTCGTCGACGGCCACGAAGCGGGGCTCGACGCCCGTGGAGCGCACCGCCCTCGGCGACTCCTTGCCGGGCATCGCGAGCGCGAGCACCTTGGCGGCGAGCTCGGCGATCTCGGCCGGGTTGCGGTAGTTCACGGTGAGCTCGAAGCGCCGGCGCGGCCGGCTGCCGAGGGCCTCGTCGCGGGCCGCCGCGGCCTCGTCCGGGTCGGACCAGGAGGACTGGGCGGGGTCGCCGACGACCGTCCAGGTGGCGTGCCGGCCGCGGCGGCCGACCATGCGCCACTGCATGGGCGTGAGGTCCTGGGCCTCGTCGACGATGACGTGGGCGTACTCGGTGCGCTCGGCGGCGAGCCGCTCGGCCCGCTCGCGCTGCGACTCCTCGCGCACCGGCATCAGCTCCTCAAGCCCTGTGAGCTGGTCCAGCGGGTCGTACTCGCGCTTCTTGCGCGGCCGGACCGGGGCGCCGAGGAGCGTGGCCAGCTCGTCGAGCAGGGCCACGTCGTGCACCGAGAGGCCGGGGCGGCGCAGCGAGCGGGCGAGGCGCCGCACCTCGCCCGGGTTGAGGATCCGGCGGGCCCAGCGGCCGAGCCGCTTCTCGTCGGCCATGGCGTCGAGCACCTTGAGCGGGGTGAGCTCGGGCCACCAGGCGTCGAGGAAGCCGAGGAAGGAGTCCTCGGTGGACACGTCCTCGTCGAAGGAGGAACGCAGCTCGGCGGCGAGCTCGGGGTCGCTGTGCCGGCCGGCCGCGCCGGACTTGGCGTACAGCGCGTCGAGCAGCAGCCGACGGGCGCGCGGGCGCAGCAGGTTGACGGGCGCGGTGCCGCCGAGCACGTTGTGCCGGATCCGCCTGAGCTCGTCGGCCTCCAGCTCCAGGCGGCGGCCGAAGGCGACGACGCGGAGCAGGGTGGGCGTGCCGGTCGGCGCGGGCGCCTCGTCCTCCTCCTCCCCGAACGCGAGCTGGCCGCCGTCGGCGGCGGCCGGGGCGGCGGGCTTCGGCGCGGGCGTCTCCAGGGCGCCGCGGGCGGCCTTGCGCAGCACGGCGAGCATCCGCGACGAGCCCTTGACCCGGGCGACGGCCGGCTCGTCGTACGCGTCGGCCTCGGCGCCGTCGACGAGCGAGCCGAGCGCGCGGATGGCGACCTGGCCCTCCTCGCCGAGCGAGGGCAGCACGCCCTCGGTGTACGAGACGAGCAGCGGCGTCGGCGAGACGATGAGGATGCCGCCCGCGTAGCGGCGCCGGTCCTGGTAGAGCAGGTAGGCGGCGCGGTGCAGCGCGACGGCGGTCTTGCCGGTGCCGGGGCCGCCCTCGACGTAGGTGACGGAGGCGGCGGGCGCCCGGATGACCAGGTCCTGCTCGGCCTGGATGCTGGAGACGATGTCCCGCATGGTGTGGCTGCGGGCCCGGCCGAGCGCGGCCATCAGGGCGCCGTCGCCGATGACCGGCAGCTCGCGTCCGTCGAGCGTGGCCTTCAGCTCGGGGCGCATCAGGTCGTCCTCGACGCCGAGGACCTGGCGGCCCTTGGAGCGGATGACCCGGCGGCGCACCACGCGGCCCGGGTCCACGGGCGTCGAGCGGTAGAAGGGCGCGGCGGCGGGCGCGCGCCAGTCGATGACGAGCGGGGCGTAGTCGGAGTCGAGGACGCCGAGCCGGCCGATGTGGAGGGTCTCGCCGATGTCGGCCGTGTTGTCGGGGCGCACGGCGTCGTCGGCGGGTTCGACGGAGGTGTAGGCGCCGTCGGGGCCCTTCTTGCCGTCCTTGCCGTACAGCAGGTCGATCCGGCCGAAGAGGAAGTCCTCGAACTCGTTGTTGAGCCGGTTGAGGTGGATGCCGGCCCGGAAGACCTGGGCGTCGCGCTCGGCGAGGGCGCCGGGTGTGCCGACCTGACCGCGCTTGGCGGCGTCGTCCATCAGGAACTCGGCTTCGTGGATCTTCTCCTCGAGGCGGCGGTAGACCTGATCCAGATGTTCCTGTTCGACACCGATCTCACGGTCTCTGACCGTGTCGACGGCTTCCTGCGCGGCCACCGGGGCCCCCTTCTGACGTGCACTGGGCAGCCGTCGAGCGTACGCCACCACGGGGCGATATGTCAGGGCCGGGCCCGTATCGGCGGGCCGCGCCGCTGTGATGTCGGTCCCCCCGGCGGGACGGCCCGGTCCGCCGGCTCACTCCTCCAGCCGGCCGGCACGGTGCCGGGCGACCCGGGCGCGGTTGCCGCACGCCTCGCTGGAGCACCAGCGGCGGCGCCGGCCGCGCGAGGTGTCGAGGTAGCAGCGGCGGCAGCCGGGGCCCTCGCAGCGGCGCAGCAGGGCGCGGGCGGCCGGGTCGGTGAGCAGGTCGACGGCGTCGCGGGCGACGGCGGCGAGCAGGGCGCGGCAGTCGGGTTCGCGGCTGAGGGTGCGCACGAGGTGCCCGGAGCGGGTGGGTACGGCGCGGGGCGCGGGCGGCGCGGCCGCGGCGGCGAGCGCGTTGAGCAGTTCCAGGGCGGCGGGCCGGACCGGGCGGCCGTCGAGCTGGGCGGTGACCAGGTCGGCGACGCAGTCGCGCAGCTCGCGGAAGGCGCGCAGCCAGCGGGCGTCGAGGGCGCGCAGCCGGGTGGCGGGCGGGACGAGGCCGGCGGCGCGCAGGAAGACGGCGAGGGTCTCGGGCCGGTCGAGGGGTTCGGCGGCGAGGTCGAGGCAGACGCGTCCGGAGGCGAAGCCCGCCGTCCGAGCAGCCATGCCCGCGTCCCCCTCTCGTGTCGCCACCAGAGTGCTCCCGGCAGCCGGGGCTGGCCAGGGGGCGGCGCGGGCAGTGGCGGAAAATAGTCGGCCCGGGCGTACGGGGGAGCCGCCCGGGCCGACTGGAAACCGAACGGCTCGGGGGGATGCCGTCCGGTCGTCCATGGAGTCCTCGCAGGTCAGCGCGAGGCACCGCCAGCATGAACGTTGAACGGTTTAATATCTACGAGCCGTTTTTCCTACGAATTCGCACACGGGAAAATCAGGACACAGGGCAGCGGCCCCTGGCACGACGGACAACGCACGAGGACAGCGCGAGACGCACGTCGCGCGACGCACGAGGCACGACGCACCGGGGGTGTGGTGAACAAGACGGCGCTACGGGCCCTCCTCAAGGAGCGCCGCGAGCTGATCGCCCCCGAGTCGCACGGCCTCTCCCGGCCGACCGGCCGCGGCCGCCGCGCCCGCGGCCTGTCGCAGCAGCAGGTCGACGAGCTGACGCTGCGCGCGGTCGACACGTACAACCGCCTGGAGACCGGCCGCTACCCGAACCCGCCCGCCGACTACCTCCGCCAGGTCGCCCGCCTCTTCGGCCTCAACGAGCAGGAGTGGGTGTCGCTGTGCCGGTACGCGGGCATCGGCGACCCGCCCGGGCCGCTGCACGCCTCCTCCGGCCTGGAGGTGCCGGGCGTCTGGCAGGAGGCCGTGGACGGCATCTCCCACATGGCGTACGTGACCGACGCGTCCTGGAACCTGCTCGCGCACAACCGGCACTTCGCCGACATGTACCCGGGCGGCGTGGCCCCGGCGAACACCATGCGCTGGATGCTCCTCGACAAGGAGGCCCGGGACACCACGCTCATCGACTGGCGGTACGGCTGGGCGCCGCTGATCCTGCCCCAGCTGCACGCCGCCATCGCCGCGCGCCGCGACGACGAGACGCTGCGCCGCATCGAGCACGAGGTCCGCGCCGATCCGGACCTCGGCCCGCTGTGGGAGGCGGGCGGCGCGCACATCCACCCGGACGGCGACGAGCGCCCGATCCACCACGCTCTCCTCGGCCGCGGCCACGTCACGATCTGCGCCGCCCAGCCGCTCACCGCGCCGGGCGCCCGGCTGATCATCATGATCTTCCGCCCGGGCCTCCAGAAGGCCCACGCCCGCGCCCCGATGCTGCGCGCGACGCCGAGGCAGGGGCCCTAGGCCTTCGGCGGCGGGTCGTCGTGCAGGATGCGCTGGAAGAGGTGGTGGTCGCGCCAGGCGCCGTCGATGTGCAGATAGCGGGGCGCGGTGCCGATCCGCTCGAAGCCGCACTTGGCGAGGACCCGTTGCGAGGCGTGGTTGTCGAGCAGGGTGCCGGCCTCGATCCGGTGCAGGCCGAGCTCCTCGCGCGCGGCCCGGCAGACCTCCTCGGTCAGCGCGGTGGCCAGACCACGGCCCCCGTACTCCGGGTCCACCCAGTAGCCGAGCGAGGCGCTGCGGAACGGGCCGAGGGCGATCCCGGAGAGGATCGCCACGCCCGCGATCCGCTCGCCCCCGGGCAGCCGGTCCACCGCGAACCAGCGCCGGGCGCCGTCCCCGAGCCGTGCGGCCTGCCCCGCCGGCGTGTAGTACGTCTCGGCCCGGTACGGCTCCCAGGGCTTCATGTACGCGCGGTTGCGTGCCACGGCCGCGGCGAGCGCGACGGCGTCTTCGGGGGCCTCGGGGGCCGCGGGTCTGATCGTGACGGTGCTCATCCGCGTACCGTAGACGCCCGCGTATGCCGGTGCGACGCGCAACCATGTCCGGGGCCCAACGCCCGCCCTTGAATGGGCACATGACGAAGACGGGCGAGAGTGCGAAGGGGGCCGCCGGGGCGGTCCTGGGGGCGGCGGCGGTGGCGACGGGGCTGACGGCGGGGGTGTGGTTCGCGTACGCCTGCTCGGTGATGCCGGCGCTGGCGCGCAGCGACGACCGCAGCTACGTCGAGGTGATGCGCAACGTCAACGACGTCATCCAGAACCCGGTGTTCTTCACCGCGTTCTTCGGCGCGCTGCTGCTGACGGCGGCGGCCGCCTGGCGGCTGCGGGCCGGCGGCCGGGCGCGCGGCTGGACGGTGGCCGCGCTCGCCCTGTACGTGGCGGTGTTCGCCGTCACCTCGGCGGCGAACGTCCCGCTCAACGACGCCCTCGCGGCCGCCACGGACCCGGTGCGGGCCCGGGCCGCCTTCGAGGGCCCGTGGGTGGTCTGGAACGACGTCCGCGGAGTGCTCACCCTGGCCGGATTCGGCTGCCTGCTGCGGGCGTTGGCGGTAGGGGGCCGGGTCAGGCCTCAGGGCCCGGCCGACCCGGCTCTCCGGCCGGCCCCCTAACGGGTCTCCTCGGCCCCGTACTTGGTGTCGGCCGCCGGGTCGAGCGCGAGCCGGTAGCCGCGCTTGACCACCGTCTGGATGAGCTTCGGGGCGCCGAGGGCCGTACGGAGCCGGGCCATCGCGGTCTCCACGGCGTGCTCGTCGCGGCCCGCGCCCGGCAGGGCGCGCAGCAGCTCGGCGCGGCCGACGACCCAGCCGGGGCGGCGGGCGAGCAGCCCGAGCAGAGCCATCCCGGCGGGCGGCACCGGGCGCAGCGCGCCGTCGACGAGGACGGCGTGGCCGCGGATCTCGACGCGATGGCCGGCGACCGGCAACGCCCGTGCACGGGAGGGCAGTTCGCGGCAGAGGAGCTGGACGAGCGGGCCGAGCCGGAAGCGTTCGGGCTGGTGGGTGCCGATGGCGAGGGACTGCAGCGGCAGCGCGGTCACCGGGCCCACGCACACCGCGAGGACGTCGTGCCGCAGCGCCGCCACCAGCTGGTCGAGGAGCCCGCGGACGCGGGCCCGGTCGATGAGCGAGGCGGCGGCCGGGGCGCTGGTGAAGGTCACCGCGTCGAGGGCACGGGCCACGGTGGCGTCGAGGAGCCGGTCGAGCGGGCCGGGGTCCTCGGGCGGCATCCAGCGGTAGACGGGCACCGGCACGACCTCCGCGCCGCCCTCGGTGAGCGCCTCCACGAACCCGGGCAGCGGCTCGCCGTGCAGCTGGAGCGCGACGCGCCGGCCGGCGACGCCCTCGCCGAGCAGCCGGTCGAGGACCTCGGCCATCGACTCGGAGGACGGCGACCAGGTCTCGGTGAGCCCGGCCGCCCGCACCGCGCCCTTCACCTTGGGCCCGCGGGCCAGGAGTTCGACCGTGCGCAGCCGGTCGAGCAGCGCCTCGCCCAAGCCCCAGCCGTCGGCCGCCTCGACCCAGCCGCGGAAGCCGATCGCCGTGGTGGCGACGACGACGTCCGGGGCGTGGTCGACGAGGTCCTTGGTGGCGGCGAGGAGTTCGGTGTCGTCGGCGAGCGGCACGATCCGCAGCGCGGGGCCGTGGACGACCGCTGCGCCGCGGCGCCTCAGCAGCGCGATGAGCTCGTCGGCGCGGCGGGCGGCGGTGACGCCGACGGTGAAGCCCGCGAGGGCCCCGTGCCCGCCCGGGCCGCTGCCGCCGGTGTCCCGGTCGTCCGTGTCCCGATCGTCCGTGCGCTGCTCGTCCATGCGCTGCTCGCCCCTGCCCCGCTCGTCCATGCCTGCCGAGACTGCCGGGCCGGGATGTCGGTCCGGGTTCACCCGTATTTCACAGTCGTTACGGCCCTCGGGGGCCCACTTTGACTCACACCTCGGCGGGATCGCGCCGCACCTCCACGCCCGCCGCCGTGTCGGGCACCGGCGCCGCCGCGGACGGCCGCCGAAGGTATACCGCCCAGGTGACGGCCATGCACGCCGCGTAGAAGACGAGGAAGGCGGCATAGGCGCCGGTGCCGGAGCCGACCGCGCGGAACGACTCCCGGAACGCCAGGTTGATGCCGAGGCCGCCGAGCGCGCCCACCGCGCCGATGAGCCCCATCGCGGCGCCGGACAGCCGGCGGCCGTGCGCCCGGGCCGCCTCGCCGGCGAGCCCCTTCTCGTACCCCTGGGCGAGGAAGACGGCCGGGATCATCTTGTACGTGGAGCCGTTGCCGAGGCCGCTGAGCGCGAACAGCGCGATGAAGCCGGCCAGGAACACGGGCAGCGACCCGGCGACCGAGGCGCAGAGCACGGTCCCGGCGGCGACGGCCATCGCCGCGAAGGTCGCCAGGGTGATCCGGGCGCCGCCGTGCCGGTCGGCGAGCGCGCCGCCGACCGGGCGGACGAGCGAGCCGAGCAGCGGGCCGATGAAGGTGAGCGAGGCCGCCTGGAGCGGGGTGCGGCCGAACTGGGTCTGCAGCACCAGACCGAAGGCGAAGCCGTAGCCGATGAACGAGCCGAAGGTGCCGACGTAGAGGAACGCCATGATCCAGGTGTGCCGCGCCCGCACCGCCTCCCGGGCGGCGCCGGCGTCGTTCCTCACGGGCGCCAGGTTGTCCATGAACAGCGCGGCGCACACGGCGGCCACGACGATCAGCGGCAGATAGACGCCGAGCACGATCCGCGGGTGCGGCGCGCCGGCGGTGCCGATGACGAGCAGGCCCACGAGCTGGACGACCGGCACGCCGATGTTGCCGCCGCCCGCGTTCAGGCCGAGCGCCCAGCCCTTCTTCCGCAGCGGGAAGAAGGCGTTGATGTTGGTCATGGAGGAGGCGAAGTTGCCGCCGCCGGCACCGGTGAGCGCGGCGACGAGCAGGAAGGTGCCGTACGAGGTCCCCGGCTCCGTCACCGCGTACGCGAGGCCGGTCGGCAGCAGCAGCAACAGCGCGCTGAACACGGTCCAGTTGCGTCCGCCGAAGCGGGCGACGGCGAAGGTGTACGGGACGCGGATGACGGCCCCGACGAGGGTCGCGGTGGCGATCAGGAAGAACTTGCCGGCGGGGTCGACGCCGTACCGCGGACCCATGAAGAGGACCATGACCGACCACAGGCTCCACACCGAGAAGCCGATGTGCTCGCAGAACACCGAGAACCACAGGTTCCGGCGCGCGATCCGTTCGCCCCGCTCCCGCCAGAAGGTCTCGTCCTCCGGCTCCCAGCGCTCGATCCACCGACCGCCCATGTCGCACCTCCGCGGTGTCGCATCCCGTCCTGCCCCTGTGACGGCGACGCTAGGGAGGCCGCGTTTCGGGTGCCGGTGCCGCGAGGTGACGGGGACGGAACCTTGCACTCACCCGGAGCGCACAGCCGCTGTGAGCGCCCCCAGCGCCTCCTGGTCCGGCAGCCACGAGCCTGCCGGACGCACGCCCCACCCCTCCTCGGCGGTGAGCTCCGCGGCGGCGCGGCGCAGGGCGTCGAGCGCGGGATGGGCGAGGCCCCTGCGCCAGACGAGGCTCACCGGCGACAGCGGTACGGGGTCGACGAGCGGCCGCAGCACACTGCCGGGCATCGGCGGGAAGTCGACGACGGCGAGGACCGGCGTCGGGGCCTTGGCCATCACCCGGCGGAACTCCTCCCGGCCGACGACGAGCGGCGCGGGCGGCGCGAGCAGGATGCCGCGGCCCTCGAAGAGGCGGGCCGCGAGGTCGGTCCACTCGGGCGTACGGTCGTTGCCGGCGCCCGCGTAGACCCGGCGGCCGGCGAGCGCGTCCAGCGGGACCTCGGCGAGGCCGGCCAGCGGGTCGCCCTCGGGCAGCAGCACGGCCATCGGCTCGTAGCGCACGAACTGCGCCTCGACCCGGGCCCGCAGCTCGGGCGCCAGCCCGCCGTACCGCCCGAACGACGCGTCGAGCCGCCCCGCGAGCATCTCCCGCACGGCGCCGGTCAGCCCGCTCTCGTAGCGGGCCATCAGCTCCAGGTCCGGGGCGAGTTCGCGGGCGCGGGCGAGCACCCGCTCGTGGGCGAGGCCCGCGCTGTTCAGGTCGACGAGCAGCGCGCGGACCTCGCCGCGGAAGGCGTCGGCGAGTTCGTCGTGGGCGGCGAGGACCCGGTGGGCGTACGGCAGGAGCCGCTCGCCGTCCACCGTGAGCGCGACCTGCCGGGTGCTGCGCACGAACAGCTCGGCGCCCAGCGCGCGTTCGAGCCGGCGCACGTCCCGGCTGAGCGCCTGCTGGGCGACGAAGAGCCGGGCGGCGGCGCGGGTGAAGTGGAGTTCGGCGGCGACCGCGACGAAGGAGCGGAGCAGGCGGGGATCGAGGTCGTTCAGCGAGGGCACCGCCGCAGTCAACAACAGAAGTGCGTGAATGGCGAGCGAAGAGGTGTTGGACCGCCGGGGGCGTGCCGAAGGACGGTGGACCCATGCCGCCATCCGACCTGACCCTCACCCCCGCCGGCCCGGCCCTGGCCCCCCGCTACCGCGAAACCCCGCCCCGCACCCGCAGCACCCGCACCCCTCGCCTCACCCGCCGTACCCTCCGCGCCCTCCGCGCCCTCCGCGCCCTCCGCCGCACAGCCCGCCGCACCCTCCGCGCCCCTCGCCGCACCGGCAGCACCGGCAGCACCGGCAGCACCGGCAGCACCGGCAGCACCGGCAGCACCGGCAGCACCCTCCGTGCCCCTCGCCGTCCCGCCAACCCCTACCTGCGCCTCTTCACCCTCCCCGGCACCCGCGCCTTCACCGCCGGCAACCTGATCGCCCGGCTGCCCATGGGCATGTTCGGCATCAGCGCCGTCGTCATGATCGCCGGAGCCTACGGTTCCTACGCCCTCGCCGGCGCCGTCAGCGCCACCGGCATGGCCGCCGGCGCGCTCACCGCGCCCTGGATCGCCCGGCTCGTCGACCGCCACGGCCAGGCCCGCGTCGCCGTGCCCGCCACCGCCTACGCCGTCCTCGGCCGGCTCGTCCTGCTGCTCTGCGCCCACGCCCAGGCCCCCGCCTGGACGCTCTTCCTCACCACCGCCCTCACCGCCACCGCCCCCAACACCGGCGGCATGTCCCGCGCCCGCTGGGCGCACCTGCTCAAGGACGCCCCCGACGCCAAAGCCGCCCTGCACACCGCCAACGCCTTCGAGCAGGCCGCCGACGAACTGTGCTTCATGCTCGGCCCGGTCCTGGCCGCACTCCTGTGCTCCACGCTCTTCCCGGAGGCCGGCACGCTCGTCGCCGCCGCCCTCTTCCTCACCGGGGTGCTGCTCTTCGCCGCGCAGCGCACCACCGAACCGCCCGTCGCCCCGCGCCCCGCCACCGCGCCCGGCCCACCGCTCCGCGCCCCCGGCATGCCCGCGCTGCTCACGGTCTTCCTCGCCACCGGCGCGGTCTTCGGCTCGATGGAGGTCGTCACCCTCGCCCACGTCGACGGCCCCGCCGCCGGCCCCGTCCTCGCCCTCCAGGCCGCCGGCTCCTGCGCCGCCGGCCTCCTCTACGGCCGCGCCCGCCGCACCCCCGGCCTCGCCACCTGCCTGGCGGCCATGGCCGCGCTGATGACGCTCCCCCTCCTGGCCGCCCCCACCGGCTCGCTCGCCGCCCTCGCCGCCGCCCTGCTCCTGGCCGGCACGGCCACCGCGCCGACCATGGTCACGGCCATGACCCTGACCCAGCGCCTCACCCCGCCGTCCCAGCTCAACGAGGGCATGACCCTCGCCGTGACCGCCCTCCTGGGCGGCATCGCGGCGGGCTCGGCAGCGGGCGGCTGGCTCGCGGAGCACGCCCCGACGACGACGTACGGCTATGTGCTCCCGCCCGCGGCGGCGACGCTTGCGCTGGTGGTCCGGGGCATGACGAAGGCCCGGCAGTCGTCGTGACGACCACCGGGCCTGCGCCCACATGGGATGAGTGGAGATGGCGGGAATCGAACCCGCGTCCAACGGTGCGGAATCAGGGCTTCTCCGTGTGCAGTCTGGTACGCGTTTCTCAGCCCTCCGGATCACCCAGACAAGTCCGGAACGGGCTCAGTCACTGTTTGATTTCCCTCTTCACCCCGTGACCGGGATCAAGGTTTAGTCCCCTAGATGATGCCAGGATCCGGGTCGGGAACAGCCCCGGGCTGACACTTCGCAAGTCGCTACTTAGGCAGCGAGGGCGAAGGAATCGCGCTTGGTGTTGGCGATTATTGGTTTCGGCGCGTGGTTTACGAGATCATTGCCGCTTCCTCGACACGCTTCCCCTGCTTCGACATCCGCTGTCGAAACCGATCATCCCCATGTTGATTTTTCAAAGGTTGCACCCTCTGTGAGGTGCAGAGCCCATGGTACGTGACCGACGGGCGCAGTTGCCAGCGTATTAACCCTGGCGGGCCTGCTGGGCACGCTGGCGACGCCGGGCCGCCGCGATGGCGCGGCTCGCCTCGCGGGTGTCCTGCTGCTCACGCAGGGTCTGCCGCTTGTCGTACTCCTTCTTGCCCTTGGCGAGCGCGATCTCGCACTTCACCCGGCCGTTCAGGAAGTAGAGGGCGAGGGGCACGATCGTGTGACCCGTCTCGGACGCCTTCTGCTCCAGCTTGTCGATCTGCTCGCGGTGGAGCAGCAGCTTGCGCTTCCGCTTCGCCGAGTGGTTGGTCCAGCTGCCCTGGGTGTACTCGGGCACGTGGATGTTGTGCAGCCAGGCTTCTCCGCCGTCGATGTGGACGAAGCCGTCGACGAGCGACGCCCGGCCCATCCGCAGCGACTTCACCTCGGTGCCCATGAGCACCACACCGCACTCGTAGGTGTCCAGGATGTGGTAGTCGTGCCGCGCCTTCTTGTTCTGCGCGATGAGCTTGCGCTCCGGCCCCTTGTCCTGGGTCTTCTTCGCAGGCTTGCCCTGCACGTTGACGAGTCCCTTTGCCATAGTGCGGCCATTTTCGCACTACGAGGCCCCTCCGAGGCCACTCAATACCGTCCGGGCCCGCTCCTCGGCCCGGGCGTCCGCGGCGTCGACCGTGACGTCCGGGGTGATGCCGTGGCCGTCGACCGCGTGGCCGGCGGGCGTGCGGTAGTGCCCGACGGTCAGCTCGGCGACGGAGCCGTCGGGCAGCGCGCTCGGCATCTGCACCGAGCCCTTGCCGAAGGTCCGCGAGCCGACGGTGACGGCCCGGCCCCGGTCCTGGAGCGCGCCGGTGAGCAGCTCGGCCGCGCTCATGGTGCCGCCGTCGATCAGCGCGACCAGGGGGCGGAGGGTGTCGCCGCCGCCGTCCGCGTAGACGGCGTGCTGGGTGCCGTCGACGTCGTACGTGGCGACGAGCCCGCCGTCGAAGAAGGCGGAGGCGGCGGTCGCGGCCTCGGCGACGAGGCCGCCGGAGTTGCCGCGCAGGTCGAGCAGGACGCCGGCGCGGGCGGGAGCGGAGCGCACGGCCTGCCGGACCCGCTCGCCGGTGCCCTTGGTGAAGGCGGCGACGCGGATCAGGACGGTGCCGTCGGCGAGCCGCCGGACGGTGACGGGGTCGGTGGCGAGCCGGGCCCGGCGCAGCGGCTGGGTCCAGGCGGCGCGGCCGCGCTCGACGCCGAGCGCGACGGTGGAGCCGGTGACGCCCTCGCCGCGCAGCAGCGAGACGATCTCCGAGACGCTCAGTCCGTCCACCGGCCGGCCGTCGATCGCGGTGAGCCGGTCGCCGACCAGCAGCCCGGCCCGCTCGGCGGGCCCGCCGCCCCGGATCCGGCTGATCTCGACCCGCCCGTCGGCCCCCCGGCGCGCGGAGAGCCCGACGCCGGTGTAGGCGCCGTCGAGGGTCTGCTCGAACTCGGCGTACTCCCGTTTGTCGTACACCGCCCCCCAGCGGTCCCCGCTGCGGCTGACGAACTCCTCCGCCGCCTTCTTCCCGGACTTCCCGTCGGCGATCGCCTCGGCGGCGGCCCGGGCGAGCGCGGCCCGGTCGACGGTGCCGGCGGCGGCGACGGCCGTACGGGGCGAGGGCCCGGCCTCCGGGGCCTGGCGGGGGGCCTGCTGGCGCGGCAGCACGCCGGTCGCGGCGGCCGTCCCGATGACCCCGGCGAAGACCAACGACAGGGCGGCCCCACGGAGAACTCCGCGGGGCCGTCGACAGAACTCGGGGCCGGCACCGGCACGCATGCGGCCCACTGTAGGACAAGAGAACGGCGCCGTACGGAGGTTGCCCGTACGGCGCCGTCACGTCACCCGGAGGGAACTGTCACACCTTCAGGTACTTGCGCAGCGCCACGAGCGCGGCGAGCGCCGGCATCAGCAGGCCGATCGCGAGGACCAGCGGCAGCTTGGAGAGGACCGCGTCCCAGCCGATGAAGTGGACCAGCTGCATCTTGTCGGCGAGCGCGATGCCGTGGTCGATGAGGAAGTAGCGGCCGACCAGGAGCAGCACGCAGGCGACGCCGCCGCCGAGGAGGCCGGCGAACGCGGCCTCCGCGATGAACGGCATCTGGATGTAGAAGTTGGTCGCGCCGACCAGCCGCATGATGCCGGTCTCGCGGCGCCGGCTGAAGGCGGAGACGCGGACGGTGTTGACGATCAGCATCAGCGCGATGACCAGCATGAGGCCCATGACGCCGAGGGCGGCGATGTTCATGCCGTTCATCAGGTCGAAGAGGTTCTGCAGGATGTTGCGCTGGTCCTGGATCGACTCGACGCCGTCGCGGCCGGCGAAGGCGGTGGCGATGACCTTGTACTTCTCGGGGTCCTTCAGCTTGACCCGGAAGGACTCCTGCATCTGGTCGGGCGTGACGACGGAGGCGATGGCCGTGTCGCCGTACTGCTCCTTGTAGTGCTTGTACGCCTCGTCGGCCGACTCGTGGTGGACCGACTCGACGATCTCCGACATCTTCTTCAGGTCGGCCTCGATCTGGTCCTTCTGCTGCCCGGTCACCGCGCCCTTGGCGCACTTGGCGCTGGAGGCGGCGTCGCTCTTGTTGCAGAGGAAGATGGAGACGTTGACCTTGTCGTACCAGTAGTCCTTCATCGTGCTGACCTGCTCGCGCATGAGCAGGGCGCCGCCGAAGAGGGCCAGGGACAGGGCGACGGAGACGATGACGGCGAAGGTCATCGTGAGGTTGCGGCGGAGGCCGACACCGATCTCCGAGAGCACGAACTGGGCGCGCATGTGACTTCTCCCCCGCCCGTCAGTGCTGGTAGCCGTAGACGCCGCGGGCCTGGTCGCGGACGAGCCGGCCGCCCTCGAGCTCGATGACGCGCTTGCGCATCTGGTCGACGATGTTCTGGTCGTGGGTCGCCATGACGACGGTGGTCCCTGTCCTGTTGATGCGGTCCAGCAGCTTCATGATGCCGACGGAGGTCTGCGGGTCGAGGTTGCCGGTGGGCTCGTCCGCGATCAGCAGCATCGGGCGGTTCACGAAGGCCCGGGCGATCGCGACGCGCTGCTGCTCACCGCCGGACAGCTCGCCGGGCATGCGGTCCTCCTTGCCGCCGAGGCCGACGAGGTCGAGCACCTGCGGGACGGCCTTGCGGATCTCGCCGCGGGGCTTGCCGATGACCTCCTGGGCGAAGGCCACGTTCTCCGCGACGGTCTTGTTGGGCAGGAGACGGAAGTCCTGGAAGACGGTGCCCAGCTGGCGGCGCATGTGCGGCACCTTCCAGTTGGAGAGCCGGGCGAGGTCCTTGCCCAGCACGTGCACCTGTCCCTGGCTGGCGCGCTCCTCGCGCAGGATCAGCCGCAGGAAGGTCGACTTTCCGGAGCCGGAGGAACCGACGAGGAAGACGAACTCCCCCTTCTCGATCTCCAGGGAGACATCCCGGAGCGCGGGGCGGTTCTGCTTCGGATAGGACTTGGAGACGTTGTCGAATCGGATCACGGATGCACCACGGTCGGCCGGGAGTAGGTGTGCGTGACACTACGCGAACGGGGATGGCCCGTGCAGTCGCGCTCCACGCTTGTGCGCTTTATCCTTTTCATCCCTCCGGGCCGCTCCGACCGGATCTCGCGGGGCGCGCCGAAACGCGCCGGAGCTGGCACAGTGGTAGGGGAACGCCGGGGTCGCTCCGAGCGTTCTTCCGGTAAGGACCCCTGACCGGACCCCTGTGCGGGAGGAGGAGAGCGCATGACCTATGACCGTCTGGTGTGCGCCAACTGCGCGGCGCCCGTCGCCGAGGGCCGCTGCCCCGTCTGCCGCGCGAACCGCGAGCGTCTGCCCCAGCCGACGGGCCTGACGCCGGCGATGCTGCTGACCCTGGTGATCGCCCTGCTGGCGGCGATGGCGCTGCTGCTGGTGGCGCGGGGCATGTAGGGGCCGAGGACGCCCCCTGGACGTACGAGAGGGCCGGAGCGCCGTGAAGCGCTCCGGCCCTCTCGCGTACGCCTACGTACGCGCCGAGTGACCTCAGACGGCGGTACGCCCGCCGGTCACGAGACGCGGCAGGAAGCGGAAGCCGATGCCACCGGCGATCATGGTGGCCGCCCCGATGATCAGGAACGAGGTCTCGGCGGCACCGGTCTCCGCCAGCTCCTCCTTGGCCTTGCCCTGCTCGACGGGCTGCGAGCCGGCGTCGTTGGTGCCGTTGTGGTTGCCGCCGTTGTCGACGCACTCGGCGCCGTCGAGGTCGACGGTGCAGGTGCCGGCGCCGCCACCGGTGGTGGAACCGCCACCGGTGGCCGAACCGCCGTGGCCGCCCGTGGTGCCCTGACCGCCGTTGGAGCCCGTGCCGCCCGTGGTGGTGGAGCCGCCCGTGGTGGTGGAGCCGCCGGTCTGGCCGCCGTTGCTGCCCGAGCCGCCGGTCTGGCCACCGTTCTGGCCGCCGGACGTGCTCGGACCACCGGTCTGAGAGCCGCCGGTCTGGCCGCCGTTCTCCGAGCCGCCCGTCTGACCGCCGTTCTCGGAACCGCCGGTCTGGCCGCCGTTCTCCGAGCCGCCCGTCTGGCCGCCGTTCTCCGAGCCGCCCGTCTGACCGCCGTTCTCCGAGCCGCCCGTCTGGCCACCGTTCTCCGAGCCGCCGGTCTGGCCACCGTTCTCGCCGCCACCGTTCTAGGAACCGCCGGTCTGGCCACCATTCTCGGAGCCGCCGGTCTGGCCGCCGTTCTCCGAGCCGCCGGTCTGGCCGCCGTTCTCGGAACCGCCGGTCTGGCCACCGTTCTGGCCGCCACCGTTCTCGGAACCGCCGGTCTGACCGCCGTTCTCGCCGCCGCCGTTCTCACCGCCGCCCGACTGGCAGAGCGTCGGGTCGATCTCACAGTCGCCCGGCCCGCCGCCACCGACCTCGGTGCCCAGGTTGATGCTGACCCCGACGGCCTGCGCGGCGCCGGCCGCCGTCAGCGACGCACCGGCGGCGATCACAGCGCCGGCCGCAATGCGCGCAACGCGGATCCGCGTCTTCTTCGTCATCTGGCTGCTACCCCCAGTAGCTCATCTCGTCTGTAGAGCAGCGGCCCGGGGCCCGGGCACTGGGGGCGATCGCAGTGTTCACTGGACCCGCCCCCGTCCACACACGCCCCAGGAACACGCATGCCGCGTGCCACCCTTGCGAGTTTCCAAGAACACGTCAAGGTCGTTGCGCGCGCAATGCCCGAAAGATCATGTTCTGCCCGCCATGCGGGGATGCAACTGTGACGTAAACCGGGAACTGCCGCCCTCGTCACGCCAGTTCCCATGTCGACAAAGCGTCAGAATTGTCGACCTGGCACTTGCTCCCGCGAATCGAAAGGCTCCGGGTGCAACCCCAGCCCCCGCCATGTGTCGGGCTTCAGCCAGCCGCCGTCCCGGCCGCGTCATGCACCACAGCACGCAGACGGGCCCCGCCCACCAGCGGTGAGCGGGGCCCGGAAGCTCTGACTACGCCTGTTCCTGCTGCTTGCGCCAGCGGATGCCCGCCTCCAGGAAGCCGTCGATCTCGCCGTCGAGGACCGACTGCGGGTTGCCGACCTCGAACTCCGTGCGGAGGTCCTTGACCATCTGGTACGGGTGGAGGACGTAGGAACGCATCTGGTTGCCCCAGGAGCTGCCGCCGTCGCCCTTGAGGGCGTCCATCTTGGCGCGCTCCTCCTGGCGCTGGCGCTCCAGGAGCTTGGCCTGGAGGACGTTCATGGCGCTCGCCTTGTTCTGGATCTGGGAGCGCTCGTTCTGGCAGGAGACCACGATGCCGGTCGGGATGTGCGTGATGCGCACGGCCGAGTCGGTGGTGTTGACGCCCTGGCCGCCGGGGCCGGAGGCGCGGTAGACGTCGATGCGGAGGTCGGAGTCGTCGATCTCGACGTGGTCGGAGGACTCGACGACCGGGAGGATCTCGACGCCGGCGAAGGAGGTCTGGCGGCGGCCCTGGTTGTCGAAGGGCGAGATGCGGACCAGGCGGTGGGTGCCCTGCTCGACGGAGAGCGTGCCGTAGGCGTACGGGGCCTTGACGACGAAGGTGGTCGACTTGATGCCGGCCTCTTCCGCGTACGAGGTCTCGTAGATCTCGGTCGAGTAGCCGTGACGCTCGGCCCAGCGCAGGTACATGCGCTGCAGGCGCTCCGCGAAGTCGGAGGCGTCGACGCCGCCGGCCTCGGCGCGGATGTTGACGAGGGCCTCGCGCTCGTCGTACTCGCCGGACAGGAGGGTGCGGACCTCCATCTCGTCGAGCGCCTTGCGGACGGTCACGAGCTCGGCCTCGGCCTCGGCCCGGGTGTCCGGGTCGTCCATCTCCTCGGCCAGCTCGAACAGGACCGCGAGGTCGTCGATGCGGCCGCGCAGCGCCTCGGCCTTGCGGACCTCGGCCTGGAGGTGCGAAAGCTTGCTCGTGATCTTCTGCGCCGCCTCCGGGTCGTCCCACAGGGAC
This sequence comes from Streptomyces sp. NPDC004327, assembly GCF_042873935.1. Lineage (NCBI taxonomy): Bacteria > Bacillati > Actinomycetota > Actinomycetes > Kitasatosporales > Streptomycetaceae > Streptomyces > Streptomyces sp. NPDC004327. Next base: position 42,293 of record NZ_JBIAME010000002.1, on the reverse strand, counting down.
GGGGCCGCGGCCTGCTCTTCGAGCACGGCGATGTCTGCCCTCATCTTCTCGAGGTCCAGGACGGCCTCGATCGACCCCATGGTCGAGGAGAGGGACTTCAGCTCTTCGGATACATCGACGACTGCCACGCGTCCAGCGTAACGGCTTCCCGCGAATACCAGGTCCCCGCACTCAGGGCTGGGTGGTGGACTGCCGCGAATCCTGCTGCGGCGCCGCGTCCTCGCCGCCCGCCGCCGCCAGGTATCCGCCCACGCCGAGGGCGCCCGCGAGGACGACCGCGGCGACCGTCAGCGTGATCCGGCGCTTGCGGACCGCGTCCGCCTTGTGCCGGGCCGAGCCGGGCCGCCGGGCGCTCGCGGAGCGCGGGGCGCGGGCGGTCCCGAGGGGGCCGCCGGAGAGCTCGTCGGGGCCGGGCACCCGCATGGAGGTGTGGGTGTCGCGGTTGGAGTCGGTGGAGGCGCCCGGGACGAGGGGCACGGCGGCCCGGCGCGGGGCGTTCTCGCCGGCGGCCGCGCCCGCGGCGCCGGTCGGGTACGGGTCCTCCTCGTACGACGGCTCCGCCGCCGGGTCCGCGTCCGGCTCGTCGACGTCGAGCGGCGGGATGCCCTTGAGCGTGGGCAGCACGTCCCGCAGCCGCGTCGCGAGCTCGGAGGCGCGCAGCCGGGACGCCGGGGCCTTCGCGAGGCACTGGACGATCAGCTGCCACAGCTCCTCGGGGATGCCGGGCAGCGGGACGACGGTCTCGGTGACGTGACGGCGCAGTACGGCGCCGGGGTGGCCGCCGCCGAAGGGGGTGAAGCCGGCCAGCAGCTCGTACAGGACGGTCGCGAGGGCGTAGATGTCGACGGCGGCGCGCGGCGGCAGGCCCTCGACGATCTCGGGCGCGACGTAGTCGGGGGTGCCGATGATCCGGGTGGCCTTGGTGCGGCCGGGGGTGTCGATCAGCTTGGCGACGCCGAAGTCGGTGAGGAGGGCGGGGTGGGCGCCGCCGGGGCCGAGCGGGCCCTCCATGTCGAGCAGGATGTTCTCGGGCTTGATGTCCCGGTGCACGACCCCGGCCTTGTGCGCGGCGGCGAGGCCGTCGGCGACGTCGGCGATGATCGCGACGGCCGCCTCGGGGGCGAGCCGGCGCTCGCGGTCGAGGCGGGTGCGCAGGTCGGTGCCGCGGACCAGGTCCATGACGAGCGCGAGGTCGTTGCCGTCGACGACGAGGTCGCGGACGGAGACGACGTGCGGGTGGTCGAGCCCGAGCAGGGCGGTGCGCTCCTGCACGAAGCGGCCGACGAGCTCCTGGTCGGCGGCGAGGTCCTCGCGCAGCAGCTTGATGGCGACGGGCCCCTCGGGTCCCTCGCCGAGCCACACCGTGCCGGCGCTGCCGCGCCCGAGGATCTGGTGGGCCGTGTAGCGGCTGCCGATATTCCGTGCCAAGACTGCTCCCTCAGCGGCTGCGGTTCGCGTCAAAAGCTACGCGTCCGGAGGCGCCCACCGGCACTTCCGAGCGGAAATCACCCCTCGGAAGTCGACAAAGAGACAGGATCGCCGTTCCTTATCGGCACTTACCGCCGGTTACCGGCAGCCGGCCGCCGACCGCCGGCCGTCGATTCACCGGCCGCCCCGCCGGTTACCGACCGCCGCCGCCCGTCGCGTTGCTCGCGCTGTCCGCGAGCGACGTGACCCAGTCGTACAGCGACGAGATCCCGTCGCCGATCGCCTGCCAGTAGCCCTTGCCCTGCGCGACCCAGTCCTGGAGCGGCGTGAGCTCCCAGATCAGCCAGCCCGCGATCACGAACAGCACGATCGTGAACAGACAGCCCTTGAGGCAGCCGAGGCCCGGGATGTGCATCGGGTTGGCGCTGCGCTGGCGCGGCGGGCGCGGCTCGCGCGGCGCCGGGGCGGGGGCGGGCGCCTGGGGCGGCGGCTGCGGCGGCACGTACTGCTGCTGCGGCGGCTGGGGCGCGTACTGCTGCCGCTGCGGCGGCTGCTGGGCGTACGGCTGCGGCGGGTACGGCTGCTGCGGCGGGCGCTGCTGGTACTGCTGCTGCGGCGGGTACGGGCCCTGGGGCTGCGGCGGGTACGGCGCCTGGGGCTGGGGCTGCTGCCGGCGCTGGGGGCGGCGGCGCAGCGGGTCCTCGCCCGGGTCCAGGTACTGCATCTGCGTCTGCTCGTTGCGGTCGCGGGCCGCGCGCAGCTGGGTCTGCCAGGGGTGCGGCTGCTCGGCCGGCGGGTCCTGCGGTACGGGCGGCATGACCGCGGTCGGGTCGGCGGCGCCGGGCTGGCCGGGCGGCGGGCCGCTCGTGGGCATGACGCTGGTCGCGGCCGCCGGGTCGTACTGCGGGGGCGGCGGGAAGCCGGCCGGGGCGGCGGAACCGCTCGGCAGCACCTGGGTGGCGCCGGCCGGGTCCACGCCGGCGTCCGTGGTGCCCGGGACCGGCGCCGGGGCCGGGTCGGGCGCCAGCAGCGCGCCGACGCCGTCGGCGGCCTCGATCTGGGCAGGGGTGGCGTGCACGCCGATGCCGGCGGCGACCGTGCGCAGGCCGCGGGAGAGGTTCTCGGCGCTGGGCCGCCCGTCCGGGTCCTTGCTCAGGCAGCGCTCTATCACCGTCCACAGCGGGCCGGGCACGGTCGAGGGCCGCTGCGGCTCCTCGCTCAGGTGCCGGTGCAGGACTTCGAGGGCAGTGCCGCCGGCGAAGGGCGGGCGGCCGGTGACGAGCTCGTAGAGGAGGATGCCCGCGCCGTAGATGTCGACGGCGGAGGTCTGCGGCCGGCCCTCGGCGGACTCGGGCGCGACGTACGCCGGGGTGCCGACGAACTCGTGGGTGCGGGTCAGGCCCGGGGAGTCGGCGAGGCGCGCGATGCCGAAGTCGGTGAGCATCGGGTGCATGGCGCCGTGCTGCTCGGCGAGCAGCACGTTGGCGGGCTTGAGGTCGCGGTGGACGACGCCGTCGGCGTGGCTGGCGGCGAGGGCGTCGGCGATCTGCGCGGTGAGCAGGGCGGCGGCGACCGGGGTGAGCGGGCCGTTCTCGCGGATGTAGCGGTGCAGGTCGGGGCCCTCGACGAGGTCCATGACCAGGGCGAGGACATCGCCCTCCACGACCAGGTCGCGGGTGCGCACGATGTTGGGGTGGGTGAGCCGGAGCAGCACGGACCGCTCGCGCAGGAAGCGCATCACGATGTCCGCGTCGTTCGCCAGCTCCTCCTTGAGGACCTTGATCGCGACGGTCTCGCCGGGCTCGCCCGGGACCGCGGCCTCCGCGCCGGCCGTCTCCCTCTGGCGGGCCCGCCAGACGGTGCCCGTGGCGCCGCGGCCGAGCGGCTCCTCGAGCAGGTACTTGCTGCCGATAGGCCGCACGTCACGCGCTCCCTGCTGATCGTGGTCCTGGATCCCGGGACCGGAGTGGTACGTGGAGGATCCCCGGGGTTCCTGTGTGTTCTGTGACCCGTCCGGGTGTCCGACCCACTTTAGTGCCGCCGAACGGGTCGTCGACGGTCCCCGGGACGGCCGATTCCGCCCGGGCGGGGGTCGGGAACGCAACCGGAACGTGTCCGTTCACAAGACGCCCGGCGCCGGGCGAAGGTTGCCGGAAGCGATACGAGACGTGCGCAACCAGGCCATTTCCCGTCCACGACACCGCCATGGACGACCGAACAAGATCACTTCTGGACGACCCGGAGGCGGGTTGTCAGTGGCAGGTGCGAGGATGCACCCAGCACGTCGTGTGTGGGTCGGGAGCCCCGCACCCGTGCCGACCTGTACCGGACGACGCGTCCGTGCCGGGTGGGGGGCGAGTGGGCGATTCCCCTGCCGGGCGCGCCGCGCAGAAGGGACCGCTGACGGCGATGCAGATCCGGCTGACCGTCCTCGCGCCGCACGCCGGCCATGCCGCGACCGCCGGCCATGCCGCCGGCCAGGGTGCCGGGCGCGCCTGCGACGTGCTCGTCACCGCCCCGGCGGGGACCGAGCTGGCCGCCGTGGCCTCCTCGCTCGCCACCGCCGTCGCCGGCCCGGACGCCTCCTCCTCCGCCGGCATCGTGCTGTACGCGGGCGGGCAGCGCCTCGACACCCGGCGCTGTCTGCTCGGCGAGCCGCCGCTGGTCGACGGGGCCGTGCTCTCCCTCCAGCTGCCGGGTGCCGACGACCGCGTCGGCGAGGGCGCCCCGGCCCGGCTGCACGTGGTCGCCGGCCCGGACGCCGGCGGCGTGCACCTGCTGCACGGCGGAGCGATCAGAATCGGCCGTTCTGTCGACGCGGACGTTCCGCTGGACGACCCGGACGTCTCCCGCTCCCACTGCACGGTGACCGTCGGCGACGACGGCCGCGTCACCGTCACCGACCAGGGCTCGACGAACGGCACCACGCTCGACGGCGCCCCCGTCGGCCCGCGCCCCGTCCGCTTCCCGGCCGGCGCCGTGCTGCGCGTCGGCGAGTCCGCGCTGCGCCTGACGACCGGGCCCGGCGCGAGCTGCGGCGCCGGCGACAGCCTCGCCACCGCCTCGGACGGCGAGGGCCATCTGCGCGTGGGCCTCGCCGGCGGAGGAGCGGGGAGCGGGGAGCCCGGCGCGGGCCCCGTCGCGTACGCGCCGCCGTACGAGCCGGGCGCGCGGGCCGAGGAGCAGACCTTCGGCGGCAACGGCCTGCGGAGCACCGAGACACCCGGCACCGGACACCCCGAGGGCCACGCGCGTGCGCAGGAGCCCGCCGGGACGCCGCAGGGCGGTGAGCCGGAGTCGCACGGCCGGACCCGGCAGACCCGCAAGCGCGGCCTCGGCGCCTGGGCACGGCGGCTCGCGGGCGGCCGGGAGGAGCCGGCCGAGGCGGAGTACGGGGTGGAGCCCGTGCCGGCCTTCGCCGCGACCGCGCCCGGCCCCCTGCCGTCCCCGGACAACTGGCCGGACCCGGCCGCCGTGCTGCTCACCGCGCTCGGCCCCGGCCCGCGCCTGTGGGAGCGCGGCCCGGACCATCCGGAGGCCCTGGTGGTCCGGCTCGGCACGACCGACCGGGCCGAGCTGTCCGGCGTGCCCGTCACCGTCGGGCTGCGCGAGGCCGGTTCGCTGGGCCTGGCCGGGCCCGCGCCCAGGCTCGCCGGGCTCGCCCGCTCCGTGGTGGCCCAGCTCGCCGCCCTGCACTCCCCCGGCGACCTGGAGATCGTGCTGGTCAGCGCCGACCGGAACCGTCCGCTGGAGGAGCGGCGCCGGGCCTGGGGCTGGCTCGGCTGGCTGCCGCACGTGCGGCCCGCGCACGGCCAGGACTGCCGGCTGCTCCTCGCCTACGACCGCGACCAGGCCCACGCGCGCTTCACCGAGCTCACCCGCCGTCTCGACGACGGCCCGCTCGGCCCCGGCTGGCCCAGCGCCGACCGGGCGCAGGTCGCCGAGGCCGCCGCGCGGCACGACGGTCCGGTGACGGTCGTGATCGTCGACGGCGACCCGGGCTCCTCGGCCCTGCGCGAGACGGCGGCCCGGCTCGCCGGGGCGGGCGCCGCCGCCGGCATCCATCTGCTCTGTCTGGCCGAGGCGCCCGCCGCGTCCCCGGTGTCGCCGGTCGCGGCGACGTACGAGACGGCGTGCGCGGCCTCGCCGGCCTTCCGCGAGTGCGGGGCGGCCGCGCTGCTCAGCGGCGACGTGGCGACCGCGCTGCGGCTGCTGCGCACGGCCGGCGGCCGGGTCGCCGGGCACGGCACGGTCGGCGTGCTCGACGCGGTGTCGGTGGCCTGGGCGGAGCGCTTCGGCCGCGCCCTCGCCCCGCTGCGCACGGAGACGGCCGGCGGCGGGGCCGGGCGGGCCGCGGCCGTGCTGCCGGCGTCGTCCCGGCTCCTCGACGAGCTGGGCCTGGCCCGGGCCACGCCCGCCTCGCTGATGGCCCGCTGGGCCTCGGCCGGCGAGGGCACGGCGGTGCTCGGCGCGGGTCCGCGCGGCCCGGTCGCCGTGGACCTCACGAAGGAGGGCCCGCACCTGCTGATCGAGGGCCCGGCGGGCAGCGGGCGCACGGAGCTGCTGCGTTCGATCGCCGCCTCCCTCGCGGCCGGCGGCCGTCCGGACCGGCTCGGGCTGCTGCTCGTGGACGGCGCGGGCGGCGAGCGCGGCGAGGGCCTCGCGCCGTGCACGGAGCTGCCGCACGTGACGGAGCATCTGGTGGCCTCCGATCCGGTGCGGATGCGGGAGTTCGCCCAGGCGCTGGGCGCCGAGCTGAAGCGCCGCGCCGAGCTCCTCGGCGACACGCACTTCACCGACCGCCGCTCGGCCCGGCTCATCGGCCAGCGCTCGGCGAGCGCCGACGAGTCCATCCCGGCGGCCTCGTCCGTGCCGTCGTCCGCCGCGCGTGCCACGGCCCGCGTCCCGGACGCCCGCACGGCCCCCGGCACGCTCGGGGACACGGCCAGCGGCCGGACGCTGCGCACCGACGCGAGCGGCTCGGTCGGCGACACGCCGAGCGGGCGGACGTACCGGACGGGGGCCGCGGCGAGCGCCGCGATGCGGTGGGGGTCCGCGCAGGGCGAGGCCCAGGTCGGCGACGTGCCGAGCGGGCGCACGTACCGCCCGGGCGCCGGTGACATCTACGACCAGGACAGCGTTCCGACGTACCGCAGGACCGCGCCCGCGCCGCAGGCCGGAGCCGTCGAGGGCGCGGCCGCGCTGGCCCGTCTCGTCGTCCTGGTGGACGACTACGACGCGCTGGTCGCGCCCGCGCTCGGGGCACCGGGGCGGCCGGCGGCCGGTTCGGTCGTACGGGCCCTGGAGGCGGTGGCGCGCGGCGGCGCGCGGCTCGGGGTGCACCTGGTCGCGACGTCCGCGCGCCCGGACCGGACGGTGGACACGGAGCTGGCGCACGGCGCGCGGCTGCGGATCGTGCTCGATCCGCCGCCGGCGGCCGGGACGGGCGGCCCGGGCGAGCCGCGGCCGGGCCGGGGGCGGCTCGGTCACCCGGACGGCCGAGTGACGCCGTTCCAGACGGGCCGGGTCAGCGGGCGCATCCCGCGCACGGCGACCCAGCGGCCCACGGTGGTGCCCCTGGAGTGGGAGCGGATGGGCGATCCGCCGACCCGCCGCCCGGTCCGCGAGCTGGGCAACGGCCCGACGGACCTGGCGCTGCTCGCGAGCGCCCTGGAGCGCGCGGCCCGCTCGGTCGACGCGGCTCCGATACCGCCCCTGACGTCCCCGACGCACGCCTGAGCAACGGCCGACGCGCGCCCGACGCACGTGCGATGCCCTCGTGACACCCGCCTGACGGCACGTCACGAGGGCATCACGATCCGTCCCCCGAAGCGGAAGGCGGTATTGCGGGCCCCGTGCGACCCGGCGTAGAACCGAGCCCACGGGACCGGAGAAACGCGGGAGAGGCGGGGCTCGGATGCGGACCAGCAGAACTCTTCGAATCGTCGCGGTGGCGGCCGTGGTGGCCCTCGGGGCGACCGGCTGCGGCAGCGACGGCGGCAAGGACAAGGGCACGGACGGGCCCGGTGCGAGCAGCGGCACCGGCAGCTCGGGGTTACGGCTCCCCTCCCTCAAGGGCGAGAAGCTCGAAGTGGCCGCCGTGTGGACCGGCCCCGAGCAGGCCAACTTCACCAAGGTCCTGAAGGAGTTCGAGAAGCGCACGGGCGCGACCGTCACCTTCGTGCCCGCCCAGGACCCGATCGTGAACTTCCTCGGCACGAAGATCGCCGGCGGCTCCCCGCCCGACGTCGCGATGCTGCCGCAGGTCGGCGCGATCCACCAGGCCGCCGCGCAGAAGTGGCTGAAGCCGCTCGGCCCCGAGGCGAAGGCCCAGCTCGCGGCGAACTACTCGAAGGGCTGGCAGGACCTCGGCGCCGTCGACGGCACCCCGTACGGCGTGTACTTCAAGGCCGCCAACAAGTCCCTGGTCTGGTACAACTCCGCGGTGTTCGCCAACGCGGGCGCGGCCGAGCCGAAGACCTGGAAGGACTTCCTCACCACGGCCGAGACGATCTCGGCCTCCGGCGTCACGCCGGTCTCGGTCGGCGGCGCGGACGGCTGGACGCTCACCGACTGGTTCGAGAACGTCTACCTCTCCCAGGCCGGCCCGGAGAAGTACGACCGCCTCGCCCAGCACACGATCAAGTGGACGGACCCGTCGGTGGCCCGCGCGCTGACCACCCTCGGCGAGCTGTTCGGCAAGCCGAACCTGCTCGCGGGCGGCACGAACGGCGCGCTGCAGACCGAGTACCCGGTCTCCGTCACCCAGACCTTCACCGGCGGCGAGCAGGCGAAGGCGGCGATGGTCTTCGAGGGCGACTTCTCGGCCGTCAACATCGCGCAGACCGGCGCGAGGATCGGTTCGGACGCGAAGGTGTTCCCGTTCCCGGCGGTCGGCGACGGGGCGGCGCCGGTGGTGACCGGCGGCGACGCGGCCGTGGCGCTGAAGGACGGCAAGGGCGCGCAGGCCCTGCTCACGTTCCTTGCCTCGCCCGACGCGGCGAGGATCTGGGCGGCCGAGGGCGGCTTCCTCTCCCCCAACAAGGCGCTCGACCCCGCCGCGTACCCGAACGACGTGCAGCGCAGGATCGCCACGGCGCTGATCGGCGCGGGCGACCGCTTCCGCTTCGACATGTCGGACCAGATGCCGCAGTCCTTCGGCGGCACGCCCGGCAAGGGCGAGTGGAAGGCGCTCCAGGACTTCCTGAAGAACCCCAAGGACGTGGCGGGCGCCCAGGCCGCGCTGGAGGCCGAGGCCGCCAAGGCGTACAAGAGCTGACGGGCCCGCCCGATGGCCGTCGCCCGCACGCAAGCCAGCCGTGTCCGTGAACGCCGCCCCGGCCCGCGTCCCCGCGCGGGCCGGCGGCCCCGTACCCGTACCGCCCTCGTCGCCGCCGCCTTCCTCCTGCCGGCCCTCGTCCTGCTCGGCGCGCTGGTCGTCTATCCCATCGGCTACTCGGTCCAGCGCTCCTTCTTCGACCGGTCCGGCGACTCCTTCGCCGGCCTGGACAACTACGTCACGCTCTTCACGGACGACGCGATCCGCACCGCGATCCGCAACAACCTGATCTGGGTGGTCGTCGCGCCGGCCGTGGCGACGGCCCTCGGACTGGTCTTCGCGGTGCTGACCGAACGGGTGCGCTGGGGCACGGCGTTCAAGCTGGTCGTCTTCATGCCCATGGCGATCTCGATGCTCGCCGCCGGGATCATCTTCCGGCTGGTCTACGAGCAGAGCCCGGACCGCGGGGTCGCCAACGCGGTCTGGGTGGGCGTGCACGACACCTTCGCCGAGGCGTCGACCTACCCGCGCGCCCGCCCGCTGCCCGTGCACCCGCTGAAGCCGGCGGGCGGCGGCGCGTACGAGACGAGGTCCCCGGTCCGTACGGGCGAGCCGGCCCGGCTGCCGCTGGTCGGCGTCCCGCCGGCGCGGATGCCGAAGGACGCCCGCCCGGCCCGCACCCCCGCCGCGGACGGGCCCGGCGTCACGGGCACGGCCTGGCTGGACTTCACGCGGGGCGGCGGCGGCAGGCCGAACGCCGTCGATCCGGGCGAACTCGGCCTGAAGGGGCTGCGGATCGAGGCGGTGAAGGACGGCCGGGTGGTGGCCACCGCCACGGCCGCCGCCGACGGCACCTTCCGCCTCCCGGCCGCCGCCGACGGGGCGGTGCTCCGGCTGCCCGCGAGCAACTTCCGCGAGCAGTACGACGGCGTGGAGTGGCTCGGTCCGACGCTCGTCACCCCGGCGATCATCGGGAGTTACGTGTGGATGTGGGCCGGCTTCGCGATGGTCCTCATCGCCGCCGGGCTCGCGGGCCTGCCGCGCGAGCTGCTCGAAGCGGCGCGGGTCGACGGGGCGAACGAGTGGCAGGTGTTCCGCCGGATCACCGTCCCGATGCTCGCTCCGGTCCTCGGCGTCGTCCTCGTCACCCTGATGATCAACGTCCTGAAGGTCTTCGACCTGGTCTTCATCATCGCGCCGGGCTCGGCGCAGGACGACGCGAACGTGCTCGCCCTCCAGCTCTACCGCTCGTCCTTCGGCACGGACGCGGACCTCGGGGTCGGCTCGGCGATCGCCGTGCTGCTCCTGCTGCTCGTCCTGCCGGTGATGGCGGTCAACATCCGCCGCGTCCGCCGCGCGCGAAGGGAGACCCGCCGATGAGCACGAACCGCCTGGGAGCGCGGCTCGCCGCCCGTACCGCCTCCGGGGCCGTCCGGGTCTTCCTCGTCCTGGTGGGCCTCTTCTGGCTGATGCCGACGGTCGGGCTGCTGCTGTCCTCGCTCCGCTCGCCGTCCGACATCGCGGCGAGCGGCTGGTGGCAGGTCTTCGCCGCCCCGGCGCAGCTCACCACCGAGAACTACCGCCACCTGCTCGCCAACGACGCCGTCACCGGCTCGCTCGTCTCCACCGTCCTGATCACCGTCCCGGCGACCGTCCTCGTGGTCGTCGTCGGCGCCTTCGCCGGCTACGCCTTCGCGTGGCTGGACTTCCCGGGCCGCGACTGGTGGTTCCTGCTGGTCGTGGGGCTCCTCGTGGTGCCCGTGCAGGTGGCGCTCGTGCCCGTGTCGAAGCTGTTCGGCGCGCTCGGGATCTTCGAGACGACGCTCGGGGTGGTGCTGTTCCACACGGCGTTCGGGCTGCCGTTCGCGATCTTCCTGCTGCGGAACTTCTTCGCGGAGATCCCGCGCGAGCTGCTGGAGGCGGCCCGGCTGGACGGCGCGGGCGAGGTGCGGCTGTTCGCCCGGGTGGTGCTGCCGCTGGGCGGTCCGGCGATCGCCTCGCTGGGGATCTTCCAGTTCCTGTGGGTGTGGAACGACATGCTGGTGGCGCTGATCTTCGCCGACGCCCAGTCGCCGCCGATCACGGTGGCGCTCCAGCAGCAGGTCCGCCAGTTCGGCAACAACGTGGACGTGCTCGCGCCGGGCGCGTTCGTGTCGATGGTGATCCCGCTGCTGGTGTTCTTCGCGTTCCAGCGGCAGTTCGTGTCGGGAGTGATGGCGGGCGCGGTGAAGTAGCCGCGCGCGCTGCGGGTACGGCCCGGGGCCTCGCGGTGACGGCCGGCCCCGGGCCTCGCGGTGACGGCCGGCCCCGGGCCTCGCGGCGAGGGCAGGACCCCGGGGTTACGCGGTGAGCGCGGCGACCGCCGACCGCGCCAGGTCGTCCAGATACCCCTTGGGCAGCTCCGTACGGACGACCACGAGCCGCCAGTAGAGCGGCCCGAGGACGAGGTCGAGCGCCCGGTCCGGGTCGGAGCCCGCCGGCAGCTCGCCGCGTTCGACGGCCGCGCGGACGACCTGGGCGACCACGCCCTGCTGGCTGTCGAGCAGGGCGGCCTTCAGCGTGTCGGCGATCTCCGGGTGCCGGGCCGCCTCGACGAGGAGGTCGGGGATGACCTGGGAGGCCACCGGGTGCCGCAGCGCGTGCGCGGCGACCTCAAGGAGCGCGCGGACGTCGCCGTGCAGCGAGCCGGTGGCCGGCGCGGGCAGGCCGCGGACGGCGACGGCGCCGACCAGGTCGAGGACGAGGGACAGCTTGGACTTCCAGCGCCGGTAGACGGCGGTCTTGCCGACGCCCGCGCGGCGCGCGATGCCCTCGATGGACATCCGGGCGAAGCCGACCGCGGCGAGTTCCTCGAAGACGGCGGCCCGGATGGCCTCGGTGACGTCCTCCCGGAGCACGGCGGCTCCGGCAGGCGTGCGGCGAGGGGTTCCCGAGGTTCCGGACGGTGTCGTCATGCACAGGATCTTAACCAGCGGTTACGGAACGCGGTCGTGACGACGAGACGGTTCCGTCCCGACGTTGCGCACGGCGGCCGCGCGCCCTACTCTCGCCGTAGCGACGATACGGACCCGTTCCATCGAGCCGGTTCCTTCGAGCCGGTTCCATCGAACCCGTTCCCTCGAGTCCCGTCCCCGGACGGCCTCACCCGAAGGCGATGCCCGTGACCACTCAGACCCTCGCGCCCCCGCCGAAGACGGACGCACCCGCCGCGCCCGCCGCCCTCACCTCCGAGGAGCTGCGGGCCCTCGCCCGGCGCCACGGCCTGACCGTGAGCGGCGCGCGCCCCTCGCTCCCGTCGTACGTGCGGCAGCTCTGGTCCCGGCGGGACTTCATCACCGCGTTCGCCACCGCCAAGCTGACCGCGCAGTACAGCCAGGCGAAGCTCGGCCAGATCTGGCAGGTGATGACCCCGCTGCTCAACGCGGCGGTCTACTACGTGATCTTCGGCGTCCTGATGGACGTCAAGAAGGGCATCGCCGACTACGTCCCGTTCCTGCTCACGGGCGTCTTCGCGTGGACCTTCACCTCGCAGACGATCATGACCGGCACCCGCGCCATCAGCGGCAACCTCGGCCTGGTCCGCGCCCTGCACTTCCCGCGCGCCAGCCTGCCCATCGCGCTCGCGATCCAGCAGCTCCAGCAGCTGCTCTTCTCGCTCGGCGCGCTGGTCGCGATCCTGGTCTGCTTCGGCGAGTACCCGCGCCCGAGCTGGCTGCTCGCGATCCCGGCGCTGCTGCTCCAGACGCTCTTCAGCACCGGACTCGCGCTCGTCATGGCCCGGTGGGCGGCGAAGACGCCGGACATCGCGCAGCTGATGCCGTTCATCCTGCGCACCTGGATGTACGCCTCCGGCGTCATGTGGTCGATCGCGCACCTCACCAAGGGCCGCGATCTGCCGCACGCGGTGATCGTGGCGCTCCAGGCCAACCCGGCCGCCGTCTACATCGACCTGCTGCGGTACGCGCTCGTGGAGAGCTTCCACGCCTCGCTGCTCCCGCCGCACGTGTGGGCGCTGGCGGCCGGCTGGGCCGTCGTGGCCTTCGCCGGCGGGTTCGTCTACTTCTGGAAGGCTGAGGAGACCTACGGCCGTGGCTGATCACACCTCCCCCGCGGTGCCCGAGCGCACCCCCACCGTCGTCGCCGACGGCGTCCACGTCACGTACACCGTCCAGGGCGGCCGCGCCGGCAAGGGCAGCGCCACCTCGGCGCTCAGCCGGATCGTCGCCCGCGGCAAGAGCGCGCCCGGCACCCGCACGGTGCACGCCGTGAAGGGCGTCAGCTTCGCCGCCTACCGGGGCGAGGCGATCGGTCTGATCGGCTCCAACGGCTCGGGCAAGTCGACGCTGCTCAAGGCGGTCGCGGGTCTGCTGCCGGTGAACGCGGGCCACATGTACACCCAGGGCCAGCCCGCCCTGCTCGGCGTCAACGCGGCCCTCATGGGCGATCTCACGGGCGAGCGGAACGTGGTCCTCGGCGGGCTCGCGATGGGCATGAGCCGCCGCGAGGTCGCCGAGCGCTACGACGCGATCGTCGACTTCTCCGGGATCAACGACAAGGGCGACTTCATCTCGCTGCCGATGCGCACGTACTCCTCCGGCATGGGCGCCCGGCTGCGCTTCTCCATCGCCGCCGCCCGCAGCCACGACGTGCTCCTCATCGACGAGGCCCTGGCGACCGGCGACGCCGGATTCCGCCGCCGCAGCCAGCGGCGGATCGACGAGCTGCGCGCCGAGGCCGGAACGGTCTTCCTGGTCAGCCACTCGAACTCGACCATCACCGAGACCTGCGACCGGGCGCTGTGGCTGGAGGCCGGCACGCTGCGGATGGACGGCCCGGCGGACGAGGTCGTGGCGGCGTACGAGGAATTCACGAGCGTCACCGGCTCGGGGGTCAAGAACGGGAAGAAGTAGGACATAACGCCCTAGAGTGCGGAGGGATGACGAACGAGCCCCCTCCGCACGCCACTCCCGCCGCCCTCGGGCCGACGACCGGATCCGCCAAGGCGCCGGAGCCGCCCGCCCTCACCCGGTCGCCCTTCGAGTCGGAGACCTTCACCTCCGCCACCTTCGTGACCGTCGGCCGCGGCCCGCTGCTCGCCCTCGCCGTCGTCTGGCTGCTCACCCGGATCGGCATGCTGATCCTGCTGCGCCGCGACGACCTCGGCATCGGCGGCGTCGCCGCCGAGGTGTACGGGCTCTACCGGCACTGGTACGACCAGTTCGCGCACGGCACCTTCCCGCCCGGCGACCCCGCCTGGCAGTACCCGCCCGGCGCCGGCCTGGTCGTCATGTCCCCCGGCATCGTGCCCGGGCTCACGTACTTCCAGGGCTTCGTCTTCCTCACCCTGCTCGCCGACGCGGCCGTCGCCGTCGCCCTCGCCTCCGCCGACAGCGCCCGGCTCACGCACGGCGCCTGGTACTGGGTGCTCGGCCTGCCGCTGCTCCTGCACATCCCGCTCGCCCGCTACGACGTGCAGACCACCGCCCTCGCCGTGCTCGCGCTGCTCGCCCTCAGGTCCCGCGCGCCCGTCGCGCACCGGATCGGCGGCGTGCTCGCCGGGCTCGGCGCGATGGTCAAGGTGTGGCCCGCGCTCACCCTGATCGGCACCCCGCGCGGCCGCACCACCCGCGAGGCGTGGACGGCCGCCGCCGTCACCGCCCTCACCCTGAGCGGCGTGCTCGCGCTGCTCTTCACCGACTCGCTCGGCTTCCTGCGCCAGCAGGGCAACCGGGGCGTCCAGATCGAGTCCCTCGGCGGCACCGGCCTCGCCCTCGCCCGGGCCGCCGGCATCTGGCCGGGCGGGATCCAGTTCCGCTACGGGGCCTACGAGTACGTCGGCCCGTACGTCTCCACCGTCGGCCACCTGGCGCTGCTGCTCACCGTCGTCGCGTTCATCTGGCTGCTGCTGTGGCGGATGCGGGCCCGCCGCTGGACCGAGGCCACCCCGCTCGACGCGGCCTTCGCCGCCGTCCTGCTGTTCACCGTCACCAGCCGGGTGATCAGCCCCCAGTACCTGGTCTGGCTGCTCGGCCTCGCGGCCGTCTGCCTGACCTGCCGGCGCACGGTCATGCGCCCGGCCGCCCTGCTCCTGCTGCCCGCCGCGGCCCTGAGCTCGCTCACGTACCCGGTGCTCTATCCGGACGTCGTCGCCGGCACCTGGCAGGGCCTCACCGTCCTGACGCTGCGCAACGCCCTTCTGCTGGCGTCGGCGGCGCTGGCGGCGCGCCGGCTGTGGACGTCGACCGCGAGCGCGTAGCCCCACCGACGGGGGCGCCCCCGCCGGCTCGTGCCGGCGGGGGCGCCCCTTGGGTCGGATCAGCGGTCAGCTGTGCGTGCGCAGCAGCGTGCGCATCGTCCGCATGGCCACCGACAGGTTCGCCAGGTCGAAGGCGTCCGAGCCCTGGATCTCCTCCAGGGTCGTGCGCGCCCGGCCCAGGATGGCCGCGTTGTTGTCCTCCCACGCCTTGAACCGCTCCTCCGGGGTGGAGGTGCCGTTCCCGGCGGCGAGGACGTCCGCGGTGAGCCCGGCGTGGGCCGCGAAGAGGTCCTCGCGGATGGAGGCGCGGGCCATCGACTGCCAGCGGTCGGCCCGCGGCAGCTCGATGATCCGGTCCATCAGGTCGGTGATCTTCAGCCGGTCGGCCAGGTCGTAGTAGACCTCGGCGACCGCCAGCGGATCCTTGCCGGTGCGGTCCGCGATCGCGACGACGTCGAGGATCGGGAACGCGGAGGAGAACCCGGCCACGCGCAGCGCCAGCTCCTCCGGGACGCCGACCTCGGTCAGCTCGCCCAGGATCGACTGGTACCACTCCAGGTCCGCGCCGCGCAGCAGCTGCGGCAGCTTCTCCCAGACCTGCTCGACCCGCTCGGCGAAGAACTCGATGGTCTCGCCCAGCTGGAGCGGCTGCGGCCGGTTGTTGAGCAGCCAGCGGGTGCCGCGCTCGACGAGCCGGCGCGAGTGCAGCCGCATCCGGGTCTGGAACTCGGCCGCGACCTTGTTGTCGAGCGCCTCGACGGCGTCCCAGACCTCGCCCAGGCGGAAGATCACGCGGGCCGCGGTCTGCGCGCGGACGATCTCCTCGATCGACGCGCCGGACTCCTCGCGCAGACGGTGCAGGAAGGTCGAGCCACCGGTGTTGACGGTGTCGTTGACCAGCACCGTGGTGATGATCTCGCGGCGCAGCGCGTGGTTGTCGACGGCCTCGGTGAACTGCTCGCGCAGCAGCGTCGGGAAGTACGCGTGGAGCAGCCCGCGCAGGTACGGGTCGTCCGGCAGCTCGGTGCCGATCAGCTCGTCGGCCACCGTGATCTTGGTGTACGCGAGGAGGACGGCGAGCTCCGGCTGGCTCAGGCCCTTGCCGCCGCTCAGCAGCTCGCGGATCTGCCGGTCGTTGGGCAGGAACTCGAGCGAGCGGTCGAGCGCCCCGTCGCGGCCCAGGCGGCGCATGAAGCGCTGGTGGGCGTGGAGCAGGGACGGCGACTGGGCGACGGCGTTGGCCAGGGCGGTGTTCTGCGCGTAGTTGTTGCGCAGCACGAGCGCGCCGACCTCGTCCGTCATCTCGGCGAGGATCTTGTTGCGCTGCTTGACGGTCATGTCGCCCTCGGCGACGAGCCCGTTGAGCAGGATCTTGATGTTGACCTCGTGGTCGGAGGTGTCCACGCCGGCGCTGTTGTCGATGGCGTCGGTGTTGACCTTGCCGCCCGCGCCCTCGGGTCCGCCGGTGCGGGCGAACTCGATGCGGCCGAGCTGGGTCGCGCCGAGGTTGCCGCCCTCGCCGATGACCTTGGCGCGGACGTCCTGGCCGTCGACGCGGATGGCGTCGTTGGCCTTGTCGCCGACGTCGGCGTTCGACTCGGCGGAGGACTTCACGTACGTGCCGATGCCGCCGTTCCACAGCAGGTCGACGGGCGACTGCAGGATGGCCTTCATCAGCTCGGCCGGGGTCAGCTTGGTGACGCCGGCCTCGATGCCCAGGGCGGCCCGCATCTGCGCGTTGACCGGGATCGACTTGGCGCTGCGCGGGTGGACGCCACCGCCCGCGGAGAGCAGCGAGAGGTCGTAGTCGGCCCAGGAGCTGCGCGGCAGGTCGAAGAGGCGGCGGCGCTCGGCGTACGAGGTGGCCGCGTCCGGGGTCGGGTCGATGAAGATGTGGCGGTGGTCGAAGGCCGCGACGAGGCGGATGTGCTCGGAGAGCAGCATGCCGTTGCCGAAGACGTCGCCGGACATGTCGCCGACGCCGACGACGGTGAAGTCCTCGGTCTGGGTGTCGTGGCCCAGCTCGCGGAAGTGGCGCTTGACCGACTCCCAGGCGCCGCGGGCGGTGATGCCCATGCCCTTGTGGTCGTAGCCGGCCGAGCCGCCGGAGGCGAACGCGTCGCCCAGCCAGAAGCCGTACGCCTCGGCGACGCCGTTGGCGATGTCGGAGAAGGTCGCGGTGCCCTTGTCGGCGGCGACGACCAGGTAGGTGTCGTCCTCGTCGTGGCGGACCACGTCGACCGGGGGCACGACCTCGCCGGCCACCAGGTTGTCGGTGATGTCGAGGAGCGCCGAGATGAAGGTCTTGTACGACGCGATGCCCTCGGCCAGCCAGGCGTCGCGGTCCACGGACGGGTCCGGGAGCTGCTTGGCGACGAAGCCGCCCTTGGCGCCGACCGGCACGATGACGGTGTTCTTCACCATCTGCGCCTTGACCAGGCCGAGGATCTCGGTACGGAAGTCCTCACGGCGGTCGGACCAGCGCAGGCCGCCTCGGGCGACCTTGCCGAAGCGCAGGTGGACGCCCTCGACGCGCGGCGAGTACACCCAGATCTCGAAGGCCGGGCGCGGGGCCGGCAGGTCCGGGATGGCCTGCGGGTCGAACTTCATCGACACGTAGGGGTGCGGCTTGCCGTCGGCGGACTTCTGGAAGAAGTTCGTCCGCAGGGTGGCCTTGATGAGGGTGAGGAAGGAACGCAGGATGCGGTCCTCGTCCAGGCTCGCGACCTGGTCGAGGGCGGCGTCCAGCTCCTCCAGGAGGGCGTCGATCAGCTCGGTGCCGGCGCGCTGCCGCTCCGGGGCCATGCGGGCCTCGAAGAGGTTGACGAGCAGCCGGGTGGTGTGGACGTTGTTGCGGAGGGTGTCCTCCATGTAGTCCTGGCTGAACGTCGCCCCGGCCTGGCGCAGGTACTTCGCGTAGGCGCGCAGCACCATCGCCTCGCGCCAGTTGAGCCCGGCGGACAGGACGAGCGAGTTGAAGTTGTCGTTCTCGGCCTCGCCGGTCCAGGTGGCCGCGAAGGCCTCCTGGAAGCGCTCGCGGGCGTCGTCGCCGAGGTAGTCGCCGCCGTTGCCGGTGGGCGTGGGCATCCGCAGGCCGAAGTCGTAGACCCAGGCGTTGGGGCGGTCGGCGAGGCGCAGCTCGTAGGGGCGCTCGTCGGTGACCTCGACGCCGAGCCGGTTGAGGACCGGCAGGACCGCGGAGAGCGAGATCTGGTCGCCGGTCTTGTAGATCTTGAAGCGGCGCTCGCCGGAGCCGGAGGCGACGGGCTCGTAGAGGGAGAGCGCGAAGTCCTTGCCGCTGTCGGCGAGGGCCTCCAGGTGGCACAGGTCGGCGACGGCGGCGCGCGGCGAGTGGTCGGCCTTGTAGCCCTCGGGGAAGGCGTTGCCGTAACGGCGCAGCAGCTCGGCGGCGCGCTCCTCGCCCAGCTCGGCGTTGAGCGCCTCGCCGAAGCCGTCGGCCCAGGAGCGGGTGGCGTCGGAGAGCCGGTTCTCGATGCGGTCGACGTCGGCGTCGGTGAGCTTGGCGAGCTCGGTGCCCGGCTCGACGCGGATGACGAAGTGCAGGCGGGAGAGGATCGACTCGGTGTTCCAGGCCGTGAAGTCGACGCTGGTCCCGTTCAGCTCTTCCTTGAGGATGTCGATGATCCGCAGCCGGACGCGGGTGGTGTAGCGGTCGCGCGGCAGGTAGACGAGGGCCGAGTAGTAGCGGCCGTACTCGTCCTGGCGCAGGTAGAGCCGCAGCTTGCGCCGCTCCTGCAGGTACAGAACGCTGGTGGCGATGGCCTGGAGCTGGTCGACCGGGGTCTGGAAGAGCTCGTCGCGCGGGTAGGTCTCCAGGATCTGGAGCAGGTCGCGGCCGTCGTGGCTGCTCGGCGCGAAGCCGGCGCCCGCGAGGACCTCCTGGACCTTGCGCTTGATGACCGGCACGCGGCGGACGGACTCGGTGTAGGCGGCCGAGGAGAACAGGCCCAGGAAGCGGCGCTCGCCGATGACGTTGCCGTCGGCGTCGAACTTCTTCACGCCCACGTAGTCGAGGTACGAGGGGCGGTGCACGGTCGCGCGGCTGTTGGCCTTCGTCAGGATCAGCAGCTTGTGCTCGCGCGCCTTGGCGCGGGCGTCGGCGGGCAGCCGGCTGAAGGACGGCGAGACGGGGTGGGCGTGCTTGTCGTCGCCGCTGTGGTGCGGGTCGGAGCGCAGGATGCCGAGGCCGGTGCCGGGGACGGCGGACAGCGCGTCGCCGTTGACCAGCTCGTACTCGCGGTAGCCGATGAAGGTGAAGTGGTCGTCGGCGAGCCAGCGGAGCAGCTCGCGGGCCTCCTCGACCTCGGTGGGCCGCAGGTCGGAGGCGACGGGCTCCTCGGGCAGGCCGTCGGCGATGCGCAGCGCGGCCTCGCGCATCTTCTCCCAGTCCTCGACGGTCTCGCGGACGTCGGACAGGACGCGCAGCAGGTCGTTGGTGATCTGCTTGAGGTCGGCCTTGTCGGTCTCGCGGTCGATCTCGACGTGGATCCAGGACTCGAGCAGCGCGTCGTGCGGCAGCTCGCCCTTGGGCTCCTTGGAGAGCACCTCGATGAGCTTGCCGGTCACGTCGCGGCGGACCGTGACCTGCGGGTGGATGACGACGTGGATGCCGCGGCCCTGGCGGGACAGCTCGTTGGTCACGGAGTCCACGAGGAACGGCATGTCGTCGGTGACGACCTCGACGACGGAGTGGCTGCAGGTCCAGCCGTTCTCCTCCACCGTCGGGGTGTGCACGCGGACGTTCGCGGTGCCCTGGGGACGGTTCTCCGCCAGGCGGTAGTGCGAGAGCGCGGCGCCGAAGACGTCGTCGGCCTCACGGCCGGCGAGGTCCTCGGGCGCGGTGTGCAGGTAGTAGCGCTGGAGGTAGTCGAGGAGGGTCGCTCGGTCCGGACGCTTCCCGTCGGGCCCTGTCGGAAGTCGCCCCCCGGCCGGGCTGTTCTCAGCTACCCGGGCGGCCCGATCGAGCAGCTCGGCCTTGGCTTCGTCCAGCTTGGTCTGCATGTCCTCTGACTCCTGTCGCGCGCCGTTGCGTGACGTCGGTGGAAGAAAGGACACAACGCCACGACGCGGGGGTACCGGTCTGAGTCGACGTTATGCCGCGATGAGAGATGTCCGGGTCGTTCTCGGCCACGGTGGGTGTCGTGCCGTGGGCGCGCGCACCGCCCGGACGCAGTGAATCCGCGAACGCGCCGTCGGCCCGGCCGCCGTAGCGGGCCGGGCGCAAGCCGGGGGCTGCGTTGCCCCCTCGGCATATCGCGCTGATCACGGGAAAAGCCTATCGCTGATGACCCCCCGGCCGTCATGAGCCTTATGTGTACAAAAGCAGGCCGGTAAGTTTGACAGTGTGGACAGCGACGCATGGTTCCCGGGGCACACACCGACATCGGGGATCTGACGGATCTGGGAGCCGCCATGACGAAGATCTTGATCGTGACCGGGGACGCGGCGGAGTCGCTGGAGGTGATGTACCCGTACCAGCGGCTCCTCGAAGAGGGGTACGAGGTCGACATCGCGGCCCCGTCGCGCAAACAGCTCCGCTTCGTCGTGCACGACTTCGAGCCGGGCTACGACACGTACACCGAGAAGCCCGGCTACACCTGGCCCGCCGACCTCGCCTTCTCCGAGGTCGACCCGGGCGAGTACGTCGCCGTGGTCATCCCTGGCGGCCGCGCCCCGGAGTACCTCCGCAACGACCCGGAGCTCCGCAAGATCCTCAAGTCCTTCTTCGACGCCGACAAACCGGTCGCCCAGATCTGCCACGGCCCGCTCCTCACCGCGGCCCTCGGCAGCCTCGAAGGCCGCCACGTCACGGCGTACCCGGCCCTCGAACTCGACATGCAGGCGGCGGGCGCGACCTTCCAGGACACGGAGGCGGTGGTGGACGGCCGCCTGGTGTCGTCGAGGGCCTGGCCGGACCACCCGAGCTGGATGCGGGAGTTCCTGAAGGTGCTGCGGGAGGCGAAGGCGTAGGCACGGACCCCCTGGGGGTTGCGGGCCTACGTTCCGCGGGGCTGGAGGCACCGGTGGGCACAACCCCCACCGGGCCGCCCCGGGCCCCGTACCCCAGTCCTGCCCCTGCCCCTGTCCCTGCCCCCGCTCCTGCCCTTCCCTGCCCCTAGACCAGCTCGTCCGCCACGGCGACCGCCTCGGCGAGCGTGTCGACGACCGGGACCCCGACCCGCTCCAGTGACGCCCGGCTGTGCGATCCGCCGGTGTACAGCACCGCCTTCGCGCCCACGTGCGCGGCCGCGATCGCGTCGTCCGCGGCGTCGCCGATGACGACCACCCGCTCCGCCGCCACTCCCTCCAGCGCCGCCAGGTGCCGCACCATGTGGCCGGACTTCCCGTCCGACGACCGGTCGGCCCGCCCGTCGACCCGCACGAAGCGCTCGGCGATCCCGTGCTGCCGCACGAGCGGTATCAGGTCGTCGTGCGGCGCGAGCGAGAGCAGCGACTGCGTGAACCCGGACGCCTGCCGCGCGGCCAGCAGCTCCGCGGCGCCGGCCGTGAGCCGGGCGCCCTCGGCCTGCGCCCAGTAGTGCCGGTGGAAGGTGCCGTCCATGAGCAGCCACTCGTCCTCGGTGGGCAGCCGCCCCATCAGCCGCTCGTAGAACTTGGGCACCGGCACGGTGTACAGGTCCCGGTACCGCTCCAGGGTGATCGGTTCGAGCCCCAGCTCGGCGAAGGCCGCGTTGGTGGCGCCGATGACCGCGCCGATGTCGTCGAGCAGAGTGCCGTTCCAGTCCCAGACCAGATGCTTCGCGTGCTTCCCCATGGGAAGCCACGGTACCGGCCCGGTACGACAGCCGGACCGGGCCCCCGGCAGGTCAGCGCGCAGCTCGGCCCGCAGGTCAGCCCAGCAGCGCGGGGATCTCCTGCACGCCGAACCAGAGCAGCTCGTGGTCCTCGGCCCCGTCGACGACGAACTGCGCGTCGTCGTCACCCTGGTCGGCGGCACCGAGCGCGGCGGCCGCGGCGGCGACGTCCTTCTCCGCGTCGTCGGCGTCGGCGTGCACGGCGGCGGCCTTGGCCAGCGCCACGGCGGCGGCGATGCGGACCTCGCCGAGCGCGCTCGCGTCGAGCCCGCGGTCCGGGTCGACGACGGCGTCCTTGTCGGGCACGTCGACGGCGACGACGACCCGGCGCCGGGCGGCCCGCGGGTCACCGGCGAGCAGCCGCAGCGAGGCGGCGGCGGCGCGGTTGAGGGCGGCGTACTCCAGCTCCTCGATGTCGTCGGAGACGTACCACTCGCGCAGCGCGGGGGTGACGGCGTAGGCGGTGAGCGGCCCGGGGCCCAGCTCGCCGGACTTGTGCGCCTGTGCGAGACCGGGGAGCGTCAGGGGGACGTACACGCGCATGGCTGGCCGCTTTCGTAGTCGGAGACGCCCTCAGGATACGTGCGGAGTCCCCTTTCGGGGCCGGGGGTCCGGCGCCGGGGCCGCCACGGGCGACCGGGCGGCCCCGGGTGCGGGGTTGACGCCGAGGCAGGCACCCGCGGAGACCCGCGGGGCGAGCCCGCACCGCCGTCACCCTGATAGGTGAATCGCTCTGCGTGACCTCCGCAGGCCAACCGCTCCTTGCGACCGCGCCCGCCGCCCCCGTACAAGATCCCCAGCAAGTTACTGACTGGTACCAACCGGTCACCCACTGCAATCTCATCGCACGCATCGCGACGAACGGGGACCCCATGACCACGAACACCCTGCGCCCCCGCGGCCCCGCCGGCACCGGCCCCCGTGGCCGCGCCGGGACCACCCCGCGGCGGTCGGCGCCGCCGCACCTGATGTTCGCCGAGAAGCTCCTCGCCGTGCTGAGCGGCGAGCGGCCCGTGCACTGGATGCTCGGGCACACGATCGGCGAGGCGTACGAGCAGCTGGTCCGGCTCGCCCCGGTCACGCCGCTGCGCTCGTCCGGGCCGCGCCCGGTGCTGCGCGCGTGCAGGTTCCATCCGCCGGCCGACGGCGCCCTGGAGGCCTGGGCCACCGTCGCGACGGGCGACCGCGTCCGCGCCATGGCCTTCCGCCTGGAACGGGGCGGGGACCGCCGCTGGCGCTGCGCGGCGGTGGAACTGGACGGCCTGCCCGGCCCGTCATCCGGCCGTTGACCGCAGCCGCACCCGAAAGAGCGGAGCCGCGCGGGGCCCGTACGCGGAGAGGACCGGGCGGCGGCCGCCCGTACGCCGAAGGGGCCGGGCGGCGACCCGTACGCCGGAGGGGCCGGGCCGCCGCCGCACACCAGAGGGGCCGGGTGCCGGCCGCCCGTATGCCGGAGGGGCCGGCCGCCATGCGGCGACCGGCCCCTCGGTTTCGTCCTACGGCATCCGCCTACTTCTTGCGGCGACGCCCACCGGCGCTCTTCTGCGCCTTGCGGCGCTCCGCGCGGGTCAGGCCGTCGCCCTCGCCGGCGGCGCCGTCCGAGGCGAAGTCACCCTCGACGACCGAGCCCTCGCCGTCGATCTTCGGCGCGGAGAAGTGCAGGCGCGGGCGCTGCGGGGCGTCCAGGCCCTTGGCGCGGATCTCCGGGCGGGCGGCGCCGGCCGGGACGGGCGCGCCCTCCTTGTCCAGGGACGGGGCGTCCTGCACCGGGACCTCCTCGACCTGCTGCTCGACCTGGACCTCCAGGTTGAACAGGTAGCCGACGGACTCCTCCTTGATGCCCTCCATCATCGCGGAGAACATGTCGAAGCCCTCGCGCTGGTACTCGACCAGCGGGTCCTTCTGCGCCATCGCGCGCAGGCCGATGCCCTCCTGGAGGTAGTCCATCTCGTAGAGGTGCTCGCGCCACTTGCGGTCGAGGACCGACAGGACGACCCGGCGCTCCAGCTCGCGCATGATGTCCGAGCCGAGCTGCTGCTCACGGGCGTCGTACTGCTCGTGGATGTCGTTCTTGACGGCCTCGGCGATGAATTCCGCCGTGATGCCCGCGCGGTCGCCGGCGGCGTCCTCCAGCTCGTCGACCGTGACCTTGGTCGGGTAGAGCTGCTTGAACGCGTTCCACAGCCGGTCCAGGTCCCACTCCTCGGCGAAGCCTTCGGCGGTCTCCTGGCGGATGTAGTCGTCGATGGTGTCGTCCATGAAGTGGCGCACCTGCTCGTGCAGGTCCTCGCCCTCCAGGACGCGGCGGCGCTCGGCGTAGATGACCTCGCGCTGGCGGTTGAGGACCTCGTCGTACTTCAGGACGTTCTTGCGCGTCTCGAAGTTCTGGGACTCGACCTGGCCCTGCGCGGAGGCGATGGCGCGGGTGACCATCTTGTTCTCGATCGGCACGTCGTCCGGGACGTTGGCCATGGCCATGACCCGCTCGACCATCTGGGCCTTGAAGAGGCGCATCAGGTCGTCGCCGAGCGACAGGTAGAAGCGGGACTCGCCCGGGTCGCCCTGACGGCCGGAACGGCCGCGGAGCTGGTTGTCGATACGACGGGACTCGTGGCGCTCGGTGCCCAGGACGTACAGGCCGCCGAGCTCCTTGACCTCCTCGAACTCCGCCTTCACGGCCTTCTCGGCGCGCTCCAGGGCGCCCGGCAGGGCCGCGGCCCACTCCTCGACGTGCTCGACCGGGTCGAGGCCGGCCTGGCGCAGCTCCGCCTCGGCGAGGTCGTCGGGGTTGCCGCCGAGCTTGATGTCCGTACCGCGGCCGGCCATGTTCGTGGCGACGGTGACGGCGCCGCGGCGGCCCGCCTGGGCGACGATGACGGCCTCGCGCTCGTGGTGCTTGGCGTTGAGGACCTCGTGCGGGATGCCGCGCTTGCTGAGCTGCTGCGACAGGTACTCGGACTTCTCGACCGAGGTGGTGCCGACGAGGACCGGCTGGCCCTTCTCGTGCTTCTCCGCGATGTCGTCGACGACGGCGGCGAACTTGGCGACCTCGGTCCGGTAGATCAGGTCCGGCTGGTCCACGCGCTGCATGGGCCTGTTCGTCGGGATCGGCACGACGCCCAGCTTGTAGATCTGGTGGAACTCGGCCGCCTCGGTCATGGCCGTACCGGTCATGCCGGAGAGCTTGTTGTAGAGGCGGAAGAAGTTCTGGAGGGTGATCGTGGCGAGGGTCTGGTTCTCGTCCTTGATCGGCACGCCCTCCTTGGCCTCGATGGCCTGGTGCATGCCCTCGTTGTAGCGGCGGCCGGCGAGGATACGGCCGGTGTGCTCGTCGACGATCATGACTTCGCCGTCGATGACGACGTAGTCCTTGTCCTTCTTGAACAGTTCCTTCGCCTTGATGGCGTTGTTCAGGTAACCGACGAGCGGGGTGTTGACCGACTCGTACAGGTTGTCGATGCCCAGCCAGTCCTCGACCTTGGCGACGCCGGCCTCGTGGATGGCGACGGTGCGCTTCTTCTCGTCGACCTCGTAGTCGCCGGTCTCCTCGATGCCCTTCATCGGGTTGCCGGGCTCGCCCTTGGTGAGGCGGGTGACCAGCTTGGCGAAGTCGCCGTACCACTTGGTGGCCTGGTCGGCCGGGCCGGAGATGATCAGCGGCGTACGGGCCTCGTCGACGAGGATCGAGTCGACCTCGTCGACACACGCGTAGTTGTGGCCGCGCTGGACGAGCTCGTCCTGGGACCACGCCATGTTGTCGCGCAGGTAGTCGAAGCCGAACTCGTTGTTCGTGCCGTACGTGATGTCGCAGGCGTACTGCTCGCGGCGCTGCGCCGGGGTCATGTTGGCGAGGATGCAGCCGACCTGGAGGCCCAGGAAGCGGTGGACGCGGCCCATCATCTCGGAGTCGCGCTCGGCCAGGTAGTCGTTCACCGTGATCAGGTGCACGCCCTCGCCGGACAGCGCGTTCAGGTACGCGGGGAGCGTGCCGACGAGGGTCTTGCCCTCACCGGTCTTCATCTCGGCCACGTAACCGAGGTGGAGGGCGGCGCCGCCCATGATCTGCACGTCGTAGTGGCGCTGGCCGAGGACGCGCTTGGCAGCCTCACGGACGGTGGCGAACGCCTCCGGAAGGAGGTCGTCCAGGCTCTCGCCGTCGGCGTACCGCTGCTTGTACTCGTCGGTGAGCGCCCGCAACTCGGCGTCGGAGAGGTTGACGAAGTCCTCTTCGATGGAGTTGACCTGGTCCGCGATGCGGTGCAGTTTGCGCAGGATCTTGCCTTCGCCTGCACGCATGAGCTTGTGGAAGACGGACACTGAGGCTGGTCTCCTTGCCGGTCGGGCCTGGCACTGGGTCTTGTCATGACTCGGGCGCGGGCACGGCAGGTGGTCCCCACCGCAACGGCCATCGTAAGCGAGACCGCCCTCGCGGAGGGAGGCCCGCAGGGCCGGAGCCCCCGCTCCGGCCCCCAGGACCTGTCCGGCGCCTCTCACAGGAAGAACGCACGAGGCCACCGGAAGGTGCCGCCCCGCCCGAAAAGTGTTCGCTTCCACCGGGACGGGTCACCACAATTTCGTCATGGAGCCCATCACACTCAGCACCGAGCGGCTGCGCCTGCGTCCCTTCGCGCCGGAGGACGCCGACGCGGTGTACGCCGCCTGCCAGGACCCCGACATCCAGCGCTGGACCACCGTCCCGTCCCCGTACGGCCGGGCGGACGCCGAGCTCTTCGTCACCCGCATCGCGCCGGAGGGCTGGCGCCTGGACGGCGAGTACGCCTTCGCCGTCGAGCCCCTGGAGGGCGGCCCGCTGCTCGCCGCGATCGGCCTGCACGCACGCGGCCCGGGCGTCCGCGAGGTCGGCTACTGGATGGTGAAGGAGCACCGCGGCCACGGCTACATGACCGAGGCCGTCACCGCCCTCGCCCGCTGGTCCTTCACCTCCCTCGGGATCCACCGCTTCCTGTGGCGCGCCGAGGTCGGCAACGCCGCCTCCCGCGCCGTCGCCGAGCGCGCCGGCTTCACCATCGAGGGCGTGGAGCGCGCGGGCCTGATCAACAAGGGCACGGCCCGCGACGGCTGGCTCGGCTCCCTGCTGCCGTCGGACCTGGGCCTGCCCTCGCCCGTGCCGTATCTGCCGGCGAGGGCGGCAAGCGCGGCGACGGAGGGCTGAGGGGGCGTGCAGGGCTGAGGGGGCGTGTGGCGGACGTGTGGCTGACGTGCGGCGGCCGTGTGGCGGGGCCGGCCGGCCCCGGCTGCCCGGTCCCCCGCCGCCTCGGCCGAAAGCCTCACCCGGTGTCAGTGCCGCCCTCTAGGGTGCGGATCATGACTGCCGCCCCGCGCCCCGCCGCCGAACTGTCCGCCGACGACGCCCGCCGGATCGCCCTGCGGGCGCAGGGCTTCCTCGGAGCCCCCGACCGGCGGGCGGGGGTGCGGGGTGTGCTGCGCCACCTCGGGCAGGTCCAGCTGGACACCATCTCGGTCCTCGCCCGCTCGCACGAGCTCATCCCGTACGCCCGCCTGGGCGCGGTCGGCCGCCGCACCGTCGAGGACGCGTACTGGACCGAGGGCCACGCCTTCGAGTACTGGTCGCACGCGGCCTGCATCCTGCCCGTCGAGGAGTGGCCGCTCTTCGCCTTCCGCCGCCGCGCCTACCGCGACCGCCCGCACTGGGGCCACAAGCTGTCCCCGGCGGCGTACGACGCGGTGATCGCGCAGCTGCGCGCCGAGGGCCCGCGGACGGCGACGGAGCTGGGCGGCGCGAAGAACAAGGGCGAGTGGTGGGACTGGTCCGACTCCAAGATCGCCGTGGAGCGGGCGCTGATGTACGGCGAGGTGGTGGTCACCGAGCGCCGCGGCTGGAAGCGGGTGTACGACCTGGCCGAGCGCGCCATCCCGGACGCGGTGCTCCACGACGACCTCGACGACACGGAGTGTCTGCGCCGGCTCGTCCGACAGGCGGGCGAGGCCCTCGGCGTCGGCACCCGCGCGGACATCGCGGACTACCACCGGATCAAGGCCGAGGCGTTCGACGCGGTGGTGGCGGACTCGGGGCTGGTGCCGGTGACGGTGGCGGGCTGGGGGAAGCCGGCCTGGGCGGACCCGGCCGCGCTCGCGACCGAGCCGCGCGGCCGGCACCGCACGACGCTGCTCTCGCCGTTCGACTCGCTGATCTGGGAGCGGCCCCGCACGGAGCGGATCTTCGGCTTCACGCACCGCCTGGAGGCGTACGTGCCCAAGCCGAAGCGGGTGTACGGCTACTTCGCGATGCCCGTCCTGTCCGGCGGCCGGCTCGTGGGCCGGGTGGACCCGGCGCGCGACGGCCGGACCCTGGTCGCCCGGCAGGTGACGCTGGACGGCGCGAAGGCGGTCCCGGCGGTGGCGCAGGCGCTGCGCGAGGCGGCCGAGTGGGTGGGCTGCGACGCCGTAGCGGTCGAGCGCGTGGACGCCCCTGAGCTGGCCCCGGAGCTGGTCAAGGCACTGGGCTGAGGCCCGGAGCGCCGAGAGCGGGGACTCGGGGGCCGTCGGGCCCGGTGGCCGGTGGCCGGTGGCCGGTGGCCGGTGGCCGGTGGCCGGTGGCCGGTGGCCGGTAGCTCAGGATCCGACGGGCTCGGGGGCCGGGGCCGGTGGGCGGGCCGAGGCCTGGGGGGTGGTAGGCGGCCGTGGTCAGCGGATCTCGAGGATCTTCTCCCGCATCGCGTAGACCACGGCCTCCATCCGGGAGTGCAGCTGCAGCTTCTCCAGGATGTTGCGGACGTGGTTCTTCACGGTGTTCTCGGAGATGAACAGCTCCTTGGCGATGTCCCGGTTGTTCATGCCGGTCGCGACGAGCTTGAGGACCTCCAGCTCGCGGTCGGTCAGCCGGGGCGCGGGCACCAGCCGGCGCTCGTCGGTGCGCTGGATCATCGACTTGAACTCGGTGAGGAGCTTCGACGCCATCGACGGGCTGATCTGCGACTGGCCGTCGGCGACCGCGCGGATCGCGGTGGCGACCTCGTCGGTGGAGATCTCCTTGAGGAGGTAGCCGGTGGCGCCCGCCTTGATCGCGTCGTAGAGGTCGGCCTCTTCGTCGCTGATCGTCAGCATGATGATCTTCGCGCTGGGAGCGACCTCCTTGATGGAGGTGCAGGCCTCGATGCCACCGCGCTTGGGCATCCGGACGTCCATCAGGACGATGTCGGGGAGCAGATCCGCGGCCTTGTCGACCGCCTCGGCACCGTCGCCCGCCTCGCCGACGACCTGGATGTCCTCTTCCTGCGCGAGAACGATCTCCAGACCGCGGCGGAAAAGGGCGTGATCGTCCACGACGAGGACCCGGATCGGCTCGTCCCGTGACGCGCCGCTGGCCGAATCCATTCCCTCCGGGTTCAGCGCGCTCTCGGGCTCTCGTCCGCCGTGCAAAGGCCCGAAGCTGTCCGCCATGGTTCCTCCCCCTGAAGGCCGTGGCCTGAAGTCGTGTGCTGATTCGCTTTTAGGTCCCCAACCGCTGCTCGGGGAGCACCGGTTGGCGTGCACGCCATAGTTTCATGCCGAGGCGGCCGGCAGGTGATCCCGTGGACGCACGGGGGCGCGCACGGTCGCACAGGGGTGCCCCTGGGAGCACTCGGGGCGCTCCAGGGGCACCGTTTCGTGGTCGTCCGCGACCGGGTCGGTGGCGGAGGGTCAGCCGCCGAGCGCCCCGCCCGCGCCGCCCCCCTCGGACTCGGCGAACGGGTCGTTCTCGACTCGGATGACGCCGAAGTCGTACGCGTGCCGTCGGTAGACGACACTCGGCAGCTTGGTGTCGGCGTCGACGAAGAGATAGAAGTCGTGTCCGACCAGCTCCATCTCGTAGAGCGCCTGGCCGAGACTCATGGGAGCGGCCTTGTGGGTCTTCTCCCGGACCACCAGCGGCCCTTCGCCCTGGACCTCGATCGAGCCCATCATCGTGGTGGGCACGTCGGGCTCCTCGGGCACGAGCTCGCCGCTTCCGTTGAGCTGGGCGACACCCGGCACCACGTCGGCGACCTCCGCGGCCGACAGCCGGCCGTTGCCGCGGCGGGTGAACCGCTTGTCGTGCTGCCTGCGCAGCCGGGCCTCCAGCTTTCCGTGGGCGAGGTCGAGCGCTGCGTACGGGTCGCCTGCTGACGCTTCCGCCCGGATCACCGGGCCTCGGGAATGAACGGTGATCTCCACGCGGTCGGACCGGTCGGCCTGCCGCGGGTTGGTCTCCTTGGACACCTCGACGTCGAGGCTGATCACCTTGCCGTCGAGCTTCTGGATCTTCTCCAGGTTCAGCTTCTCGGCCACGTGCTTCCGGAACCGCTCGGGCACCTCGGTCTTGCGGCCCTTGACGACGATGTCCACGCAGAACTCCGTTCCCGGATCACTCGTTACGGCACCTTGGCCGGCGAGCTTCTCCCTTTGCACCAGACCCCGGCGATTACCGGAGTCTCGGACTTGGCGACCTGACCTCCTCCTCCCCAGCCGACAAGCTCCCCACCCCATCAACCAGAGGTTAATTCGCCCTGAACTCCCGTCCTGTAGGCGCACCCGTGCATTCGGTGAGGCGTGGCATTCGCCATTCCTCACAACCGAACATAGCTCGTTCGGACGGGTGTCGGCACCCGGTGCGGCCAGTTACCTCCATTCGGGTGTTTTCACCTCTCACCACCTGCAACGATGCAACTTCCCCGTGAGTTCCGGTTTAATTCGAACGAGGCAGGAGAGGATGCGACTACCGCCGCTGCCGGGCGTTCGAATAGTGCTTCCGCCGCGCCTTCCTGTGAACTGCCCGGTAATCCGTGGAAGATGAACGGCCGGTGTACGCCGCCCGCCGCGACACGGGCCTCCGCGAGCGCCCGCGCGGCCTCCGCGAGCGAGGCCCCGGTGGTCATCAGGTCGTCCACGAGCACCACCCGTCCGCCGCTGCGCGCGGCCTCGCCGAGCAGCCGCACGCCGCTTCCCGCGACCTCCAGCGCCCCCGCCAGGTTCGCCAGCCGCTCTCCCGCGCCGAGCCCCGACTGGTCGGCGACCCACCGCCGCTGCCGCAGCACCGGCAGCACCCGCGCCGCCCGGCCGGCACGCCGCAGCCGCCCGGCCGCGGCCAGCGCGATCCGCCGTGTCGGATCATGGCCACGCGCGCGCACGGAGCGCCGCGACGACGGCACCGGTACGAGAAGCAGCGGACCGCGTCCGGATCCGCCGAAGCCCCCGGCAGCAGCCGTCACGGCCCCGGCGAGCGCCACGCCGAGGGGTCTCGCGAGCGGCAGCGCGCCGCGCTCCTTGTGGGCGAGCAGCAGCGCCCGCACCGCGCCCTCGTACGGCGCCGCGGCATGCACCGCCGGCAGTCCCGCGGGCTCGGGCGCCGGCCGCACCCTGCCGGGGCCTTCCCCGGTCAGCTCGGCCTCGCACGACGGGCACAGCGCCGTACGCGGTCTCCCACAGCCTCCGCAGGAAACCGGCAGCACCAGCCCGGCGACCTCTCGCCACCACCCCTGCATGGCACCACTGTCCTCCTGCCCGGCGCCCCCGGCCACCCCTGTGGACAACGGCCTGTGGACAACCGGCGCGGATGGCCGAGAAGGGCACGCCGGGGGCCCGCCCTCCGGCCCTCGCGCGTCCTCGCGCCCCGTCTCAGCCCGGGTAGACCGGCGAGCTGCCCGGCTTCGCCACCGGCTGCCAGTTCGCGCCCGGCACGAGCCGCACGATGCCGTCGTTGCCGGAGTTCGCGACCACCGGGGCGCTCTGGTCGGCCCCGTACGGCGCGGCGACCGACGTGACGCCGTTCAGGCCCGGCAGGACGGAGGTGGACGAGGTGGAGCCGTCGGTCTGGACGTACCGCACCTGCTGCACGCCGCCCTTCTCCGTGCCGACCACGACGAGCCGGCTGGGCCCGGCCCAGGAGACGGCCGTGACCGACTCCAGGCGGGGTGCGGCGTCCTGCAGGTCCTTGACGGTGATCTCGACGCGGCCGTCCTCGACCGTGCGCTCGACCCGGCCGATCTGCAGCGTGGTGCGCTTGTCCCGGGTCACGAGCAGCGCGATGCGCACGCCGTCCGCGGAGACCCGCAGCGACTCGACGCGGGCGCCGTCGCGCAGCCACGGCGTGACGACCTCGACGCGCTCGCCCTGGCCGCCCGGCACCAGCCACAGCCGCGGCTTCAGCGGGTTGCGGTCAGCGACCCACAGGTCGCCGCGGCCGTCCCAGCTGGGCGCCGAGAGCCGGTCATCGGGCCGCAGCGCGCTGCTGATCACGACCGGCGCGGGCAGCTCCTCCTCGGTGGTGATCGAGCCGACGCGCAGCTCGCGCCCGTCGTTGACGATCGCGGCCGCGCGGTTCTCCTCGCGGTCCACCGCCACCGACCGCAGCGGCACCGCGCCCTTGCCGAACGGTCCGGGCACCTCGGCCGGCTTGTCCGGCTGGCGGCCGCCGACCGACAGCATCATCAGCCGCTCGTGCTCGTCGACGAAGTACGGGTTCTCGCCGCGGCCCGGGTTGCGGACCGGCGAGTACTCCTGGAGCGCCTGCCCCTTGCCGAGCAGGCACAGCCGGTTGCCCTTGCTGCCCTGGATCTCGACCTGCTCGACGCGCACGGACGTCAGGTCGCCCAGGGTGAACAGCAGCTGCGCGGCCATGCCCTTGCAGGCCGGCGCGTTGACGTTGTCGGCCTTGGCGTTGAGCGGGACCTTGAGGGTGGACTGGTCGTCGGGGGTCAGCGACCTGACGTCCTCGCGCAGCTCCGTGCCGGACGGGAAGCGCGAGTCGACCGCCGGGCCGAGCCACTTCGTCGGGCCGTCCAGGAGCGCCTTGACGGTCTGCGTCACCGGATCCATGCGGGTGACCGGGTCCTGGCGCTGCCGGATGTAGACGGGGTCGGCGACCAGCCAGCTCTCGCCGGAGGCGAAGTAGTACTTGTTGACCGAGCGGTAGTTGCGCAGGAAGTCCGCCTCGCCGAGCACCAGGCCGGGCGGCAGGCTGTCGATCCGCCACTCCTTGGTCTTGCCGTCGGCCGACGGCTGCTGCACCACGTGGATGGCCGTGTCGAACTCGGACGGCACCTCCGGCCGGTACGCGTGCTTCGCGTCGACCTCGGCGATCCGCCGCCCCGAGATCGGGAACGTCCGCCCCTGGCTGTCCGGGTCACCGGGCCGGTCGGCCTGGTCGCGGTCGGGCGCGGTGGTGAGCACCGTGATGCTCTCCTCCGGCTTCCAGGTCCGCGCGGCCTGCTTCGTCAGGTACTTGCGCGCCGTCGCGAAGCCGGGGTCGTCACTCGTCATGGCCTCCAGGAAGCCGTCGACGATCTCGTCCGGGTCGGCGTTGTCCCGTGGCGCGACGGCGTACACCCGCACCTGCGAGTCGCCGGCGTTGGACGCCTTCACCGCCTGCACGTCCCCGTTGTCGGGCATCCCGGCGCACCCGGTGACGACGAGCGCGCCGCAGGCGATCAGCACCACGCCGCGCCCGGTCCGCCCGGCCGCCGACCGTCCCCGCCCCAGGGTCTCCCGCTTCCCTCGATGGTCAGCGCCCACCAGTTCCGTCCTCCCGCTCGGCGCGCGTCGACGCCATCGCCTCACCACCGTCGCCGTCGACCCCCTCCGCGGGCCGGGCGACCACCCGGGCACCGCTGCCCGGCAGGGCCGTCGGATCCACCGTCGCCCGCGGCGCCGGCGGTATCCGCGGCGGTACGGGCAGAGCCGGGCGCACCGCGCCGGCCGGCTGCACCGGCACGCCCGCGAGCCGCCCGCCGGACGCGGCGCCACCGCCCGTGCCCGCGGCGCCGCCGTCCCCGGTCAGGGCCGCCTGCTCGCGGTTGCGCCGCGAGTCCTCGGGCTCCAGCGGGATCGGGGAGCCGCGCAGCGGCTCGTCCGCGGTACGGGGCAGGGTCAGCCGGAACTGCGAGCCGCCGCCGGCCTCGCCCCACGCCTGGAGCCAGCCGCCGTGCAGCCGCGCGTCCTCGACGGCGATCGACAGGCCGAGGCCCGTACCGCCGGTGGTGCGGGCGCGGGCCGGGTCGGCGCGCCAGAAGCGGTTGAAGACCCGGGTCGCCTCGCCGGGCTTGAGGCCCACGCCGTAGTCGCGCACGGCCACGGCGACGGCCCCGCCCGCGGCGGCCAGGCGCACGATGACGTCCTTGCCCTCGCCGTGCTCGACCGCGTTCACGACCAGGTTGCGCAGCACCCGCTCGACCCGGCGGGCGTCCGCCTCGGCCACCACGGGCTGCTCGTCGCCGACGACGACGATCCGGCTGCCCTTGCGCTCGGCCAGCGGCTCCGCGCCGCCGATGACCCGCCGTACCACCTCGCGCAGGTCTATCGGCGCGGCCTCCAGGGCCGCCGCGCCCGCGTCGAAGCGGCTGATCTCCAGGAGGTCGGAGAGCAGTGACTCGAAGCGGTCGAGCTGGTCGCCGAGGAGCTCGGCGGAGCGCGCGGTGACCGGGTCGAAGTCGGCGCGCGCGTCGTGGATGACGTCGGCCGCCATCCGCACGGTGGTCAGCGGGGTGCGCAGCTCGTGCGAGACGTCGGAGACGAAGCGCCGCTGCATCCGGGACAGCTCCTCCAGCTGCTGGATCTTCAGCTGGAGGGTCTGCGCCATCTTGTTGAAGGCCTCGCCGAGGCGCGCGATGTCGTCCTCGCCGGTGACCTTCATCCGCTCCTGGAGGCCGTTGACCGACAGCCGCTCGGCGACCCCGGCGGCCATCCGCACGGGCGTGACGACCTGCCGCACCACCAGCCAAGCGATGGCGCCCAGCAGCACGACGACGAACAGCCCGGCGGTCGCCAGGGTGGCCTTGACCAGGGCGAGGGAGTCGCCCTCCTGGGTGAGCGGGAAGAGGTAGTACAGCTCGTACGGCTGGCCGTCGGCGTCGTTGAGCCGCTTGCCGACCACCAGGCCGGGCTCGGACGGCTTGCCGCTGGTGTAGTGGATGCGGGCGTACGTCTGGAAGGTGTTGGTGCCCTGCGCGACGCTGTGCCGCAGTTCGGCGGGGATGCTCGTGGTCGGGTCGACCTCGCCGGAGGCGCGGGCGCCGCGGCTGGCGGTGTCGCCGGTCTCCAGGGAGAGCGCGACCACGTTGAACGCGCTCTGGCCGCCGCTGGCGAGCTGCTCGACCAGCGTGGAGCGCCAGTTCACCGAGGATCCGGCGCGGCCGCCGTCCTGCTCGCCCGGCGCGGGCTGCGTGGTCGCGGCCCGGTCCTGCGCGGCGGAGAACCCGCCGGCGGCCTGGCTCTGCGCGGCCTTCTCCTTGGCGTCGAGCAGGCCGTTGCGGACCTGGCCGATGACGACCAGGCCGAGCAGCAGCACCACGCCAAGCGACATGAGGAGGGTGCCCGCGACGACCCGCACCTGCAGGTTGCGCCGCCACAGCCGTACGGCGGGCAGCAGCGGACGGCGCACCCAGCGCGCTATCAGCCGGAACGCGGGTCCGCCCGGTGTCCCGACCTGGAGGAGGCGGCCCAGACCCCGGCCCCCCCTCCCCGGTCCGGCAGCCCGCCCCGCACGGACCCCCGGGTCCCCGGCCTTGGGAGCAGCACTGCCCTTGCTCATGTCAGCTGGGTCCCGCCTTGTAGCCGACACCGCGGACGGTCACGACGATCTCCGGGCGCTCGGGGTCCTTCTCGACCTTCGAGCGCAGCCGCTGGACGTGCACGTTCACCAGACGGGTGTCGGCGGCGTGCCGGTAGCCCCACACCTGCTCCAGGAGCACCTCGCGTGTGAACACCTGCCACGGCTTGCGGGCCAGCGCGACCAGCAGGTCGAACTCCAGCGGCGTCAGTGCGATCGACTGACCGTCCCGCTTCACGGAGTGCCCGGCCACGTCGATGACCAGGTCACCGATGGTCAGCTGCTCCGGCGCCGGCTCCTCCGACCTCCGCAGCCGCGCCCGGATCCGGGCGACGAGCTCCTTCGGCTTGAACGGCTTGACGATGTAGTCGTCGGCCCCGGACTCCAGGCCCACGACGACGTCGACCGTGTCGCTCTTGGCCGTGAGCATGACGATCGGCACCCCGGACTCGGCCCGGATCAGCCGGCACACCTCGATGCCGTCCCGACCGGGCAGCATCAGATCGAGCAGCACCAGATCCGGCTTGGCCTCACGGAAAGCGGCGAGTGCCTTGTCACCGTCCGACACGAACGACGGCTCGAAACCTTCACCTCGCAGCACGATCCCGAGCATCTCGGCGAGTGCCGTGTCGTCGTCGACGACAAGAACGCGTCCCTTCATATCGACATCATCCCATTTCCGTATCAGTCTCAAGGCGGCTGGTGAGATACCTCACTGACCTGCGGTGACGTCCCCGTTTGCCCGCCGTGAATGGCCGATGTCTGTGGGTGTCGATGTCAGACACGGATGTCACCCCCGTGGCCCCCGCCGGTCGCCCTGCACCGTACCCTGCGCGGCTGACATAGGCCCATGGGGAGGACGCCCGCACGGCGCCGCCCGATCACCGCCGCCCCGCTGCTCCGGCGGAACGATCACCGGCGGAGGCGCTGGGGCCACGACGGCACCAGCCGCTCCCGGCACCGCGATCGCCCACGGGCCCGCCCCACGCACGACCGTGTCCCGCCGCTCCCCCGTACCACCGCCTTTCGTACGGATGGATCGGCGTTCGGCACGGTCCGGCCCGCGACGGCCCCGGTAGAAGGCCGCGGGAGGTATGGCCGGGCCCGCCCGTGGGCGGGCCTCGCGTGGCACGATGGCTCCCGGCCCGCCGCCCTGCCGGGCGGACGGCCGCTGAGACCGAGCCGGTTCGGCGATCCGGCACCGCGACCAATCCTCGAGGTGGACCACCGTGAACGACACTCCGGGCTGGACCTCGCCCGGATCTGCCCCCTCCGACGGCCAGAACGGCACGCCCGGCCGCCCGGACGGCTCCGCCTCCGAGTGGTCCCAGCAGCAGCCGCCCGCCGGGCAGTGGCAGTCGCCCGCCGCCCCGCCGCAGGCACCGGCCCGCGCGCACAGCGGCCAGGGCGTCCCGGGCTGGGGCCCGCAGCCCCCGCACGGCCAGTGGGGCGTGCCCGCGGCCGTGAAGCCGGGCGTGATCCCGCTGCGTCCGCTGTCGCTGGGCGAGATCCTCGACGGCGCCGTGACGACCATGCGCCGCTACTGGCGGACCGTCCTCACCGTCACCGTCACCGTCGCGGTGATCATGCAGATCGCGGAGACGCTGACCCAGCGCTATCTGATGCCGACCCCCGCCACGGTGGACCCGGACGCCGGCCCCGCCGAGGTGATGGCCCAGACCGTCGAGTCGATGAAGGCCGGTGTGATCGCCTCGATCCCGGCCTACGTGATCATGATCGTGGCCACGCTCGTCAGCGCCGCGCTGCTCACCATCGTCATCAGCCGCGCCGTCCTCGGCCGCCCCGTCGACCTGGCCACCGCCTGGCGCGAGGCCCGCCCGCGGCTGCTGCAGCTGCTCGGTCTGACCCTCCTGGTGCCGCTGATCGGCGCCGCCGTCATGTTCGTCGCCATGCTGCCCGGCATCCTCCTCGAAACCGCGGGCGGTGGTGGCGGCCTCGTCGTCGCCGGTGCCCTCATCGGTCTCGTGGCCATGATCTGGCTGATGATCCGCTTCAGCCTGGCCTCGCCCGCGCTGATGCTGGAGCGCCAGGGCGTCATCAAGGCACTCAAGCGCTCGGCGAAGTTGGTGCAGGGCTCCTGGTGGCGCATCTTCGGCATCACCCTGCTCACCCAGCTGATCGTGGCCATCGTCGCCTTCATCCTCGCGCTGCCGTTCGGCATCATCGCGGTGATCGTCTCGAGCGACGGCCTCGCCGGCATCAGCAGCGGCAGCTTCCAGACCACCTGGTCGTTCCTGCTCATCAGCGGCATCGGCGGGATCGTCACGAGCGCCGTCACCTACCCGGTCATGGCCGGCGTGACCGTCCTCCTCTACATCGACCAGCGCATCCGCCGGGAGGCGCTCGACATCGAGCTCACCCGGGCCGCCGGACTCGCCGGCCAGGGAGGCTGATGGCGTGACGGTCACGGGGGGAACGGCCGGCGACGTACCGGTGGGCATTCCGCGCGTCCCCGCCCAGGAGGCGGCCGAGCGGGAACTGTCCAAGCCGATGTACCACGAGAACGATCCGAGTCCTCTCCAGCGCGCTCTCGACCGCTTCTGGGACTGGATCGGCCACCTCTTCGACGCGGCCGCCGGCGCGACGCCCGGCGGCGTCGTCGGCGTCGTGGCCGTGGTCCTGGTCGTCATCGCCCTGGTCGCCGCCCTCTGGTGGCGCCTCGGCACCCCCCGTCGCGCACCCTCCGGCGGCGGCGACGCCCTCTTCGACGACGGCCCGCGCCCGGCCGCCGAACACCGGGCCGCCGCCGCCCGCCACGCCTCCGCCGGCCAGTGGAACCAGGCCGTCCAGGAACGCATGCGGGCCATCGTCCGCTCCCTCGAAGAGCGCACCCTGCTCGAACCCCGCCCCGGCCGCACCGCCGACGAGGCGGCCGCGGAGGCCGGCCGGTCCCTGCCAGGCCACGCCGACGGCCTGCGCTCGGCCGCCCGCGCCTTCGACGACGTCACGTACGGCGGCCGCTCCGCCGACGAGCCCGCGTACCAGCGCATCGAGCAGCTCGACACCGCCCTGGAACGCGCCAAGCCGTCCCTCTCCGCGACCGGCACCGCCTCCGCCTTCACGGAGGCGCCCCGATGAGCCGGCGGGCCGCCGGCGCCACCTCGACCTCGCTCACGCCCCGTCAGCTCTGGGCCCGCGCCCGCGGCACGCTCGTGCTCCTGGCCGTCCTCCTGCTCGGCGGCGTCCTCCTCGCCACGGTCCGCTCCGCCGACCACGGCGGCTACCTCGACCCGCGCTCCGTCGACCCCTCCGGCGGCCGGGCCGTCGCCGAACTCCTCAGGGCCCAGCGCGTCACCGTCGACGTGGCCGACAGCCTCACCGAGGCCACCGCAGCCACCGGCGCCGACACCACCCTCCTCGTCACCGCCCCGGACCTGCTCACCGACGATCAGCAGTCCACCCTGTACGGGGCGATGACCCGCTCGGCCGGCCGCACCGTCCTCCTCGGCGCCGGCCTGCCCTCCGTCGGAACCCTCGCCCCGGGCATCGAGACCTCCGTGGGCACCACGGTGTCCACCCTCGAACCCGGCTGCACCCTGCCCGCCGCCTCCCGCGCCGGCAGCGTCGAGCTCGGCGGCGAGCGCTACCGGACCGGCACGGCCACCGCCGACGCCTGCTACCTCTCCGACGGCCTGCCGACCCTGGTCCGCCTCCCCGGACCGGGCACCGCCGACACCGTCCTGCTCGGCTCGCCGCAACTCCTCACCAACAAGCGCCTCGCCCAGCAGGGCAACGCCTCCCTGGCCCTGCAACTCCTCGGTTCCCGCCCTCATCTCGTCTGGTACCTCCCCTCGCTCACGGACGTGCCCGCCGACCCCGAGGCCGCGGACGACCCCACCGGAGCCTTCCTCGACCTGGCCCCCTCCGGCTGGCTGTGGGGCACCCTCCAGCTCGCCGTCGCGGCCCTGCTCGCCGCCCTCTGGCGCGGCCGCCGCCTCGGCCCCCTGGTGACCGAGCAACTCCCGGTCGCCGTCCGCGCCTCCGAGGCCACCGAGGGCCGCGCCCGCCTCTACCGCAAGGCCGACGCCCGCGACCGCGCGGCGACCGTCCTGCGCACCGCGACCCGCACCCGGATCGCCCCGCTCCTCGGCGTCCCCTCCAAGGACGCCCACACCTCCGATCTCCTCCTGCCGGCACTCTCCGTCCGGCTCCCCGACGACGCCGGCCACCGGGACCTCCTCTTCGGCCCGGCGCCCGCCGACGACACCGCCCTGATCCGCCTCGCCGACCAACTCGACGCCCTCGAAAGAGAGGTACGCACCTCATGAGCGCCCCGACCCCCGAGACCGTGCCGAGCTCGGACCGCGCCCGCGCCTCCCTGGAGGCCCTGCGCACCGAGATCGGGAAGGCCGTGGTCGGCCAGGACCCCGCCGTCACCGGTCTCGTCGTCGCCCTGCTCTGCCGGGGCCACGTGCTCCTGGAGGGAGTCCCCGGCGTCGC
This sequence comes from Streptomyces sp. NPDC004327, assembly GCF_042873935.1. Classification (NCBI taxonomy): domain Bacteria; kingdom Bacillati; phylum Actinomycetota; class Actinomycetes; order Kitasatosporales; family Streptomycetaceae; genus Streptomyces; species Streptomyces sp. NPDC004327. Next base: position 2,490 of record NZ_JBIAME010000002.1, on the reverse strand, counting down.
CAAGACCCTCCTGGTGCGGACGCTCGCCGCCGCGCTCGAACTCGACACCAAGCGCGTGCAGTTCACGCCCGACCTGATGCCGAGCGATGTCACCGGCTCCCTCGTCTACGACACCCGGACCGCCGAGTTCTCCTTCCAGCCCGGGCCGGTCTTCACCAACCTGCTGCTCGCCGACGAGATCAATCGCACGCCCCCGAAGACCCAGTCCTCACTGCTGGAGGCGATGGAGGAGCGTCAGGTCACCGTGGACGGCACGCCCCGCCCGCTGCCCGAGCCGTTCCTCGTCGCCGCGACGCAGAACCCCGTCGAGTACGAGGGCACCTATCCGCTGCCCGAAGCCCAACTCGACCGCTTCCTGCTGAAGCTGACGGTCCCGCTGCCCTCACGCGAGGACGAGATCAACGTCCTCACCCGGCACGCCCAGGGCTTCGACCCGCGCGACCTGAAGGCCGCCGGAGTCCGCCCCGTCGCCGGACCCGCCGAACTCGAGGCCGCCCGGGAGGCCGTGACCAAGGTGACGGTCTCCGCCGAGATCGCCGGCTATGTCGTCGATATCTGCCGTGCCACGCGTGAATCCCCCTCGCTCGTCCTCGGCGTCTCCCCCCGAGGAGCCACTGCCCTGCTCTCCACGTCCCGCGCCTGGGCCTGGCTCACCGGCCGGGACTACGTCACCCCGGACGATGTGAAGGCCCTGGCCCTGCCGACCCTGCGCCATCGCATCCAACTGCGGCCCGAGGCCGAGATGGAGGGAGTCACCACGGACTCCGTCCTCACGTCGATCCTCGCCCACGTCCCCGTACCCCGCTGAGAACGGCGCCCCATGGCCCTCACCGGACGAACCGCCCTGCTCGCCGCCATCGGAGCGCTCCCCGTCGGCATCCTCGCCCCCAACTGGACGGGGATGCTGGCGGTGAACGCGCCACTCACACTCGCAATTCTGTGCGACTACGCGATGGCCGCGCCAGTGCGAACGCTCCAGTTCACCCGAAGTGGTGATACGTCAGTTCGCCTGGGTGACGGCGCCGAGGTCCGACTCACCGTCACCAACCCGTCCCGCCGCCGTCTGCGCGCCCAGCTCCGCGACGCCTGGGCCCCGAGCGCGGCCCAGAACCCCGCACGGCAGCGCCTGACGGTCCCCGCGGGCGAACGCCGCCGCCTCACCACGGCCCTGCGTCCGACCCGCCGCGGCGACCGCAGCGCCGAGCGCGTCACGGTCCGCTCGTACGGCCCGCTCGGCCTCGCCGCCCGCCAGGGCAACCACGAGGTCCCCTGGACGGTCCGCGTCCTGCCGCCGTTCACCAGCCGCAAGCACCTGCCCTCGCGCCTGGCCCGTCTGCGCGAACTCGACGGCCGCACCAGCGTTCTGACGCGCGGTGAGGGCACCGAGTTCGACAGCCTGCGCGAGTACGTGCCCGGCGACGACACCCGCTCCATCGACTGGCGGGCCACCGCGCGCCAGACCACGGTCGCCGTCCGCACCTGGCGCCCCGAGCGCGACCGCCACATCCTGATCGTCCTGGACACCGGCCGCACCTCCGCCGGCCGCGTCGGCGACGTCCCCCGTCTCGACGCCGCGATGGACGCCGCCCTCCTCCTCACCGCCCTCGCCTCCCGCGCCGGCGACCGCGTCGACCTCGTGGCCTACGACCGCCGCCTCCGCGCCCAGGTGCAGGGCCGCTCCGCAAAGGACGTCCTGCCCGCCGTGGTGGACGCCCTCGCCCCGCTCGAACCCTCGCTGGTCGAGACCGACGCCCGCGGCCTGGCGGCCACCGCCCTGGCCCGCGCCCCGCGTCGTTCCCTCATCGTCCTGCTCACGGGCCTGGACGCCGCCCCGATCGAGGAGGGGCTCCTCCCGGTCCTCCCGCAGCTCACCCAGCGCCACACGGTCCTGGTGGCCTCCCCCGCCGACCCGCACATCGCCCGCATGGCGACCACCCGCGGCACGATCGAGGGCGTCTACGAGGCGGCCGCCGCGACCCAGGCCCAGTCCCAACGCCTCCGCACGGCGGAACAGCTGCAGCGCCACGGCGTCACGGTCGTGGACGCGACCCCCGACGAGCTCGCTCCCGCTCTGGCGGACGCGTATCTGGCCCTGAAGGCAGCCGGCCGACTCTGAAGTGCGAGGGCCAGAAGTCCCCCGAGGGGCCTCGGGCCCTCGCACTCTGAAAGTCCTGTAAACGCAGAAAAGCCCCGCACCATACGGTGCGGGGCTTTCCCACAATGATTGTTCGGCGGCGTCCTACTCTCCCACAGGGTCCCCCCTGCAGTACCATCGGCGCTGAAAGGCTTAGCTTCCGGGTTCGGAATGTAACCGGGCGTTTCCCTAACGCTATGACCACCGAAACACTATGAAGTTGAACCGCCGCGCACCCCGAAAGGGGGGGCGTGTTCGTTACTTCAGAACTAACACAGTGGACGCGAGCAACTGAGGACAAGCCCTCGGCCTATTAGTACCGGTCAGCTCCACCCATTACTGGGCTTCCACATCCG